>JBMNOG010000015.1:0-19754 GCA_050942955.1 Patescibacteria group bacterium | reverse complement strand
TTCCGTTTTTCAGTAATGTCATAAGCCGGTTCTTGCGGCACAAATAGGAAGAGTGATGCGCATCAAAAAACTTAGCTACAGACCAGGAACCATAGTGGTAAACAATGGCATCATAAGCCACTTCAATTGAATAACCTAGCAACCTAATTCTCCAGGCCAGGTCAACATCTTCATAGTTGCCATCATACGCTTCATCAAACATGCCGGTTTTCTGAAACAGGTTCCGCCGGACTGCCAGAACCGAACCGGCAATAAAAAAAGGTTCTTCCATTTCTAATTTTTGAGAATATTTTTTCCCGGAATTTATCCTGAACCCATACCCTAGAACATTAAGAGAGCACCCCTGGCTATCTATATAATCAGGCGATTTTCCAGAAAGCAAAGATACCCCGACAATCCCCACACTTTTACTTTCGAATTTTGACAGAATTTTATCAAGCCACTGCGGAGTCATTGTAGTATCGTTATTCATAAAGACTAAAACATCGGCCCTTGATTTCATAAAGCCAGCATTATAGGCAGCGGTAAGAAAGGTGTTACTGTTTAGGGAAACACAAGAAAAGTTTGATCTGTTTGCGTAGCGTGTTATTAACCTACTTTTACTTTCGTCAGTTGAAGCATTGTCAACTAAAATAACTTCGTACAAGCTTGAGTCACCACTATTCCTAAAAATGGAGTCGAGACACTTTTTGGTTACTTCGTATCCGTTATAAGAAACCACAACAAGAGATGTTTTTGGCTTAAGAGATCTTTTTCTTCCAGCCATCTTTTTGAGCTATAACACACACAGCTGCACCTCCGCTTGTAAGAGGTTTGGCTTTTGCGAGCATAGCAAGTATCCGTTTTCTAATTGTTATTTCGTAAAGTTTTCCGTAGAACTTCGGAAAAAGAATCCAAACCACCTGAAACGCCTTGTAAAAAATGAGCAGAAAATCCCAGAATATTGTTTCGTTCTTACCAAGGTAATAGTAGCTATCTCTGCAGCTAAACCCATATTTTTTGAGTAAGGAGGACCATTTAGCAATTGAGTAGCAGTGGTAGTGTTCAAGCTTCTTGTCTCGTGCTTTTGCATAAACAGAGTTTAAAAAACCCAGTTTAATATAAGAAAAAACACTATAGCGCTTCAGGTTGTGGCTGGGAGTAGTGAAGATAAAATATCCTCCTGGCGCTAAAACTCTATTAACTTCAGCAAATACTTTTTCAATATGGGGAATATGTTCTAGAACGCAGTTAGAAAAAACAAGTTTTAGCGTATTGTTTTTAAGAGGAATATTACTCGCGTCTACACAAAATACTTTCTGATACATTCCTAATCTTTCTGCATCTTTAACTGAGAGCCTGTTATTGTCTAAACCATACTCAAGCATCCTTTCAAAAATAAAGTCGGCAATAATCCCATCACCGCAACCTAAATCAAGAGCAGGTGTTTGCTTTAAGTAGCGTTTTATTTTCCTTCTAAGTAGTTTTGTTTCTATTGCGCGAAACAAAATTGTAGATGGTGCCTTGAAAATCTCGTTTTTGGCTAACAGTTCAGTGTCTTTCATTAGAAAGGTTTATTTTGTAAGTAAGCTAGTCCTTTCCCAATATAATATGTCAATTCCTTGCTTGCTCCAACATTCCCAAATAGGACTTCGTCACGAACTTTACGCACTGATTGAATAGCCTTTCTTTTTTTAAGAATAAGAGGAAAATGAAGCACAAACCAACCGAGTCCTGCAAAAATTTCAATGCCTCTACGTAGATTAAGCTTAATTAAGGATAAAAATCCTAATGTGGTCCAGCAGGCAAAATTAACCGGTAAAACAGTTAGAAGGTGCTTTAAACTAAGATTTTTTACAAGAGAACTAAGATTATTCTTGCAACCGTGAAATTCTACTCTATTAGACACATACATTTTCCCATCTTTTTCTCTTGTGCCGTATGCATGCCAGACTGTTACTTGAGGTAGGAAAAACACTTCATAACCTTCTAGCCATACTCGCCAAGCCAAGTCAGTATCTTCCCAGAATATGGTGTAGTCTTCGTCAAACCCCTTAACTTTCTTAAAAACATCTTTCCTAACAATCATTGCTGCCGATTTTCCGGAAAAAATATACGATGCTTCATCAAATTGACCTGTATCCTCGGCACTTCTGGCTCTTTCGATTAAAAAGCCAAACGGGCCCATGTAATCTCCGGCATAGTCATACTTGTTCGTGTTCATGGTAAGAATTTTAGCTTGAGCTAAACCTATCTTCGGGTGCTTGGTAAAAAATGAATGTATTGTCTTTACCCAGCCTGGACTTACTTTTGTATCACTGTCTAAGAAAAACAAATATTTCCCTTTAGCTTTTATTGCCCCAATGTTGCGTGCTTTTGCAACTCCGGAATGGATAGATAAAGAAATTACAGAAACATTATCATGGGCTCCGTACCTTTTCTGAACAAAGTCAGTAGTGCCATCGCTCGAACAGTCATCAACCAGAATTACCTCGAAACTCCCGTTTTCTTTAAGTACAGAATCAAGGTTTCGTTTAAGAAAATGTTTACAGTTGCGGCTGGCGATGATGACTGACACTAAGGGTTTACGATCTGACATAGCGAAGACCGGTGATTGAACCAACAATACCGCTGAGCCAGGAAATATTTCTTGAGCAGATGCTTTTACAAATCCAATAAATATTAAGAAAAAGAACGTATAAAGCTAACTTACTAATGTACGAAGGCTTTAGCCTAAAAATGTGTCTAAAGTAAAACTTGTAAAAATTTTCCATGCGTGCCTTAGCAAAATTCCGCCTCGAGAATACTCCATCCCGTGAGATATGGTGATCTACCCGAGCTTGAGGGTTAAAAACAAGCAAATAGCCAAGTTTTTTAACTCTTACTGCTAAATCAGGTTCACACCAGTCGCCTACACCTTCAAAACTTAAATCAAACCCGCCCACTTTTTCTACCAGATTCCTTTGAAACGTCATATTGCAGGCTTCAAGATAATCGACCTCTCTTAAACTTTTCAAAGAAAGGCAAGATTTAAAGTTTGACCCTGGAGTCCACGCTCCGCTTTTGCAGATTTTACCCACAGCAAATGGTTGATTATCCAGAAATAGGTAATTCCACAGTAAAGCTAAAACCTTAAGCATTCCTGTCCGGTTATAAAACCAAAACACATCTCTATTTCTCAAAAGATTACTGGGAACAATTGTAGGCCCAGATACCCCACCAACTTCAGGGTGTTTACTAAGCGTTGCAACTACAGACTCAGCCCATTTACTGCTTACAACTACATCATCATCAATAAAGGCTACGAATTCTCCTTTTGCCTTGCGCCAACCAATATCTCTTGCCCTGGAAAGCCCTGGCTCTTGAAAAAACACAAGAGTAACTGGAAATTGTTTTTGATACGTTTCAACTATCTGTTCTGTTCCATTACTTGAGCTTCCATCAATAACTATTACTTCAAAATTTTGTTTAGTTTGCTTAGATAAACTGGCCAAGCACTTTTTTAAACTCTTTTCCCGATTACAGGTAGCAACAATAATTGAGAGTCTGGGTTTCATAAATTTCTTTTTTGATAAGGTAAAAAGGAAAGATCTAGCTTTTCAAAAATTGTGCCAAGTTTGCTTTTAAGAGTTGCGTAGGTATAAATCCAAAACAACGCAAAACAGATCACAGGATGAAAAAACCAGGCAATGTCTTTAACTTTTAAAAACCCCCACAAAGCTACCAGGGTTGGCAGAATAATACTAAGTGAATATACTGAAAAAGCAACAATCTTTAGTGTATCTTTTTGAGGGTCATAAACCAAATATCTTCTTTTGGGTTGATCGCGAAGATAGATTTGCTCTAGGTACTTTTTCCGTTTTTGGAGGTACTTAAGTAAATTTTCGCCACTTGCATGCACCACATCGTTTTTCATAACTACATACCTGTTCAAGCCTTGAGAAATAAGGTCGAGGTTAACGCAGGTATGATAAAACCAGTCCCCATCAGATTTTGCTTTCAGTAGATATTTTCTCTTAGTTAAAAACCCATTAGCTCCTAATGTAGGCATAGTTTTAGGTGTAAAACTCACTACAAAATAAGAGCCTTTATCAACAATTTCTCCCATAAGGTTCCAAGAATCTGACAAATATGATTGTCTGTCTGCTTTTCCTAAGAAGTAAGCTACAGGATCATTGGCACCAAAAAGGGCAAAGTAGCGGTTAAGGGGATTATCAGTTTTGCGTAAGGTGTAGCGCCAGGTGTAGCAACCGACGATATCAGGTTCTTTGTTAAAGGCAGAAACCATATCTCTTAACCAATTCCTCTGAGGTAAGACGTTATCGCAGTCAAGTACTAGAACTAACTCATTTTTGGCATGCTTTAAAGCTAGTCCCTTAGACGCTTCCGGACTGCCTGAAGTGTCTTTTAACAAGTGCGCTTTGTACTTCCTGCAAACTGCCTTAGTACCGTCTTTTGAACCGCCATCAGCAACTAAGATCTCGATCTTTGCTTGGTCGTAGTTTTGGGTACGTATACTTTTTAAGCAGGTACTGAGTAGTTTTGCTTCATTTAGTGAAGGGATAATCGCACTGATACTTTTCATACTAACATTGTATATTAAAGCTGGCTTCACCTAAGCACAGACAGATTACCATGTCAATTAAAACAGCATTTTCCCAATTAAAAACATACATGGTACAGCCCTTACTTAAGGGAAGTGCCGTCGTTTTTATTGCAACTCTAGTAGGTAACTTCCTAAGCTATCTCTACCATCTTCTGGTTGGCAGAAGACTTAGCCCTGAAGATTATGGTTTGCTTGAAAGCTTTATTGCCTTAACCTACTTTTTTGGAGTTCCTATCCAAGCCTTTACTCTTTCAATTGTAAAAACTATTAACGAAACGAATGATAAAAACCTCAAAGCAGTAGTTAAGAACTTGGAAAACAAAGCGTTCTTTTTATCACTTGCTGCTTGGGGGGTTTTACTGGTTTTATTTCCACTATTCAAAAGATTGCTGCAGTTTGAGAACAACTACCTGTTTCTTTTTTTTAGTTTACAGGCCTTATTTATTTTTACACCTGTAGTATATGGTGCCACACTGCAAGCAAAATTAAGATTTGTTGAAATGTCTCTTATCGGTATTGTTGCATCTATAGCCAAAATCGTTGTAGCCTTAATTTTTGTTATATTAGGATATGAGGTTTTCGGAGCTCTGACCGGATACCTGGCAACTGGTATCGTTTCACTTCTGGCAGGGTGGTTCTTTGTCCGCCAAAAACTTCCTCAAAGTATAGAGGGTGATAATAAATCTAATTTACCCAATCATTTCTGGCAGTTTTCGACACTTAGTTTAGGAGTCAATTTAGCTTTAATATCGTTATACTCGACAGATATTCTTCTTGCCAGATACTTTCTTTCTCCTGATGAATCTGGCTTTTACTCAGCTACTTCAATTGTGGGAAAGGTTATTATCTTTGTTACAAACGCCATATTGGTGGTTGCTTTCCCTGTTTTTGTTAAACACAAGAAGAGTCTACTTAAACTCAAGCAGATGTATTTTCTATCACTTTTGCTTATGGGCGGAATGGTGACAGTTGGAATTGGAGCATTCCATTTCTTCCCTGAGTTTATTGTCTCGCTTCTCTACAGGAACCAGTACAACAAAGCTATCAGATTTGTTCCTTTGTTCTCAATATTTATTGGATTACTGGCCTTACTCAATCTTCTTACACAGTTCCTGCTAGCTCTGGAAAAAAGAGTAAGTTTATGGTTAGCTGGGTTTGCGGCTGTCTTACAGATTGCACTTATACTTGGAAACCACGCAACTATTGAAGCAATTATTTCTAGTTCAATTATTAGTGTGATTGCAGCTTTGACACTTGGGTCAGCCTACGTTTACACTTTGTTTTATGCCAAGAAAAAGTAAACAACTACTTTCGGTTATCATACCAGCCTACTTGCAGGAGAAAACTATTGTTAGCGATCTTAAACAGGTGTCTCAGGTGCTTGAAAAAATCCGCTATAACTGGGAAATTATTGTGGTAGTTGACGGCTGTGTTGATAAGACCTATCAAAACGCACGAAAGGTTGCGACCGCAAAAATCAAAGTCTTCAAGTTTAAAACTAATCATGGCAAGGGGTACGCTGTCCGTTTTGGTATGAAAAAAGCCAAAGGTGACTACATACTGTTTCTGGACTCAGGAATGGAAATTGATCCCAATGGCATCTCCATGTTGCTTGAGCATCTAGAGTGGTACGATGCCGACATTATTGTGGGATCAAAGCGCCATCCGGTGTCTGTAGTTAACTATCCACTTGAAAGAGTGATCTTAAGCGCCGGTTACTACTGGATGGTTAGAATTTTATTTGGCATTAATATCAAGGATACCCAGCCGGGGATTAAAATTTTTAGAAGGAGTGTTTTGACCAAAGTATTACCTTTACTTCAAGTGAAACGCTACGCTTTCGATATTGAAATGCTAAGTGTTGCCCATAAACTTGGTTTTACCCGTATTTTTGAAGCACCTATAAAACTTGATTTTCAGTATGCCAGCCTTACAAACGCTTCTACCCTCAAAGCCATCTGGGGAATGTTCTGGGATACTTTAAGAGTTTTTTACAGATTAAAAATCCTTGATTTCTATGGTAAAACCTAAACCTTTAGTCTCAGTCATTATTCCCTGTAAGTTAGTTAGTCAATTCGTTTTAAACCAAGTAATACCATCTTTTAAGAAACAAAGCTACAAAAGGTTTGAAGTTATTTTGCTTCCTGATAAAAATAAGACTAGGCTTAAGGTCCCCGCCTTTGTACAAATCTATGCCACGTATCCTAGAACCAGACCCGCAGACAAAAGAGATTTTGGTGTTACTAAAGCTAGAGGTGAAATTGTGGCTTTTATTGATGATGATGTAGTTGTAAGTAGGAACTGGCTTTTGAAGGCAGTTATGTGTTTTGAAGAATCAAAAGAAATTTCGTCAGTTTGCGGACCTGGCCTTACTCCTGATTCTGACTCTTTAAGAGCACAAGTTTCTGGCCTGGTTTGGAGTACTTGGATAGGCGCAGGTGGAGCCGGAACGTACCGCTGCACCCAGCAAAGAAGGCGCTTTGTGGATGATTTTCCAACATTTAATCTTCTTGTCAGAAAGGATGATTTTTTAAAGATTGGAGGATTTAGTTCAAAGTTCTGGCCGGGTGAAGACACTAAACTTTGCCATGATCTTGTTTACAAACTTAACAAAAAGATCCTTTATGATCCAGAAGTTTTGGTTTATCATTGCCGCCGACCTGTTTTTCTATCACACCTAAAACAAATCTCCCGTTATGGTCTTCACCGTGGCCACTTTACAAAAATCTTGCCCAAAACCTCACGCCGCCTAGGCTACTTTATCCCGTTTCTATTTACTCTTAGTTTATTTGTTATTCCCGTTTTGGCTGCTGTTTTTTACCCAGTTTATCCTTTATTTAGTAAGTTTCTCGTTATTTTTTATCTTATAGAACTTGCCGTGTACTCGTTTTTTGTCCTGCTAACCAGTCTTGTAACCGGTTTACGAAAGAGAAGCTTCCTCGTCGGCTTTTTACTTTATCCTGGAATTGTAACCACCCATTTAGTTTTTGGTTTTCAATTTGGGAGAGGGCTGCTTAAAAAGAATTTGGATATTTAGTCAAGAATACGGAAGCTACCGCTTGGTTTCATAAGCACTACACCAACCATACGCTTAATCGGCTCTAAATCTTCAAATCTAATTTCTTCTTTGTTGAGATAACGGTTAAATACAGGATCAATTTTGAGCGGCAAGTAGCGTCTCAGTTTAAATAGTGTTTCCGTACTTACATAAGCGTCTTCAAAAAACTGAAAAATAGATGACCTTCCATGTTGAAAACGCGGAGGTAGGATAATTTCCTTAAGCTGGCTATCATAATGGTATTCAATTACCACTCTTGGCTCCCAACCTTTTTTAGTTATGAAAATAGACTTAAGGGTTACACGTTCTATCTTGTTGTAATTAACCCGTACTTTATCCTTTACTGTTTCAAGATAGTCAGGATAAAATACTAATCCTTGACAAAGCTTTTCATACCTATTCATTCTATAGAGTACATAAACCACCAAAACTGCAGGAAGAGATATGATACCAAGTGGTAACAATAAATCAGTCATAGTAACTATTCTAATAACTCCTTTCTCCAAAAACAATTAATTTGCCTTCCTAGCTTTTATTAGATACTGCACAACATACCAAGGTTTTAATCTACCACCCACTAACTGGTTAAGAAAGCGTTTGGGTTTGTTGAGTTGTGGCAGGTTTTCTCGTACTTCAAGAATGCTAAAACCCTCATTCTTGAGTAAAGCCTGAATCGTTTTAAGAGTAAAAAAGCGCAGATGAGTTTTATCAAGAATTCCTCTATCTCTATAGGTCCAGTCCTTATCAAAAATAAGATTCTTCAAGATAGTGATATTGCGGATATTTGGAACACTGACAATCAAAAAACCGTCATTTTTTAAATTCTTTTTGAGCTGGTGAACAGTAGTCCATGGATCAGTTAAATGCTCAAGAACATCAGCCAGAATTATGTAATCGAAATAATCTTTAGCCCACGGCAGTGATATGTTCTCGATATCACCGACTAAGGCTTTATCAAGTACTTTTTTTGCTCTAGCGACTGCTTCTGGACAAATATCTATTCCTGCTGTGTACCAAGCTTTGCCTAGTTTTTTTAACTCAGCTAGGGTTTTCCCTTCACCACATCCAACATCCAAAATCTTATGTTTACCCTGAGCAATGAATGGGAAAAGATCAGAGCGTACTTGTGAATAGTATCCTTTAGTAGTCATGGTTGTCATTTTTCCATTGTACTTAGATACAAACCGAAAAGCTATCGTATAACGAGAGCTATGTGTTGCAGACATATAGAATGGTTGCTAGTATAGACTGCGTGAAAAATATTCCTCAACTAATTATTTGCGGCTCAATAGCTATTGACCGAATTATGAACTTCTCCGGCAGTTTTATAAATGTTATTCGTCCGGATAAACTCCACGTTCTTTCCCTCAGTGTTTTTGTAGATGAACTAAAAGATCGCCTGGAGGTGTTGGAGCAAACATCGCCTACAGTCTAGCGCTTTTGGGAGAAAGACCAATCTTACTTGGTTCAGTTGGGAGTGATGCTTCTAGGTACGTTAATAAACTGAAAGACCTTGGAATAGATATAAAGCACATCCACCAAAGTGCAAAGAAAACTGCTTCTTATACTGTTTTAACTGATGTTGATGATAACCAAATCGGTGGCTTTTACCCTGGTGCGATGTTTGATAGTGACAGCTTATCTTTTGCTCGCTGGAAGAGAAAAGATGTGTTTATTGTTCTTTCTCCTCACGACCCCAAGGCAATGCGCAGACAAGTTGAAGAGTGCCGAAAATTCAGTTTTCGCTTGTTTTATGACGTTAGTCAGCAGGTAAATAACATTGATGCAGAAGATATAGCTAAAGCTTTAACCTGCACAGAACTACTGATTCTGAATGACTATGAATTCAGGGTTTTATGCGAAAAGACAAAAATGCAACCTGATCAAGTTTATACTGCTATTCCTGTTGTGGTAGTTACTAAAGGAAAAAAAGGTTCAGAAATATGTGGCCAAATAGTAAAAAAACGAATAGAAGTTTCCAGTGTAGCTATAAAAAGTTTTGTCGACCCAACCGGTGCAGGTGATGCTTACCGAGCTGGTTTCCTGTACGGTTATATCCGCAGTCTGCCTTTAAAGGTATGTGCACAGCTTGGTTCTATTACAGCAGCTTATGCTATCGAAAAACAAGGTACTCAAGAACATGTTTTTAAACGCGATGAGTTTATAAAACGCTATAAACAAAATTATCAAGAAGACTTTGTTTTCTAGGAGGATTATGTCTAAACATCAAGACTTTAAAGTAAAAGACCTCTCATTGGCAAACTGGGGAAGAATGGAAATGACTCTGGCAGAAAAAGAGATGCCAGGGCTCATGAGCTTGCGCAAGGAGTACAGCAAGAAAAAGCCCTTAAAAGGTGCCAGAATTGCCGGATCGCTGCACATGACCATCCAGACTGCAGTTCTCATTGAAACGCTTCAGGAGTTGGGAGCTGAAGTTCGCTGGTCATCTTGCAATATTTTTTCTACCCAAGATCATGCTGCTGCCGCTATTGCTAAAGCCGGCACGCCTGTTTTTGCCTGGAAAGGAGAAACAGAAGAAGAGTATTGGTGGTGTATCGAACAAACTCTTAGATTTGCTGACGGAAAGGGGCCAAACATGCTTCTTGACGATGGAGGTGATTTAACCGGGTGGGTCCATAAAAAACATCCCGAGCTACTTAAAAATATTCGAGGGGTCTCTGAAGAAACCACCACTGGCGTTCATCAACTCTATCGAATGCACAAAAACAACCGGCTTAAAATTCCGGCAATTAACGTAAATGACAGTGTAACTAAATCAAAGTTTGACAACTTGTACGGATGTCGGGAATCGCTGGCTGACGGAATCAAAAGAGCTACAGACATTATGTTGGCCGGTAAAATTGCCGTTGTAGCAGGTTATGGTGATGTGGGAAAGGGTAGTACCCAATCTCTCCGCGCTTTCGGTTGTCGGGTAATGGTGACAGAGGTTGATCCCATTTGTGCTTTGCAGGCACTTATGGCCGGCTACGAGGTTGTGACGATGAAAGATGTTGTCAGTGAAGCTGATATTTTTGTTACAGCTACTGGATGCCGTGATGTTATTACTCTCAATCACCTTAAAAAGATGAAAGATACAGCCATTGTTTGCAATATTGGCCATTTTGATATCGAGATACAGGTAGATGCTTTAAATACGTTTCCCGGTATTAAAAAAGAAGAGATTAAACCTCAAGTTGATCTCTATACTTTCCCAGATGGCCATAGAATCATTCTTCTTGCTGAGGGGCGATTGGTAAACCTTGGCTGCGCTACAGGCCATCCCTCGTTTGTCATGTCAAATTCCTTTACCAATCAGGTTTTGGCACAAATTGAGCTTTTTACTAAACCATATGAAATCGGGGTCTATACCTTACCCAAACACTTGGATGAAAAAGTAGCAGTTTTACATGTAGAATATTTAGGCGGAAAACTTACAAAGCTTACGACTGACCAAGCTGACTACTTGGGTGTCTCCACTCAAGGCCCATTCAAGTCTGATCACTATCGATACTAAATTTAGAAGGAGTTTTACATGAAGCGATCACACTTTATTACAATATTTACTTTACTGCCATTAGTTCTGTGCGGTTGCATGAATATAGAGACCAACAACAAGAAAAGTCAGCTTTCTACACCACAACCAATTACGCAACAGAACTCCAATAAAGAAATAAGCGGACCTGAGAGGGCAAAAGATCTGCCGCCAATGCCCGATAAGACAAATAAAAATTTGGTCTCGGTCGATAGTGTGGAAGTAGTAAAAGTCGAGAAAAACCAAGGAAGGGCAGAAGTTATCGTTGCAGGAATGCTTCCAGACGCCTGCACAGAAATTAACGAAGTTACAACAGATAGAGAGGGTACTACATTTACTATTATACTTGAAGCTACACGTCCGCCTGATTCTATGTGTGCTCAAGTGCTGACACCATTTGAAGAACAAGTAAATATAAATATTAGCGATGTTGCTGAAGGCATGTATAGTGTAGATGTTAATGGTATGACCACTATGTTTGAGATCAAATAATAGTTAGGCTATGAGAAAGTCTAAAGGTGGCACTTCAGCCCCTTTTTGTTTTGCGGTCTTATACAACTCATACATTAAGCCTACAAAATCCTCACATAATACTAGCAATAATAAACCTGTTATAAACTGGCAAGCTGCTTGATAGATGCTTGTGTACTATTAAGCTACTGTATGGCGTATAAAATCTATGATATTCCCTATGTTCCAAGTTCCTGGAATAGACTAGAAACAATGATTGAGCTATGTGCTGTCAAACCCGGACAAAAGACTGCTGATTTAGGTTCAGGGGACGGCAGAGTGGTAATTGCTTTGGCGCAAAGGGGAGCAGAAGCACATGGGTTCGAAATTGAACCAGAAAGAGTTGAATTAGCAAAAAAGAATATCAGGAAAGCCGGGCTTGAAGGCAAAGCCTTTATTCATCAGGCTAACTTTTGGGATGTAAATTTGAGTCAATTTGATATCATCACAGTCTACGGAATTACGGGTATTATGGACCGTCTAGAAACTAAACTAAAAAAAGAGCTTCGCAACGGTTCTAAAGTTATTAGTAATTATTTTACATTTCCGACCTGGCGCCACAAAATCTTGAAAGATGATGTTTACTTATATAATCTTGATGGCTTAGATCGGTAAACAAACTTGTCTCTTACACGCGATTAGCTACGTGCTGGTACAATAAAGTCCGAATGCTTTTAAAGTAATTGTCGCAAGAATATTATGGAGATTAATGAACTAGCGGTTAAAGCTGCAGTAGAAAAAAAGGCCGGAAACCTAGATCAAGCTTTGGTTCTTTACAGTCAAGCTATGGATCAGATTGTCAGAGCTGCTATGAAGTACGCCTTAAAATATGAAGATGTTTTGGAAAAAATCGGTAATACAGAAACGATAAGAGAGGCTTATCTTATTAGAGTAAAAGAGTTTTACCGTAAAGATGAAACTGCCTGCAGGATTTCAAATAACATGGGAGTAATTTTTGTAGAAATGGGCAATTATGCAGCGGCAAAAGATATGTTCATCCAGGCAATAGATTTAACCCCTGAAGATGTTGACTACGCTGATCCTGTGGAATCTCTAGAAGCAGTTGAATCTTTGTTTTAAGCTCTCTTTAACAATTCTTAGTTATTCTGCGCTAATCTTTGCAACTTTAAACTTTGAAAGTCGGCCAGTGATCTCCACATTTCTTCTTGATCGCGGCCAAAGGAGAAAGTAAATTCAATTCTAAGACCATTTCTCTCGAAGCTTTGAGTAAAAGTGGAAATATCGTCCTTATTTCTATCAAAAACAATGACGTTATCACCATATTCAACGTTACTACTATCTTTATCTCTCATGCCAAAAAACCATGGTTGGTTGCAATGTGAAATCATAAAACAGCCATTAGGATGCACGAAAACTAAAAAATCAATATTAGGAGTACTTTGCAATTTGAGGTCAACGACCTCTTCCCAATGTAATAGTTCGGAGCTGCCATCACTATAAAAGACAGCACCTTGTTCAACTGCTATTTCGGTTTCTGTCGGGACAGTTGTACGTTTGCCTTGTTGAACAACAGCTCTTTTCACATAAGCAACTGTTGTCTGTTTGTCTTTTTCGAAGATATAATTCGGCTCAGTATCCCGAAACATAGGTAAATAAATAAATTAGCGAGATTGTAATTAATTTTTCATTATTTTTCAAATGAATCAGCACTTACCAACAAGAACAGATACTTTGCATCAATTGAATCTGTACCTTCACTTTCCTTTTTGCAGGTCAAAGTGCCATTATTGTGGTTTCTTTTCCCAAGTGGACAAAGGGCAAGAAATTCCTGCTTATGTCAATGCTTTAAGACAAGAAATAATAAACAGTAGTAGATTAGCTGATAGATATCGAGTTTGTACTATTTATTTTGGCGGCGGAACCCCATCACTACTCTCATCTGAGACTATTAAAGAGATAATTAAGAGTATTTGTAAATATTTCATAGTTGAAAAAGAAGCTGAAATCACTTTGGAAGCTAACCCTGAATCGCTTACTGAACGAAAACTAGCAGGATACTTTAAAGCAGGAATCAACCGGCTGAGTTTAGGGTTGCAAGCGTGGCAAGATGAACTGCTTACATATTTGGGCCGGGGTTCCATGCAAAAAGATTTCATTGATGCATTTAAATCAGCTAGAGCTATCGGGTTTAGGAATATAAATGTCGATCTGATTTTCGCCATTCCTAACCAAACATTAAATCAGTGGCAAACCACACTTAAAAAAGTTACAGCACTAGAGCCGGAACATATTTCCTGTTACAGTTTGGAACTTGATAATAGCTCAGTTATAGGAAAGCTTCACAGTCAAGGTAAATTTAAAACTACTGATGAAGTCTTGGATAGGGAAATGTATGTCTTAGCAAAAGAAATGCTTAAAGATAGCGGTTATCATCACTACGAAATTTCAAACTTTTCAAAGGCAGGATATGAATGCAAACACAATCTCTCCTTTTGGCAGTATCAACCGTATTTAGGTCTTGGTGCTGGAGCTCACTCTTTTTTTAAGGATAAGCGGTTCAGTAATATCTGTAACGTGCACCAATATATTGAGGAATCACTTTCGGGCAAGTTAGCTTTTAATTCCGGAAAGCTGATAAACAATAGGCAACAAATCTCGGAGGCTATTATGTTAGGCTTACGTTTGATTTCCGGACTAGATATTAAGCAGTTTAAACAAAGATTTGGAAAGAACATCTTTACTCTTTATGGACAAAATCTGAGGTTACTTATTCAGGCTGAGTTGATTAAATATGATGGAAATGTCTTGAAGCTAACCAATAAAGGCATTGATCTTTCAAATCAAGTAGCTATGACACTAATATAGAAATTTTTTAAATGAAAGATAAGTGCCGTAAAACAATTCGTTTTCCGTAATATTTTTACGGGTTTGCGTTACTACTCTCCAGAGTAATTTGACTTTCTTATTCTTTGAAAAAAAGATGCTACATTGAAGTTTAGAGAGTTTGGTAAAATCCCGCTTCATCCGCGTCACACCTCTTGAGAAATCCAAAGTTTGCATGCCTTCACTGTGAAGACGTTCTAAGATAAGAAAAGCAAGTAACTTTCCGGGAGTAAGGTGACGGTACTGAGCATCATATGATGTGTTATATGCATGGTATGTCTTTTTATGCGTTAATCCTATGTAAAAATTTACTGGCTTTTTGTTGAAGTACAGTATATCTACCACAAAGTTTTTCCTGTACTCTTTAAGAAGTTCTATGTAAAATTTTTTATCTTCCTTGTTAGCAAAAGTGGGTTTTCCAGATGCTTTTTTGGCACTTTTTCCATCAATCTCATACGCTGTTTTAAGGGCAGTCAAACTGCCTTTAAAACACTTATATGTTAGTAATTTCTCATATTTCTTTAGTTTCGCTACTATTGCTCTTCTTTGCCTTTTTACCATATATAGAAAAGGGTTAGGCTGAAGTGGGATATAGGGATTCTCTGAAGACTGCGTATACCAGACATCATCTGAAATATTGTTAAAAACATTTTCAGGCAATTCCTGCAAACAAAAAGCACTTACAGTTGTGAGCTTGTTAACAATAGTGTTTAGTAAACCCGAGTGTCCATCAGCTAAGAGCAGTGAAGCTTTATCCAGATGTTTCTCTCCTGGACAGCAATAGTAGGAAATACAAAATTTCTGCTTTTTAACAAGAGGAAGAATTCCCACAAGACAATCTCCTTCGTATACTGAGGTGATGAAATAATTTTTATACTCATAAGTGCTTAGACATGCTGAAAACCACTGAGGTGAATTAAAAGGGTGGGCATTACTTGAGCTCTGCCAAAGTTTTCCCCAGGAGTTTAGCAAATTACTATCAGGCGATGAACTAGTTTTAAGTTGAAGCATCGGTAACAAAGTATGTTTCAGGTAAAAATACAAGTGCGTTGCTACCAAACATAGCTTTGTACTGTGTCTCATATCCTGAAACTAACTCCTGCTTAAGGGTAAGATCTTGGCTAATAGTAAATGAGGTCATGTTTTTAACTTGAATAGTTATTTTCTTGTTTTTCATATACGGACAGTCAGCCCAAAATACAGGCTTATAAAATAAATCTTCACATACAGATCTGACAATAATGTGGTCAATATGACTGCCGATTGCTAAAGGGCAAAAAACTGCTCCGTTTTTTACAATCGCCTTAAGTCTCTCTTTAATTTGTGTGATCATTGAAGCATCCTCTGTAGAAATTATTGGTTTTCGAATATGAAACCTATATGTAGGGTATGTGTGAATTAACTCGGGAAGTAATGAACTTAAAGAATGCTGTAGTCTATTTTGATTTGTTCTTTTCCGCCATTGAGCATCTATGAAATTAAGGTTAATCACGCTATCCGCAAGATTTTCTAAAACACTCTGATCTTCTTTTATTCTGTCCTGAAACAGCTTTTCTGCGTCGTTGTAGCCGCACTGCCTAAGGTAGGATTTGGCTGAAAAAGTATACGGTGGTTTATCGGCTTGTGTAAAAACGTTGACAACTGTTATGCTGACATGTTTCCTAAGCTGGAATATTAAAGCGCTTGCCGATAAAACTACATCGTCAAGGTGTGGAGAAATGAAATAACAAGGTTTTTGCTCGTCGATGATTTGTTTAACTACATCTGATTTCATACTGAGGTTTCATGCTATGTATAAGGACTTTTCGATACTTTTCCGCACTTGAACTCCAAGAATAATTTTTAGAAAACGCAAGTGCTTTTACCCCCATTTTTTGTCTGAGTTTCTTATTTTTTATGAGAGTTAACATGCACTGACCCAACTCTTCAGCATCAAAGGGTGATGCTTGTAACACACAGTCTTTTTTAATCCAGTCCAAACCATCAATAGAAAAACTTACTACCGGTTTACCGTTTGCCATAGCTTCAAGCGCAACCATAGAAAATGACTCTTGGCGCGAAGGAACCACCAAGAAAATGCTATCTGACAAAAGTTTTTCCTTATTCTCACCACTTACTCTTCCAGTAATTGTTACTCTACTAGTTAGGTTGTACCTTTCAATGTATTTGAGAATAAATCTGTTCTCTCTTAAGCTGCCCGGACCAGCTATAACTAGGTTTACTGAAGTGTGATCTACAATTGAACGATAGGCATCAAGTAGAAGATCTATTCCCTTTTGTTCAATTTCTAGCCTTCCCAAAAATAGAATATGATTGCCTTGAGCTGAATGGCTAAGATACTCAGGAGCAACTCCATTAGGGATAATATAAATCTTTGCGCTCTTGTTTCTTTTTTGAATTAGTTGTTTATAGTTCTGAGAAAGAACAATAAAGGTTTTATAGAGTTTCAATCCCAAGTTTTCAATAATCTGGAAAGGTATTTCATACTTGCGCTCCATTTCCTGAGCTGAAAGAGTGTGCACCAAACCTACCACGGGTTTTTTGGTAAATAAAGGTAGAAATGAAGTTGAGAAGGGCGGAGTAAAACTTTCAACCCAGACATCAAACTTTAGCTTTCGGAGATAAAAGGGGAGAAGAATATGATAAACAACCTGGCTTAGTTTTGGTCCCAAAAACTTGGGACCAATTCTTATAAAGGTAATTTTGTTATTATTGTTTTCAGCCCCGGAGTAGTTACCCGTAACAATTGTTATATTGTAGTGGTGGCTCAATCTTTTAACAATTTTGTAAATTGATCTGGCACCTCCACCGCCATAAAATGGGTTGTTTACATCATCATAAGAAGAAAAAACAACCTTCCTACGTTTAGGTTGAGTGCTTTTACTAGAATCCATACACTTGTTTTAATGTAGTGAAATGAAGTGTGGGTTAATGTAGTGTAAGAAGATAGTGAGAAGAATTTATTTGGCTCTACGTATTAAAACTCAAAAGAGCAGAATAGAACCGATCTACATTTTCAATTTGTTTGAAAATGATAGTAATTCTTATTAAACTAATTTACTTCTAGTGAACCTCGCTTTGGGTGGCCAAATTTTCTCTAAGCATAACAACTGGTAACTTAATGAGTTGATCAGACACATCGCTTTGCCCAAAAAAGTATTTGCGCAAGATTCTTTCCGCGGCATAATTACTTGAAGGATTTTGGTCTAGATAGTGAACATCCAATTGCGGAGCGCTGTTGATTTCATTGATTGCACACTCTGTCCCAGAGTAAGGTGTCTTGATATCAGTTATTATAAAATCAATGCCTGCGAATTCCAGTGTCAAAGTCTTAGTAGCTTTCACAAACAAATCAATGTTTTTTTGAGGTATTTTGTGAATATCTACTCTCACTCTTTCACCTCCGATTTCTAAATCACAACCAAGCTGAAGCTGGAGGCACTTATCTTTATTTAGAGTTTTATATAAATCAATTTTCTGCGCAGTTAAGTAATGAATATCCTTCTTTCTTAAGGTAATGGGTGGAAGACCAATTTTATGCCTCTGTTGATTTTTACGAGAAATTAACGTTTTTACGCTATCCTTACCTGTTCCAATGACATAAGCCGGCCTACGCCATGTTACTGCAATAACTTGGCCTTGAAATACTGTGACTCTATAGTTTTCACCACTGACAAAATTTTCAACCATTATCTCTCTGTATCCCAGAAAAGCTTCATCGACAGCTTCAATTATTTCAGCTTTTGTATTGGGCTTAACTGTAACACCAATTGCCAGTGAACCGCTAACAGGCTTAATCACTATGGGAGTACCGTTTCTAACCAGATTATAAGCATAACTTATAGCTTTACTTTTGTCTTTAAAAGTCTGAAATGAGGGTACAGGAAATTTTTTAGCAATCAAAATAAGTGAGGTTCTTTTCTTATTATTTGCAAGGCGTGCTGCAACCTGAGAGTTAACAGAAAGAGAGTTACTGTTTACAAATAGCTCCTTTTTGTCATCAAATATTTTTGCGAAAACTGCTTTTTTATTGAGGACTTTATATCCAAGTCGTAGTTTTTGTGCAGCGTTTAAATAAAAGTCAGCATACTTGTTACAAGTAATTTTACGCATGTTAATCTCCCCTAAATTGATATTAATAACTGGCTGGTTTTATAGTGTAGGCAAAAAAGTGAGTCGAAGTTTTTTGAGTTTAAAAACTAAAGAAAACACAAGTTGAGAAGATGTTCTTCTACACTAAGCCTAAAACTATTTTAACACATTCAATTTATGGGATAAATTATTGCGCTGAGTGTTGTTAGGATTGTTTTACTTTAGAATTAATAAGCTATACAGTAAAAGCTGTTTACATTAGTGCTTATAAGATAACTTTGTGGTTGAAACGACAATGGATACACTTTATTGGCAAGTAATAATTAGAAGTAAAATAAGCAATCGGATTAATCAATTTGTTGGCAGCATTAAAGAAAAATTATTTAAGATTTCCGAGCAACTAAGAAACTATCTTGAAAGTTTAGTTCAAGTTTATTCTCCTTTGTCACCTTCTTCTGTTACCAAGTTTATTCAGTATCTCAACTACTAACAACCTATGTCTTCTGTCAAAATGTGTTTCATTATGTCCTCCGATAACAGACAGGAAGGCATCAATATGAAAGTTCGGGTTTCTCTCTATGCTATTTTGTATCTCAGCCATTTGGAAATAAACATCTTCAACACCTGAAATAATGCAGATTTGTGTCTGTTGTTCGTTTTTAGCTTGTTGCAGCAACTGTAATACAGATGAATGAGTAATAGCCCAAACCTCAGCATGCGCTTTTCGAAGGTTTTTCAAAATATAGCTTCGAGTATGGGCTGAGCTTGCCTTTGCAACCTGTTTAACAACACTTCCGGTAGGAGAATGTTCATCCCACCCATTATTGATTCTTCTTGCAGTCTGCAGATTATCTTTTACCATACGAGTTAGAAAGGTAGCAACATCCGTATTCACAAATCCTACCGGATCAGTAAGCACCATGTTTCTAACTCGACAGCTTTGCTCTTTAGCTGTATTAGCAGCAAATATTGAGGCTGGAATAGCACCTTCTGAGTGAGCTACAATATCCACTTCATTTAATCCAAGCTTGTTGGCTGTAACAGCGTAGAGTCTGGCTTTTTCTGCTTCTAAATGGATGTTTTGAGAATTATTTACTCGTAAAAAATCGAGGGTCACTACCTCGCGGCCTGAT
>JBMNOG010000004.1:0-75895 GCA_050942955.1 Patescibacteria group bacterium | reverse complement strand
CGCAGAGATATCGAGAAAATCGGCCTGGAAAAGTTTATTACTGAGTGTAGATTGTATGTGTCTCAAACGTCAGCTGAGTGGAACTGGTATATTGACAGAGTTGGTAGGTGGGTAGATATGGAGAATGCCTACCGCACAATGGACAAGGACTTCATGGAGTCTGTTATCTGGGTATTTAAGTCGGTGTACGACAAAGGGTTGGTTTATAAAGGAAAGCGTGTTTCTCTATACTGCCCGCACTGCGGTACTCCAATTTCCAACTTTGAAGTAGCAATGGATAACAGTTATCGTGAAGTGTCTGAAGAAGCTACTACCTACAAGTATAAACTGACAGATGAAAATAAAATTAAAC
Organism: Patescibacteria group bacterium; assembly: GCA_050942955.1. Lineage (GTDB taxonomy): Bacteria > Patescibacteriota > Microgenomatia > UBA1400 > UBA1449 > JBMNOG01. The sequence goes on along the minus strand of JBMNOG010000004.1, from coordinate 75,543 downwards.
TTTCCCAGCGTGAGAAGAAATTTGCGAGAGAAGAGGATGAAAACCTTCCGGTTTACCTTCTAGCATGGTCAACTACCCCATGGAACAAGTTAGCCACACCTGCACTGGCGGTAAACCCCGATTTGGAGTATGTGCGTGTGCGCCAGGGAAATGAGTTTTATGTTCTTGCCAAAACTACTTTAAGCATGCTTACGCAGGATAAACCATACAAAAAAGTAGCCAGTATTAAAGGTAGAGATTTGGAAGGCTTACATTTCGAACCTCACTTTGATTTTTACGAACTTCCCGAGGAGAAGCAAAAATGGATTGTAGTTGCTGATGACTTTGTTACAGCAGAGGAAGGTACCGGTATTGTTACTCTGGCTGTATACGGAGAGGATGACTTTAGGGTAATGAAAGAAAAAGACATTGCCCTCATTGAGCATGTCGATGATGCCGGTTATCTAACAATAGATCGTGAACCCTGGAAAGGTATGTACTATCTCAAATCCAACGAAATAGTGAATGAAGACCTAGGGCAGCGTAATCTTATCTACCGTGAAGATCCTCACACTCATACAGTCCCCGACTGTTGGCGCTGTGGCACCAGACTCATGTTTGCACCTCAAGATGCCTGGTTTCTAAAGGTAAGTGAACTAAAAGAAAAATTATTAAAAACAAATGAAAACATCTACTGGTTCCCGCACTATCTCAAAGAAGGCCGCTTTAAAAAAGGAATAGAGTCTGCTCCTGACTGGTGCATTTCAAGATCAAGGTACTGGGCGACACCTATGCCTGTTTGGGAGTGTCAGACAGAAGGTTGTCATGAACGGAAAGTAGTCGGATCTGTAGCTGAAATAGAAAAACTTTCAGGAAAGAAAGTTACAGACCTCCATAGGCCATATATTGATCAACATGTGTTTTCGTGTGAAAAGTGCGGTGGGACTATGAAGCGGATCCCTGATGTTCTAGATTGCTGGATGGAATCAGGCTCAATGCCGTATGGTGAAAGGCACTATCCCTTTGAAAATAAAAAAGAGTTTGAGGCAAACTTTCCCGCAGATTTTGTCTGCGAGTATATTGCTCAAACCAGAGCTTGGTTTTATGTTATGCATGTTTTATCTAATGCTCTTTTTGAACGTAATGCTTTTAAAAATGTCATTACCACTGGTGTTATTAAAGGCACTGATGGCCGTAAAATGAGCAAGTCCTACGGTAACTATCCTGACCCTAAACGGGTTATCGAAACGTATGGAGGAGATGCTTTACGATTATACCTTATGTCTAGTCCGGTAATGTCAGGGGAAAACCTAAATATCAATGAGGAAGATATTAAAGAGCAAAATCAAAGAACTTTAGTTATTCTCTGGAATACCTATAAGTACTTTGTAACCTACGCTAACCTTCATCAGTTTACCCCGCAATTAACAGATGACTCCAAGACAGTTTCAAATATTCTTGATAAATGGATTTTGCTAAGACTTGAAGAGTTAAAAACTAAAACCTCTCATTATCTCGAAGCATATAACATTCCCAAAGCTGTCAGGCTTATTAGGCCATTTGTAAATGACCTTTCAACCTGGTACATCCGCCGTAGCCGGGATAGATTTGTAAATAACGACAAGGATGCCCTTAAAACCCTTTACAAAGTGCTGATGGAGTTAAGCTTAGTCATGGCTCCAACTACTCCATTCATTACTGAGGAGTTGTATCAAAATCTCAAACTGAAAGACCAACCTGAATCGGTTCATCTTAACTACTGGCCCAAGCAGAAAAAGTTAACTAAAGAAGACAGAGAGTTTTTAAAACTTATGGACATTGTCAGGGAGATATCTAGTATAGGTAACGCTGTTAGAAAAGAAAAACAAATTCCTCTCAGGCAACCCTTGAGCAAGGTAATGATAACTTCGACCTCTGAAAAATTACCTCAAGGGTTTCTGGAAATTATTAAAGATGAACTCAATGTTAAAGCTGTTGAATGGCAGACCAAACCCGAGGCTGAACTGTCTCTTTATTATGACACTAAGATAACTTCAGAACTAAAAGCCGAAGGAGAGGTACGCAGACTCATTAGGGCAATTCAGCAGGCTAGGAAAAAGGCTGGAGTTGAGCGTGACGCACTGGTTTCGGTTACGTTGCCACAGTGGCCCAAGGAGTATGAAGACGAAATTAAACATAAAGCTATGGTTAGGGATATTCGTGAGGGAGATTCGGTTACAGTAATGGAAGACTAAACCAGGCTTTGATACTATTTGTTTACCTAATTCACATATTACATAAACGATACCATGAAGTTTAATCTCGTCAGTTTAGAGCTTTTTCTTCCGGCTTTCCTATTATCTATTCTTGGACTTTTTGTAGTTTTAAGCATTAAACCTGATGAATTTAATTCTCAGCTTACCTTTACCATTCTTGGAATACTAATTTTTGCTTGTTTAAGTATTATTGATTTTACAGTTCTGACTGCGCTCTTCCCATATCTGTATCTAATTCAGATTGTGCTTTTGCTTATTACCCTTCTGGTAGGTTCAAATATCAGAGGTTCACAACGTTGGATTAACCTTGGAGGTTTATATCTCCAGACATCAGAAATGATGAAACCGATTTTAGTAGCTGGGATAAGCTATCTCGGGAGTCAGCTTAACCTGAAAAAGTACTCCCATTTTCTTTTAAGTTTAGTGCTCGTAGGTGTTCCTGCACTGCTAATATTTATTCAACCTGACTTAGGCAGCACTATCATTGTTGTTAGTATTGGCCTATTTCTAGTACTTGCTTTGGCTCCTGCAAAAAGTTTTGTTTTTTTAAGTGTTTTAGCAGTAGCTATTACCTTGCCCGTACTTTGGTCATGTCTCAAGCCCTATCAAAAAATGAGAGTTAGTACCTTTCTTAATCCTCAAGCTGACCCTTTAGGTGCTAGCTATAACCAAATTCAGGCAATAATTGCCGCCGGTTCAGGTGGAATTTTTGGAAAAGGTTTAGGAAAAGGAACACAGTCTCACTTACAGTTTCTTCCTGAAAAACACACGGACTTTTTCTTTGCCTCGCTGGCTGAGGAGCTAGGTTTTGTGGGCAGTAGTATTGTTATTCTCTTGTTTACTATCTTGTGTGCTCAACTGCTAATCTTGGTTTCAAAGTGCAGAGAACAAAGATTAAGACTACTGTTTTTAGGGGTATTTGTGATGATTTTTCTGCAGGCAGGGATCCATATTGGGATTAATCTAGGATTACTTCCGGTTACAGGTATTACTTTACCTTTTCTCTCTGTTGGGGGCAGCTCGATTACAGCCAGTTGGTTTGCTTTGGGGCTGGCTAGTTCTGCAATAAAGGATGTTAAACCGCGCGAAGCCATATTTCTGTCACATTAGTATTAAATGTACTCATAATGAAAATTGATTTTAGGTTTGTAATTAGTTATAATCACCTAATTGCTCAAGTATTAGATGGGCAACTTTATTTTTTAAGAGGGTACTATGGATTTTGCAATTATCGAAACCGGTGGTAAACAATACAAGATTACTCCAGGCAGTACTGTGGAAGTTGAAAAAATTGACGGTAAAGCTGGCAATACTATCACACTCGATAAAGTGCTTATGGTTGTTGAGGGTAAGGACATTAAGATTGGTACACCATATCTTAATGATGTATCTTTGGAAGCTGAGATAAAAAATCAGCACAAAGGCAAAAAAATTCAGATTCTACGCTTTAAAGCAAAATCCCGTTACCGAAGACGCCAAGGTCATAGGCAGCTTCTAACTACTCTAAGCCTCAGTGATAAAACAAAGAAAGCGAAAACTGAAACCAAAACTAAGGAAGAAAAGAGAACAGCTAAAGCAAAAGTAAAGACAGAAGCTAAGGTTGTAACTAAAAAAACCGCTGCAAAACCAAAAGTAAAAAGCCCAGCCGGAACCACAAAGACTAAAAAGGCAACAGCTAAGGTAAAGTAATTCTTCACGGACATATAGATATCTGTAAAGACTTCTATATCGTAATGTATGGGGGTTAAGAGACCTTCTAAACGATTTACCAAGGAACAATTCAGACAGATTGAAGGTAGAAATCCTGTTCGTGAAGCATTGCGCGCCGGTACGCCACTAAAGCAAATTCTCATTGAAGAACAAATTAAGTTTGATGACCGCATTTACGAAATCTATCGGTTAGCTAAAAGCTCAGGAGTACCAATAGTGCGGATGAATAGTAAGAAACTGAGGAGACTTTCAAAGACGGAAGGTCACCATCAGGGAGTTATCGCTCAAGCTGAAGTCCAAGAAGAGAAAAACTTGAAAGTATTATTGGATGAGATTTATGCCAAAGGCAAAGCGCCATTTTTTGTAATCCTTGCTGATGTTACCTACGAACATAACTTGGGAGCAGTTCTAAGAAGCGCTGAGGCTGCAGGTGTTGATGCGGTAATTACTTCCAATCGTGGACTTAAGCTCACACCAGTTGTTTCAAGAACAGCTGTCGGAGCGGAAGAACATATTCCTTTTATTCACGAAAATTTATTTACCACTATCAAACTATTTAAAAAAGAAGGTATTACAATTTTTGGTGCTAAAGAAGGAGATAGCCGCTCTATTTTCCGGACCAACTTCAAAAGGGGTGTAGCTCTGGTTATTGGAGGTGAAGATAAAGGCATTTCAGAGCCTTTGGCAAAACTTATTGACGAAAACATCAGCATTCCCATGCTGGGGAAAATTGAATCGCTTAACTTGAGTGTAGCGGCGGCTATCTGTCTCTACGAAGTAGTGAGACAAAGAAAATACGAAGAGAATAGGGATTAGCTTAAGAAAACGGAATTGACCGGTGTGAAAATAGCTTTATAATATATATAGCCGTGAGGCAAGCTAGCGAAATGAAAACTAAAAGTATTTATTGATTTAATTAGAAAGTAATTATGGCACATAAAAAAGCATCAGGCTCAACAAGACAACACCCAACACGTCCAGGTAAAAGACTTGGTGTGAAAACCGGTGCAGGACAGAAAGTCCGACCAGGCGCTATTATCATGCGCCAACGGGGGACAATTGTGAAACCTGGTGACAATGTCGGACTTGGCAGAGATCATACTTTATATGCACTAAAAGAAGGTGAAGTTGTCTTTAAAAAGAAACTTGGCAAGATTATTGCTAACGTGAAGTAAACTTTATTTTATGGCTTATGGCGGATTCTGATCAAATTCAGCACTTAGAAACTAACCAGCTACAGCCAAACCCCTTGCAGCCTCGTGGAGTTATTCCTCCGGAAACTATTATGGATCTAGTAGATTCAATTTCTGAACACGGCATTCTAGAACCTTTGGTTGTGGCACATACTCCTGCAGGTTTTCAAATAATTGCTGGAGAGAGACGCTGGCGGGCAGCAAAAATGGCTGGGTTAACTACTGTTCCTTGTATTGTTAAAGAAACCACTCCTCAGAACATGTTGGAGATGGCTATTGTTGAAAACGTCCAACGTGAGGATCTCAACCCCCTAGATAGAGCCAAAGCTTTTGAACGCTTGTTACAGGAATTCCAGTTGAGTCATGCTGAGATTGCAAAAAGAGTGGGAAAAAGCACATCCTACGTTTCCAACTCCCTTAAACTTCTTGATTTACCTGATGCTCTTAAAGATGGTATTCTTTCAGGAATGATTACTGAAGGTCATGCTCGGGCACTTCTGGCAATAAAAGATAAAGCTTCCATGATAGAAGCTTATAAAATGATTTTGCGTGAATCTGGATCAGTTAGAAGAGCTGAAGAAATTGCTAGACGGATGAAAGCTAAGCTTGAGAACGAAGGTAAGCGTGAAGTGGTAGTAAGTACCATAAGAACTATTGTTCATGAAGAAATTGATAGAATGCAAAGAGAAATGAAAGAGAAGCTGGGGGAAAAATCTAAAGTTAAACTAATCCGTTCAGACAGACAGACCAAGCTCCTGTTTGTATTTAATGGTAATCCTCAACAGACTGAGGAGAAACTTCAAAAAATCTACAAAGCGGTTGTTGGCGAAGAGTAGCCTTAGATGTTATTAGCTATAACGGTAAACGTATCCGTTAGTTTTCCTGGAGATTATTTTTCTACTTTAACTATTCCTATTGAAGAAGGCGGCCAGTACCTGAACCAAGCTTTTCCTACAATATTATTCTTTGGCACAGCTCCAAAATCTCTTGAATCACTTGAATTAGTTCGGTTATCTCCGGCTACAAAGTATGAGTCTGGGGGAACGATAATCTCCATTCCTTCCTGCAGAAATCTCTGACCATCAGTAGGAACGGTAGAGCTTAGGTATCTGGATTCATCCAGAATATACCCGTTCACATAAAACTTGTGATCAATAATTTTTATGCGGTCTCCGGGTAAGCCAATAATACGTTTGATGTAATCATATTCACTATTGTTTGGAGCCTTGAAAACTACGATATCACCATAGGTAGGCTCGCCAAAGCGGTAAGCAATCTTGCTGGTCAAAAGGTACTCTCCAGAATGGAGTGTGGGGAACATGGATTGTCCCTGAACCCGGTGCGGCTGAAACACAAACACGTTTAGAAACAGAAAAATTGCCACTGCGACGATAATTGTTTCCAAAAAATCGAGAATATATGAAACAATAGATCTCAAAATTGACATAAAAACTATTATGGCTTTTTACCTTTCCAGATGCAAGAGGAATAAGGAATTACGCTTGCTTTTTTACCCCTATTTGGCAATACTTATGGTAAGTAAAACTTGATACATATGCTTCTACTTGTTGATGGAGGGGGCACTAAAACTCATGTTCTTATTACCGAAGATTCTGGGGAGTATATAACCGATGTAAAAGGCGGTCCTCTTAGTTTTGCTGTAATCTCCAAAGAAGAAGCCTTGCGTAACCTTCTTTCCATTATTAACGCTACTATCTCAAAACTCAACCGCCCTGATGTAATTTTTTCCCGAGCTCTAATTGGTTTGGCTGGAGTGGATACTGCTGAAGAAACCAGTGATGCTAATATTTTTTTTGCCAGTACTCTAAAGACAGTAGTACAAGGGACGGTAAGGGTAGTAAACGACTCAGAAATTGCTCTGGCTTCTGGAACCAATAAGCAGAATGCAGTAGTAATTATTTCCGGCACAGGTTCGAACTGTTTTGGTAGGAATGATATGGGACAAACTGCTAAATCTGGGGGTTTGGACTATCTCCTAAGTGATGAAGGTAGTGCGTACGATATTGGCCTTAAGATTTTAAAAGCTGCAGTCATGAGTGCGGATGGCCGTGAAGAAAAAACTGAGCTTGAGGATCTGGTCAAAAATTATTTCTCAGTTACTGAGATAGCTAAGCTTAAGCAAAAAGTGTATGCTCCTGGCTTTAATAAAGCCTCAATAGCGCGTATATCTCTTCTTTTACCTCAAGCACTTGAGAAAAATGATAACTTGGCTCTAAAGATTCTTGATGATGCTGTGGAAAGCTTGGTGAACATGGTAAGAGCAGTCTGTATAAATCTTCATTTTGAAGATCAGGTTTTTGACCTGGTTGCAAGCGGTGGGATGTTCTCAGATGCTATGATTTCCGTTTCCAGATTTTCGCAAAGTATAAAAGAGGAATTTCCAAAGGCGGTCATTATCAGGCCTCAGAAACCGCCGGTATACGGGGCTTTAAATCTACTCCTTGGAACAGCGAAATAGGACTACTAACTCACCTTTAAACGTTTTTTGTTCCAGCCACTTGATAATTGGTTTTGTAACCACCTCTTCATGCTTCTTGGTTAATTCGCGGGCAATAGTAACTTCGATGTTACCAAAGCATTTTTCCATGTTTGCCAGAGTTTTAAAGACCCTGAAAGGAGACTCATAAAAAATCACTGTTTGCCCCAACGAACTGTTTCGAATATCCTTCCAGATTTTATTTTGCTTCCCTGGTTTTCTAGGTAAAAACCCTAGAAAAGTAAACTTATCTGAAGATAGGCCGGAAATAGAGAGGGCAGAGATGATAGCAGAAGGTCCGGGAGCACTAAAAACCTTAATATCGCTCTCTCTGCAGGTTTTAACGAGTTTATACCCTGGATCGGATATAGTTGGGGTGCCGCTATTACTAACCAGACCGACTTTTAAGCCTTTCTGTAGGTAGGAAAGCACTTCAGGTACACGCTGGTCTTCATTATGTTCAAAGTAAGAGATAAGTTGAGGTATCCTCTCAAGCGAAATCTCAAGTAAACTGCTTACGTTTGCAGTAATCAGGTTCTGTCTGTAATAATCTAAAAGGAGCTTAGTTTTTCTTGTGTCTTCGCAGAGTAAAATGTCTACGCCAAACATAGTTTCAAGAGCCCTTAGAGTTATATCCTGTCTGTTGCCAATAGGGGTGGCAATGACATAAAGTCCTTGGTCTAATACGTTAGCATTGTTATTTAGTTTAGTACTGTTTTTATTCATACCATTCTCGTTTTAACATTCAGCAATAGCTGAATGTTCCTAATGAATAAATAGCTTTTACCTGGGAGATATTATACTGGAAACAGGCTAACTTTTATAATCAGTCTTAAACGTAGCAAAATGCCTGACTACTCCAAGGCTGCGGCCCTGAAGCTGAATTCTAGCTGCATAGATTGGGTGATTGTTACTATGAATACATTCAAGCCTGACACGCGTAGCTTCTTTGTAGAATTTTTTTAAGGTAGCGCTGCCGTTTTCAAGAATGGCGATAACAACATCACCGTCATTAATATCAATTTCCTCCTCAACAACAATGTAATCTCCATCAATGATTCCTTCATCAATCATGGCATCGCCTCGAACTTCAAGGGCAAAAGCCCGTTTTCTTCCTGAAAGCATTTCAGCTGAAACCTGTACATATGCCTCAGGCTTATTGTAGGGGTCAATCGGCTGGCCGGCAGAAAAGAAGCCTAGTATTGGTAAATTAACACCTTGTTGGAACGAGCCAAGCTTGCTGTCAACAACAATGATGCCGCGGGTTTTATTGCCTGTAGTTTTTTTAAGCACTCCTTTTTCACATAGTCTGGCTACATGCTCATGAACAGTAGCTAAAGAAGATAACCCCATAGCATCTCCGATTTCGCGCAACGTAGGTGAGTAACCGTTTCTCTGGATAAACTGGGAAATAAACTCAACGATTTGCCTCTGACGTTTGTAAAGAGTAACTGTGTGTTCAGGAGCGTTATTTGCCATAGGGTACTAACCTTTAGGGCAGATAATGTTTATAACCAAATTTAGCAGGCAGTTAACGTTGTGCAGAGTTTGGTAATAGTTTGGCAAAAAATATACGAACCTGCAAGTGCCAGTTTGGCAAAAGGTACAGAAAGCTCAGTACTAAGTGCAAAATGTAAGTACAAAGCTAGAATTTCCAATACTGAGTTTCTATAATCTTTGATTTTTCAAATATATCCGCAATGATTTGGAATCTCATTTTTGGTATACTACAAAATCTATGAAATTCAAAATTGCTTCAAACTACAGCCCAACCGGTCATCAACCACAGGCTATTGAGAAACTTGTTAAAAACCTTGAGTCCGGCAAAGAAAACCAGGTGCTTCTGGGAGTTACTGGTAGCGGTAAGACGTTTACTGTAGCTAATGTGATTGAAAAGCTCCAGCGGCCGACACTAGTAATCTCTCACAACAAAACTCTGGCCGGCCAACTTTACCAAGAGTTTAGGGATTTCTTCCCAAAAAACGGGGTTTCATACTTTGTCTCCTACTACGACTACTACCAGCCTGAAGCCTACATTCCGACAACAGACACGTATATTGAAAAAGAAACTGAGATAAACGAAGAAATTGACAAGTTAAGGCTTTTGGCAACAACTAACCTCCAGACTCGCAACGATGTCATTATCGTTGCTTCAGTTTCCTGTATCTACAACATTGGTGACCCAAGAGAGTACAGCCACTTTGTTATCCCTCTAAAAGTGGGTGAAGTGATGAAGCGGCAGGACTTGCTTTCGCAACTTACCAGGCTTCAGTATGAGCGAAGTGATTTTGACCTGAAAAGAGGTTCATTCAGAGTGAAAGGAGACATAATTGAGGTTTGGCCAGCATATCAGGATAACCTGCTAAGGCTCCAGTTTCTTGGCAATATTCTGGAGAAAATGCAGTGGCTTGACCCGATTTCAGCTAAGCCTGTTGACCCAATAACTGACATCACAGTGGCCAGTGTTTCAAATTCTCTCCTTGAAGAGTATATTCTTTTTCCTGCCAAACACTACATTACTGATCCTGCAAAACAGGAAGCTGCATTTGCAAACATTCGCAAAGATTTAAAATTACGACTGAAAGAACTTAAAGCGTCCGGTAAAACTATTGAAGCGTACAGGCTTGAGCAGAAGGTTAACTACGACCTTGACATGATTTCAGAGCTCGGGTTTGTTAACGGTATTGAAAACTATTCCCGCTACTTTGATGGTCGCAAACCCGGAGAAGCTCCGTATACTCTCATTGATTACTTCATGCAAAAAAAAGACTGGCTCCTGGTTATCGATGAATCCCATATGACTATCCCGCAAATACGGGGAATGTATAACGGAGACAGGGCTCGCAAGCAAACACTGATTGACTACGGATTCAGGCTCCCCTCGGCTCTTGATAACCGACCCCTCCAGTTTGATGAGTTTTTGCAAAGAGTAAATCAGACCGTATTCGTCTCTGCTACTCCTAGCGATTGGGAACTATCGCGGCCTCATGTTGAGGTTGTTGAACAGCTGGTAAGGCCAACTGGTTTAGTTGATCCAGAAGTTGAGGTAAGACCTACAGATAACCAGATAGAGGATTTGACCCGCGAAATCATGAAGCGAAAAGCTAAAGGCCAAAGGGTTTTAGTAACCACCCTTACAAAACGTTTAGCAGAAGCGTTAACCGACTATCTTAACGAAGAAAAAAACTTCGAAAACTTCAAGCAGGGTAGTCCCGATTTTGAGATGCCCAAAGTGGCGTACCTTCACTCTGATATTGAAACTCTGGATAGGCAAGACATTTTAGATGATCTGCGTACCGGAGTGTATGATGTAGTTGTCGGTATTAACCTTTTGAGAGAGGGCCTGGACTTACCTGAAGTAACATTAGTAGCTATTTTGGATGCTGACAAAGAGGGTTTTCTGCGCTCTAAAACTTCACTTATCCAAACAATGGGTCGGGCTGCACGGCATGTGGAGGGTAGGGTAATAATGTATGCCGACACTCAAACTCGGTCAATGAAGGAAGCTATAACTGAAGTGAACCGCAGACGGGAGGTTCAGCTAGCCTACAACGAGGAACATGGTATAAAACCGGCTACAATCCAAAAGAAAATCAGGGAAAAACTTATTAAACGCGAACCTAAAGAAGAGTCTGATGGCAAAAAAGTCTCTCTTAAACTCACCCCCAAAGGGGATGAGATTGTGCTTGAGACTATTAACCCTGATGACTATACTCCTCAAGATAAAGAGCTGCTTAAAAAGAGGTTGCGTCGGGCCATGCTGGCTGAGGCCAAGGACTTGAACTTTGAGCGGGCGGCGAGGATACGGGATAAGATTAGGGAGCTTGAAGAGCGAAAAAATTAAAATAAATCTGAAGTTTTATTAACTCTCCAAACCAGCCGCCCATCATCTTTTGGGGTTGGCATTCCAAAAATATCTATAAATTGCCTCATAAATTGGTAAACGGTATCATACCCGCAACCTTTTAGCGATTGGAGTATCGATTGTCCAGTCCAGCGGCTGTCATCATATATTATCTCACCATTTGCCGAGTCAAACTCGGCTACCGTCATTGCAATACCTATCAACCTGGATTTGTTTGCCTGATAGGCATCAAAAGATTTCTGTCCTAATCTTCTCTCAATTTTTGTCATAAATACTAAAGAAAGAGTGAATTTCTATACGTATTTATTACACACATTTTTAATATTATACCATATAGATGAAGATAGCAAAGTAGACGTCCAGTTTACTCCTATATTCCTGCTACTATGTATGCTCAGATTATCTAATCTTGAGCTTTTGAACTTAGGATAAAGAAGGTACCCCTGTTAATCTATTTGTGTTTGCCTGAGGAGAGTATAATACTTGCTTGTAGCAATTAGGCTACATTTGACATTTCGGAATTCCAGCAAGGAGAAAAGACAATGTTATCCTGCCGGGAACACGAGATTGAGGGCTTGGAGAACATGCGGCAACTCCTGCAGGAGATCCTCTTCAGCCCGGAAACCATTCTGGAGCTAGAGAGAGTTCTCCATGACCCTGAAATGGGTATTGCCCCGGTCATTCTCCAATCATTGGAGGATTTGCCTCTGGCGATTGAAAAACTCATTACCAGATGCGATCAACGTCTTGCTTGGCTTGGGAGCCTAACGGATGCGCAATATTTAGTTCATCATCTTAGGGAAGGTGGACAAGAGTATCCATCCCGCTGGCCTGAAATCCTGAATAGGATTTCTCTCAACGTTCTCACGGAGGTGGCAACGACTCAAATCGCAATCTAGTAGTCGTCCAAGCATGTTAGAGCTTAAAGGAGCATCATGAGCTTTGAGGTCCATGCATGTGGGCGTGCCGTACCGGTTATTGTCAAAAATAGCAAAAATATTGACCTTTTCGCTCTTCTGGCAAAGCCTGGGGACAGGTGCACTGTTGTCTACAAGACCGATCGTACGGGTCTGAGAATCGAGCTTGAGGCAAATGGCATCATTGCCGCAAACCAAAACGGGCTTGATCCGGCTCTAAGGTTTCATTTTGTCAACTCTGTCCAGCGAGGTGGGGCATTTCTCCTCCGGGTCGTTGATCCAGAAACCCCGAGTATGGTTGTTGCGGCAGCTCTTGTGTACTATGGCGACACGGTGTCCTCGTTATCACTCATGTCTGGACAGGTCAAGTGTCGAATTGATAGCTACCTCAAAGAAGCATCCGGTTTGGGTTTCTCGGTAGCTTAGTGTTTGCTGGAAGATCCGGCTGGAAGGGGAGTCTTGCCCACCGCTTAAACGTCAATGCGACGTTTCTAAAGCGCAAGCAAGCACCCCTTCCAGCAGTTTCCTCTATTATTCTCCTCCTATTTATCCCATAATATTTACATTAGTACTATACTTTTGTATAATCCCAGCACAGCTTTTAAAGCTGAAGACGTGGAAGCTATTCTAACAGTTTTATGGAGGGCTGAAATGAGCCGGAAGCAAGAGTTCGTGAAACTGGTCTCAAAACTTGAGAGGCAAATTGACAGCCTCTCCCAGTCAATGGATGGTAAATCAACTATCCAACAACTTGGGATTCAGGAGGAAATCAACGGGCTGCGGTCGCAGCAACACGAGCTGCGCCGCAAGATCAGGCGTATTAAAGAGAGAGAACAACAACCGGAAGCTGCTGGCTAGCAGCAATCTCTCTTCTAGTGCCGGGGGGTGGCCTGGCATGCTTTGACAGGCCACCCTGCCTTCCAAACAGGATAGCAGCAACCACAGTAAGAACCAAAAATAATCTTGCAGTATTCGCACTGTTTTTTAAAATTATTATTTGCTGTACTTACTTCTTGGTTGCCCAAGTCTTTTTCCTGTTTAATACGCTTCCATTTTCCTTATATTTCAGCTACAATATGTGGCTCGAATCACAAAAGGAGACTTATGGCACAAGACCAAATTACAGTTAAGGGTGCAAAAGAACATAATCTAAAAGGTATTGATGTAACAATCCCTAAGAACAAACTGGTGGTTTTAACCGGACTTTCAGGAAGCGGCAAAAGCTCGTTTGCCTTTGATACGCTCTATGCTGAGGGTCAGAGACGGTATGTAGAAAGTTTGTCTTCATATGCCAGGCAATTTTTGGGCGTAATGAAGAAGCCGGATGTGGAACTTATTGAAGGTCTTTCGCCCGCTATTTCCATTGACCAGAAAACCGTTTCCCACAATCCCAGATCAACAGTTGGAACTATTACGGAAATTTATGACTACTTACGGCTTCTATTTGCCCGAATCGGCCACCCTCATTGTCCTAACTGCGGCATTGAGATTGCCCAACAGTCGGTAGATCAGATCTATAATCAAGTCCTTGAGCTGGCTAAACAAAAGGCAGCTGATCCGCTGGTTAAAAAAGCGAGGATAAGACTCATGATCCTTTCCCCGGTGGTAAGAGGTAGAAAAGGCGAGTTCCAGAGTTTACTGGACTCGCTTAAACAAAAAGGCTACCAGCGGGTGAGGATAGATGGTCATGTGATTAATTTGGATGAGGATATAAGCCTCTTGAAGAATAATAAGCACACTATTGAAGCTGTGGTTGACCGGGTTATGATTGCCCCTGATGAACTCAAAAATCCTCAGGAATTGAGAACCCGCTTGGTTGAATCACTGGAAACTGCCTTAAAACTTTCGGATGGGCTCACTGTTGCTAGTTTTATTGGTGATGAGAGTTTTAGCTTTCCTGACAAACCCAAGAAGTTTGAAGACCACCTCTTTTCCGAGAGGTTTGCCTGTCCTAACTGTAACTTAACTCTTCCTGAGATTGAGCCGAGAATATTTTCTTTCAATACCCCTCACGGAGCTTGTGAAACTTGCAGTGGTATCGGTACACTTCTTAAAATTGACAAAAACCTTGTTATTAACCCTAAGCTCAGTATTACTGAAGGGGGTATTTTACCCTTCAATAGGGCTGTCGAGAATAGTTCCTGGTTTTTCAACATCATGTCGGCGGTTGCTAAGAAAAAAGGGTTTTCTCTAAGAACTCCAATTGGAGAAATGAAAGAAGAAGACCTAAACCTCATTATGTATGGTACAGGCAACGAGCTCTATGAAGTTTCGGGAACGAATGCCCAGGGCAGGCACTACACTGTGGACTATAGGTTTGAAGGAGTGATCCCCAACCTCGAGAGAAGGCACAGAGAAACTAAGTCAGATTTTATGCGTAGCGAGATTGAGCGCTTTATGCGCAAAGAAACCTGTCCGGACTGTTTGGGCTCAAGGCTAAAGCCTGAAGCTTTAGCAGTGGTTATTGACAAAAAGAGTATCGTGGAAGTGGCTGAGATGCCGATCAAAGAAAGTTTAGCTTGGGTCAAGAGCTTGAAGTCTCCGGTTTTATCCCAGAAAGAAACTGTGATTGCCGCACCTATTCTGAAAGAACTTGAATCAAGGCTAGGTTTTTTGGTGTCAGTCGGTTTGGATTACCTTAACTTAGCCCGTTCAGCCGGAACGTTAGCTGGCGGTGAAGCTCAGAGAATTCGGTTAGCTTCCCAGATTGGTTCCGGTCTGTCGGGGGTTTTATATGTATTGGATGAACCCTCCATCGGACTCCACCAAAGAGATAACAAGAAGCTTATTGAAACTCTCAAGCATCTGCGGGAACTTGGCAACACTGTTATAGTTGTTGAGCATGACATGGAGACAATGAAAGAAGCTGATTGGCTTATTGACTTTGGGCCTCTGGCCGGAGAGGCTGGAGGAAAAGTAGTTGCCTTTGGTACTCCTGAGGAAGTTTCAAAAAACACTAATTCTTTGACTGGCAAGTACCTTTCTGGGGAGAAGAAGATCAGAGTTACCGGTCATAAAAACGGGGAAGTAGACAATGCCTTGGAAATTGTGGGTTGCAAAGAAAATAACCTCAAGAATATCTCAGTCAAGTTTCCTCTTAACAAATTCATTGTTATTACCGGAGTTTCGGGCTCAGGCAAATCCACTCTCATTGACGATACTCTCTACCATGCTTTGGCTTCTCAGCTTAACTTCAGGCATAAAGAGGTAGGTGGCAACTACAAAGATTTGAAGGGTATTGAAAATGTTAAACGAGTAGCTCTAATCGACCAATCACCCATTGGCCGAACTCCCCGCTCGAATCCGGCTACCTATACCAAAGCGTTTGACCACATCAGGTTTTTGTTCTCCCAAACTGCAGAAGCGAAAATGCGTGGCTATAAGCCAGGCAGGTTCTCGTTTAACGTCAGGGGTGGTAGATGTGAAGCGTGCCAGGGAGAAGGGCAGATAAAAATTGAGATGCAGTTTTTACCTGACGTTTATGTCGACTGTGAGGTCTGTGGAGGTCTTCGCTACAACTACGAAACTCTTCAGGTTCATTACAAGGGTAAGAATATTGCTGACGTTTTGGGAATGACGGTTGAGGAAGCTCTAGAGTTTTTCAAAAACCACAGCGCTATTCATGGCAAACTTCAGACACTTTACGATGTAGGCTTGGGGTACATCAAGCTCGGCCAGCCGGCACCAACTCTCTCCGGAGGAGAAGCCCAGCGTATTAAACTAGCGGCAGAACTGTCTAAAACCAGCAGTACCCAGACAGTCTATTTGCTTGACGAGCCCACAACCGGACTCCACTTTGCTGATCTCGAAAAACTTTTAATTGTCCTTAAAAAACTGGTTGAAAAGGGTAATACCATTATTGTTATTGAGCATAATCTGGATCTTGTTAAAAATGCCGACTGGATCATTGATATGGGACCAGAAGGTGGAGATGAGGGTGGAGAAATTATTGCTGAGGGCACGCCTGAAGATATTGCCAAAGCAGGACACTCCTGGACAGGGAAGTTTTTGAAAGACGTATTGTAGATTTCCTAGTTTAAGCTGTAAAAAAAACAGGGGCTGTTACGCCCCTGTTTCATGTATATCTTTAGAAGGTAAGGGTATGTTTACTTCTTCAGCTCCTGCTCAATCTCCATTAACCTGTTATACTTGGCAATTCTCTCACCTCTAGCCGGAGCCCCGAACTTCACAATATCAGCTCCGACTCCGACAGCAAAATCAGAAACAAAAGTGTCATTGGTTTCACCACTTCTATGAGACAGGACTATCTTCCAGCCGGCTTTCTTGGCTTTGGTAACCACATCGATTACCTCGGTAACTGAGCCGATCTGGTTAGGTTTAACCAAGACTGCATTGCAGGCTTTTAGCTCAATAGCTTTCTCAACACGACTTGGATTAGTGGTAAGCAGATCATCACCAATGATAGCTGTTTGAGTGCCGGAAAATGCTTTAGTCAGTTTCTGCCAGCCTTCCCAGTCATCTTCTGCCAGACCGTCTTCAAGATAGCCAAAGTTGAACTTCTCAGACAATTCCTGGTAGTAAGCAATCATATCCTCGCGGGTTAAGGGGAAGGATTTGTCGCTAATATGATACTTGCCGTCTTCACCGTAAAACTCGGTAGCGGCAGAGTCTAAGCCTACCTTAACATCTTTATTCAGTTCATAGCCAGTTTTTTCAATAGCCATTTCCAGGTAATCTAAACCCTCTTTATTGCTTCTGAAATTGCCGGTAAAGCCGCCTTCGTCGCCAACACCTTGGAAGATGCCGTTTTCCTTCATGAGTTTCTGAAGATTCAGGTACACTTCAGTCCCCATACGCATCATTTCCACAAATGTTTGCTGCGTGTGTGGTAGGATATGAAACTCCTGAAATTCAAGTTTACCGTTACCGTGTTTACCGCCATTAATGACGTTTAGTGTAGGTTGGGGCATGACAAACTTTTTGGTTAGCCCGTACATTTCGTAGACATATTGGTACAAAGCTTTTCCTGAAGCCTGAGCAGCTAGTTTTAGCAACGCCTCAGAAATAGAAAGAATAGCGTTAGCTCCAAGCCTGCCTTTATTGACTGTACCGTCAAGCTCGAGCATCTTTTTATCAAGAATTTCCTGTTCGGTTACGTCAGCTCCGATGAGAACCGGCGCAATAACAGTGTTGACGTTGGCTACAGCCTGAAGCACGCCTTTTCCCATAAAGCGCTGAGGGTCGTTGTCGCGCAGTTCCACAGCTTCATGGGTGCCGGTTGAGGCACCCGATGGAACAGATGATACTGCGTACATGCCGTTTTCCAGCCCTACTACCGTCTCAACCGTAGGATAACCGCGGGAGTCGAGAATTTCTCTTGCAAAAATTTGGGAGATTTTCATACGCATAAATGAAACAAAAAGCTTTTGTTCCAAGTTTAATAAAATTACTTACCAAATACGCACAAAGCAGTTTCACTGTCAATTTTACACCTGAGATAAATTTTGCCAAGAGGAGCTTAACAAAATAGGTGCTTAACCGGTTATGTCAAGCAATTTTAACTCAGCAGAAGCGGTATATCTTCTGGCGGCTTCGACTAAATCAGGTGGAACAGCAAAACCCCAAGCCCCGGCTTTGACCATTTTATCAACAAAATGAGGGTATTGGCCGCAAGCCTTGCCACAGATTACCGTAGGTTTTTCCTGACGTTGGTTGTAGCGCACAGAATGCTCAAGAAGCCAAATAACAGACTGATCAATTTCGTTAAATAAAGGAAGAACTTCAGTATTACCTGAATCTACCCCTAAAGTAAGGCATGCCAATTCATTAAGATCAACCATAAATCCGTCAACTCCAAGGTTTGTGAGCTGAGGAGTTAGAATTAAGTTAGCCGGAGTAGAGGCGCATAACCAGACTTCAAGAGTGGATGTAGACTTGAGACCATGGTCTGCAAGAAACGCTTTAATTTCTTCAAATTCTTTCAATGACCTAACTAATGGAATTACGACATGGAGGTTTGTGAAGTTTTCTCTGACTTTCTTGACAGCCTCAATCTCAGCCTCAAGTATTTCCTTGTGATAAAGATGTCGGAAACTACCCCTAAAACCAAGTAAGGAATTAGCTTCGTCTATCTCATAGTCTTTGCCACCTGCAGTTTTTGTAAAGTGTGTGTTCTGCATATCAGAAAAACGATAATAGACATCATTTTTTGGGAAAACCCTGATAATATCCTCAAGAGTAGTTCTTAGTGCAGAAACAACTGTGCTAGTTTTACCGTCGGCAACAAGCTTTTTGGGATGGATACCAAGTTGGGAAAAAACATACTCTCCCCGAATTAGGGCAACACCATCAGCCGGAACATCTTTAATCGATTTTGGATCTCCCCCAGAAGGTAAATCAACCAAAATGCGGGCTGCGGTTTTCAGACGAGGTTTCTTAATGTTTCCTTTTCTTGCAGGCGGGTGAGAAGGCTGCGGAACCTGTGGGGTTGAAGCCTTAAACTCATCACGAGAGTAGGAAATATGTTTGCTTGAAAGGTTGGGTTTACCTTCGTAGATAAATCCGCCTTCGCCATCGATAGTAATCAGTTGGTTAGGTTTTAGGGTTGTTGTGGCATTATCAACTCCGACAATGGCGGCAATACCCAATTCTCTGGCAAGAAGTGCGGCCGGTGAACCGATACTATCTTTTTCAGTAATAAGGCCCTTACTTTGTCTTACGATAGGGAAAAATTCAGGTGTTAGTTCTTTAATAACTACAATGTCTTTGCTATCAACAAGATTTATGTCCTGAGGGTTATCGATAAGTTGAACGGTACCAGAAACTACACCCGGACTAACTCCCACGCCTTCCAGAAGAACGGGTAAGCTGTACGATGTAGGCTGTACTAAAGCCGGGGGTTCATTTTTAACCAGGATAGTATCCTTACTATCTGTTTCAAGAAGCTGTTGAAGCTGAACAATATAAATCTTGTTTTTTGCAACTACCCATTCAGCTGTCTGAGGGTAAAAATGAAGTTTTTGGAGTTTCTTTCCGATCTCAGCCAGCTCTTTTATCTTTCCATCAGTTAATTTTTGCTGTTCCTGCTTAGCTGAAGGAACATATTTTTCCTTGATAGCCTCACCGGTTTTTATAAGCTGTATTTCCTGTGCTTTTATGTTCTTTGTAACAATTTCCAGAGTATCTTTGTTGACGGTGTAGCGGTCAGGTTCGACTTTATGCTGAACAAGATACTCTCCGGTTCCCCAGATAGCTTCAATAACAAATACGCGTTTATTGTTTGATCTACTATCTAAAGTATGAATAAATCCGGAGGTCTCAGCAGTGAGCATTTTCTGGACTACAACAGCAATATGTTGATTAAACAGATCTTCCAGTTTTTGCAATCTGTAAGGATTAAACTGTGAAGCCCAGACTTCTTTTACTAGTTGGCCTACAGTAGCCTCGCCTTTAATATTTAAAAACAGAGAGTGCTCGCCACTTGAAGGCGTATCTGTGGTGAGTGAGGTGCGGATAGCTACTTCAGGATTAGCAATAACTCCTCCTAAATCTTCGTACGCGTCAAAAATCTCATTAATTAGTTCCTTTGGGAAAGGAGTAGAGAGAACGATCTGCTTTATTCTGTAGCTGGTCTTTTTCAAACTTTCGGGGTTGTCTCTGTCAAGAAGTGTCAATTCCTGTTCTACTTTTTCTTTAAGATTATTTTCTTTGAGGAAGAACTCCATCGCTTGTGTGGTTACCACAAAACCTTCAGGAACATTAACGTGGAAACGAATAAGTTCACCCAAACTGGCCGCTTTTGTCCCGATGAGATGGGTATCTTCCTTGGTGATGGTATGAAGGGGTAAGGTGTATGACATAGGGCAGATTTTGGGCTACTAAAAGGGCTTAATTTATATTACGCTAAACCAAGGTTTTCCTGCAAGTAGAAAGCACGTATTGGAACATATTTCATTAATATTGTTGTTATAAAAGTATAAACTGAATATTTCCTCGAGAAAAAAAGTATTTTATAATGTAATTGCTTAATTCGCTTGGAAAAACAGGCGGATTTTGTTGTACATAGAAAACAAAACCAGGCTAAAGCGCAGCCTGTTTTTTGGCACCTTTTTGTACCTTACTGCACGTTAACAAGTCATTGCAATTTATTTTGCTTTTGCCTGCAAAGCTGCGGAAAGGGAGAGGATATCTTTTAATTGTCCTTTGCCTCTCCGCATCTTTGCTTTGACAAAGTTTGCCTGTATTTTGGCATCTGCGTCACAGGGCGAAAGCAGAGAAGCGGCATCGGTGCACTTCAATCCCCACTTAACTGGAGGATAACGTGACGGAAAAGACGGTAGTGGCGAAGGAAGTGAAGCGACCTTATTGGTGTAAGGGGTCGTGCCCAAATCAGTTCTCTCCGAATTCAATAGTTTGCATGCAGTGCATCAAGAGTGCACAGAAGAACCAGGCTAGTTGCCGCCAGGATGCATTGGTTGCCGCGAAAGCCTAACCTATAGATTGAGGGAAAAGATGCTAAGAGAGATTCTCCACTTGCCAACTCTGCGGGGAGTCGCCCTCTCCCCAGAGTGACACATTTACTTTGTACTGCCACAGGAGGGTGTCATGCAGGAGACAAAGAAGTCTCAACCGAAATCCTGCCGTGACTGTGGCCGCAGCCTCTTTCCTGTAGGGAAAGATGGACTCTGTTCTTCGTGTCGCAGAAAGCGACAGAGGAACAAAGGCCGCCGGAACGGCTCGAGGAGATGAGGTGTGGACAAACCATCTCAAGCAAGCTGTCGGATAAAGCATAGGCCCAAGTATTTGAGAATTTTTAGATCTCAGGTCTGTGCTAACAAGACGAAGCTCCAATATGCCCGTCAAAGGAGACTTCGATGAGTAACAGAAAGCGCCAGAAGCGCATATGCGACTTCTGTGGTGAACCGGCGATAGGCTCTGTCAGTACTTCTCCTGCTGGGAAGACGAATGTTTGCAAGCGCTGCAAACGTCTTCTTCGGCTAGGAAGAATGCCTAACGCTGTGTTATTAGCGAGCTAGCGTGCAGTGAACGCAGCAGGCGTTCGGGATTTTTTCCTCGCTTTTGCGAGTGAGTTCCCGAGCGTCTGCTGTCCTGAGTTTTGCAATGACATCAAAACCTCAATTTCCTCTTATTGCTGCTAGGACTTCATCGCGTTTTTCTTCCATAAGTTTTCTAGATGTGGCTTCAAGATTAAGTCTGATAAGAGGTTCAGTATTTGAACCTCTGACGTTAAATTTCCAGTCTTTGTTAATGATGGTTATGCCGTCAATTTTTATAACCTCTACTGCGTTGGGTCCGTATTTTTTTTCAATTCGATTTAGGACAGCGGGGATATCCTCTACCGTGCTATTAATTTCTCCGGAAATGAAGTAGGTTTGTTCATACGTATCCATGATTTGCGTTAGGGCTTTGCCCGACTGGGAGAGTGATGCCATAAGGTAGAGCATAGAACCAACTCCTGTGTCACAAAGGAAGAAATCCTTAAAATAGTAATGGCCACTAACTTCGCCTCCAAACAAACCGTTTTCTTCTATCATCCGCTTTTTGATGTAGGAATGGCCGACACGGTTATAGAGAGCTTTACCTCCCATAGCTTCAATAGTGTGAGGTACTACCCAGGAGGCACGAATGTCATAGATTATTGCAGCACCGGGATTTTCCATTAAAAAATATTGGGAAAGAATAGCTGTTAGAAAGTCTCCTGGAACAAATCTACCCTTACTGTCAATTGAAAAAAAGCGGTCGCCATCGGTATCAAAAGCAACTCCCAAATCGGCTTTTTCGGAAACCACCCGCTTTTGTAGTTCTCTGCGGTTTTCTTCAAGTAAGGGGTCACCGCCATGGTTTGGAAAAGTACCATCTGGTTTAAAATACATTGGGACGATGGTTATTTGCGGAAGATGCTTGGTAAGTTTTTCAAGTATTGGGCCAACCATACCATTGCCTGTATCTGCAACCACCTTCATCGGTTTTATAGTTTTTGTATCAACTAAAGACAGTATTTTTTTTATAAACTCATCCATTACATTCCACTGAGAAACCTTCCCCTTTTTTGCTGTAGGTTGAGGGAGGGAATCAGTCTCAATTAGCTTCCTGATTTGGGCAATCCCTTCATCTCCAGTTAAAAAGTAAGGGATTTTTTCCACCATCTTAAAACCGTTGTACTCTTTGGGGTTATGACTGGCAGTAATCATAATGCCGGAAAGCCCTTTTACTGCGCAAGCGTAGTAGTACATATCTGTAGAAACCATGCCAATATCAATAACATCTGTGCCAATGTCTGTGAGACTTTTAACAATTTCCTTATGTAAAGCTGGTCCAGAAACCCTTCCATCTCTGCCGACCACAACTTTCTCAGGTTTAACTACTGAAACAAAGG
Source organism: Patescibacteria group bacterium (assembly GCA_050942955.1). Classification (GTDB taxonomy): domain Bacteria; phylum Patescibacteriota; class Microgenomatia; order UBA1400; family UBA1449; genus JBMNOG01. The sequence goes on along the minus strand of JBMNOG010000004.1, from coordinate 52,770 downwards.
CTTTACCAATAGCACTAGCTGTTTTGTCGGAAATATTCTCTTCGTATACACCTCTAATATCATAGGATTTAAAGATTGAAGGATCGACTTGCATATGGGTAGCCATCTAAGAATAAGTAAAACATGTAATCTTACTTAACGTATAATGGCTAACTGTAACTTTATAATTCACTCAGCCACACAGATAAATGCCATGAAAGCGGCATAATGGTCTGGCCGGTCTTAATTTGCTTATCAAGTCTGTAAAGTTTCTGGTAGTTTGTCAAGAGTTGCTCCAGGGTAAAATCGGACGCCTGTTTTTTAAGTTTGCCTACCATCCAGGGAGCGCCTTTGACCTCTGCACCACCTTTTATAATGGTTAAAAGCCGGATTTGGCGGCAGATCATGGCAAACAGAAACTCTGCCGGCTCCTTTTGCAGAACGGTTTCTAAAGTACCCAGAGCTTGCGATTTATTTTTGGGGGAGATTTGTTCTACCAACTTAAAAACTAGCGCCGGAGTTTTAAATTCCTTTACCTGAGTTTTCTGAGGGAGACTGCGTTGTAGTACTTTGCCGATACTTTTGCTTTCCCAAAGAATGAGAGTATTTGTGTTATCGTATGATTTAAGCCACTCAAGGATCTGCTGCTGTTCGTTTGACTTCTGTCTGGAAAAAAAATTTTCGGCTACAATAGTTTTTTCGTTACCAAAAAGCGAGTTGCTGGCTGCAGCCTGGATAAGTTCATTGAGAGTGGTTTTGACCCCATCTAATCGGATAATTTCTCTTTTATTCTTTTTCTCCTGTTCTATAAGTGAAACAAGATAGTTTCTTGAAGCTAAATGGTAGTCTCCATGAATAAGGTAGTGCATAGGTTAGTTCTTAAACCAATTAAAAACATCTGATAGCTTGTTTAATGTATTAATATCAAAAAGGGGTTTACTGGGCGGTGTGGCTTCAGTAACTTCACCTAAAACCGGTAGAACTGTTTCAACTTCGGGCTCTTCAACATTGGGTAGCGGTTGTCCTTTAGTTTTAGGTAGGTTTTTGAGTGTTTCGTACTGAGGTTTTGGACTACCGTCAGGATGAAGCAATGAAAAAACGGTGAAAGGACCATTACCGGCATGGAGGACAAATGGAGTTATGGCTACTATCTGGTCATCTGCCCATGCTGAAGAAAAGGCCACTTCATAGTAATTAGCAATAGTCCAGTCACTTAAGTGCTCATTACTCCAGCCGGTTTCAGTGATGAAAACAGGCAGAGTTTTCCCAGTTAAGCGCTTAACAAGGTCTGCTTCATGTTTGAAGGATGTAATACTGTGGTCGTGTCTATCATATGGGGATCTGGAAAATGCTGGATTAGGGTAGCTGTGAGATGTCCAGCCATCAATAGAACTCAAAGCGTTATGGTTTTCGGCATACATACGCATAAGAAATGTTTTCCAGTTCATGTAGCCGGACTTGTTTGGAGCGGCTGCATCTAGTCCTGCAGGTAAAATAAAGAAATTTTCATTTCTGTCTTTAAATGTCTGGGTAGTTTTTTCAAGAACCTGAACATACTCTTCGGGGTTAACTTCGCCGCCCCATTCAGTAGCATGGTTGGGTTCGTTATAGACGATGATGTAGCGGTTTTGGGTAGGCCAATCAAGATCGTTTAAAAAATTGGCAAAATCAATGTCATCATACTGTGATGGCTTTACCCACCCTTTAGGAGTCATGGTAGTAGCGAGCCTTATGAGAGGAATAAGTTTCTTGTCACTACACTTCTTCATGAAAGCATTCCATTTTTCCCGGTTGCGGTCATCAGCCCTGACAGGAACAGTTACATACCCCCATTCTCCACCGTTGCTGTTAACTAGATCGCTTACCTTGTCAATTTCTGATGGATCAAAGATGTGAATCCCAAATTTATTGTTTTCACTTACTAACGGGTCAGTTATGGCTAGTGTCTTGGCAGGTAGAAATAACGAAAGTAAAACCAAACAAAATATAAAAGCTATGAATCTTAGAAGCGTAGAAAACAAAATCTGCATACGTGGTTATTATACAAGCAAAGAGTAGATTGCGGTTCCTGGGGTTAAAATAACGTTGGGATTTTCTCTTTACCCAGATAGTCAAAGGCCTTTTTTGTAGCTACCCGGCCCTGCTTTGTCCGTTTCACAAACCCCAGTTGCATCAGATAAGGCTCGCAGACTTCCTCAACTGAGCTGGCGTCATCGGCCATAGTTGTAGCAATCGTCTCAAGGCCAACCGGTCCGCCCTGGTACTTATGGCAAATAGTTTTCAAGTACTGGCGGTCAGTATGATCAAGACCATTGCTGTCAATCTCCAGAAAATCAAGGGCTTTGCCTAAAATCTGCTCATCAATTACCCCGTTGTTTTTGATTTCGGCAAAGTCTCGCACACGACGAAGAAGCCTATTGGCAATTCTGGGTGTGCGGCGCGATCGTTTTGCTAGTACTGCGGCAGCTTTTTTAGAAATATTGAGCTTTAAGATGGAGGCTGAGCGCAGGATAATTTTTTCAAGATCAGTTTCGTTGTAAAACTGCAGTCTGTAGACTGCCCCGAAGCGGTCTCTAAGAGGAGAGGCAATAGCCCCAATGCGGGTGGTTGCTCCGATAATGGTAAACTTGGGTAAATCAAGCCTCAAGCTTCTGGCGGCCGGTCCTTTACCTACAATGATATCCAGACAAAAATCTTCCATGGCAGGGTAGAGAGTCTCTTCAACGGTTTTATTAAGTCTGTGGATTTCATCAATAAACAAGATATCGCCCTCCTGCAAATTAGTTAAAATCGCTGCCAAATCTCCTGATCTCTCTATAGCCGGACCGGAAGTAATACGGATACTGACACCCATTTCTGAGGCAATGACATTAGCTAAAGAAGTTTTACCTAATCCTGGCGGACCATAAAATAGAATATGATCGATCGGTTCATTACGATTTTTACTGGCTGAAACCAAAATCTCCAAGTTTTTCTTGATAGTCGGCTGGCCATTAAAGTCTTTTAGAGATTTTGGCCGCAAGGTTTGATCAAAGATTTCCTCAGTTGGTTTAAGTGAGTTGGGCGGTGTCATGCTACGCTTTTCCAAGCCGTTGCAGGGCTAGTTTTATGAGTTGAGGTTCAGGAAGATCTTTATCAAGTGATTCAAGGGTAGTAACTATTTCCTTCTTCCCGAACCCAAAAGTTTGTAATGCTTCGATAACGTCTTCAGAGTATGATGTCTCATTTTGCAGATCAAGTTCTTGTATACTACCAAGTTTACTTTTTAAATCAATGATTATTTTCTGGGCATTCTTCTTACCCAAGCCCTTAATTTTCGTAAAGAAACTGACATTAGCTTCACTTATAGCTTTAGTGATTTCACTGGCAGTGCCGGAAGACAAAATCGATAAGCCAATTTTGGGGCCAACACCTGAAACACTGAGAATTGAGGTGAAAATATCCCTTTCAAGTAGAGTCTCAAAACCGAATAGTTTCAACTGGTCTTCGCGAACATAGGTATAAATATACAACTCAGTAGATTTATCTGTTTTGAGTTTCTGGGCAGTGCGGATTGGCACAAAAACCTCATACCCAACGCTGCCAGCAAGAACAATACAGCTGCCGGGAGAAAGATGAGTAACAGTACCGGAAAGATACGCAATCATAAGATAAACACACTATACAATAAGTAAAAAGAAAATCAACCAAGCTATCTGGCTTATGCCTGACAGTTAGGGTATAATACATTTTTTGTTTTCTAATTGAGAAAATAATCAAGCTGTATGGAGCGCGAAAATTTCCTGAGAACACTACTATACGAAAGAATTCCCGGAACCTTTGGGGTTCCTGAAGAAGTTGAGCCCTTTGTTAAATTGACTAAAGTGCTGGAAGTCTTTACCAAAATAGAGGGAGAATATAACCTTAATGAGGCCCAAGAAAGGTTGGTTGGCGGCCAGTCGTGTTTAGTTGTTCTCAATCACCCAAATTTGGTGCGAACGTACGATTCTGCTTGGATAGTTAAAGAGTTAGAAGCCAACCCTGAGACAAGGGCAATAATGCTTGCTAGAGGATTCAGAGAAGGACGAAAGGCCGGTAAGTGGGGGCAGGCAGTTCCAAAAGGGATTGAGACGATGGGGATTAAGACAATTGATATCTGGAGAGAAAAAGATGACTTCAGTGAAGAAGTGTGTAAATTGAATAACCCTGCGTCTTTAAGGGAAGCTATAAGAATTCTTAGAAATGGTGGTGTAGTAGCGTATTATCCTGAAGGGAAACGAAGTAAGCAGATGATTGAAGCTAAGCCTGGTTTGGCAAAACTGGCACGCAGAGCGGGATTTGTTCTCCCAATCACATCTTGCAAAGAAGGTCTAAAAGGTGCAATTAAGGTTCATGCCCCCATTGAAGTGGAACCTTTAGTTGCAAGATTAGAACAAATTGATAAACAGCATGCTGATCAGATTTTTGAAGACATGGTTATGTTAACTGTAGCCTCAGCTTTGCCCAAACAACAGCAGGGATTTTACAGGGAAGGACTAGAGCTTCTAGAGCTTTTGTTTCAACATAGGGATGCAAAAATAGAAATGGCAGAAATTGAAAAGTATACGACTAGATGGTTTCAGGTTGCTAACGCTGAGTTCATACTCAGTACTACTTCTAATCAGCTTGGGTAGTTTACTCTATAAGTGTAGTGATTAACACTCTAAAATCTATCTTTAATAGCTATTTAATTAACTACGTTATCAGGCACTTTTTCCAAACCCACATAATTTGTAGCTCCCATACTAATACAGACAAAGCCATATCCTTCTCTTTCCTGCCCCGTCTCTTGTGTACTTATTGGTAGATTTTGACCCATTACATCGCTTTTGATGTAGCCCCTGCGAAGATGCTCTGTCTCTGTTCCGTATTCTGGAACATGTACAACTTCTTCAAGTTGAGGCCAAGGAATAGCTGCCCAGTACTCAATATCTTTTCCAGTGTCTCTTTTAATAGTAAACTCTATCTCCGGCAGGATCATGCCCTGACTTAGGCCTCCAATAATAGTTTCATTTTTTAACATAGAGCTGGGAAAAGTCCGTATATTTACTCCTTCTTCTGGCATAACCCGATACTTTGATGGGTCGTAGATAACTTGTCTGTATGGATTCAGACCCATACTATTATTCAAGGCTGTTTCAAGTGCTGCTTTTTGAGCAACTATCCTTTCCTGATCTACCTGCTCTTGTTTTAGCCGCTCTTCCCATGCGGTTATACCGGTTTCTTCCTTATACGCTTGCTCGGCCGCGTACCTATCGGCCTGATATTGTGCAGTGGCTGTAGCTTCAGCTGCGATTGCGTTTTCTATTTGCGCATCGCTACAGCCACTTAAAGTTATAACAATTGCCATAAGTACCGGAACCATCGATGGTCTGATTTTTGACAGTAAATCTTTTTTTTCAGGTAGCCTGGCTATTTGTTCTTGGGATGGAGAAGGGTATTCTGCAGTCATAACTAGGTATCTACATTTATTGTATGGATTTTTTACAGAAATGCCAGAGTTATTTTAGTTACTTACCTGTCTCTTACAAAACTATCAAATTGTTATTATGTTTGCTACGTAATCTAAAAAATTGTTACTATTTTGACTATTTACTAAATACAAACTTCGCACTTTTTACAATCTTCTGGAAGGAAGGAGGTGACACATATGGCATACTGGATCTGTCCTGTATGCGGGTACGAAGCTGCTAATGACAATGAAAAGCAGGAACACATGAAGTTATTAGGTCAAGATAATCTTCATAAAAAGGTTTTAAAAGAGAGGTTGAGTTTAGGAGTCAAAGGCGGCTCAGCTCGCAAAACCCGTTACTAGCAACAGATTTATGGCTTGTATAATTGAAGGGATATGACAAGGCAAAAGGGACTTTTAATTTTTACAGTGTTTGGAATAACCGGCGACCTGGCCGAGAAAAATATTATTCCTGCGGTTTTCAACTTGTTTGAAACCATGCGCGTACCCCAGGATATTGTTTTAGTTGGGAACGGCAGGCGCCCACTTACAAAAGAAGAATTCATACTTCATGTCCGCCGAAGTTTAGAGGGAAGTCTTGGAGTTCTTAATGAAAGTGCCTGGAATCAGTTTAAAACTAAGATTTATTATGTCCGTGGTGATTTGACTGATAAGAAAACGTTTACTTCCCTAAATAGGTTAATCAGCAAACTATCAGGAGAACAAGATAGTGAAATAAACCTTCTATTTCATCTTTCTGTTCCGCCAAATTTATTTGTAGATGCTGTAAAAAACCTTGGAGAAATGAGACATAAAACTAGAGGGTGGGTAAGAGTCCTTATTGAAAAACCGTTTGGTACTAACCTTGCTTCTGCAACCAAGCTAAACAAAGCTGTTGAAAAACACTTCAGGCCCGAACAGATATTCCCTGTCGACCATTATTTAGGCAAAGAGACGATTGAAAATATTTTAGCGTTCCGTTTTGCTAACACTATCTTTGAAAGTGTTTGGAATAAAACATACATTCATCACATGCAGATCACTATGGCAGAGGAAATGGGAGTGAAGCAGCGAGGTTCCTTTTACGAAAAAACCGGGGCAATCAGGGATGTTGTTCAGAACCACTTATTACAGTTTCTGGCTCTGGCCGTTATGGAAAGACCAGCGAGTCTTAAAGCCGAAGATGTCCAAGCAGCTCGCGCTAAAGCTTTGGAAGACCTCTACATCCCTGATGAAAAGCTTATTAAAAACTACTTTACGGTGGGACAGTATGAGAACGGATGTCTTAGCAATCAGCCTGTAAAAAGCTACAGAGAAGAGCAGGGTGTAGCCAAAGACTCAAAAACTGAAACGTTTGCCGCCATGAAAATTTATATTAATAACCATAACTGGAGAAATATTCCCATTTATGTCCGTGCCGGCAAGCGTCTGCCCCAATCTGTAGTTGAGTTATCAATCTTATTTAAGAAATCTCCTAAAAGCGTTTTTCAAGACAGGTCTCGACATAACATTCTTACCATCCGTATCCAACCCGCTGAGGGCATCTTTCTGCGTTTTGATGCCCAAAAACCAGGGGGAGGTTTTGACCTTGAACCGGTTGTCATGAACTTTTGCTACCATAATTTTTTCAAAGAGCACATAGAAGCCTATGAACAAGTTATTGAGCAAGCGTATTCAGGGAAACGGACATGGTTTATGAATATTAATTCTGTTTTTGCTGCCTGGAAGTTTGTTGATCCATTTCTTAATTATCTTAAAAAACATGATGTTACCCCTGCTTTGTATAAAGCTGGCACCTGGGGACCCAAAGAGGCAAATGAACTTCTAGCCAAGGACGGCAACATGTGGATTGGGCCTGTGGCGCATACATGTCCTGTATAACGTACTGGAATAACTTTCCCCTGTAGTTTTAACCAAACTAATATATTGATGGTGTGTTAGTAGCACAAATTTATTTATTACTACTATATCAATATAAATAAAAATAAAAACTTTCAAAACTTCTTCTAACTCTGCCTGAAAAACATACCTATCTACCCTTGCAATTAGGTAGCTATTTGCTAGTATCGAAACTCCCTTACGCAATCTTTACATTGTACTTACTATTTTTTACATTTCAGCGTCTTGAAGAAATTCGCTTCATTTATAAAGTTTGGTTAGAAGAAAGAGAATTGTGGAATTTCCCGCTTTTGCGTAAGAGTATGCGGCAGCAAATGCATTCATTTGTGGTTTCGCAATTCGGATTTTTCTGTATGTCGCAAAGTCTTTCAACGACTTTCAAAAGACACGGTAGAAAATACCTGTCTCTACTGGCGCTTGCCGGTATGTTAGTCACAATCTTTTCAGGGAGTATTTCTTCAGTAAAAGCTGAAGAAAGCACTGAGCTCCTTAAACGTCCCTGGAACTTAAGCGGCCGAGATGGCGCTTCGGAGCGTTACCAGCCGATTAGGTCCAACTCCTTAAACAACAAAACTGCCTTAGAAGTTACATACAATCTCCACGGCACTTGTTTGCTGGGAGGAGATGCATCAGCCCTGATTTTCGATCAGCCCTATGGTGGTGAATGGCACTATGTGTCTCTTTCTAACTACGGAGAAAACTGCAAAAACGGGGAACAGACTGTTACTATTCCGCTTGCAGATTTTCCCGGGTTAAAAACAAACGAACGGGTAGGGACATTCCATGTGCGAATCTGGAACCGTGGTGAGTTTAAAGTAGATATTACCAGCGCTAAACTGCTGGGCAGTAAAGCGGTTTCAGAGGATCCGCCCCCAAGCCCTACTCCGGATCCGACTCCAGTTCCAACAACTGAGCCAACTCCTCAGCCAACAACTGAGCCGCTGCCTACACCAACCCCAACCCCCGCTCCGGTTCCTTTGACTGGTAAAAGCTGGGAAATCCAGAGTGTTTCCTCAATGAAGGAGACTAAGGATAGGATTTGTAATATGCCTGACCATGGGTATATTGAACGCTGGGTGGATAAGGCTAAAGAGCTGGGTGTAACCCATGTAGCTGTTGAAACGCCATATGACAATCCGGCTTGCGGCGATGCTGTTTCATACACTAAAACCTGGGTGGATGTTATCCGCTCAAGGGGTCTGAAAGTGTGGCACCGTCACATGTTTTTGGCATTTGAAGGTATCTACGATACTCCCAAAAACAACAGCACTGACTATTTAGCAAAAACCCGGGATTACATAAAAGCTCATCGGGATTTCTTTGCTGAGGGAGATATCTTTACCCCCGCACCGGAACCGCAGAATGGTGGTATTGGTAATATGACCTACTGCGCGCAGGGTGTTTGCCAGTTCAGAGATATTAAGCACTTCAACCAGTGGCTGAGGGATGCTATTGATGTTTCCAACCAGGCTTTCTCTGAAATAGGTTTGGGTGGTAAAGTAAAAACCGGCTACTACGGTTTTGACGGTTTTATCGCTTGGGGCAGTAATAACCCTGATTGGAATGGTATCTTGGAAGATACCACAGTCCAGAAGATGGGAAATATTACTATCGACCACTACCCTGAACTCATCGGTCAAACCATGAAGCAAGGTTTGGATGAACTTCAGTCCAGGTATCCCGGAGTACCCATCATTATCGGTGAATGGGGAAGTGCCGGTTCAGGTGATGTAGAGCGTCAGGTTATAGACAGTATGGGTGCCTGCAATCGCCCAGGTGTTGTTGGCTTCAATTACTGGCATATGGGCATGGGTGGTAATGAAGCACTAATTAACAACGACTTTTCCAGCCGTCCTCAGTTTGACGAGGTTCAGTCGTTCTTTAAAGGACAGCGCTAACGCTTGAAAGAATTCGGCAGGAATTCTTTAAGGCCATCTTGAAAAAGGTGGCCTTTTTCGTTATTGGGGAGACGGGCCGAAGTGAGCAGGCATGATGACATGAAGTCAAGGTTTGCCTGCTCACTTCGGCATACAGTTAAGGGGTGTCGGAAACGACAGCAGGCAGATAAACCTGGAAAGGCCAGCTGCAGTAGGGTCTGTTGGTTGTGGCGACGGAGTCGATCAGCCTTTGGTTGTAGTCAACCTTTCCTGGAGTAGTGATAACGTGTCCCTAAAAGGCGACTACTTTTGCAGCACAAGACGGGACAGGAACATCAAGGTTGATGGTGTACCCCGGGCTAACTGTGGTTGCAGTGAACTGGTAAAGCTCATGAAAGTCGCCGTGAGGGCTAAGACACTTGTAGGACGCAAGTCCGACATTAGCATAGCACTCGCTTGAGAGGTTTGTGATGGTAATGTGGGCATTGGTCCCTGGTGGGTAGATTGTGAGCTGGCTGTGTTCCAGGTAAATTGAGGGATTAGTGCAGCTTTCCTCTCCTGCGAGTATGGGATTATTGATGACTGAAACGATGAGCACGACTGCCAGGGTAATGCCTACTCTTTTAAGCACAGTTGTCTCCTGTCCGCACGTGTTAGACCGATCCCGATTAACACCCCTTTACTGTCAAAGAACTGTTCAAGGTACCCTTTCAATAGCCTAAAATGACTACAAAAAGTACGATGATATTGATCCATATAAGTAAAACTTAATAATAATGTTGTTAGAATAGGGTAAACTTTTCGTAATAAAAGGGCCGCTAAATACCAAGTAGGAAGGGTGCATCATGTTTTCTGTTAATCAAAGTTGTCGGTAGCTCTTGGTGGTACGCGCCTGAAGGGAGAAGACCACAGCCTCCAAATTTCTTCATGACTCTAAGTTGAGCCAAAACATCTTCGCCGCAAGTTACCTTTGGGACTTTATCCCAGAATGAGTACCCTCCGCATACCTTTAGCTTGGAGGTGTCATACAAAACACAACCGCCCACCCAAGCAATTTTATATTTTTGCTGATTTTCTGGCTTTAGTTTAAATTTTTTTGCAACATGGTAAATATTTGCGGCGTTGTGAAGTTTGTGCCGCTGCCACTTTTTGCTTACTGGAGTTACTGCTTCCGGTTTAACACCGCAACTCCAGAACTCAACTGACTGCTCCTTGGGCCGGATATCCTTTTTAAAACTCAAGCCAATTGGGGCCATACCGACAAAACCACACTTTTCCTCTGTTATGGCTTTAAACATGTTGGTAAGTACGTAGGGTTCAAGGATTAAATCATCATCAAGAAAAAGACAGTACTCTGCCGTTGTTGTATTTAGGAGAAACTGGCGTTGTTGAGCAATGCCTTTACGAGGAAGGTTGTGCAATAAAGTCACTTTTTCTTTGTTGGCACTATACATTCGAAAGATTGTTTTTATGGTTTCAGAAGCAATAAAGTTATCTGACTGATCAGAAATAATTACCCGAAAATCTGAAAAGCTTTGAAAGTAAAGACTGGTTAGAGTGGCAGTAAGAGCTTCACTCCGGTTACGTGTTGGAATTAAAACATCTACTTTTGCCATATAGTAACTCGGTTTTAAACTTTGGTAACAAAAGTTCTAAGGAGGCTTTAACGATCTCCCTAGGTTTTACGTGTTTTTGAATATGATGAGGTCCGGTAGAGCATATACCCCTTTCACAGGCTTTACAGGGAACATCAAATATTAGAACCCGATTTGGTACCATCCAGGGAGTGTGCTGAGAGTTAGTATTAGCGTATAGATCTACAACAGGAGTTCCAACTGCGGCAGCTATATGAACAGGGCCGGTATTGTTAGTTATAAGTAGCTGAGAAAGAGCAATGAGAGCAGCAAACTCCTCTAAAGTTAGTTGTCCTCCCAGTGAAACAGCTTTTCTGCCAATTTCCTGCGCTGCTTGCCTTGATAGTTCAGTTTCTGCCGCATTTCCGGTAACCAAAATCTGAAAATCAGTGAGTTTTTGTAACTCTTTAAGAGCCTTACAAAAATTTTTCAAAGGGTACTGACGTCTTTCCTCAGAAACACCCGGATGTAAGACCACCCAGGGTATATGCAGATCAACTTTTAGTGTTTTCAGTTTTGCTATAACTGAATTGTGTGCCGTTTGAGTTAGGGTAAGCGATAGGGTTTTATTCGAGGCTGTGTATCCGACACTTGCTACTAAACTCAATTGTCTTTCAACTTCATGGCGGATAAAAAACTGCGGTTCAGGATCAGGCCGCCAGTGAGTTAGGAGGGCATAAGGGTTTTCATGGCAGTATGCTAAGCGAAGTGGTATTTGGGACATATAGCATAGCAAAGCAGCAGGAAGCGGATTTTGGCTACAGACAGTGAAAATAATAGCAGCATCAAACTGTTCCTTCTTCAGTTTTGCAATGGTGTTTGAGATGTAATTGGCAGCAATATTGTTGCTTTGGGTTTTCACCCAGGGAGCATCAAAAACGATTGTTTGATCAATCTCAGGAATAAATTGGGTTGCTAAACTGGCCGATCGTGATGTTAACAAAACAAGTTTTTTTGTGTGTAGTGACTCTTTTATAGCTCTTAGGGCGGGTGTAGTCATCAGAAGGTCTCCCATGCTATCAAGCCTGACAGCGAGTACCTTTTTTACATTTTCCCAGGAACCAGTTTTCATAATCTTGATTTATCTCGGTCTAATATTATGAGTGAAAAAAAATCTATCAAGAAATACTCTTTGAATTTTTTCAATAATACCTGTGGTTGATTTGCCTTCAATATACGGTAAGATTTTAACTTTCCCACCGTACTTCTTTACAAACGGGGCTTCCGGAAGAGTTTTAAGAGTATAGTCTCCGCCTTTTACAAAGATGTGAGGTTTTATGGTTTTAATTAGTTTAATAGGGGTATATTCTTCAAACGGGATGACGTAGTCTATACTGCTTAGACCTGTTAACACTTTAAGTCTATCGGGAAGAGGGTTAACTGGTCTTTCCCAGCCCTTTAAATGGCGGACACTCTTGTCACTATTAACACCTACAACCAGCACATCTCCTAACTCTCTTGCCCGGCTTAAGTAGGTTACATGTCCGGAGTGAATAATGTCAAAGCAGCCGTTGGTAAACACGATCTGCTTACCTTCTTTTCTGGTTTTGTCCAAGATAAGCAGCAGTTCGTTTATATTTGACACGATTTTTTTATTGTGTTCACTGTGGATTTCTAAATCGTTAAGGTAGCATGGAGCTGTGCCAGTTTTATCAACAACAACCTGGCTAGCCGCAGCTGCCAACTCAGCTGAGGCTGATAAAGACATGCCTGCAGCTAGTCCAAGGGTAAATGCGCTAATAAACGTATCGCCGGCTCCAATAGAGTTTGACTGTTTAACCGGCCGAGCATAGGTTCGGTACACGTAACGCCTGTCTTTAAATAACAAGGCTCCGTCTTTATCCAAGGTAACCGCAATAATTGAAGGATCACAGCATTCAAAGAGATTCTTTTTCCTGGCTCTAACTTGCTTGAATCTTTCAAGACTGTCTGAAACCGGTGTTAATCCCAAGTTTTCTACTACCTCTATGTAATTAGGTTTAATCAGCGTTGGTTTGACTTCCTTATAGTTGCGCAGATTCTTAGAATCGACTGCTATGATAATCTCTTTCTGATTTCTAATTTCTGATAAAGTTTTTAAAACCTGAGAGGTGATAACACCATAACCGTAGTCAGAGACTATCAGAACATCAATTAACGAAAGAATTTTTTTTAGATTTTGAATTAATGCTAATTCTGCCTCGGTAGAGATTGGAGAAGTTGTACCTTGGTCATAACGTACCAGTTCTTGACTGTTTGCAACAACTCTCTGTTTTGAAAGTGTCTTCCTACTTGTGTCTTCGACTACATATCTTGTTTCCACTCCATACTTACTCAAGATCGTTTTTATGCTTTCACCTTCTTTGTCCTTTCCGACAACGGACAGAAAATAGGTGTGGGCGCTTAGGGTGGTCGTGTTCACGGCGGTGTTTGCAGCGCCACCGGCGACTGCTTTTTTTGATTCAACTTCTACAATAGGAACAGGAGCTTCTCGGGAAAGCCGCTGTGAAACCCCTTCAATAAATACATCCAAAATAGCCTCTCCCAACACGGCAACATTAACTTTTTTAATTCTATCCAGAGCTTTTTGATCAGTAACTTTCATAGTTTACTGGTATTTACCAATATCTCCTGAGTTTCTAAGATAATTGAGGCAGCTTCGCTAAAGTTTTTAGCTTTAAAATCAGGAGTGAACTTGCTTTCAGGAGTCATCGTGTTCGGGTAAGGTGATAATAAAACTGTGAAGCAACCAGCATTAAAACCTGCTCCGATATCGCTCCACGTATCACCAATCATCCAGGAACTGGATAGGTCTATATACAGATTGCGTGCTGCCCTAAAAAGCAGTCCCGGTTTTGGTTTGCGGCACTCGCACACTATGTTGTAAGGGATAGTCCCCAGTGGATGGTGGGGACAGTAGTAAAAACCACTAAGGTTTACGTTAAAATCAACCAGTAGTTTTTTTAGCTTTTTTTCTATAGGAATAAGATTTTTTTCAGAATAAAAGTCTCGCGCAATACCTGACTGGTTTGTGATTACAACTATGAGAAATCCTGCATCCTGAAGGGATTTTAATGATCTTCCTACTTCAGGGTTTAAAGCGATACGTTCAGGATCTACATTATAGGGAATATTAGGTATAAGTGTCCCATCCTTGTCCAAAAATATGGCTTTTTTTGGTAGTTTTCTCATAGTCAACCTTTTCCGGCTCAAGGCCAAGAGGTTTCGTTAAGCGGCAAAACCATAACTTCAGGAATGACAGTTTCATCTGCTTGTTTAAGAATAAATAATACTGTTTTAGCAACATGTATTGGGTCTTGTAAGGTGTTTGGGTCTACTTCAGGAAAACGGTCAAGAATAAATCGAGTTCTCATGCCTCCGGATACGACAGCAGATACTTTAACATTGAACTTTCTGGCTTCACAGAAGAAGCAGTGACTCATACCCAGAAGTCCCCATTTGCTGGCGTGGTAAGCTGAGGCATTGGCCCAAGCGCGCTTAGCTGCTGTTGAGGTAATGTTAACAATATGTCCGCCTTTTTGCTTCTTCATTGCTTCGAGAGCAAGTTTTGACAATATAAACGGACCTCTAAGATTTACTCCCAGAACCCGATCCCACTGCTCAATAGTGAGTTCATCAACAGGTTTAGTTACATCAATGCCGGCGTTATTTACTAAGATATCCAAACGCCCAAACTCTTTCTGAATTTTATTGATAACTTCGGTAGTGCTGATTTCACTGCTAACATCAAGATGATAGTTAAAAACCTTACTGCCTTCTTTAGATAAACGTTTTCGTACTATCTCTGCCTGCCGATCTTTAATGTCTCCAATAATTGTCGTAACTCCATGTTTGGCTAAAGCTTCAACAATAGCTGCGCCAAGCCCCTGGCTGCCGCCTGTAACCAACGCAACTTTTCCCTTTATATTTTCCATATTTCTCCTTTCACTATTTTTTGTGTTGATTTTTTTCTACCCATACCCTTGCTACGTTGTTGAAGTTCTTTGCTGAGTAGATAGTTTTCAACAATTTCTACCAACGTATGCAATATGAGTAGATGAGTTTCCTGAATGCGTTGAGGGTTTTGCGAGGGTACAATCACAGATACATCTGCTTCTTCTGCAGCCTCACCACCATCTTTGCCTAAGATACCAATAGCCAACATACCTTTATCGTGAGCAACTTCAAATGCCTTAACAACATTTTCAGAATTGCCGCTAGTACTGATGCCAATAACGGTATCTCTTTCTTGCCCGAAGGCCTCAATTTGTCTTGAGAACACCTCTCTAAAGGAAACATCGTTTGACCAGGCTGTAAGAAAAGTTGAATCGGCTGTTAACGCCATTACGGGGAAAGCCGGTCTTTGAGGAATTTGAAACCTACCTACTAGTTCTGTTGCAAAGTGCTGGGCATCAGCTGCGCTGCCGCCGTTACCACAAACTATAACCTTGCCGTTGTGTTCAAATGTTTCCTCAATTATCTTTGCTGCGGAAAGAATGTTTTCTTTAAGACTTCTCATCGGTTTACTTAAAAGTTGGGTGAATTCACTGAAAGCTATCTCAACTACTTTTTCAGGTAAGGGAAGAAAGGTATCACTCACAGTCATCTGAGGAAGTACTTTTTGGTACAACGCCTGCATTTGTCTGGCTACTTTTTCCCATGTAAAGTACTCATTGACGTGTTTTACCCCGTTTTCTTTAAAAATCCGGAGCTTATATGGGTTTGATACAAGTGCTTCTAGGGCTTTAGTAAACTGTTGGGGTTTTTGAGGTTCAATAAGGTACCCTGTCTCATTATCTTTTACAGTAAACTTGATGCCTCCAACTCTTGTACCAATAACTGGCACGCCACATGCCATCGCTTCAAGTGGCGTTATGCCAAAAGGTTCATACCAAGGAGTGGAAGCAAACACCTCAGCTACACTGTAAAAGTACTTTAATACTGATCTGTCTTTTCTGCCGGTAAAGATTACAGACTCTTCAATGTTTTCATCTCGGGCAATACCGGTCAGCCTGGCGATTTCCGGAGTGTACTCTGGGTCAGGCAAATCAGACTCACCGCCAACAATAAGCAGTTTCATACTGCTTTGATTATCTTTCAAAAATCGGGCAAAGCCGCGGACAATAGTCTCAATTCCTTTTCTGGGTACCATTCTACTGAGTGCCAGGACATACTTTATACTGGGATCAAGTTTGAGGACGCTGCAAGCCAGTATCCGGTCAATCGGATAGAACTCTTTCTGATCAAACCCAGCAGGAATAGTAACAATTTTTCTTGGATCAGCATTGTAAAGGGTAATGAGATCGTCTCTATCCTGGGGGCATTCGGCAATTACGTAGTTACACTTTTTGATCACGTCTTCTTCAACATTAATTCGTTTAGCTTGAAGTGAAGCTACCTCTTTTTGGTATTTTAGTCGTACTTTTTCCAGGGCATGGAAGGTGACTACAAACGGAATTTTCAGCTCTTGTTTTATATCTGCAGCAACTAGGGCAGACATCCAGTGGTGGGCATGGACAAAATCGTACGTTGTCTGACTGTACTTAAGAAAAGAAAGCATGCTTTGAGTAAAAGAGTTCATGTGTGGCAAGAGTTCTTCCTTAGGTATGAAAGTTTTCGGACCGGCTTTGACATGAATTACCCTGACATTCGGAGTTAGGTTTACCGATAAGGGCAAAGCTTTATTGTCCCAGCGGGTAAAGATATCAACTTTGTGGCCCATTTCCCCCAACTGGTATGCTAGCTTTGCGACATAGACGTTTTGACCGCCACTATCGGCACCGCCAAGTGCAGCAAGGGGAGAGGCGTGTTCACTGATAAAAGCAATGTTCATCATAGTCATACACTCACAGCTAAGCTGTTTGAAAGTGGCCTAACTGTTCGGCTTGTTTTCTTTGTAATGGAAGTAAACAAGTTGAGCCAGTTTTGTGTAAACTTAACTATGTTGTAGTGTGTGTTTGCAAAGCGTTTGGCGTTGCCTGATAGCTTCCTGGCCAATGTAGGGTTGTTTAGGAGTTGATACATCTTTTCAATCAGGAAATCGGTGTTTGTGTGGGTAAAACCAGTTACGTTGTTTTCCAAAACCAAAGGTACTTCTGTGGTTGCTAGACCAACAACCGGCATACCAGCAGCCATAGCTTCAAGGACAGAGAGGCCTAGACTTGTGTATCTGATGGGGTTAAAAAAGAAACGATAATGGGAAATAAACTGAGGAAGTTTTATAAAAGGAACTTCGCCTAGTCCCCCGACTAACTCTGAGTTCATCCCGACAATATCAAGAGGAATTTGCTTCCTGACTTTCTCGAAAATGTCTAGCCCTAATCTTCGGCCTCTTTTAACAATATTATTAATAACGACGACACCCTTTTGTAGATGACCGTTGTACCGGACATTTGTGGGAATTTTTACTCCGTGCTTAATAACTACGGTAGGCGAGAGGTTGTTGTCCCACATGAGATTGTTAAAGTCTGTAACATGAACAATAACAACATTGGGATCGTCAACTACATGTTTAGTGTTAGTCGGATGTTTTTGTGGCGGATCATGTTCCAAGAAAATCTTTGGCAACATTCTTTGGTGTGGAGACAAAATATCGTATTGATCTTTCAAATAATTTTTTTTGGACTGGAAAAGAATTATGTCAAAATCCTGAGTCTTCACTTCAGTTTTCAGAATTTCATGGACTTTTTCTCTCCAGGGAAAATTACTTGTTTTGCCGATATATCCATCTTTATTATTTGAGTCTTTGGGAATATAAAAGTTGCATGGACAGTGTGAAAGGTAGTATAGGTAGCTCCCATGGATATGCCAGGTAAAGATTCTGAGTTTTGATAAATTTCCTGATACCATACGCACCCTTTCCTTTAGGTTATGAATAGAGCGTGAGGGCAGGATAGCTGCTTTGAGTACTTAAAAAGTTGAAAATCCGGAAGCGTACTTCTTCAAGTGCGTTGTTTGTCTCCCCAGGCACAAACTGGTGCAGGGAACTGTTTGCTGGTTTCCAGCGCTTCTTATCTTTAGAGAGAGAGATGACAACTGTAGGGTGAGATAGGGCAGCTGCAAGATGGGAAACACCGGTATCATTGCAGACCATTAACTGAGAATTCTTAATGGTAAGAGCCAGAGCTCCAAGAGAAGTTTTTCCTGCTAAATCCAGAGCTGGGTAACGCATGGAATGGGCAATGGCCTTTGTTAACCCTTTTTCACTTGAAGTTCCAGTTAAAACTATCTTGTAACCTTTGCTTGCTATCTCATCTGCGACGGTAATAAAATTAAGAGGGGACCAGCGTCTTAATTTCTCTCTCGCTCCAGGGTGAATACAGACATACCTTTCTTTTGATAACCCAAGCTGTGCCTCAAGTAATCCAAATTCCCTATAATCACTTTGATAGAGAGGAAAATCCAGTTGTTTATCTTCACAATCCATTCCAAGGTAGTGAGTAAGTTTTAAGTATCTCTCAACTTC
This sequence comes from Patescibacteria group bacterium, assembly GCA_050942955.1. Taxonomy (GTDB): domain Bacteria; phylum Patescibacteriota; class Microgenomatia; order UBA1400; family UBA1449; genus JBMNOG01. The sequence goes on along the minus strand of JBMNOG010000004.1, from coordinate 34,467 downwards.
AGAAAGGTTGTTTGGATACCTCATGAAAAAGTAGCGGTTGGGCCGAAAACCTCTCGCCATGTAAAAACCGGCCATGGCAGTAGCGTCAGCTAGAGGTAAAACAGTGTTGACAATACTACCGTTACCTTGCATTTGCAAAAGAAGGTCATACTGTTCATTTTGCAAATGCTGAAAAAATTCCAGAGATTTTTTGGGATTAACTGGCTGCTCAGGTAGTCCAGGAAGGCCGGGAAACTTGATAAAACTGTTGAAAATATAGGCAAAACGCTTTGCAAACTCAGCTGCCCAAGGTAGAGATATTAAAGTGATATTGGCCTCAGGAAAGGTTTTTCTTATAGCCTTAAATGCTGGCACACTACAGAGTAGGTCGCCTAAGTACAACGCTCTAAATACTCCGATTTTAAGTTTTTGATCTCTGCTAAAAACTCTGGTTATCTTCATAGCCAAAGAGTAAAGTTGGAAAATGAGGGATATATAAAAGGTGTGTAAGAGATGAGGAAGAGGAACCAACTAATTGTTTTATCAACCAAAACTTATCTTTCGGTGTCTCAAACTACAAGCAATAGTTTTATTCTTCAGCTAGAAGGTAGTTAGCCGCTTCATATACAGTTTTGACAGATACATCTTTAACAAACGAGACGTTGTGGCTGCATTCATGACTTTTCTTAACTATTAACTTTGTCATGTCTGTTCCACATAAGGGGCAGCGAGTTAACCAGGAAATTAAGGGAGTATTTGTGGCAATTGTTATCGGTCCGCCGTTGATGCGGTTACCGCACCAGTAGATTCCCACTGTTTTTGTACCTATGGCTGCTCCAAGATGAAGTGGTCCTGTGTCATTGCTGATAATAAGTTTTGCAATTTTTAACAAACCAGTCAATCCATTGATTGTCAGTTTGCTGCAGAGATTTAGAGGCTTTATCTGCATTTTCCTTATCACGTTGCTTACCAGCTTTTCTTCATTTTTAGTGCCGGTAAGAGCAATACTTAAACCCTTTTTTGCAAGTGAATCTCCGACTTGTGCAAAACGTTCTTCAGGCCACTGTCTTCTTAGGTCGTTTACCCCAGGGTGTAGGATAACTAGGGGTTTAGACATACCTCCGATAACTTCCCTAGCCTCATTTACATCTTTAGGTCTAACGTTGAGATGAGGAACGATCTCTTTTGTTTTTGCACCAACTAAGGCCACGATCTCCAGACATCGTAAATACTCGTTTTGGTAATAAATATATGGAATGGTTGTGTCTAAACCTAAAGCATCAAAAGTTTGAGAACCAATTGTTATCTGTGCGCCTAGTTTAGAGACAAATGGGTTTGAATTTCTGCCGCCTCCATGAAGCTGGATGGCAATGTCAAATTTCTTTTTCTGCATTCCACAGAAAAATGATTCCAGTTCCTTAGTATTTTCCCTTTTCCCGTTTTCCTCTCTTATTCCATAACTTACTGGAATAGTGACAACTCTATCTACAATCTCTTTTCTGTCTTTGAGGAATGTTTCGTGCCAGGGTTTACCCAGATATACAAGTTCAGCTTTAGGGTACGTCTCTCTAAGTGCTTTTAGTGCCGGAAGGGCGAAAATAAAATCTCCGAGGGCATTAGCTCGCAGAATAGCAATTTTCTTGAGGTTTGAAAGTATGTTAGCCTTCATAATCACCAATAGTCAACTCAAGCTAAAGTGAGGGCGTGAAAATGGAGTAATGAAGGGGTAAGAACTTAGTAATCAGAAACTAAACGATTCGTCCACTGGAGTTGTTATTCATGAAGCTGGTGATACACTTCTCTGTTTCCTCACAAATCTTTTTCAGGGAGTACTCAGAAAGATAAGCCATATGAGGGGTGATGAGTACGTTATGAAAAGCTAATAGCGGATGGCTTTTGCTAAAGCTGGCTTCGTCTTCTAAAACGTCAAGTCCAACAAATCTAAACTTTACAATATTTTTCACAAGGTCTTGAGTGTTTATTAAATCACCCCTGGCGGTATTGACGAGGATGACATCTTCCTTCATGAGCTGGATAGCCTTTTGATTTACCATGTGGCGGGTTTTTGGGGTTAGGGGTGCGTGCAGACTGATAACATCACTTTCCTTAAGTAGCGATTCAAATGTGGTATAGGTAAAACCCAGACGCTTTTGGGCTTCATAATTTTCAAAAATATCATAGGCAATAACGTTTACGTCAAACGGTTTAAGGAGCTTAATGAATTCAAGCCCAATTTTACCTGTACCAATAATGCCTACTGTTTTGTTCCTTAAAGCAAATCCAGCTAAATTCTCGTGCTCGAACTTTCCAGCGTTAATGTTTCTCTGTGATCTAACAATGTTTCTGGTTCCGGATAGGAGAAGCGCTAGGGTATGTTCAGCAATATTGAAGGCGCCGTAGTCTTCTATGTGATACACCGCAATGTTACGCTTTTTACACGCATTTTTATCTATGTGATCAACTCCGACACTTCTGGTGACAATAAGTTTGAGAGACGGCAAGTTTTGAAGATTATCATCGTTTACTTTTGATCTTGGAGTTAGCGTTACTGCCTCAATAGTATGGGGATTAGCTATGGTATTGGTCTTCTCAAGAGAGAGAGGGTATTTCTCACCCTGTAGGAGTGAAGAGAAGAGACTGGTTACATTTAAGTGGACAACTCTCATACTGCTTATTGTAAAGGATAGCTGTTATTTTTGTTAAGCTGAATAAACTGTCAAAATTTATTTGCTGTAGCTATTTTTTAACTAATAGCAAGATCCAAAATACCAGGACAATAACAATTGCTTTCCTATCTTTTACCGCTACATGGTAAGTCTATCCTCAAAGTTATACTATGTAGAGAATGATAGCAAAAAGGCAAAAGAGTAAAAACAAAACTGTTGTATTAATGCTAGTTTTAGTTATTTTTGTTATCTCTTTTTTAATTTTATTTAACGTTTCAACTATTAGAAAAGGCTCAAAACAGGTATTCTACCTAAAGTCAAAATCTATTAGCGCCCCTAGTGGGGCGCTAATTCCTGCCCTATAAAGAAATCGAATTAAAAGCTAAGACTAAAGTACGAAAATAAATTATCGATAAAAGCCCTAACCCTTTCTAGAGTTCCTGAGATTCTAATTCTGGTTGTTACTCTTTCTGTAGACGAATCAAGGCTACCGGTAGTAGTTTCAGTGTCGGAGTTCAGGCTTCCGATAAGACCATCTGTACCCGAATTAAGGCTGCCTTGAGGGGTAGGGCTGGGTGATGCACTTGGGGTAGCATCCTGTGTATCATCATCGGCATTCTCATCCGGAGTAGGGGTGACGACAACGCCGTTTTCAAACTTAAATTGATACCTGCCCTGTCCGGTGCCGATAACATTAATATCTTGAGCTAAGTATCCATCTTCTGTAATAATCCCTCTGACTTTTACTCTTTGCCCCTCTTCCAGAATGCCTTTTTGGGTAAATTTGGCAACCATGGTAGGATCAACGATAATAGTCTGGCCGCCAACAATAAAACTTGTCTCAGATGCAGACTCTATCTCACCCTGAATGTCAAAGGTTTCATTGTTAACCTTTGCTTTCAGAAATTGACTGACATGTTCAAGCTGAGTAGTAATTTTAGCTTTAAGGTCAGGTTTTTTATCTTTTCCTCCAGAACCCTCTTTGGCAAGCGCAATTTGGGTACCAAGGATAACAACAAACAAAAACGTGAGAAACGTGATAGTAAGATTTTTCATAATATCTCCTTTCACTACATATAACGAAGACCAAGCAATAATGTTACAAAACCGGGACTTGCACGTATTACATAGTTAGTAAGGTATAATGCCGCTATGTCAGAAGAACTAGACGCTTTGGTCATCTTGGCTAAGCATGGAGACAAACAGGCGTTTGGACAGATTTACGAGACCTTCTACAAGCGGATTTACCGGTTTATCTACTATATGGTGTATGATCCGGAAACTGCCTCTGATCTAACGCAGAATACATTTTTAAAGACCTGGAAATCCTTATCTTCTTTTGATGTTCAGAAGGGAACGCTCCAGGCTTTTATCTTCGCTGTTGCCAGAAACGCTGTTATCGATTTTAAGCGTAAGAAGAAAAACTTAGCGCTAGATACGGCCGAAACCATTCCCTCAGATGATGATATCCAGGAAACCCTTCTTTCTAAGGAACAAAAAGCAGTAGTGTATAAAACCATGGGGTTTTTGAAGGAGTTTGAAAAACTGTTAATTGTTTTACGATATTTTGAAGAGTTATCTTTCAATGAGATTGCCCAAGTTGTTAATAAGGAAGAAGGAGCTGTTAGAGTCAGAGTTCACCGGATTTTAAAGAAAATGCGACAATATATAAAAGAATATACGTATGAAAACTGATACTTACCTTAAAGGACGAAAACAGGATTACCTTTCTATAACTGTTACTCCTGGAAAAGTTAAGCAGAGCTGGGAAGACATAGTTCCACTTTTGGAAGATCAAGTGACTTTCAGACATCCCTTCCTTCGGGTAGCTATACCTTTTATGATTCTTATTGCACTGTTAATCGGTGGAGGTCTGACTTATGTAAGAGCCTCTGTTGCAAAACCAGGCGACTCCCTGTACCCTCTCAGACAGTTTTCAGATACCGTACGTGTAGCTATAAGTGGCAATCCGGAAAAATCCACTCTGCCAGAAATTAAAGATGAAGTTGAAGGTCTTGAAGTGCCGCCAAAACCAGTAAAGAAGTCTGACGTAATCCAGGAAACTGTTAGGGTAGAAACTGAAAAGGAAGCAACTAAAGCTGGTGAAAAAGCAGAGAAAAAGGAAGAAAGCAAGGATGATGAAAGAACCCGAGGAGTATGGGAAGAAAGAGATGAGAAAAAAGAGGAAGATAAAGACGATGATGAAACTAAAGATGATGATCGCTTACGCTCCATTTTTGAAAGGAATAAGCAACTAATTTTGGAAAGGTATAAAAGAGTGAAACCTCGGAACGAAAGCCGCTAGGTTAGTCTTCTTTTTTTTACCCACTTGCCTTGCGTGACTCTTTCATATTCTTTTTTTACAGCGCTCCAAGCAATGGCATGAGCTGTTTCTTCTCTTGACCTACCACCCCGTCTCTCCTCAGGCTCATCGTACTGCTCCCAGGCGCTATTGTAGGCCTCACGATAAATGTCTTGTCCGTGTTCAGGCAAAGACTTGCGCACTGATTCAGGTAGTTCAGAATTGCTTTTGTAGGGCATAATTTTCATTCATTTATAATTCTTATCTAATTTAGTATTGGAAGGTAATAGGTACATAAAAGACGTGTAAGAACTAAATGAAACTATTTTAAGAAAGAGAAAATTGTAACTCCTCTTGGGTAGTAAAGTAAACATAGACGCGGCGGATAGAAGGGCTCATTAAAGTAGTGGCCGTCGGTAAACCCATAAGGACTGTCATAAATTCTCGGGTAAAATGTTTCCCAGGAGTTGTAATCTTGGGTAAACAGCTTCTCGGCAATATAATCTGCCATGAGGCTATGGGAAAACCAGCCCAAATTTAATGCCTGATACTCGGTAAGCTGGAGACCAACTACTGCACCTTGCGAGCTTTTTACCAGCGATTTCTCGTAAGCGCTAGGATATGTTTTTGAAAGTGCTGGTAACAATTCTTTTAGATATGGTGAGTTAGTTTCAGTTAAAGCCAGGTAGTATAAACCTGAGATATAGGCAAATCCCTGCTCTTCAATACCTTTTACTTTCTTGCCTTCAAATTGATTTTTCTCCACAAACTCCGGATCTAAAGATAATGGAATGAAGCCGTACTGCTCGTAGACATTCGCAAGAGAGTTAGAGATATGCAGTGTCTGTTCTCGAACAAGCTCTTGCGCTTGGGTATCGTCCGTCAAAGCAAATATTTTTTCAGCAAAAATGTAAACAGTCAGTTGTTTTAAGGCTAAGTAACTGCTATCCGGTCCATCTTTGAGAGCAGAGTTTGAATCAGAATCGTAGGTAGTCATACCTATGTTTGAGTCAGCGATGCCATTGCCGTTCTGATCGCGGTTAACAAGAGAAAGCACCAATTCAGAGAGAAAAGGAGAAAGTTCTTTAATAAATACTGTGTCTCCGGTGTTATGTAAGTACCAGTAGCTTAAAATAATGAAGTTAGCATTCTCTTCAACCGGCATACCTGAAGTTTGCCAGCCGGGTATCTGGTATGCTTCTGTACCGGTAACGCTGTGGTGGATGCCAAGATCATGAGGAATAACAGCGCCCTTCTCATCATATTTGACTGCTTTTTTCCAGGACTCAAGTTCATACTTTAAGACCCAGGGAAAATACATACCTTCAACTACAGCGTAATCATGAGCGACATCCAGGGTGTTTAAGTACTTAAACTCACCCTCCCAGACATAGTAGCCGTATTCTTTTTGCTGCAAATCATATACTAATCTCGTATTGCCAATATATGAGTGGAATGCTTGAGCCGCTAGCCATTTTTCTTGTGGAGTTAAACTAGTATTTGAGCTTAGGATTTTTTCAAAATCATCTGTGGCTCTAAGAATTTTTCTCTGGTTGGAAAACGCGTAATTGACAACGTCAACTACATTTTTAAACCAATTTGTATATGCGAACTTAAGTTGGTGTCTATTGGTATTTGGGGACGATACAGTGACGCTTGCATTACTCTCATGCGTCTTAGGGGCAGTATTAAAACTTTCAACTAGGGCAGTATTATCTGTATAATTTGCGTAAACTAAACGTTTTCCTGTTTTCTCTTGAGGTTTTATAAGAATGTTCCAGCGAATACCACCGCTAAATTTTCGTACATCGGCCTCAATATCTTTGTCATTAGCAGCAGTTAAAACTCTTTGAGCATTACTATCTATCGGATCAAGATAGTAGAGCATAATCCGGTTTCTCTTATCTTCTCTCTTCTCAAAATCACCAAGGGAGATACTTATAGTTTTTTCCAGAATGTTCTGAGTTTTATTTTCTACTTCAAAATCAATATAGAAGAATGGCGCAACGCTTAGTTTTGTGTTCTCATCTTTCACTGATTTACTTGGTGCAAAGGGTGAACGCACAATGACGGTTAAAACGACATCTTCAAGTTCAAAGTTGATTTCATGGTAGGTTAGACCCAAACTCGATGAAACTTTCACTGGTTCAGAATTGGGCTGCAGGGGAAAAAGTTGGGTTGACTTCTCACTATCCGAAATCTGAATAACGAAGTTACTATCAAAGTCCTGCATATTACCCATGGAGCTTGATTTAACTTTTTGTTGGCCGAAATACCAGTCAAAGTTAAAACGGGAGCCAAAACGGCTGTTCATGACTGTCAGGCATCTTGGATAGGTAAGTACCTTGCCATCCTTAATTTCCCAACCGTCTTGATTTACCTGTTGCAGACATGGTGGTTTGTAATCTGTTTCAACCAGAACCGGCGGGACATTAAAGACGCTTTCTTCTTGATTTATCTCTCTAAGGTACTCTCTGTATAAAAGAAAAAAGACAAGAATAAGAGTAGTAAAAAGTAAACATGACAGCAAAAGCACGAGTTTTTTGAGGAATGTAATTTTTTTTGGTAGAAACTGCATAGGTTCACTATAACAATAATACCTACGTTCGGAAAATTCATGAAAAAAATAAGATTAAACTTCCTGATTAACTTTTATTAGATATGGTATATAATTACGCTGTTATTTAAAAGTTCGCGAATCAATTGTTAGTTGATAGAGATCTTTTTGTGAAGTGTGGTCGCAATGTCTGCATTTTCCTACTTCTTTAAGTCTTAATTTCAATTAAACGGATTCAAGTTTTATATTTAGGAGGTGAAGAGTAATGGCAACCAAGTTATTTGTAGGTAGTTTACCCTATACTGTAACTAATGAGCAGCTGGAAGAGTTTTTCTCACAAGCTGGTCAGGTAGTTTCTGCTAACGTAATCATGGACAGATTCAGTGGTAGAAGTAAAGGTTTTGGTTTTGTTGAAATGTCCAGTGAAGAAGAAGCTAAAAATGCAATTGAAACTCTCAATGGCAAAGATTTTGGTGGACGTAACATTATTGTTAACGAAGCCCGTCCTATGCAACCACGTGAGAATAGAAGGGAACACTCCGATTCTAAACGTTGGTAAATTAGTATTTCTTGCTAATTCTAAGAGGTCTGTATTTGCAGGCCTCTTTTTTTGGTCTGAAATGGTTGTAAATTCCTGCTATACTAGTACAGAATTTATGCAGGAGTAAAACATATTCCTCCTTGTTTAGCTTGTTAAAGATACCCCGGTATCACTCGGACCTGCCTGTATCTTTCTCCCTAATCAGGAACTATTAACATGGTATCTGATCCTAAGTCTGGAAAATTTAACCCATGTCCGATCTGTGGAAAAGAAAGAATTGTAGCAAAAACCTGGATTGAAGAGATTAAGACATATGGTGGCACAAGCAAAGTTACCCATACTATCATGGTTTGCCCTGATCCGGAATGTCAGAAGAAGACTGATATGAAAATACGTTTAGATAGGGAGCATGCTCAAGCACATGCCAAAGCTAGAGAGGAGAGAGAAAAAGCTAGAAGAAGGGGTCAGGTTAAACCTTAGTTTATTTTGCTTTGCTGAAAGGCTGAATAATCGAACTAGGGGGACTAAAACAGCAGTAAAGAATAACTTTGAGGTTTCAGCCCCCCGGCTTTGATGCCCATCTGCCTAACTTGATAATTCTTACCTTCTCCTTCGGTTACGTGTTAATCTCGCGATTAACCATGGAATTCCAAAGATAAAAAAGAGAGGTATTGCTATGAGTAGAGCTCCGCTGGCTACTATAGCAATGATGGCACCAATGATGTTCCAGAAAACTCCGTATGCTGTTGGAGCGAGATCCGTTCCCAATAAAACGAGAAAGCATATAAATAGAGCGACTGGGATCCAGATAACCGTGAATAGTGTTACTAACCGGTTGCGGTTGCGCATGGGTTTACTCCTTCTAGTTAAGCTAGGGTTCTAGGGATCGTTCCTACAATTAAAGCATAAGCAGTTGCTCTAGCTAGTTCTTACGCGTGTGTAAGAATGGAGATGTATGATCTGGGTATATGGATGGGCAATGTCAAAGTACAGCTAAAGTCTAGTTGACAATTATTAATAAAACATAAGAACAGAGTTAATTTTCAAACAGAAACACACAAAACAAGTCTTTTTAAAAACTAGTGCGCTTAGATTTTTCTAACGCTTCTGGATTTCCGGAACTGGAAATATATTTAACTCTACAAGTAAAGAATCCAGCTGAGAGCAAACCTGATAAGATTACCGTTACTTGAATAACGCTTTGAATAAAGTTTAAATTTTGGCGATATATAAAGATTGGAAAAAAAGAGGGAGACAATTAGAAAAATTAGGGAGAATCCTACCCAAAGACCTATTATTTTTCCTTTCGGGCAGGAATGTTAATAAACTTTATTTATTTGTTATTATTCTTCATCTTATTTCTATTTTTTCTGTATTTATTTTTAAAGGCTGCATCTAGATCGATGTCTAGATAAATAGCTAGTTTTAGGGTTTGCCAGAAGATATCTGCAACTTCATCTTTAAGATTAGAAGGGTCAGTGGTGGTTGCCAGTTTGTTCCTTTTTGTTTGTTTATGGAGTATGGCTCTTGCCACTTCTCCTGTTTCTTCTATGAGGTGGATAAAAGCTTGTTCTGTGGTTGTTTCAATTTTTTTGTACCCAATTTCTTCTAAATGATGATCTACTAAAGTTTGAGCTTTCTTTATATCCATAAAATAAATATATCTATTGCTTGCTTAAAGTTTCTAAATATATTTCCTCAAAAAATTTATTATTATGTATTTTTGTTTTTAATAATCTTGACTCCACAATTTTATTAAGAATTAAACAGTAATTTGACTCTTCAATAGCCTTTTTACTTTTGGGGAATAAAGCTATTTTTATTGGAAATCCACCTTCTTCAATAAAAAATTGAGTTAGCGTACACTGACTCCCAAAGAGTGAGCCGTCTGGGACTCCCCGAAGTTGGCTTTCACCCAGTTCGGGACTGACGCTCGCTTCGCTCATGTCTTGCTTCTCGTCCCAGATCGTCAAAATAAAGAAAAACCCCACTTTCGCGAGGTTTTCTTTATTTGTGAGCCAATTGCCCCATAGGTGGAACACCTTACTCGAGAGTGTACTAGAACTTTATGAGGAACTGAAGAAGTTGGGATTTACGTATGAAAATGGTGAGATAACTATTAAAATGGTAAGAGTAGAACTTAATTAGTCTGTAAAGATACTGCCTTAGTTGCATAAGCCAATACATAGTCGAATAGCTGAGGTAACCTTTCTTTGTCTTGATAGCTAACAAGAGGAGAGAGGTCTCTTGTGAAGTCGTCTTTATTAAACTTACCAAGCTCTTTCAATAAAGTATTCTTATCAAATTTTTCTCCATAAAACTCCATTTTTTTAGAGATCAAAGTAGTATTGAACTCTGCCCCTAACTCTAGGAGGACCCAAAAATCATAAATATCCCTATGTTTCTTTCTCTTTATGATTGCTCTCACTTTTTCAGCAAGCATTTCATTTTTTGATAACGTGCGAATAAAATTTTGCACAATAACAGGGTAATCTGTTCTTAGTATTTGATTAGTTGGTTCTAAAACATTCTCTCTTAAAGAGAAGTCAGTTCTAATAAAAACGGGAGAAGATAATGACTCAATTTTTCCGGTAAGAAGGTAGCTTTTACCAGTAAGTGACTTTCTCTCCTTAAATGTAACAGGATAGTTGTTAGTAAGGTTTTGGAAGAACTTATTGATTTTGTCTTCAAATCCTTCAGTAGCCTGAGAGGTGAAATCTAAGTCTTCTGAAAATCGTTGTCCTCCATACACTATACGTATGGCAGTGCCTCCTTTAAAAAAAATGTCTTTAGAAAAATTTTCCTCATACAGTTCTTTTAGAACGACAATTTGAAGATACTCTCGTGCTACTACATATTGATTAATCTGATACTTTGTTGATAATTGTTTAATTGCGGCAAGGTCTATCATACGTTTTCATTTACAAATGTAACAATTCTTTTTCCTAAAGATCCTTCAATTAGTTCTGCGTATTCTTTAGCTTTGTTTTTATCTATCTTTGAAACGTCATATTCATCTAGGTTGTCTATAGATCTAAGTGATTTAAAAGAGAAGTATATTTGATCTATTAAAGCTTTTTCTGCAGTAGCAATAAGAAACCCATCTCTGTTTTCATAGCCAGTAAAGTAGTTTTTGCTAATATGGCTATATGAATACTCTTTTCCAGAAACCAGCTTGCTTCTAGCTCTTTTTGTTGTTGCTGATGTTACAGCCTGAGGAAACTGGGGTAAAATACCATAGTAATTTAGCGCTGTTTCAAAAGAGATGTATGAGGGATTATAAAGAAATTGCGCGATTTGAAATTCATTAGGTTTTTTTGAAGTTACATAGTACTTACCCTTTTCAAGAGACGTTAATACATTCTCATCTAGAAGCTTTTTTATCGTGTTCTCTAGTGTTCTTCCGCTTACTTCGAGATAAACTGACAAGTCTTTACTGTCATAAAATATTTTATCTAAAGCTTGAAGTTCAGATATCTGTTTTAACGATACCATATACCACTGATTATAGGTGGATTATTGTATCGTGTCAATTACTAGCTTTGGAGATTTATCAATAGCGCCATCTGGGTCTGGAACACTTTTTCTTGAGTAAAATTGAAGTTACAACAAAAATACTAAAAATACCGAACTAAGTAACAGAGAGAGAAATACTTTGTGAGCCGTCTGGGACTCGAACCCAGGACACCCTGCTTAAAAGGCAGGTGCTCTAACCAACTGAGCTAACGGCCCAAAATATTAATTTATCTTTCTATATAAGTGCTAACCATTCTCGGTATCATCTCAGGCCCTCGGCCTCGAACTAATCCATGGTCGTTTTGCTTCCAGGACGGTCTGTCTTCGACCTGCACGGGCTAACGGTCCAAAATTCACTTCCTAATGTAGTTTCAAGTGGATGAAAAGCTCTTTCCAATTAAATAAGTTCAGTTTTCACTGAACAGTGGTATTATACCAGCTAGCAACAGATGCTACAATTTAGGTATGAAAATTTTAGGTATAGACCCGGGTTATGGCAGGATAGGTTGGGGTATTATTGATTACTCGAAACGTAAAGCAAAGTATATTGCCTGCGATTGCATAACTACATCTAAAAATAGTCCTTTCAATGATCGGCTTTTAACTGTATTTAAGGCAATTACTGATGTCATAAAAAAGCAGAAAGTTGAAGAAATTGCTGTCGAAAGCCTGTTTTTCAACACCAATCAAAAAACCGCTATTCTAGCCAGCCATGCTAGGGGAGTGATTGTTTTAGCAGGGGTGATGTCGGGGCTACCGGTTTTTGACTATACACCGCTCCAGGTGAAACAAGCACTGATTGGGTATGGGAGAGCAGACAAAAAGCAAGTCCAGGCTATCTTAAAATTTCACTTGCAGACGGAGGAAGTTTTTAAGCAGGATGACGCAGCTGATGCTGTAGCTGTAGCTCTCACCCATGCCTATACCAATAGGAGACTTATCTAGGCATGAAACTTGTTAGTAAGATTTTAGACAAAATATCAATTCAATCACTACTAATATTTAGTCTATTTATGATTATTGGTGGAGCTCTGGTTTTGCACTGGATGGTAGGCACCTACAGTACTCCAACCAATCAAGATAGCAGCAAGGTAGCTCCTATTGGATTCCCCCAGCAGTCGCCAAACCCTACACCCAATCCAACACCAACACCAATTCCGGTTAAGCTTATCATTCCAACACTTAACATTGACACCGAGATTGTCCCTGTTGGCTATGTACCTGAAACTCAGGAAATGGAGGTACCGTCTAATGCTGCTCATGTAGGTTGGTACCGCTACGGTACTCCTCCAGGACAAAAGGGGAGTGCAGTATTGTCCGGCCATTATGATACGCCAACCGGCGCTCCGGCAATTTTTTACAATCTGAAAAATCTGCAAGAAGGAGACCAATTTTTTATTGTAAACAATGTCGGCATGCAACATCTCTATACAGTTAAAGAGGTTATAAATGTTCCGCTTGATGGGTTTCCGCAGGATAAAATCTACGGTGACAGAAAAGAACCTCAGGTAAGTTTGATCACATGTTCCGGTGTTTGGAATCCTCAAATTCAGTTGTACTCTCACAGACTAGCGGTTATTGCTGAGTACCAGGAAAGTTCCCGTTTTGGAGATTTAGCAGCTTTAACCCGGCAGCCTGAGCAGTTTTTAATTCAACCTTTCGAAAACTCGGTTCTTAAAAGAGCACTGAGAGAAAAGGGTACATACCTACGGCTTGAAGAAAAATCCGGCATCATTGCGGCGTACCTTGCTACGGAAAAAAATGATGTTACTGCTGTTGATGTGGTTGTTAGCTATAACCCAATGGATATCAAGATTACGCCTGAACGAATTGTTTTTGGCGACTTTTTTGAGGTGTACCATGTTAGCCTGATTGCTCCTGGACAAATACGCTTATCCCTCTTTACTGACCCCTCGCGCAAAGCAAAACTAGCAGTAAACTCACAGGATAAGGAGATTAAAATTGCCGAGATTTACTACGAAGGCCAAAGAGATTTTGAGCAGACAACAGTAGATATTGTTTCTGATACTGTCCAGAACTCTTCAAAAGTTTTAACTCCTGTTCCAGGGAGAGACATTCACGAAGGCCAAAATATATTAGAGTATACCAAGGGTATTGTTTTAACCCCTTAGTTCCTGTTAAATTTGAGATTTTTTAGTATAATATCTAAGTTCGGCAGCTTTCGGTGTATTGTATTTTGGTGTTGCTGATTAAAAAGTGAAATTAAGTTTGGTCCCATCGTCTAGTGGCCTAGGACATTGGGTTTTCATCCCAAAAACCGGGGTTCGATTCCCCGTGGGATCACAGTCTACGGGTTTGAGCCTGTCCTTGGAGCGAAGCGAACAAGGGTCCCCGTGGGATCACCAGCAAAAATTGACCGGTTTATTCGGTCTATTCTATTAACATCAAGAAGTAAAAGCTTTTCTGAATATTTTTTTACATTCAAGTATTCGGAAAAGCGGTCGAAAGTAGTTGCTTGGTGGATCTTAGATCCATTCGGCACTTTCGACCCGCCTCTCTTCATATTTTACTCGTGACACTTGTCACGGCACTGCCTCCGCCTTCTAGTAGCCAACCTCCTCTTCAGACATAAAGGTAAGTGTTTGGATACTTGCCAGTGTTAGCAAATTAGCAGAAGGAGCTATCGGCTTGTACAAGTAATTTTGCCAATTGATATCGCCTGAGTAGCTGTAAAACTTAACCACTATCATACCGTAATCATCTTTATTAACATTCACTTCAGTTATCTTGTCGAAACCAAAGCAAAACGGCACTGCCTTCTTGCTTTCTGTGACCCAGTTGCATATTGCGGTAGCGTCGACCGGAGGTTCGAGCCACTCACCAAGGTCATCATCTGACTTTGTTTTACCCGTTGTAGAACAAAGACCGCAGACGTAAAACCTAGCGTATGTGTTTGTAGTGACCCCACGGATTATTGCCAGAACTGAAAAATTGGTACTCTGAGGAGCGATGATGTATAGTTTTTCTTCATACCAAACTTGTTGTGCCTCCTTCCCTTCTTCGACGAGTAATCTGATAGCGTAGTTCGAATAGTGTGAGTTCACGGTAGCCTCCTGCGGATTGGAATCGGAGACATAGAGAGACTATTCTAAAGCATGCCTTGCTCCTCAAGCCGTATGAGGCTGGCACTACTTCAGAATTACTCTCTATGTTGGATTGCTTTTTCAAAGAACTAAATGTAGAAACTAGATTAAAACATATTTGCTACACATTAAATTGCCATAAGTGTCATGTAATAAACCAGTAATAAGCACTACTAAATAATGAATAATCAATCTTTTCTTACTTTCCTATTACAGATCTGTAAACAAGGCTTGATATTTGCTTCGTAGAGTTTCATCATGACGCTAGTGCAACTTATTGGTGGTTTGCTTATTTTGGCAGTAATTTTAGGAGGGATAATTTTTTTCTTTACCAGAGATGAGCAGGTTGACCTCGAGCCCCTACCTTCACCGACACCTACAGTTTCACCTGAACCAACTCCCAGCCCCACACCGAGTCCTACCCCAACTCCGGATTTTGATATTCTGCCGGATACGGGAGTTTCACTTAAGGAGTATACATTTGAATTAACCGAAGAAGATATTTATCCTGGCTTAATTATTATTAAGCCAGGTGAAGGAGTGATTTGGAAAAACATAAGCTCTAAAAAGCGGCAAATCCGGAATAATCTAAGTAAAGGCAGCGTACAAGGCCTTTCGGAAACAATTATTACACTCGATCCAGGAAAAACTAAGAGTACAACATTTTCTGAAGAAGGTAGATACTATTTCTTTGATACTCAAAACCTAGAACATAAGGCTACAGTAATTGTGAAGTAGCTAGTAAATCTCAAAGTTTTCCAGAAGTTTTCTATCACCTTCAAGTTGGTAAGTAAGCAGAGTGTTGTAAATTCCAGGGCGTTTTGAGAGTTCTTTGGGTGTGCCCTTGTCAACGATTTTTCCTTTATCAACTACAAAAATCCTGTCAACGTTTTGGATGGTGCTGAGCCTGTGAGCAATGATAATAACTAGTCTACCCTTCATAAGATTTTCTAGAGCCTGCTGCACCAGCCGTTCTGATTTGGCATCAAGATTACTGGTCGCTTCGTCAAGAATAAGAATCGGCCGGTTGCTCAAAATAGCTCTAGCTATCTGAATTCTCTGCTTTTGCCCGCCCGAAAGTTTTACGCCCCGTTCACCAACCTTGGAGTTAATGCCTTTTGGCAATTTTTGAACAAAATCATACGCATTGGCAAACTTTAAAGCCTTTATAATTTCTTTTCGCGAAACCTTTTGGCCATAGGCTACGTTTTCGGCAATCGTTGAAGAGAAAAGTTCATTTTCTTGGAAAACAAGAGCAATATTTTCCCTCGTATCTCTGTGTGTCAAATCTTTGTAGGATGTATTTTTTAAGTAAATGGTACCTTTAGACGGCTCGTAGAACTTGAGAATTAAGTTAATAATTGTTGTTTTCCCGGCGCCGCTTGGCCCAACTAAAGCTACTTTCTCTCCAGGGTTAATCGTAAAAGAAACATTTTTGAGCACTTCCTCAGAATCCTTATAACTAAAACCAACATTCTTAAACCTGATACTAGGGTTTTTGACCTTGCCTAGCTTAAGAGACTCTCCATACCTCTCAATTGTTTCAAGGTTAAGAATCTCAAAAAACTCTTTCGAACCGCTCTCTGCCATTTGTACCTGTGTTAAGATAAATGACATGGCAAATAGCGGCCGTCTTGCTTGAAACACCAGTTCAAGAATTAAAACCATGGTACCAATAGTAATAAGCTCGCGAAACGCACTGTAAAAGATAATGATGTTTATACCTAGTAAAATAATGTGCAGGCTAAGATTTCGCAGAAAGTCAAAAATATGAAACGTTGTACTCTGTCTCGCATAGATGGTATTAATTTGGTTTAGGTTCTTACTAAGAGTTTTTAATTCTCTAAGTTCGTTAGTAAACGTTTTAACAATCTTAATACTGGATACAACCTCTGTAATTCGGCCTCGGGTAACGTCTTCGATTTTATTTTTCTTTACTTCTTCTTTGCCCCATTTGCGGGTTGAGTAGAGACTTAAATATGTATAAACCGGAAACAGGAGAATAAGAAGAATAGCCGTAGGGACATTGTAGTACGTGATAACAGCGATAGTAAAAATCGTCTGGAGAATTGTTGGTAGGATAAAATTTGAGGCTGTATTAACAAACTGCCTGATTGAGGTTATACCGCGGTTTAACTGATTTACAATCTTTCCGGAGAGCTCTGTATCAAAGTAGCTCTGAGGTAATGTCAAAATCTTAGCGTAAAAGTATTCAGTGAGGTATTTATTAAGCTTGCCGGAGAAATGGTCACCCAGCCTTTCTGAAACTGAGCCGATAAAAATTGTAAAAACGTTGACTACAAAGCTCAGGCCAATTAAAAGATAGAGCCGGTTGAGATTACCGCCCTCATTTTGAATATTGGCAACAATCTCATCAATAATCTGCTTGGTGATAATGGGGGTAACAAGACCTAAAATAGCACCAATAAGTATGAGTACAGCAACAAGAATTGCCAATTTTCGCAATGGTTTTGCGATCTTGATTATCCCGACTAGGTTTTGCATAAAGCTGACAAATATCTGTATCATATGGTAATGGGAAGAAAGATATTAGACAAGCAGGGGAGAGAAATGAAACTTACTGAATGTAGTTATAGTGAGGCTGTTCGTTTATGCCGTTTTGCAAGTTAAACAAGGACGAGTAAAGCTTGTCGTTTTTTATAAGCTCATCGTGTGGTCCTTCTTCAAGCCTCATGCCCTGGTCAAAAACAATAATCTTGTTGGCTCTTTTTACTGTCGATAACCTGTGGGCAATAATTATTGTTGTCCGGTTATGAGACAGTTTAGCCAATGACTGCTGGATAAGCGCCTCTGAGTGGCTGTCAAGTTGACTGGTTGCCTCATCGAAAATCAGGATTGCCGGATCTTTGAGAATAACTCTGGCAATACTCAACCTTTGCCTTTGTCCTCCCGAAAGTTTAACTCCTTTTTCACCAATACGGGTCTTGTAACCTTTAGGTAATTTCTCAATAAACTCATGAGCATTAGCCAACCTGCATGCCTCTTCAATTTGTTTATGAGTGGCGTTTGGATTGCCGTAACGCAGGTTTTCTTCAATTGTGTCAGCAAAAAGATACGGTTCCTGGGAAACAACACCAATACATTTTCGTAAGGATTTTAATGAAACTCTGCGAATATCTGTACCGTCTATAAGAATTCTGCCTTTAGAAACCTCAAAAAATCGGCTCAAAAGTGCGATAATAGTGGACTTTCCAGCCCCTGATTTACCCACAAGCGCACATGTTGTTCCAGGTGTAATTTCAAAAGAAACGTCTTTCAAAACGTCCTTGCCGTTGCTGTAGTTAAAGGTCACGTTCTCAAACTTAATGTGCCCATCTGACTTCTTAAGCTGTAAGGCATTTGCCGACTCTGTCACAGCTAGTTTTTCGTCCATTATTGAGAAGTAATCCTTAGCTCCAATCTGGGCCCGCTTGATCTCCCAAAAAATCCAGTTAAGCGACCACAGAGGTTCTCTAATGATGCCTACGTAGCTAAGCATTAAAACCATTGTTCCGACTGTAAAATTGCCACTAAACGTCAGGTAGACAATCCAGGCGTAAATTCCCCAAACCCAGATTTCCAGAAAGATGTCAGACAATGTAAAGAGGTTATGGTTTTTCTCAATTTTCAGACGGTTCTTGGTTATATTTTTATTAAACTTCCGGAGTTGCTTTAGCTCGAATTTTTCTGCAGTGAACGACTTAATTAGCTCAACTGCTCCGATTATCTCCCAGAAATGACTATACTGTTTATCAAACATTCGGTTTTCTCTTTTTTCAAGAGATTGGTTTCTGGTGAACTTCTTGTAGTTGATAAACCCAACCGGTATGTATGCTGCTACCATAGCAAGAGCAATCACCGGATTAAACTTAGTGACAACAAAAATTCCGATTACAGCGGTTACTACGTTTGGCAGAAAATACATGCCTGAGTTGTTAATAATAGAGGTTATTTGTTGCGTGCCTCTGTCAAGCCGACTCATAAGGTGGCCGGACTGATTTGAGTTAAAATATTTAATTGGAAGGCTTAATAAATGACTGAAGCCTTCTTCTCTTAATACTGCCCTAAAGCGGTATGTAAAAACGTTTGCCAGATACCAGGATAACCTATTGAAAACGACAATCAGGAGTTTGACTCCAAGAAATGACAAAAGTAACCCTGACAAAACGTTTACAAACGATGCTTGAGGTGTTTGTGAGGAATTGACAATCGTATCAGTAATTTGCTTTAAAACAAACGGCTCAACCTGTTTAAGACCGCTAATAGCCAGTATAGCAGCACTAATCCCGATAAGCCTTTTCCAGTAGGGTTTTGCAAGTAGTAAAATTCTCTTAGTCAGTGACATTGCACACCAGAAACTCCTTGGTTTCTATGAAGTCAAGCTTAGTAATAATTCCTTTGTTACTAATACTTTTTGGAAGCACAGCACAGTGAGGAGTCTGCATTTTACAAAATATATTGCGAACTGTCACTGGGCAAATTTCGCCTGAAATTACGTATAGGTTTTGCACTCTAAAAACTTGATTGATAAGGGGTTTGCGGCTAAAATATGGGGAGTGGTTTTGTCTGTCGGTGTAGCTCAGTTGGATAGAGCAACTGCCTTCTAAGCAGTAGGCCACAGGTTCGAGTCCTGTCACCGACGCTTTTTTGTGCCTTAACGATGTTTTTACTTGATCTAGCGAAAAGAAACATCCAGGCATGGGACACTACTTATCCTTCTTCTTTATAATCCTTAATCAAATCTAAAATCGCTGCAGCTGTCCAAGCCTGGAATCGACATCCTTTGTGGCCACTTGGTGATGTATACTCAGCTAAAGCACCATTCGAGTCTTTAATATAGAGCTCTATGGGACATTTAAACTCGAGAATGGGTTTTAGGCTGGCTTTAGCCAGAAGCTCAGCTTCAATGTAGTACTTCCAGGTAATTAAACCCTCATGGATAAGGCCGTTAAGAATGGGCCAAAAACTGCCGTTATGGTATGAAGTTGGGGTTGGGTTATAGGTTGGTGCTAGAGCGCTCATGGTTCTAATTCCGGCATCAGACAGAAACATATCTTCGTGAAATGCTCTGTCAACAAAGTGCGGAACATAGATTTCCTCGACAATCGACTCCTGACTGCCATCATTTTTGTAGGTTGCCCAGAGGCACAAGAGTGGATTGGCAGTAACCGTGCGGATCTGATTTTTATTTCCATCTAAAGCTTGAGCAGCGTAAAAATGGCCGCTATCTTCAATAATGAAGTGTTTATTAAAAGATTTCTTCATACTGGAAGCATAGTCTTTTAGTCTTTGACTGAATGTAGTTGAGTGTTTTTGGTAAACATCGCTCCAGAGTTTTAATGCCAGCCAGGCAAAGGCCTGAACCTCAACTGCAGCAATAGGATAGACAGGAAATGTTTTATCAGGTTGAAGCAAGCACTCTCCGGAATCCGTCCAAGACTGGACTGTCAAACCACCACACCTTCTCTCTTTGGTCAGTTCATATTCAATTAAAAAATCCCTGTCTTTGTCGCCGTAGTTCATGATCCAGTTAAGTCCGGCTTCAACTGACGGGTGAGCATTCAAGAAAAACTCTGTATCATTTGTAAGCTGCCAATACCTATAAACAGCAATAAGCATTAAAGGGGTTGCATCAATAGAGTCGTAGTTTCTGAGTTTCTTGTCTGGATAGAGATACCAGGGCTTCTGGCTGTTAATTAGTCTTTCGTAATCCTTTTCTCTATATTCATGAATACACTTGCCCGGCTCCTCCCCGCTTTCTACGTTAAACCCTTTCCCTTGTAGTTTGATTAAAGTTTCCAGGGCGTTTTTTGAAATACTCAAGATTTGTCGGTTTTGGTCGTGTGTGTAACTATTTAAAAGCTTAAGAACGGTAATAGCAGTGTCGCGGCCAAAAACGCAACCATATGCCTCTTGTTTTGAGGAAGCATAAATACCTTCTTTGCTGGCAAGATCCAGGATACAATTGTACGCAATCGAAGAAAGAAATTGCCGGCTCATCGGGTTTTGAGCTTACACTATTTTTACACTAATGCAAGCAAACCAACCAAATTTCTGAGCCTTATTTATTAATATATCAATATAAATTATTTTACTGGAGTGTGGGACGAGCCTTACGTTTACCGGAATACTGGGGAGTCATTCGGGTATGCGGTAGAATGTGCTGTTTTTGCTGGTTGAGAAGCTGCAAAAGCGTTGAGTACAAAGACTCGTAGGCTTCAACCATCCTATCAGCGTTAAAGTTATTTCTGGCGTGGTTTTTGCATTCCTCACGACTAATTTCACTAATTAGCTTAACTCTTGCAGCCATCTCATCGACGTTACCAACTATATACCCTGTCCGTCTATCCTGGATAATTTCAGGAATAGAACCCTGATTGAAAGCAATTACCGGACAGCCGCACGCCATAGCTTCAATAAGGGTCAAGCCAAATGGTTCGGGCCAGGTTACAGGGTGGAGAAGGCACAAGGCATTGGCATAGAGTTTGTTCCGTTCCTCTTCTGTGACTTCACCTACCCACTGGATTTTGTCTGAAATGTAGGGTTTGACGTAGCGCTTAAAGTATCGCCTGTCTTTAGGGTTATCCAGTTTGGCAGCAATAATAAGCCTCATGTTTAGCCTTCTGGCTACCTCAACTGTGTATCGTGTACCTTTCTCTTGGCTAATACGACCTACGTACAGCAAGTACCCTTCGTGTGTATCAGAAAACGGGTAGTTATCAAAGTTTAAGCCGTTGTAAATAGTGGCAATATGATTTAGGTGCGGTGCCAACTGTCTTTGCCTGTGGGAAATAGTCACAAGGTAAGCCCTGCTTAAAGACTCAAAGAGTTCGATATTCTCTTTGGTAAAGGCTCCATGCATAGTGACCAGTGTTGGTGTTTGGGCTGAATACGCAAAAGCATTGCCGTAAAAACCTGTGTGGTCATGGATAATATCAAACTCCTCCTGATGAGCATACGCCACACCTAGATGAGATAAAGTAGCCATGGTTCTTCTAACTGAGTCTTTAGGCATAGCCTCACGCAGGTGCTTTGGGTACGTGGCAAAAAGTTTTGCCTTGGCTTCAGAGTCACCGCTGGCAAACAAGGTAACATCATGACCTCTTAAAACTAGACCCTCAGTTAAAGCGGCAACAACCCTCTCGGTACCCCCGTATTTTTTAGGAGGAACTGACTCAGCTAGTGGCGCAATTTGTGCAATTCTCATATACCCCTTTCAAGGGCAGGAATTAGTATCCAAGCCATCCTAGCGGTAGGGTGTAAGAGATGAAGTTGATTTTTGTAAGAGTCATGAAAGAATTTCAAGACATGATAAGACAAGGTATATATCATATATGCATTGATAAATAGATAAAAAAAATTATGATTAACCTGTTTACCAAAATTCTATTCTATGCAGGAAAAAGATCAGAGATACTTAAACGAGGACGAGCCCGAAGCAAAGCAGCTGTATACTAAAATCGCTGCAGACACCGACTTCATCAAAGCCGGTTGGCATATCTTTAGTTTGTTAAGGCAACAGGATAAAGTTGAACTGCAAGTTATGGGCAAAGAGGCAGTCTACATTACTTGTAAGGCCATTATTGCCGCAAGGGGAAATTTACTGGCGTACGGAGCCGACCTTTACTTTTACCCTGAGTTTGTGACTGTTGAGATAGATGGTGAAAAGCGTTCTGCGCTTAGGTTTGTTGTTGAAAGGGTAAAGCCTGAAGAATAGGCAGGTTAAGTGCAGCTTGGGTCAGTACAAAAGCAGCTTTCTGTATCGAAGAATATTGTCTTGTATGGTGGTTGAATTTTTGGAAAACGGAAGCAGCAGCAGGCGGAACATGGGTCAGGGAAGGCAAATAATAAAGAAAAGATTATTTTTGCCTAAGCGGGGCAAGGGCTGCACAACACCAAACGGCGTTGTTTGAGTGCTGGCAGCCCTGTGCCTCAGACCTAGCGGTCCTCACCTCTTCCCAGCCGGAGCCAGGAGAAAACCGAGGCAAGAACCTTGCCCAGCATACCGTTATCGCTAACGGAAAATGCCGGGAAGACAGAATCTCCTCCCCATTTCATCTCACCACTCCAGAAGAGCGGCGAGCAGGTGGGTGAGAAGACACTCCTCGTTTGCTGCCACTGGCAGTGTTGCCATGTAAATGGCAGCAATGGCCAATAGGGTCAGCCCGAGGAGCCAGAGTTGGACGGACTTCGAAAATCCTAAGATCATTCTTCCCCTTTCTCTAGATATTTGGTCGGTACCCACAGTACCTGACCATCCTGAAAAACTACCCGGGCACACCCGTTGAGGAAGGCAGTATCGTAGTCACCACCCTTCTCAATTACCCCTTCTGTGGAAGGAGCTAGGACCGACTTGCACATTTGAGAGATGGTAAACGAGTTCCACCTCTCAAATTTTTCATCCCCGTAGCAATACGGATTAAAAAACCCATATGCTTCGGAGTTGACGGTGACAGCGTCACCATCGAAGAAGGTGCCGCAGCCTATAAGAAGTACTGCGGTTACTAGAACACAGAATAGAACGCACCACCTTGTCATCCTTCTCCTTTATTTTTTATTGACTTCCCACCCCTAAAGCCATATAAACTAGCCTTATGGTTGGGAAGCCAACTGCCTGCTGCTGCTTGTTAAAGTGCAATTTAGAGGTAGATTTAAGCCCCATTTGGCTTATCTGCCCATAAACCTAGGATAAACATATCCTATAATATATTATAGTCTTTTCTAGCGGAGAAAGCAAATATGGCACGTATATATGGAAAAATGTATTTATTAAGCAGCAGTAGGTTGTGGATGGAGGATAAGAAGGGATTTAGGTTAGGATTTTCTTTGGCATCTTCCAAAGATTGAGACCGCACAGCTTAGCGGAATTGCTTCGCGTATCACTGTGCGGTCTCTTGTATGTCTTGCTGACGGCTACTGACCCAGCGGAAAAACTGGGATTCGGAGCTGCTGGCCGATCGAAAGTTGAGATGCCTGTTCTACAGACATCTCGTTGGCTCCCAAAAGGAGTGGCAACGGCACGCCGAATTTCTGGGCTATCCCCCAGGCTGTATCACCTTTCTGGATGGTGTACAGCTCAGCCTGGCACAGAATGTGCTGGCTGGTTGAAACCATCTGTGGTTGAGGCGGAACTGCCATGTTCGAGAACTGTGTCGGCGCAGCTGCTCCTGCGGTGATGACTGACTCCGTTGTGTCGAACAAGTTCGAGCCTAGTTTGATCACTAGGTTAAACCTGTCGACAAGGGCCAACAAGAAAAGTATTGTAATCACTGTACTGAGTAGTGACCAGCCTTTCCTTGATGCCTCTGTGACCTTCTCCTTCCCTTGAACGAACGACTCTCCGATCTTGCTCATGATTTCCTCCAAAGAAAAGTTTTCCTGCCACTTTAAGCTTATAGTGTTTTACAAACCTAAAGCGGCAGGAAAAACAAACCTACTGCTGCTTGTTAAGGTGCGCTTCCAGAAGAAAACATAACTGCTTATAGTTAGTTTCATGCGGAAACAAAAACAGCTACCTCTAGCTGTATATCCTATAATTATAGCATAAACAAGCATAAATTTCATCTCGTTCTCAGGTGTTAGTTCGAAAACTTCACAATATTCATTTCAATTACGTTTTGAGGAAAACAACTCGAAACAGCGTACTTTAACCACAGACTTTACTTGAAGTTAGACCTGTTATTGCCAGAGACACTCTTAGATTTACTATCCTTTTTCCTGAAGAACTTTCAGAACTGCCGAGATGTCTTTGCTTCCCAGCCCTTTTTCCAACCCCTCACTGTAATATTGCTCAACTTTCTTAAGCACTTCGAGATTGCCGTCTGCGTTTTGCATCTCGGATAAAGCTAGGCGTAAATCCTTGTCCATATTGGCCATCGAAAAGGCTACAGGAAAGTCATTGTTAACCATGTTTGGCAGTTTAAGTTTCATGAAAAACGATAAAGCGGGCACGTCTTCCAGCGCCTGTGCAACTTTTTCTCTTGGGAGTTGCATCATGTCAGCCAGCAAAAAGCCTTCAGCCAGGGTAGTTATAGTTGAGGCAACAATAAGGTTGTTGATGAGTTTAATAGCTTGGCCGCTGCCGCTTTTCCCCATATACTGCAAGTTTGTTCCCATGGCCTTAAATATCGGTTTAGCGTTCTCAAAAACATCTTCTTTGCCGCCAATAAAGATTGTCAGTTCTCCTGTAGTGGCTTTGGCAACACTGCCGGTAACTGGCGCATCTAAAAACTCTATCCCAGCTTCTGCTAGTACTTCACCAACTTCAGTTGCTGCAGAAGGACCGATAGTACTCATATCTATTGCAGTGAGAGTAGAATTGCCGCTGACAATCACTCCTTCAGGCCCAACCATAACTTCCCTAACGTCTTCAGGCCCGGTAACGATACTTATAACCACATCACAGTCTTTTGCCAGTTCTGCCGGACTATTGTATACCGGCACTCCCATCTCAATAAATTCCTCGAGTTTCTCCTTAGAACGGTTGTAAACTTTCAGGTCAAAACCGGCCTTTTTAAGGTTTTTTGCCATCGGGTTGCCCATAAGCCCTAGGCCAATAAATCCGACTCTTGTTTGTTTGTTCATACTTAGTTCTCCTAATTTACTAACGCTTCTATTATAGAAAGGTGAAGCAGTATTTTCAAAATATGGCATGCTTACAAAAGAAGAATGTGATAATCTTGTAAGGTTACTAAGAGCTAAAATACCTATGGCAAGCTATTCCGCTAAATATTTATCCTTATTCTCGATTGCTGCGGCTCTGGTGCTAACCAGCTGTACAAACAAGGTGGTTACAAACTCGAATAATACCAACTCGCAAAACACTACTACCACTACGGACTCACAAAACATAAACCAACCCGATCCAACCATTTCCCCAGAGGCACTACTGGAGCAGGAAAAAGATTTGGTCTTAACCGGCCGGACAGTGGTTATGGAAACTAACTTCGGTACATTAAACATAGAGATGCTTGATAAGGCGGCCCCTAAAACAACCGAAAACTTTATTAGACTCACCCATAGAAAGTATTTTGATGGTCTGACATTTCACCGGATAGCTGAGAGGGAAAATTTTTCCATAATACAAGGTGGGGACCCGCTTGGAAACGGCAGAGGAGGCGAATCAGCGTTTGGTCAGGAATTTGAAGATGAGATTTTTATAGAAAACAAGCCCGGGGAATTTATTGCCCCGGAACTATATGCGGACTTTAACGGCAGGTACGCAGTCTACAAGAAAGGCTATGTAGCTATGGCAAACGCCGGGCCAAACACAAACGGCAGTCAATTTTTCATTATGCTAAGAGACACAAAACTGCCACCGGCATATACCATTTTTGGCAAGATAACCGAAAAAGACTTTCCGGTTCTGGATAAAATTCTTGAAAAAGTTGACCCTGTAGTTTCTACAGGCGATGGCAGACCAGATAAGGAAATTAAAATAATTGAAGCAAAATTGCTATAGATTTAAATACTATTTGACTCTGTAAAGCATTAGTGTGGAATATTGTTACTGTACTGATGTTGCAAATTTTTCTATAATTGATATTATTGCAACCCCTATGAAGAAAACCCTGATTATCTTACCGCTTCTACTGGCTGTCGTTTTAGGTGGCTGCACTGTTCCGAATAGTTCCGGTGGGGGTGCGGTAGAAGGCGTATCAAGTTCAGAAAGCCAAAGCACGCTTATTCTTTATTCCAGCCCGGATTGTCCTCATTGCCGGGATTTGGAGCAGTACATTAAGGAAAATAACATTGATGAGAAACTAATGATTGAGAAAAGACAGGTTGGACAGAATTTCCCTAAACACAACCAGGAACTGGGCCAAAGAGCCCAAGAATGTGGACTCCCTGTTGATAAGGTTGGCATTCCATTTATGTATGCAGACGGCCAGTGCTATTTAGGGAACAATCAGATCATTCTTTATCTTAATGGAAAAATCGGGTATGAGAAACCAGTGGACGGGGGAGCATCACCTTCTGACAGTACACAGTAATATGACTTTAATTTTGTTTGCAATTTTGCTGTCAGTATCGTTAGTATTTCCTCCTGCAGTTTCTGCGGTTTGTCCTGCTTGTACTGTAGCTGTTGGTGCAGGCTTAGGGTTGTCGCGTTGGTTAGGAATAGACGACGCAGTATCTGGAGTATGGGTTGGTGGTTTGCTTTTATCGAGTAGTCTTTGGTTGGCTGCTTATCTCGAAAAAAAACAGGTTCGGCTTCCATGTAAAAAACTCTTGTCTATTGCTCTTATTTACCTTCTGACGCTGCTGCCCTTGTATTGGGGGAAAGTTATCGGCGCTCCGTTTAATACACTGTGGGGAGTTGATAAACTGCTTTTGGGAACTGGTGTTGGCACTCTTGCATTTTACTTAAGTGTAAAACTTGACAGTCTTCTAAGATCAAAAAATGATGGTAAAGTTTTTGTTTACTACCAGAAGGTGATCCTTCCCGTAGTTCTCCTTTTACTTTCAAGTGGCATATTTTACTTTATAACCAGATAAAGGAGAGTTTATGGCCAAACAAGATGTCCAGCAATTTTTAGATAAAATCAAGAAAATGGAAAAAGGGGAGAAGCTGGATCTTTCTTCTGATGAGGACCTCTCTATTGCGATCATGAATCTTATTAGTATTGAGGAACACCTGTTCTTTAGCGGCAGTAAAACCGGCAAGAATGAGTACTTTAACCTACTAAAAGACGTCAGGGAAATGCGTAAGTCTCTTCTCAAGCAAATTATCAAAGACTATGAAGGCGAGGTTTGGTGTATCAGTAAACACCTACTGGCCGGTTCAGTGCGCCTTATGGAAGTGGGCACAAAGATGCTGGGTAAAGGTGATGATAAGAAAGCAAGGGGGATGTTTGACAAAGCATATAAACTTTATAGCTTATTTTGGGGGTTGAATCTGGGAATAGTTAAGACAAATGGAGTAAAGCAATCAGACTCAGGAGAAATTGCGTTCATTGACGAAGATAACAAACCTCAGGAAAAAATCAGTTCAAGTATCTTTGATAAGCTCGGGCAGATAGTCCAAAAAGCAATAGACTGCTGTAGAGAATAACTAGCAACTACTTTCCTTTGATTTTTAGCTTAGTGGCAATATAATCCCACATTTTTTCGCCGATCTCCGGATCCTCAAGCATAAAATCGACAACAGTTTGGTGGTAGGCAAACTTGTTGCCAGTGTCATAAAACTTGCCATTCTCAATTTCTACCGCCAGGCAGTCTCTTTGTTTGCAAAGTAGATTTACAGCATCAACCAGCCACAGCTCATCGTCTTTTCCGGGAGTAAGCCTCTCAAGAATGGGGAAGATATCAGACGTAAATATGTAAACTCCCGATACCATAAGGTCTGAGGGGGCATTTTCCGGTCCCGGTTTTTCGACAATTTCTTCTAGCTTATAGAGATTTTTTGACATGAGTTCAACTCTTCCAACACCACAGTGTTTTTTTTGTTCATCATTTACCTTCATAGCTGCAAAAACGGGATTCTGGTACTTTTCAAAGACTTGTAAACACTGTTTGAGCCTAGAAGGCTTCGCCCAAGTGAACTGATCTCCCCATAAAACTACAAATGGTTCTTTATCTAGAACCTTTCGTGCAGAAATAACAGGAGTAGCGTTGCCGTAAGGACCCTTTTGTCTGATGTAGATAAAGTCCGCAAGTTCAGCAATGCGTTTAATTTCAGTAAGTTGTTTGATTTTGCCGGACTTTTCCAAACGGTTCTCCAACTCTGGCGCGTAGTCAAAGTGATCTTCTATGGCACGCTTGCGGCTATCAGTCACAATTACAATTTCTTCAATACCGGCATTAACACATTCTTCGACAATGTACTGGATAACCGGCTTATCAACAATCGGCAGCATTTCTTTAGGCATGGCTTTTGTCCAGGGTAGAAATCTTGAGCCAATACCGGCAGCCGGAATAACTGCCTTGGTGATCTTCATTTTCATAGGTTGTTTTACGGCTTGAAAGCGCTATTTATTTGTAAATAAGAATGCTATGTAAAGTTTACTATAAGCTATTGTCATTTTCTATTGTGTCAGGTTGTGTTAAACGTGGTTTTGAACCTACCTCTACTTTATAATCAAGAGTATGAAAGTAGTTATCGGCTATCCACCAATGAAATCTCCAAAAGGTGTTCCGCGTCTTAGTCAAAACCGCCAGTTCCAATGGTTTCCTTCAGCAACATATATTTATCCTGTGGTACCCGCCCAAGCTGCAACATTACTTAAAGAACATGGACACGAAATCTTGTGGCTGGATGGTATAGCTGAGAAAAAAACATATAAAACTTGGCTGAAAGAGGTTGTAGAGTTTGGTCCGGACCTTATAGTCATGGAAACAAAAACTCCGGTAATCAAACGGCACTGGCAAATTATTAATGAGATTAAAACTACGCTAAAAACTAAAGTTATTTTAGTCGGAGACCACGTGACAGCTTTACCTGAGGAAAGTTTTAGCAACTCAAAAGTTGATTTTATCCTCTGTGGTGGCGACTATGATTTTTTGCTTCTAAGCCTAGCTAATCATTTGGCTAAAGGTACTGCGCTTGAGCCGGGTATTTGGTACCGGGATAAGAAGTCTGTTAGAAGCACTGGCCGGTTTGCACTTAATCATGATCTAAACACCGTGCCGTTTATTGACAGAGAGCTGACCCGTTGGCAGCTCTACGCACACGAAAACGGCAACTTTAAGTATACGCCAGGTACTTACATTATGTCCGGAAGAGATTGCTGGTGGAGGAAAACCGGCGGCTGTTCTTTTTGTTCTTGGACGACTCTCTACCCGAAGTTTAGGGTAAGAAGTGCTGAGAATGTCTTAGATGAAATAGGAGAACTAATTAAGAAGTATAACGTAAAGGAAATTATGGATGATGCCGGGACAATGATGGTAGGCAAGTGGCTGCGCCTGTTTTGCAAAGGTATGGTTAAAAGGGGGTACCACAAAAAGGTGAGACTAAGCTGTAATATGCGTTTTGGTGCTTTAACTCAGGAAGATTATAGGTATATGGCTAAAGCCAATTTTAGATTTCTTCTGTATGGGCTTGAGTCGGCGAATCAGGAAACGCTTGACCGTATCGGTAAAGGGATACGTGTTACAGATGTTGAGAAAGAACTGGAAATAATTAAAAAAGTAAACCGGGAAACGAACGGCAACCTTCAGCCACATGTTACCTGTATGGTTGGCTACCCTTGGGAGTCTGAGGCTGAGGCGAAAAATACAATCACAAAAACAAAGAGACTCTTTGAAAGAGGGCTTATTGATTCACTCCAGGTAACGCTAGTGGTGCCATATCCAGGGACAAGACTATTTAAAGAGTGCCAAAAGGAGGGACTGTTAAAAACCGAAGATTGGGATAGGTACGATATGAAAGAGGAGGTGATGAAGTCGGCAATTTCCAGCGAAAAACTTCTGCAGCTAAGACAGGAAATCTATAAAAGTTTTCTAACTCCCCGGTTTATTTTTAGTAAGGTAACTTCGGTACGGAGCAAAGATGATCTCGTGTTTCTGTGCAAAGCAGGTTTACGCGCTTTAGGGTATATGTTTAAAGCTTAAGTTACTTTTGAAGTTCTATTAGCCCTGCCTTGGCATACTGATCCTGAGGATTTAACTCTAAGGCTTGGGTAAACGCAGTTTTGGCAGCTTCTTTGCTGTTTTGCCGCAAGTAAACCATGCCTAAGCGTGTGTACAAAATTGATTGTTGCGGAGACAGTGAAATGGCCTTTTGTAGTTCGACAGCCGCTTCTTCATACTTTTCTTGCTCAAAGTAGATTATTGCCAAGTTCTGATGTGACTGCCAGAGGTTAGGGTTGTGGGTAATAGCTTTTTGGTAGTTTTCAATTGCTAATTCAGCTTCTCCTGTTTGCATGTATGTGTTGGCAAGGTTGTGGTAGGCATCGGCGTAGTTCGGTTTTAAAGCAATAGCTCTTTTGAACTCTTCAATTGCCTTAATGTAGTTACCATGTCGCCCATACATGTCTCCCAGGTTATTGTGGTTGTTTGGGCTACTGGGTGAAGTTCTGGCGGCAGCTATCCAGAGATTATCTTGGTTTTTCCAGTCGTTATTTCTAACTATAGTTCGTACTGTTAGTAGAATTATGAGGACTCCAAACAGTATTTGGCTTGCACTTTTCCATTTTGGCTTTTTCATTAAATAGTCAAAACCCATTGAGATAGCGGTAAACATTCCTATAGAACCTAAGTAAACATACCGCTCAGCTACAATCCAGGAGATGCCAAAGGGTGTAAGCGTAGGTAGAAGGGAAATAATAAAAAAGCATAACCAGAAACAGACTTTATTATTCCGTCTAAACATGTAAGCAATAACTAGAGTAAATAAGGTAAAAACTATAATCTTAAAAATAAATTGAGCGGTCGAAAGTACCAGATCAGAATGATAAAGAGTTAGTTGATCTGGCCAGAAAATGAGTTCAAGATAGGAACTAATAGCTACGGGGATTTGGACAAGTGGATTAGTAAAACTGCCATCGCTGTAATAGTTTTTCTGGAGAGTTTCAATTTTTGCAGGTATCTTAGAAAGATATAAACTTCCAAGGAACAGTGCCGGCACAGCAAGTACAAAGAGTCTCTTATCCAGGGATACTTTGAACTTATTAAAATAGGCAAAAGCTATCAGAATTAAAGGAAAGACAATTGCCTTTTCTGAAAACAGTATTGCCAGCATAAAAAATCCCATTGAATAGAGGAGGTACTCTTTTTTCTTAACTGAGAAAATGTATAAGAGAAAGCTTGTTAAAACCAGTAAGGTATAGATCGGGTAGCTTCCTGCAGAAATCCAGACTACTGATTCTGAAAGCAGAGGGTGAATCGCAAATAGCGAAGCAGCTAGAAACCCCACTTGTGTGCTTGATATTATGCTTAGTAGAAGAAAGACTAAACAGACGTTTCCAAGGTGAGGAAGAATATTGTAAAAAAGTCTAAAAGCAGCAGCTGATTTTCCAAAGACACTGGCAATAAAAAAGTATGCTATTCTCTGAATTGAGGGTGGAAAAACAAATGTGGTTTGAGGGTTGGTAAGATTAGGATCCTGGGCAATTCCGGCAATATCATCTGAAACAAACTCATTGCCAATAGAGTTTGTGTAGGCAATGATGACCATAAAAAGGAGCAGGAAAAGTAAATGATAGTTATGACTAAGCCATGTTCTTAATGAGAAGGATTTGATTTTAGCGGTAAGGGATACAGAAGAGATGTTTATCGTTTTATCACTCAGAGTATCTCTTTTTCGAAGCGTTTTAGGCGCATACTTTTTAACATAAGAATAAATATCAGACTGGGGTACCTTGAGTGTTACTGCTATTTCACTTACCGAAAAATCTTTAGCATACTTCTTTATATAGTTTTTCTGCTTTTTTGTGAGTTTCATAATTACTTCTCAAGGGTTACATAGAGATGATTACCTAAAATGATACTAAGCGGGAAAACCTTATTCAATGGAAAAAGGTAGACAAGTATGTAGTATGGTGCTTTTAGGAGCGAAAATGTGAGGGGATCGGCAACTATAGTAATGGAAAACTTTCTAAAATGAGAGCTCCGGCAAACTCTTTTCAAGGTAAAGTAAGTCTGCTCATTGATGTGGACCACTTCATCGGTAGGCGTTCTCAGACTCAGATTGACTTTAAATTTTCTTTTCTGAGGTAAAAAGAGATTAACAGCTGAAAGGAAAAGCGCATTCAGCCATCTACCAATATACTTAAAATAACATTCAAGAAACAGCTTGTTGGGAGCGGTGTGCAGGTAGAATTTTCCTCCAGGTTTTAAAACCCGATATGCTTCATTTAGAAAGTCGAGTGATGCTTTTTCATTGTCAAGGTGTTCAATAACATCTTCTGAAATAATAACATCGAAATAGTCATCTTCAAAAGGAACATCTCTAACATCAGCTTGTTTTACTATTCCTTCAACCTTTTTTTTCCTTAGATATTCGGAAGTAAGCTTTATTGATGCTCGGGCGTAGTCTACCCCATAGACTTGGTAGCCTTTTTTTGACATAAAATAGAGAAGTTCACCCTTACCGCAACCGGCATCCAAAAACTTACCTTTTTTAGTAGGTTTAACTTGCCTATATATCCGCTCAAGTTGGGGAACCATTGACTCTGATTTGTTTTTAAATAGTGAGGCTCCAGCATACTCATCTGCGAGGTAGTATTCTTTACTGTAAGTTTCTTGAGGAACTCGTGTTTTCAATTTTTTCATACTGTGTAGAGCTTTATTAGTTTTGGTAGAACTGCTTTCATTGTATAGTTTTTCTGAAGTGCCCTAAAGCCGTTTTCCCCTAGTTGTTTAGCAGCAGCTTTGTTCTTGGCAAGTTTTTGAATTACTATGGCTAACTGCGATGAGCTACCGAACTTAACCACTTCACCGCCTTTTGCTCCTGAAATAATTTCTCTTACTACAGGGATATCTGCTCCAATTACTGGCTTTTTATGCTGCCAGGCTTCCAGGTAAACAACACCAAATGATTCGCACACTGAAGGAAGACAGACAATGTCGGCAGCACTAAAAGCTGTGTCTTTTTCAGTTTTAGTCACATAATTCAAGTCAACAAGAAAATCACGTTTGTGTGTTTTTTTCCACTCTTTCCACTCCTTTGAGCTGTTTCCAATAGCAACTAACCTATATGACCTATCTTTTTTATAGAGCAAAGCTACAGATTTGAGCAATGTTAAAGCTCCTTTTTTGTGAATTTTACTTCCGGCAAAAAGGATAACCTTACAATTGGACAAATCATGATTTTTCTTAAAAATTTTAATTTTATCTGTTAGAAACATATGGTTATCTTTTTTAGTCACTAACCCGACAGGAGTAATGGCTATTTTTTTAGCATTCACTGAGAATATCCGTATTAAGGCATCTTTTTCAGCTTTGGTAAAAACATGAATTGTGTCTGCAGAATTGAGTAAATCAACAAAATGAGGATTATGGTACTCTTTAACAAACTCATGGAAGCAGGGGCGTAAAACTATCTTGGGTTTATAGCGTAAATTCCTTATAGTTTCTAGGGTTTGCAGATTAAGATAAAGCGGGAAAGGGGTAGGACAGACAACATCATACCTTTCTTTCTCAAAGACTTCCTGCAACCCCTTAAATGCCGGACCTGAATGGTAAAGTAGGTGCTTAGAATAAACCTTTTGCGGTAACAACCTTTCTCCAAATCTGGCAACAAGCAAATTTAGAAAAGAAAAAACGTGTCTGGATTTAAGCCTATAGATAGTTAGTTTTTTCTGCTTCTCTTTACCTGCCTTAATACTTTTTCCAAAAATTGGGTCATACCACCAGCGGCTATTAAGCCCATTTGAGGTAATAATGTGACACTCGAACTTTTCCTTTGGCAGAGCATTAACTATATCAACAATAGTTGCCTCAGAGCCGTCAAGTTTAGCAGGATGATATTTTGCGATAATGAAAGCTACTTTTGTTTTTTTAAGCATTTACACCAGTTTCATTTTCTTGATAACCTCTATTGCTGGAACCCTAGCCATTGTTTGTACTCTCTTTCTTTTTTCTAGTATGGTGGGGAGTTTGCAAATATTCCAAGCGATTGCTCTTAACCCAACTAAGGCTTTTGTGACACTAAGATCAATTATTAGTTCTTTAAAAAACAGGACGGCAACGGATAGGAGATAAAAGGGTAGCACTACACCCAGATAGCAGTTACTTCCGTTTTTCAGTAATGTCATAAGCCGGTTCTTGCGGCACAAATAGGAAGAGTGATGCGCATCAAAAAACTTAGCTACAGACCAGGAACCATAGTGGTAAACAATGGCATCATAAGCCACTTCAAT
>JBMNOG010000014.1:0-21088 GCA_050942955.1 Patescibacteria group bacterium | reverse complement strand
CGTTCCCCGTTCCAGTAAAGGCAAAGTGGTTGCTGTTTAGGTCAAGGGTAGTTAATCGGCTTAGAGTTCCTCCCAGCTCAAACTCTGTGCCATTTAAGGTTAAGCCATTACTAGCCGTGTAGGTAGTATCAACATCAGAAGAGCAAACAAAGGCAGTCCCGTTCCACTGCAGTTTTTCCGTACCATTGCAGGTAGGAGCATTAACAGAAATTGTTCCACTATCTGTGATAGTTCCACCGGTTAGACCATTACCTGTAGCAACACTCGTAACGGTGCCGCCGGCAGGGAGAGACATCCAGTAGGGGACTCCCTGATCAGAAACAGTTAACACTTGATTTTCACTGCCAACAGCTAATTTTGAGAGAACATTGTCAGCAGATGAGTAGACTAAATCTCCTTTAGTATAGGTTGAAAGTCCGGTACCACCCTGAGCGGTGGTGACAGTACCTGTGGTTGTAAGATTTTTACTGCCATCAGTAAAAATAACAGAGGAAGCATTTAAGGTAGAAAGATTGACACCACCACTGAACGTCCAGGTTCCGGAGATAGTTTCGTTTTGGTTACTTCGGGTTATACCCGAGTTAACAAAATCTAATGTGACTGAAGCAATATTTACATTTTTACTGACATCAAACTCGTTTTCAGCAAAATCAAGAGTGTCAATTTGAGTATAAGTAGTAGTTCCTTCTTTAACATTAATGATTGCAGCTACCCCACCTAGATCATTGGCACACACCCACTGGTGTGCTTCTTCATCCCATTTAAGCATTTGCTCGTTGCTACAACCTTGCAGTAGGGTAAGCTGGTTTCCGCCGGCACCACCAAATTCCAAGCCAGAGCGGGAGGCATTTAACCCTTCGCTATCTTGAGTATTTAAAAGGCTAATGCCTAAGGTGAGGACTGCTCCCTTTGAGCCTCCATCCCCGCCAGTAATTCCATTACCATTGGTGATGGAAGCAACATAGTTACCTGAGGTATAGTTAACCAGATCGATGGCTGTTCCTTGCCAAATGCCTGCTACCACCTCACCATCATCATTTACCTGAAAACCTGAGCCTGAACCAACGGAGAAAAGAGAGAGGGGAGCAGTTGTGCCGACACCTACAGAATAGTTAGCGTTGACCGGGGTTAAAGTTGTGCCGGAAGTTAGCCAGTCACTTGAAGGAGCAGAGCTGGTCAAGGTTACTTCATTGCCAGAAGTAGAAAAGGTAATATTACTGCCAGCCTTAAAAGTAATGACGTCGTTGTTGCTGCCGGCAGTTATTTCTGTGCCACCGATATTAAAACGCTTGAAGATTTTTTGGGCTGAGCCAGCATCTTCATTTGAAAATTTAACCCCTTTATCCGTGGTTGTAATCCCGATACCATCACCTTCAAACACTAAGTTCCCTGTTTTCCCTTCCAAAGACAAGACGCCGGCATTTTTAATAACAGGTATTTGGCCGCCAAGCACTTCGATCCCTTCGTCTGCCTCCAGTTCATAAACTACGTTTGGAGCCACAAGTTCGCC
Source organism: Patescibacteria group bacterium (assembly GCA_050942955.1). Classification (GTDB taxonomy): domain Bacteria; phylum Patescibacteriota; class Microgenomatia; order UBA1400; family UBA1449; genus JBMNOG01. Next base: position 19,578 of record JBMNOG010000014.1, on the reverse strand, counting down.
TTCAACCACCAGCCGTTTCTTTTTGATGATAACGTCATCATTAAACTCAGTAGTAACGTTTATTTCCAGAATGCCATCTAAAACCATATCCTGATCGGCCAGTACCTGTCCTTTACTGGGAAGGGAAATCGTCAAATCTTTTGAAAGAGGGGTAGTACTGGGCCACAAAAGAGAAGTGAGGGCAAAAATAGTTAGCAGAAAAGAGCTAAGGGTAATAAGGAGAAAAAGGAGGAAACGATTAAATGCCGTCCTTTGCTCAGAAGCTAAAGGGTTCTGTAAGTGTCTGCTACTTGCTGATTTTCGGGGCAGAATGGGCATTTTTGTCACTATATATAAAAAGGTTTTTCAACCTTTATATAACTATAGATAAAAACGGAGAAAATAATCAAGTATCAATTAAAAAATACAAAAAAGCGAACAAAAAAAGAAAGATAAATGTGGGTAAGGAAACAATATATGAACAATTTTGAAAAAGTTACTACTAAGATAGTAAAAAAATATAATAGAGGTAAGGGTAAAATTACGCACTGTTTCTCTGGGTATAGTTATAAATTTCTATGTATTAATAATTAATAAATAATAATAAACAAATAAAAATTAAGATTAAGAATAAAAAATATGAACAATAGGAAATTATGCGGATGTTAGATTTGGGCAGGTAGTAACATAATTCAAAATTAAAAATGAAAAAAGAAAAAATTTATTGCTAAATTGCTACATTGTTGGATTGCTGAATGGGTTACGGGTAGCGAGTATTAAGTGTGGGTTACAAGTTAGGGTTAAATGTGCAATGAACAATGGGTACCGGGTTACGAGTTGCGGGAAACAAGAAGCAAGTAGTTAGTATTCAGTATTCAGTAGTTAGAATCCAGAATTGTGATGTCATTGCGAACGAACGAAGTGAGCGTGGCAATCCCTTCCGGTTATGTCATCCTGGTAAAGGCTTTAGCCTTACCCAGGATCCAGCGAAGCGTTTCTATCACCCCTGTAGTGACAGGTCTAGACCTGTCACTACAGGGAAAAGGGGAAATTGGAGAGAGATTGCTTCGTCTCCTCCTACACTAACGCTACAGAAGGATTCCTAGCAATGACAAAAACACAGAGTCATCGCGAACGTTAGTGTGGCGATCCCTTACACTTTTAGGGGATTGCTTCGTCGCTGCGCTTCTCGCAATGACTTGCTTTTATTACTTGTTACCCATTACCAATTACCTGTTACTTTTTACCAGATACTATTGAAAAATCGGTCAAATTCTTTCATACTGGGAAGAGTAAAACGTTTTACGGAAATTTATGTGCCACAAACGTGCGTGGTTTTTGCTATTGCCACTGTTTCTTTTTATTTGTTTTGTAAGCATTTTTCCAGTTTCTGCCCAAGATCTTTCCCTTGGAATTGCCCAGTACTATTCAATAACTGACGAAAATGTTAAAGGTGGACATATTATCTCAGCTGACCAGGATGGCTACCACCTTAGTAACGATCAGTACGATGTCGGTATTATCGGCGTGGTATCAGATAATCCGGCCATTTCCTTAAAACCTAGAGAATCAGAGGAAAACCAGCATCCAGTAATTGCCGTTGGCAAAAGCTACGTTATCGTTAACGGTACAGGCGGACCGATTGAACTGGGCGACTTGATTACCAGTTCAGATACTCCGGGCGTGGGGGTGAAAGCTTCAAAACGAGGCTTTGTTATCGGTTCTGCTTTAGGAAGCTTCAACCCTGAAAACCCAACAGATGAAGGGAAAGTTTTAGTATCCCTTGACCTGCATTTTTCGATGCTTGGACTGGGAGACCGATTTGGAGAAGAAGGTGGTGGAGGGTTGAGCCTAAAAGACAGGATGGCGGAAATTTATAGTCTCAGTGCCATTGCTGCCTATGAGGAACCCTCAAAAGTGTTTAAGTATGTCTTAGCTGGATTTGTTGTTTTAGTCTCGATTTTATTCAGTTTCTTTACCTTTGGCAGAACAGCCAAAAACGGGATTGAGGCGTTTGGCCGAAACCCGCTAGCAGGAAAGCTAATCGGGATCGGAATGGTCTTAAATGTAAGTATAGCGGTTGTGATTGTCTTGTCTGGGGTTGGAGTAGCGTACCTTATTTTAATTATGTGATAATGGGGAAGAGAATTATCAATGTACAATTATCAGTTTTCAATAAACAAAGAAAACACAAGTAAAAAAAGAGCTATAAAAATTATAAATTGAATGTTCGTCATGCTGAGTCGCCGGTTGGCGGATCGGGATGACATCTTTATATTACTTGTCGCCTATGACCTTTACACCTGCCCTTGCCCTCACTATTGCCGCAACCATTTTTGCCCTCTTTGCCATTATTTTTGTCTATAGCTATTTACTCGTTTTAAAGCACAAAGAACTAAGTAAACGCAAAAAAGCACTGGATAGAAAAGAAACTACTCTTCTTACTGATGCCCAGAAACAAGCAGAAAAGATAGTAAAAGATGCCTCTGAAAAAGCCAGCAGCATGTTGTCGGAAGCGGCATCGTTTAAATCAAGGCTTATGGGGGATGTTGAAGAAAGTTTCAAGCGCCTTGCTAAAGAACACGAAAGAGAATTAGAAGAAGTTTTTGCGGCCTTAGCAAAACAAAACACTACACTTTTGAAAGACACTCAAACGTCGTTTGCAACTTCGACCACTGCTTTTATGGAGAAACTGCAAGCAGAAGGAGAAAAAGCGGTAACAACCTTTTCCGGCTCAGTTGCTGAAAAAGTAAAAAATGCGCACCTTTCGGTTGATACCCAGTTAGCCAAAGACTACGAGCAAGCCAAAGCAGAGATTGAAAACTACAAAAAGGCACAATTTGCCAAAATGGAAGCAGAAGTGGCGGAGATGGTCGCTAAAGCCAGTCGGGAAGTTTTGGGTAAAGCAATATCACTTGAAGATCAGGAGAAGCTGGTAGTTGAAGCGTTAGAAAAAGCGAAAAAAGAAAATATGTTCTCTTATGAAGCATAGTCTTAACTCTGTTTTTAAAACTCTGACTACCACAAAAGACGCCGACCTTTTTTGTTTGGGATTGGAAAAGGTAATCAGCCGACAGTACACCCGCTATACCAGTTTAGAAAAAGCACTTAACGATAGCCTTCCTTATGACCAAGCAGAAGCAGTTTTAGATTATTGCCGCCAAAGTGAGATTGATACAGAAGATGTTAAAACGGCTGAAGCAGAACTTTCCAGCCTACAGGCAAAAATTAGACGCCTACCTGTAGTTAGTTTAGGGGTAGCGTTTGAACCGCGGGCGGATTTTTTAGCTGAAGTCTCGGAATCCATTACTAGGTATTTTGGTAAAAAGGTATTGCTTGAGATGGAGGTTAAGCCTGAGCTTATTGGCGGAGCGGTTATTGAGTTTGCCGGCCGGAGGAGAGATTTTTCACTTAAAACCTGGTTTTTAGATTTTTCAAAACAGGTAAATGACAAAACGTACGCATTTTCAGGCTCAACGCCATAGCTTACCTTCGCCTAAAAATGCCTAAGTTTTGTATGTAAGCCGCTTATCAAGTAAAACCTATGCAATCGTACGAAGACTATTTGAAAACAAGCAATGAATATGGGTTAGTTGCGAATATTACCCACCCAATTGCGGTAGTGGATGGGCTGCCCGGAGCTACTCCCGGTGAGCTGGTTGTGTTTGAGAGTGGTGAAGTAGGACAAATCCTTTCCCTACATAACAAACAAATAGAAGTGCTTCTTTTTAGCCGCAAACCGGTAAGGGTAGGTTCTAAACTAACCAGGACAGATACCCGTCTTTCGGTGCCTGTGGGTGAAAAATTGCTGGGAATGACAATTAACCCTTTAGGAGAAACTCTAACAAATGGCAAAACGCCGCCTTTTTTCAAAGAGCAAAGAGATATCGATATTGTTCCTCCTAAAATCACGCAAAGACAGAGAATTACCTCCTCCTTCCTAACAGGGGTTGGGGTAATTGATTTACTGCTACCCTTAGGCAAAGGGCAGAGAGAACTGGTTGTTGGAGACAGAAAAACAGGTAAAACCTCCTTTTTGCTGACAACCATTTTAAAGCAAGTTCAAGAGGGAACGATCGTTGTTTATGCTGCAATTGGTAAACAGCTTTCAGATATTAAAAAGCTAAAAACCTTCTTTGAAAAGGAAAAAGTGAGTGAGAGTATTGTTTTAGTTGCTGCCAGCACAAATGAATCTCCCAGCCTTATTTACCTCACTCCGTTTACGGCCATGACTATTGCTGAGTACTTCAGGGATCAGGGTAGGGATGTAGCGGTTATCTTTGACGACCTTTCGACTCACGCCAAGTTTTACCGCCAGATTGCTCTCATTGCCAAACGTTTTCCTGGCAGAGAGTCATACCCTGGTGATGTTTTCTATACGCATGCCCGGCTCTTAGAGCGGGCCGGCAACTTTACCCATCCGCAAAAAGGAGAGGTAGCCATTACTTGCCTACCAATTGCCGAAACTGTGGAAGCTAATCTAACTAACTACATTGTTTCTAACCTTATTAGTATTACGGATGGCCACATTCTCTTTGACTTCTCCATTTTCAGCCAAGGCCGGCGGCCGGCGGTAAACGTGCCTCTTTCTGTTACAAGAGTAGGTAAACAAACTCAAGACAGTGTGCGACGCGATTTAACCAGAACTCTGCTTGCTTTTTTGACTCAGTATGAGCGGGCCAAGAGTTTTACTCATTTTGGGACAGAACTAACAGACGAGATAAAATCAATGCTCAAAAGAGGAAAAGAGCTCAGCCAAATTTTGGACCAGCCTACAACCCAAGTTATTCCGATTACAATTGCGGTTATCTTCGCTGCTATGATTTGGAAAGGAATGCTGACGGAGTTTGATGAAGCGACGATTGATAAGCTTATGAGTACTTTGATTGCTAAGTACGAAAAAGACGAAAAAACAAAAAAGTTTTTAGATAACTTAGTTGATAAAGAAAACGTAAAGCAAAGCCTGTTACTGTTAGAACAAAAAAGAGAGGAAGTCATCGCCCTATGCCAACCCAACAAGAACTAACGGCTGAGATTGCCCTTGTCCATAGCCTAAAATTCCTCGTTCAAGCCTACGAGGAGTTGGCTATTATGAAGATGCAGCAGATTCGTAACAAAGTACTTAATACCAGAACGTACGTTGAAGGGCTAACGGAAGTTTTCTTTGATGTGCGCAGGTCTTATCGGCGGCAAGTAGAACAGCTTATGAAGGAAAACAAAGGCAAGCAGGGGTTTAGTTTTTCCACGCTTGCCAAAAACGGTAAAGGCATATCAGTTCTTATCTCTCCAAACCAGCGCCTTTCAGGAACGATCGCCTTTTCTGTTTTTTCTGCCTTTTTAAACCATATCAAGCAGAGCAAAGACGAGGTGGTGATTGTCGGAAAAGTGGGAAAAGATATGTGGGAGCAGAGAAACTTAGGCAAAAACTTCACCTACTTTGAAGCGCCTGATGAACAAGCCCAGGCAAAAGACCTGGAACCGATTATTAGCAAGCTAATGCAATATGAGACGGTAAATGTTTTTCATGGTAAGTACCAGAACCTTATCAGGCAAGATGCAACTATCTCAAACGTTACGGGTGATGATTCTCTGCTTAAACCCAAAGAAGATAGTGAAAAACGGAGAATGTTTTTGTTTGAACCAATGCTAAAAGATGTGCTGCACTTTTTTGAAGTCCAGATTACAGCCACTCTTTTTCAGCAAACGATCCACGAATCTCATTTGGCACATTTGGGATCAAGAATTACAGCTATGGAAGAGGCTTCAGGTAACATTGATAATCGGCTTTTGACGCTAAAACACGACAAGCTTAAAATTATTAAGGCGATAAACAATAAGAAACAAATTCAAACGTACGCTGGTATGTCACTATGGCAGTGTGCGCGCTAAAACTATGGAACACACAGGTACTATAACGGCTGTTACCAATACCATTGTTGAAGTTGCTTTTCTTGGGCAAGCGCCGTCGACGTATGATCTGCTTACGATTGAAGGCAAGCCGGAAATTCAGCTGGAAGTATTTGCTTCTTCATCTGATTCTACCTTTTACTGTTTGGCCCTGACTTCTTCTAAAGGGGTTAGGCGGGGAGATGTGGTTATTAATACCCGGAAGCAGTTGGAAGTACCGGTTGGGAAGGAAGTTTTGGGCCGGATGATTGATATTTTTGGGCAGCCCCACGATGGTGAAGGGAAACTTGAAGCTAGACGCAAACGGCCGCTTCTAACAACGGGGCCAACGATGCTTGAAGAAGTGGAAGTACCGCAGACGCTTATTGAAACAGGTATTAAAGCGATTGACTTTTTTGCTCCTGTTCTCAAAGGCGGAAAAGTGGGTTTGTTTGGCGGAGCGGGAGTGGGTAAGACGATTCTTCTGACCGAGCTAATTAACAACATTGTTATCTTAAACAAAGAAAAAGGCAGCGGTGTGTCAGTTTTTAGCGCCGTTGGAGAGCGTTCAAGGGAAGCACAGGAACTATACGAAGCGTTAAAAACAAGTAAGGTATTGCCGTATACCAGTTTAGTTGTAGGTCAAATGGGAGAAAATCCGGCAGTGCGGTTTAGGACTGCCTTTGCCGGAGCAACGCTGTCTGAATACTTCAGAGATGAATTGCAAAAGGATGTGTTGTTTTTTATGGATAATGTCTACCGTTTTGCTCAAGCGGGGTATGAGCTTTCAACCCTTATGAACACGCTGCCTTCAGAAGACGGCTACCATCCCACGCTTTCTTCAGAGATTGGACTTTTACATGAACGTTTGGCATCAAACAAAAAAAACAGTATCACTACCGTTGAAGCAGTCTACTTACCTTCAGATGATATTACTGATTATGGTGTGCGTTCAGTACTGCCATACCTTGATACGATTGTTATTCTTTCCCGTTCTGTTTACCAGGAAGGGAGATTGCCTGCTATTGATTTGCTAACCTCTACCTCTTCAGCCTTAGATATCGAAATCGTAGGAGAGGAACACTACCAGATCTACCTGGAAGCTAAAAGCTTACTAGAACAAGCGGTTAACCTTGAGAGAATTGTGTCATTAGTCGGAGAGTCGGAATTGTCACTTGAGAACCAGCAAGTCTACAAACGTTCCAGAATTCTGAAAAACTATATGACGCAAAGCTTTTTTGTGACAGAAATCCAGACGGGGAGAAAGGGTGAGTTTGTGCCAAGAGAAAAAACGGTAGCTGATGTCAAAGCAATTCTTAAAGGCACGTATGATGATAAAGACCCTGAAGATTTCCTCTTTTTAGGAGCACTGGGAAAGAAATAGAGGGTGGGGGTAAGTAAAACGCTTGAAAGAAAAACTTCTCTAAATTCCCACATACACTTTGACTTCATTTTCAAAACAGCGCAAAATCGCGCGGGTGAAAGTAAATTCTTTGACCTGTTTCTTATCGGTTCGTAAAACAAGTTTATCTTTCAGGATAGAAATAAAGTTACTGTGGAGGCTAAGAATATCAAAAGGACCATGCTCATTTACAGAAGAGGCAGAAGTTACCATTCCGGAAAAAAGAGTAGTATCATAAGCTAAAACCGTAACTTTAAACGGCTGGGGTTTAAGTGTAGCAAGTTTTTCGAACAGTTGCTGAAACATAGGCAAGGTGGGTTTATTACCACTATAGTACAGGAAATAGGTGATAGGTAACAAGAAACAATGGACAATTATCAATGAACAATGGGCAATGAAAAAGACTTTATTGCTAAGTTACTGGATTGCTGCAGCGCTAAATGGGTTACGGGTAACGAGTTACGAGTATCAAGTTACGGGTTACGGAGAACGAGAAGCTGAAATCAAGAAGAGATTAGGATACGTACAGTCATTGCGAGCGAGTCTTTAAAACGAGCGTGGCAATCCCAAAGGAAACAGTCAAAAAGGAAGGGATTGCTTCGTCTCCTTCTTTGCTAAGGCTGCGGAGAATTCCTCGCAATGACTGTTTTTGTATTCTATCTACTAAATACTAACTACTTGATTCTTGCTACTTAATTCTATCCTGGCGCTCCCGACAGGTCTCCTGCGCTAAAGCTTTGGATGACCTAAGATAATTTTCTTGCAACTTATTCTTTTTTCAGTAACCACTCTGTAGCTTGAGCGTAAGATTGGTGCCCCCGACAGGAATCGAACCTGTATTAGAGGTTTAGGAAACCTCTGTTCTATCCATTAAACTACGGGAGCAGAATTAGTTAATTGTTAGGTAGAACCACACCACCTACTTGTAACCGGGATTTATATATTATAATAGACAGGTCTTAGATAACCAAGTATAGGGTAAAATTTCGGGGTATGGTCCAGTGGTAGGATGCGCGCTTCGGGTGCGTGCGGCCCCAGTTCGAGTCTGGGTACCCCGACTCTAGAAAACAAAATGAAGCACCAGGATTAACATAGCGCTTACTTTCAGTTCTCCCACTCGCTTTGCTCGCGGGACGGCTTGTTTAACAACAGGCACAGGATTCTGGGTACACCGCAAATAGACTAAGAGTGCCAAGTACAAAGTGCGAAGAGCCCAAAGCGAAGTCCTAAGTGGAAGAATGGGAATTTGTCAAATAATTAAAAAGCAAAATTGTTGCAAGTTAAATTATTTAATGACTAGGTTCCTCTCTTAAAGGCTACTTACTGTAAGTTGAGGGAGTAGAAGTTAACCATAATTTCCGGATTAGTGGTTAACGAAGTAAGAAGGACAAGTTTTTGCCCGTTAGGCCAGGGATAGGTGAAATCTTCTGCAAATACTCCAGGGAAAACAGTTACTTTGTTAGTACCATCGTATTCCATGATACTAATGCCATTTTTCTCAACATAAATCAAGTGAGAAGAGTTAGGAAACCATTGCAGATACTTCAAGCTATATACAGGAGAATACTGTGCCTGAACCCCCTGCAATTTGGATAAGATTGACTGAGGAACTCCTGCAGTTTTTGGAGTAGGGGTGATTGCAGGGAAGGCAGTGCTGGTTGGAAGCGTGTCGTTAAGGACTTCTTCAGGCAAGGAATAGGTAGTAATAATTTTTTCAAGCGCTTCATTGTCAAAAGCATCGGCCTTTAAGAGGAAGTTAGTATCCTCTTTGAGGTCATAAACATAAATACTGCCGGAAGTAAGTTCTCGAGTTTGTGGTTGAGAATTGACTGCTGGTAGGGGAGGGATGAGGTTTTGAGGTATGGTAGCGGACTCAGTAGCAGTGTAAAGAAGCTTTTCTTCATTAGGGGAAAAATAGAGAAGAGTTGCCGACTCAGTGGCAATCTTTTGCATTTCTAGAGGCAACTTAGCAATCCGCTTTTCCCGTTCAAGACCCAGTTGCTGTTGCCACTCAGAAATAAGCATAGGCAGCTGAAAAGCTACATTAATAAGATTCTGGGACTTATTCTGGGTAGTGGCGTTGAGTAGATAGGCCCTGTTTTCATTAAAATACGCCAAGATTTCACTTGAGTTAGGAGTCCAAAATATCTGTGCCTCAGAAAATTTTATTGAATCTGTATCTTGGGCAATCTGAATAGCAGTTGAACCTAGTTTAAGAGGGCTGTCATTCAAATTTAGTACCCAAATACCATGCTTGGTTCGTGCTGAACCTGAAGCAGTTTTAAAAGCAATTCGGTTACCGTCAGGTGAAGGATGAGCATCAAAAGCGCCGTTAACTGTTAGTGCTGACAAGTTTGGTACAGCAGGAAATAGTTTTGCATTTGTTTGGGTTACCAGTTCCTTTTCAACTTGTAGAGTTTTTTCCCAGGTATGGTACCCTTCCTTTTCTAGTCTAATCTTGTACTGTCCTGGAGGAAGGTGAAGTGTGTCATCAGTAGCGCTTCGTAGCTTATCATCAATAAACACTGATGCTCCTTTTGGTTCGGAATTAGCGACTAACAACCCTGTTCCCTCAATTACTTTCTTAGACATATTGAAACGGTACCCTTGTGCCCAGCGAATGGCTATAAATGTACCAGTAGCTAAGAACAAAAAAACGCTAAGTGTGATTAAAAGACGTGAATTCATAGGTTTGATTTAAATTATACCAGCTAATAGCAAAAGCATAATCAGTATTTTACCAAAGGAAGGGAGCTTGGTAGTTAGTAACGAGAAATGTGTAATTGAGAGCGCAAGTGTGTATGTAACAGAGAATAAGTTGGTTAGTAAACATTAGCATGTATTTAAAAACTGCTGAGCATATTTTTTGTCATCCACTTTTTAAGCCTATGTCTACTGTTTCTGATTTAAACTTACTCTTCCTGTACGCTATAATGATTCTATGTTTTTATCAAAGCGTATTGGTATTGATTTAGGTACTGCTAATTCATTGGTGTATGTTGAAAAAAGAGGGATCGTTTTAAATGAGCCCTCGGTGGTGGCAGTGTCAGTGTATGACCACAAAGTGGTAGCAGTTGGCTTTGAAGCTAAGGAAATGCTTGGGAGAACTCCTGGCAATATTATTGCCAGCAGACCAATGCGGGATGGGGTTATTGCCGATTATGTTATCACAGAGGCAATGCTCAGATACTTTATTCAAAAGACATGCGGTAACACTATCTTTTTTAAACCGGAAGTATTGATTTGTATTCCTGCTGGGGCTACGCAAGTAGAAAAAAGAGCGGTTGAAGATGCTACGCTAGCCGCTGGAGCTTCTGTTGCCTATATTATTCAAGAACCCTTAGCGGCTGCCATTGGTGCCGGTATTCCGATAGGAGAGGCTTCAGGCAATATGGTGCTTGATATCGGTGGAGGAGCAGCAGAAGCTGCCGTGATATCTCTTGGAGGAATTGTAACTCACCGTTCTGTCCGGGTTGCAGGCAACAAACTTGATGACACCCTTATTAACTGGATTCGAAAGAAACATGGATTAACAATAGGGGAAACTACTGCTGAAGAGGTTAAGTTGCGAATAGGGTCTGCTATGAAGATTAAAGAAGATAAAAAAATGATGATTAAAGGTAGAGACACGGCTACAGGTTTACCAAGACGATTAGAGATCAGTACCAACGAAATGGTCGAAGCTTTTAAAACCCCTCTTTCCCAGATCATAACAATGGTTAAGAAGGTTTTAGAAGATGTTCCTCCTGAACTATCTTCTGACATCATTGACAAAGGTTTGGTAATGACTGGAGGGACAAGCACGCTGAGGAACTTTGATAAACTAATTTCTAAAGAAACCGGCATTCCATGTTACATTGCCGAGGACGCTTTGTTCTGCGTAGCCAAAGGAACAGGAGTGGTATTAGAAAACCTTGACATGTATAAACGGAGCCTATCGAGAAGATAAGTTAGGAATTTTTGATTCAAGCGTATATAATTCTCCCATATCATTAATCAATATTACTGGTGACAAACTGTGACGCGCAAACAAATTATTGACGAAGTAAAAAAGCACTGCACAACTGTTTATGCACAACTAGGTGATTGGTCGCATGACCTAAATCATGTTAAGCGGGTTGTTAAAAACTGTCGTCTTATCTGTAAGCAGGAAAAACTAAGTTCAAAGGATGCGTTTTTAACTGAGTTGGCGGCCTGGTTGCATGATTTGGGAAGAGTTAATGAAGAAATTGGCCTGTTGTTTTTGGAGTCAAACCACGCAGAGCATTCATACATTGAAAGCAAGAAAATACTCGAACCATACCGCAGCAAAATTGGTAGAGAGCCGATGTATAAGGTTTTGCAGGCAGTGAGAGAGCACAGTTTACCTCAATTAAGACACCCTGAAAACCTGATTTCCAAGATTTTGCAGGATGCTGATCGGGGAGCTACGCTTAACGTTATTGGTATTCTTTCAACTTTACACTATCTAAAAGTGGTAGAGTGGTCCAAGGTAACCACAAAAGAACAGGCAAGACTGGAATTACCTAAACTGACTAAGCAACTGGTGGCAACTGGAAAGGTGAGTAAGGCACTGGAAGTCTTGCAGATACTTGTAGAGATGTACTTTGGAGCTGAAAATCAAGTTTCAACCGGAAATACTGTCAGCCCTCTTCATACAGTATCTGCCCGCAAACTCTACAAAAAGGATTTAGCAGAAATTGAGGATTATATGGACTTTCTAGGAGAATTAGCTCAAAATAATGTTTGTTATGGTGAAGCATAAACCACTTTTAGGTGTCAATATCTCTCTTGTTAATAATAAAACAGTTATTTCAGAGATTGAAAAACTTCTTAAAGAGAAATCTCAGGTCTTTATTACCACTCCAAACCCTGAGCACCTTATGCAAGCTCAGAATTTCGGAGATTTTAAGGATGTTCTTAACAGTGCTAGCTTAGCTGTGCCTGATGGTGTGGGTCTGGTTTGGGCGCTAAAACAGCGATATCCGGAGATAGCTCAAGAACTTGAAAGGGTGACAGGGGTAGATCTAATGCTTAAAATTTGCAACCTAGCGGCTCAAAAAGAGATGAATGTAGGTCTTTTGGGTGGAAGAAACGGAGTTGCTAAAAAAGCCGCTGAAGCACTTAAACGAACTATTCCAGAAATCAAAGTATTCGAAATAGGTTTGCACAAAGACATTAAGACTGTAAATAATGAAGAGAACGATGCTATTATAAAGAGAATTCAGGAAAAGAAAATTAATATCCTGTTTGTAGCCTATGGTGCCCCACACCAAGAGCTGTGGATTGCCCAAAATCTCAAAAGTCTTCCCCAAGTAAAGATTGCAATGGGGGTAGGAGGAGCTTTTGATTTTCTGGCTGGTAGAGTAAAAAGAGCACCGCTTTGGGTGCAAAAACTGGGTTTGGAGTGGTTTTTTCGACTTGTTCAGGAGCCTTGGAGGTGGAAACGGCAGCTGTGTTTAATCTCTTTTGCATGGAAGGTAATGAGAAAAGAGGAGTCTAAGGTTCATTAATCAATTATCAATGAGCAATAAAATTAGTAACAGGTGATAAGAAGAAAGTTAGTAGACAGTCATTGTAAGCGGATGAAAAGAGGGTGGCAACCTCAAATAAAAAAAGAAGACTGCCCTTTTTTTCCTTCTGATTCGTCAGTGAGTAGAAACAGAGAAGAATAACAGCATCCAAGTAATATGGAAAATTAAAGGAATAGAAAAGATATTAAAAAGTAGAAATGCTATAACTACTGCCTGCTCTACACCAATTGCTATTCTAGTTTTTTGGAGTAATTCCTAGCAGCCACAGGACTGACTCCTTTTTATAGCGTCTATCACCTCTTGAGTTAATCCGGATTGCCGGGAGTTTTCCCCGTTTACCCCAACGTTTAATGGTAAGGGGGGAGACTCTGAGAAGATCAGCTACTTCGCGTACAGTTAAAAGATCAGGGAGATCATCTATGGATACTCTTTTTTTAACTTTTTCTTTTGGTTCCGGTTGATCTACCATAGGACTCCTTTTAACAAAAAATTGTAACTAACTAAGCATAACAAAGTATTCCTTAATATGTCAAATAGGAAAAATGAGCTACAAGGTTTGGTAATAAGCAATTGCTAATATGTAATTAGAAGGTTTGAAATTTCGGATTTAAGAATTATTGTTCACAGAAGTATCAAAAGTTTATCTACTACTTGCAAGATACTTGTAACAAAAACCCCCACCGCGAGGATAGGGGTTTTGAGTTTCAAAAAGAATGCAAAGCTTACTTAAGTTCTACCTGAGCACCAGCTTCTTCCAGGGTTTTCTTAGCGTTCTCGGCATCTTCTTTCTTAGCGCCTTCTAAAACAGGTTTAGGAGCGGCTTCAACCATATCTTTAGCCTCTTTCAGTCCGAGGTTAGGGAGAATGGCTCTAACTGCCTTAATAACGGCAATCTTGTTGGCACCGGCGGCTGTCAAGATAACATCAAACTCAGTTTTCTCTTCAGCGGCAGCAGGTGCTTCACCACCAGCAGGGGCGCCAGCTGCGACTGCTACAGGAGCGGCTGCAGTGACTCCAAACTTATCTTCCAGAGCTTTAACTAAATCTGCCAATTCCAAAACACTTAAACCTTCAATCTGTTCAACAATTTTTGCCTGTTTTTCATTCAGTTTTACTTCCTGATTTTGATCATCTGCCATGATGATTCACCACCTTTCTTTGTATTCGAAATACAATATTTCAAATAAGTAACTTATTAATATCTTACTCTTGAGCTTTTTGGGCTCTAATAGCATCTAAAACGTATACCATTTTGCGGATATTTCCCTGGAGAACGTTGACCATACCTGAGAGTGGGGCAGCCAGGCTGCCAACAACTTTGGCACGCAGCTCATCTTTACCAGGGAGTTTAGAAAGTTGATCAATCTCTTCCGGACTTAAGACTTTGTCTTCAAAATATCCAGCTGTAAATGTAGGCAGTTCGTTTTCTTTAGAAAATTCGGCAACGGCTTTCAAAGGAGCAACCTCGTCTTCATAGGCGAAAACAGCTGCAGTTGGGCCAGTAAGTAGGGTAGAAAGCTGATCATTCCCATAGGTAATTCTCAGCAGAGTGTTCTTAGTTACAAACAACTCTCCTCCAGCATCTCTGACCTTGTCGCGCAGCTCATTGAGTTTGTTTACTCCCAGCCCGCGGTAGTCGATAAATACAGCCGCCTTGGATTTAGTTTGTTTTTCCTTAATTGTCTCTAGAGTTTTAATGTTTTTGTTGCTTGGCACGGTTTTTAGTTCAGACTTTATGACTAAAATTTGAACTCACTAAATTTTAGAATAAAAAAAGCACCCTCGAGGTGCCAGATAAATACAAAAATGTACTTTGGTTCCTCGGAAAGATTTATATTCTCTTAAATATTTAAAAGAAAGACTTTCTGTCTTTGGAATAAAGGTATTATATGGTACTTCTTCTATGTTTGCAAGACTAAGTAGAGCTAATCAAGGTGATGGCATTAAGAGGTGAGGCTAGTAGTTGCGTGAAAACAGAAATACGTAGTAATACATATGCTGGATGAACTTTATAGTAAATACTTCGTTGTTTATCGGCTAAAACGTATAGTAAATTTTACATTGATAAATCAGCATAATTATTCGGATAGATACTTTCTAGCAGTATTGATCAGAAAATGCTTAAAATATTTTCCAATTTTTTGTTTTTATGAAGGGAAAAAATCACTATATGGGGAAGATTGAAAGAGTCTGATTTCTTGAGATAGTAGATATAAAAACTAAATGTTAGCAATCGGACCATATATCTGCTTAATTTTCAAGGTTTTAGTGGTGGCAGAAATAATTGCTTATTCGCAAAACGAAACAAGAGTGGCTTATAACAGAAATTGAGTTTTAGGCTAAGACTGAGTGGTGGCACAGTTTTAAGCAGAACTTATAGCTGTTAAGTGAATGTATAGTGCTGGCAATATTGACATAAACATTGAACCCAGTCTCAATTAGCAAACTATGACTCAAAGTGATAGATAATATGTGCCTCTATTAGAAGTGATGACATGCTAGCTTATAGTAGTTACTTTCTGGTGATGACATCTATAGTTGATGAGGCACCAGTAGCGGAAGAGAAAACAAGGTTTACTGGGTTGCGGAATCGATTTTAATTCTGATTCCAGGGCTCATGGTTGAAGATATTGAAGCCTTCTTTATTTGTCTGGAACTGATGGTGTCCAAAACTGCCTGGATATTTTCTGTGAGTTTCTGTTCCCCGAATGACTTTTTACCCACAATTAAATGAATAAGAGGAGCTTTTTTCTCTGTTTTATAGACAATTTTGTTGCCACCCAAATCTTTAGCTGCCTTTTCCGGATCTTGTGATATAGTCCCGTTTTTAGGATTCGGCATTAAGCCTTTGGGACCCAACAACTTGGCATGCTTGGCCAGTTTTGGCATGTCCTGTGGGCGTGCAATTAGAACATCAAAGTCGATTTGTTTATCCGCAATCTGTTTCAAGATTTCATTGCTGAAGATTACAACTTTTTTTTCTTTACCTGTCCCATGAGGGAGGTTAACGCTGCCGCTAATATTATCTTTCTTAACTTGAAGGTTAAGCTCAATCGTTGCGTCAAATTTCTCTCTAGAGACATCAAGAACTGTACTAACAGCTTCTTTAAGTGGATACTCTTTTTGAGAATCAATTATCTTCTTTAGATTCTTGTAGCGTTTAGAAGTAACTTTCTTAGTCCTACGGGTTGTTGTTTTCTTCTTGGCTTTCTGGTCTTCTTCTGAAGGTTCTGTATCAGCTGTAGGTTTATCCAGTTCTGCCATCATGGCAAATTCTTCAGGTAAATCAAACGCAGAAGAATATTTATTATCCGAACGCTGATAGAACTCTTCTTCCTGACTTAAATCGATTGAGATATTTCGTTTTTTACCCATGTTATTTGTCCAAACTACATTTCTGCAGTTGTAATGACCTCCTTATTTTGTTTCAACCTTTACACCCATGCTTCTGGCTGTGCCGGCGACAATTTTCTTGGCGGCTTCCAAATCTGTGGTGTTAAAGTCTTCCATTTTTTCTTTAGCAATTTCGGTTAGCTGCTCATCTGAAAGAGTAGGGGTAAGCATATTTTTACCTGGTTCACCTGATCCCTTTTCGATTTTTAGAGCTTTTTTAATAAACTCAGCTACAGGAGCTTTTTTAAGAACAAAATCAAAACTTCTATCTTCGTATACAGTAATAAGAGCAGGCACAACTTCACCCATCCTGTCTTTAGTTTTCTCGTTATACTCCTTGCAAAACTCCATAATAGCAATACCATGTTGGCCGAGAACTGGCCCGACTGGAGGAGCAGGATTAGCCTTACCTGCGGGAAGATTGAGTTTTAGAATTGTCTTAACTTTTTTTGCCATATTTGTATTCAATTATATGAGGAAGTGCAGGGGCCGTAAACGGCGAGCAAACTCATATAATAAAATAAAAAATTACCACTAACTTTTCATGGTAATACTACTTTTCGGTATAAGCCCTCTTTCCGATTAGGGAAATACAACAGGCTATTATACAAAGAGCGCCTGGGAAATGCAAAGCTTAAATCTTTGAAACCTGTAGAAAATCGAGTTCTACGGGTGTTTCTCTGCCAAAAATAGATACCAAGACTCTTACTTTACCTCTATCCTGATCAATAGATTCCACATTTCCCAAAAAGTCTGTAAATGGTCCATCAATGATCTTAACAGCTTCTCCAACACTGAAAGTAGCTTTGTACTTTGGAGCTTCCTGCTCCATGAACTTTTTAATAGCCTCAACCTCTTTTTCAGAAATTGGAGTAGGTTTATTGCCTACACCAACAAAAGAGGTGATCCCCGGAGTGGTTCTGACAGTAAGCCAGGATTCGTCAGTTAAAATCATCTTTACCAAAAGGTATCCTGGGAAAATTTTCTCGGCCGTTTCCTGTTTTTTACCCTTGCTTACCCTAATCTTGTTCTCAGTAGGAATCATTACTTCAAAAATATAGTTGGTGAGTTCCATTGATTCAACTCTTTGTTTCAGTGCTTGGGCGACTTTGTTTTCATGACCTGAGTAGGTGTGTACTACATACCATTTGGCTTTTGAGCTATCAGCATCACTGATAATGATATGATTGCCGCCGGTAGGAGCTTTTTGAACGCTTTCTTGCTCTTTTTCAGCTTTTTGTGTAGGTTCGTCTTGTTTTGTTTGTTTAGTCATGGTTAGGTATCTCCTTAAAGATAAATTAGCTTTGCAGCAGCATCGAAAAGAGTTGAGTGAAGGCCAGATCAAGACCTCCAAGAAGAGCTCCGACTACGACGCTAACACCTAAAACAAGTAGAGTTGCTCTTACAATATACTCTTTAGTTGGCCACTGTACTCTTTTTAACTCAGTTTTTACCTCTGCTAAGTATTGTTTTGGGCTTGATCCGAAATCTGGTGCGGTAAAATTTATATCACTCATACTTTTTATAATATATCAGCAAGTTGTGACTGTAAACTAAGTATTAGCCCAATTAAAAAACCGCTATCTTAGCGGCTTATGTCAAGTATTATAGTATGGATTTGGAAATATTGCAATTAGTGTATAAGTGGTACAATGAGAAATGCTTGTGTGTCTTAGATAAGTATTTTACAGAAGTAGAGAGATAGAGTAGTGAGGCACTCAATGCCTGTACTATTCTAAATCTTTATATTTTTATGCCTCAAAATGCTAAAAAAATCACTAAAGCAGTAATTCCGGCAGCTGGTTTTGGAACGCGGTTTTTGCCTCAAACGAAAGCCATGCCCAAAGAGATGCTGCCGATAGTTGATAAACCAGTAATTCAGTATGTGGTGGAAGAATTGGTGGATGCAGGCATTAAAGAAATCATCATTGTTACCGGTTATCACAAGCGAACGATAGAAGATCATTTTGACGCCCCCAGTATGGAGTTGGTTGAGAACCTTAAAATGGGCGGCGAAAAGAAAAAACCCTTACTTGAAGGGGTTGAACGAATCGCAGACTTAGCAAATTTCGTATATATCAGGCAAAAAGGACCGTATGGAAATGGTACACCACTTCTGAATGTGCGCCACATCATTGGTGACGAGCCATTTATCTACACTTGGAGTGATGACTTTATTATGGCCTCACCGTCACGTTTCAAGCAGCTCATTCGTGTGTATGAAAAATATGGCTGTACAGCTTTGGCAAGCATCAAAGCGACTAAAAATGAAGATTACGATAGGTATGGGTTTGCGGGAGGCAAAGAGATCGAAGAAGGTATAATTAATGCCACCACCATTATTGAAAAACCAGGGAAAGATAAGACACCATCAGATCTTGCTAATGTATCAGGATTTTTATTGACTCCTGACATATTTAACTATCTGGACGAAGTGCTAGAAAATCTCAAACCAGGTGAAGAGCTTTACTATAATGACGCCCTCAAGTTAATGCTTCGCGATGGTAAAAAAGTGCTGGCAGTAGAGATTAAAGACGGCAAGTACTATGACAACGGAAATAAATTAGAATACCTAAAAACAGTGGTAGAGTTTGCCTTACGACATCCAGAACTTAATGGTGAGTTTAAACAATATCTGAAGAGCTTGCTTACTGAGTAAAATATCTGGAGAAAATTAGAATCCCTACAATAGCGGCAATTATTGCTTGTACCCATACTCCGCCTGCGGCAATGTCACGAATATCTCTACTATCCTCATAGGGGAGATGATACTTGTCACGAAGAATATTGCAGACTTTTTCTATAGAGGTATTCATCATCTCAGCGCTTATAACGATTCCAATAAGTAGAACAACTATAAGAAGGTCTGGAAAAGTGATGTCAAGTAGGGTAGCAAGTACCAGAACAGTGGTGGCAGCAAATATATGAACTCGCATGTTACGCTCACTGCGAATACTTACAAAAATTCCTCTGGATGCATGGTAGAATGTTTTGAAAAAATTTAAGATAGTCATAGTAGCTCCTTATTACTACTATTCAAACAAGAATAAGCTTGGCTGTCAATTCCAGGAATGTGTATGTACTTAATAGTTCTTTATATTGTTCACTAATAGTTATTAGGATATAAATTTGGAACTTTTTTGTAAAAGGCTGTGTTTTCGGTAGAAAATTATCCTATATGTATCTAAAAATGGTAAATATATGTTAGATGCTGTCTCGATATTTTTCCTGTTAAATAAACTAAATCATATGGTATTTGAATTATTGTACTCGAATTTGAGTTATAGTCACGTAATACAATATGTATCATTACTACAAAGGAATTATTTTATAGTTTAGAGTACACGAAATAGTGTTATAAAAAACCCAAGCTTACATTGAAAC
>JBMNOG010000013.1:0-21585 GCA_050942955.1 Patescibacteria group bacterium | reverse complement strand
CCTTTCTGGCGGTAGACTTTCTTAGTAGTTCTACTAACTTCAGATCTTGCCTTGGCTTTGGCTGTTGTTTTGCGCTGATTAGCTAGATACGTCCTCACTGACTGAGCCAGCAGATCCGTGTTTACAGGTACACCAAATACCGCTTTATTAAGCACAAGGTCTTCAAGTTTTTTTCCGGTTATATCGAAAACTGGTATCTTCATAGGTTATGCTTTTTCTGAATTTTCTTCTTTTGTTGTTTCTGTTTTTTCGCCTGCAAGACCTGAAAACTTTTTGTTTCCAACTTTAATTAGCTTAACCAAGCCGCCTTTTGCTCCTGGTACCGAACCGGTAATCCATATCTCATTTTGGATTTCATCAATCTTAACTATTTGCGATCCTAGAATAGTTAACATAGAGCCGCCCATTCTGCCTGCCATTTTCTTGCCTTTCCAAACTCGACCAGGGTCAGTTCCCTGACCGATAGATCCGACAGCTCTAGCCCTGTCTGATTGACCGTGGGTTCTAGGACCTCCATGAAAACCATGGCGTTTCATAGCGCCAGTAAACCCTTTACCCTTTGTCCGACCGGAGACTTTGATAACATCTCCTACCTGGAATACTTCTGAGATTTTAATTTCGTCGCTTAACTTCTTTTCGCTGTCTTCGCTAAGTTTAATTTCACGCAGATACTGTGGTACAATCCTGGCTTTTTTCAAGTGTCCTGATTGAGGTTTGTTTAGTCTCTTTTTCTCACCAATACCCACTTGCAGAGCTTTATAGCCGTCTTTCTCTCCGGTTTTCACCTGGGCAACAGTTAGGGGCTTAGCTTGCAATCTGGTTACCAGCATTCTCTTACCACTGGCATCATATGCATGCATTTCACCTAGTTTATATGTATAAAAGCTGTCCATGATCCAGAAACAAAAAAACCCGACATTCGGGTTTTCTCCAAATGTTCAAATCTATAACCTTACTTTATGTATACAGACATGCAGTCAACAAAAAGTTCTGCATAACGCCTGTTATTATATATTGATTTCGCATTTTTTTCAAAAGCAAAAAGCTTAGCTTTCAACTCAGTTGCCACCCATAAAATTACATCTTGATTTCAATTCCTACACCTGCAGGAAGCTCAAGATGCATCAATGAATCAATCGTTTTTTCAGTCGGTTGAATAATGTCAATTAATCTTTTATGAGTTAAAATCTGATAGTGTTCCCGGGCATCCTTGTCCGTATGAGGACTTGTAAGTACCGGAAACATTTTCCGTTTGGTAGGCAGAGGAACGGGTCCAACAACTTTAGCTCCAGTTGAAAGAGCAGTCTGCAGGATTTTGGCACTGCATTCATCGATCACTCTGTGATCAAAGGCTTTTAATTTAACTCGAATTCGTTGTGCTTCTGCCATAACTATTATTCAGAAAAAGAGCCTCCGGTTTATGCCCGGAGGCTCTTCACTTTTCTAACTTACTTAATGATCTTTGTAATAACTCCAGCTCCGACTGTCTTTCCACCTTCTCTGACAGCAAAGCGCAGTCCTTCTTCCATAGCTACCGGAACAATGAGTTTTGCGGTCATCTTAGCATTGTCACCCGGCATAATCATCTCTACACCTTTTTGCAGGGTAATTTCGCCAGTAACGTCAGTAGTTCTGATGTAGAACTGGGGTTTGTACCCAGTAAAGAATGGCGTGTGTCTTCCACCTTCTTCCTTTGAAAGGATGTATACTTCTGCCTCAAATTCAGTGTGAGGAGTTGTGGTTCCGGGTTTAGCCAAAACTTGACCTCTCTCAACATCTTCTTTGGTAAGACCTCTTAAAAGGATACCAACGTTATCACCGGTTTGACCTTGATCAAGTTGTTTTCTAAACATCTCAACACCGGTAACTACAGTCTTTTGAGCATCTCTTAGGCCAACAATCTCAATTTCATCACCAACTTTAACAATACCTCTGTCAATTCTACCGGTAACTACTGTTCCTCTCCCTTTAATTGAGAAAACATCTTCAACAGCCATAAGAAATGGTTTGTCCAGAGGTCTTTCCGGGGTAGGAATGTAGTCATCAACAGCCTTCATGAGTTCCATGATTTTATCCTGAGCCTCTTTATCTCCCTCAAGAGCTTTTAAGGCAGAACCACGGATAACAGGGATCTCATCACCTGGGAACTTGTACTTCTTTAAAATATCTCTGACTTCCTCTTCAACCAGATCAACCAGTTCAGGGTCATCAACTGCATCGACTTTGTTTAAGAAAACAACAAGTGCAGGAACGTTAACCTGATATGCTAAGAGGATGTGTTCTTTAGTCTGGGGCATTGGTCCGTCAGTGGCAGCGACTACTAAAATAGCACCATCCATCTGGGCAGCACCAGTAATCATGTTCTTGATGTAGTCTTTGTGACCCGGACAGTCAATATGAGCGTAGTGCCTTTTTTCCGTTTCGTACTCAACATGAGTAATTGAGATTGTAATACCTCTTTCTATTTCTTCAGGGGCTTTATCAATCTGATCAAACGGAACAGCATCGGCCATTCCTTTTTCTGCTAAGGTTTTTGTGA
Source organism: Patescibacteria group bacterium (assembly GCA_050942955.1). Classification (GTDB taxonomy): domain Bacteria; phylum Patescibacteriota; class Microgenomatia; order UBA1400; family UBA1449; genus JBMNOG01. Next base: position 19,046 of record JBMNOG010000013.1, on the reverse strand, counting down.
TAGCAGCGGTTAATGTGGTTTTACCATGATCAACATGACCAATGGTACCAATGTTCATGTGTGGCTTTGTTCTGTCAAATGTAGCCATAGAAATCTCCTTTCAAATAAATAAATTTTATTTGTTTATTGTTATCTGCCGTAAAAATTATAACGGATATTATACCTTATAGGCAACTTTTTTAAAGTGTTTCTTTTTACGCTCCTGCCTGAGTTTTCCCTTTGCTAGTAACAATTTCTTCAATTATGTTGCGCGGCACTTCCTCATAGTGGCTTGGTAGTAACACAAACGATGCTCGTCCCTGGGTCATTGATCGCAGAGTTGTGGCATAGTTAGACATCTCAGCCAGCGGCACAAGTGAGGTAATAATTCGTACGTTACCCCTGTTTGTTGTTCCCAAAATCTGAGCTCTTTTACTGGAAAGATTACCAATAACATCACCCATAAACTCTTCAGGTGTTGATACTTCAAGTTTCATAATTGGCTCAAGAAGTGTTAGATCAGCATTCTTAACTGCAGATTGCAACGCCATAGAACCGGCGATCTTAAAAGCCATTTCTGAAGAGTCAACTTCGTGGTAGGTCCCATCGTAAACTGCAACTTTCATATCAACTAACGGAAAACCTGCTAAAACACCATTCTCCATAGATTCAACTACCCCTTTTTCAATAGCGGGGATATACTCACGAGGAATAGCTCCTCCTTTAATTTCATCTTTAAACTCATAGCCCTCGCCACGGTTTTTAGGAGTAACTCTAAGAAAGCAGTGTCCATACTGACCACGCCCTCCAGACTGCCTAATATATTTACCTTCCCCAGTAGCTTCCTGTTTTATGGTTTCTTTGTATGCTACTTGGGGTTTCCCGGTATTGGCTTCGACATTAAACTCCCGCTTCATTCTGTCAACTAAAATCTCAAGATGGAGTTCCCCCATTCCGGAAATAACCGTCTGTCCGGTCTCATGGTTAGTCGAGAGTTTAAATGTAGGATCTTCTTCGCCAAGCTTTTTTAAAGCAACACCCATTTTTTCTTGGTCGTTGCGTGTCTTGGGTTCGATAGCCAGAGAAATAACCGGTTCTGGAAATGAAATTGACTCAAGGAGAATTGGGTGTTCCTCATCTGTAAGAGTATCTCCTGTTGTTGTATCTTTAAGTCCGACAATAGCAACAATCTCGCCAGCATACGCCTCCGAGATTTCTTCTCGGTTATTAGCATGCATTAAAAGAAGACGGCCAACACGCTCTTTTTTATCTTTGGTAACGTTATAAATATAGCTACCTGACTTAATAACTCCCTCATACACACGAGCATAGGTCAGTCTCCCAACATGAGGATCGGTTTGGATCTTGAACGCCAACAGAGTTAAAGGACCATCAGTTTTTGGTTCTCTTGTAAGCTCTTTGGACTCGTCTTTCGGATCGTGTCCAACCACTGCAGGCAGATCCACCGGACTTGGAAGGTAATCAATAACTGCATCCAGAAGAATTTGTACTCCTTTATTTCTTAAAGAAGTACCGCAAACAACCGGAACTAACTCGTTAGCAATTGTAGCCTCACGAAGCCCTTTTTTCAGTTCTTCGATACTTAATTCTTCTCCATTTAAATATTTTTCAAGTAAATCTTCATTATTCTCGGCAATTTGCTCAACCAGCTTTGCTCTTTCCTCTTCTACCTGAGCTTTCATATCTTCCGGAATATCATCAGAAACAATGTATTCAGCTCCAAGCGAGTCATCTTTATAGGTTACAGCTTTTCTTTCAAGAAGCAGTACCTGACCTTTAAATTCATTTTCTTTACCAATAGGAAGAGTTAGGATTGCTGTTTTTGCCCCAAGTTTTTCGTGGATGTCATTTAAAGTGGCAAAAAAGTCAGCACCCATTTTATCCATTTTATTCACAAAACAAACACGAGGAACGTGGTACTTGTCTGCCTGGCGCCATACAGTTTCAGACTGGGACTGCACTCCCTCTTCGGCATCTAAAACTGTAATACCACCATCCAGAACTCTTAAAGACCGCTCAACTTCTGCGGTAAAGTCTACGTGTCCGGGAGTGTCAATAACGTTGATCCGGTGTTCCTGAGGGAAAAGCGACTGGCCGATTTGCGGAGTCCAAAAGGTCGTCGTAGCAGCAGATACAATTGTAATGCCTCTTTCCCGTTCCTGCTCCATCCAGTCCATTACTGCTGCTCCTTCATGAACTTCCCCAATCTTGTACGAACGGCCAGTATAGTAGAGAATACGTTCAGTTGTAGTCGTTTTTCCGGCATCAATATGGGCAATTATCCCGATATTGCGTAGGAGGTCTAAAGGAATGTGTCGTTTGTAGTCTTTTGTCGCAGTTGTCGCCATAATACTTTTAACAATAAAATAAAAAACTGCTATCTAGATACTCTTAAGCAGCCTGGACTTATTGTAACAAATTACAGAATAAATTGAAATGCTCTTCCCTTACCATCTAAAGTGAGCAAAGGCTTTGTTGGCCTCAGCAGCACGGTGAGTATCGTTCCGTTTCTTGATTGCTGCACCTTCATTATTCAGAGCAGCCACAAACTCAGCTGCAAGTTTCTCCGCAAATGAGTGGTACTCACTATTGGGACGTTGTCTGGCCGCATTTATGAGCCACCTAATAGCTAAAGCTTCTCTTCTGTCTCCCTTGACAGGCATCGGAACTTGGTAAGTCGCTCCACCAACTCTCCGGGATCTTACTTCCATAATCGGCTTGATATTATCTAAAGCTTCGCGCACAATTTCTACAGGATCTTCCCGTTTCAACTGAGCACCAGCAATTTCCATAGATTTGTAGACTTGCTTTTGCGCAATGGTTTTCTTCCCGTCCTGCATTACGTTATTAATCAGCCTAGTAATGAGACGGTTTCCATATAATGGATCCGGTTGTAAAAGACGTTTTTTGATTCTTCCTGATCTTGCCACTTATTTTGTTGTAAAGTAAAAAGTGAAAGGCAACTCTTTCTATTTTTTACTTTAGTTTGTTACTAACATTTACTGAGCAGAGGCTACCCCTTCTGTAGCGCCACTTTTACCACCCTTTTTGGTTCCATACTTGGAGCGTGACTGCATACGGCCACTAACACCTAAACAGTCATACTTACCTCTGACAATGTGGTACTTCACACCTGGTAAGTCCTTGACTCTCCCTCCCCTTACCAATACTACTGAGTGTTCAGCCAAGTTGTGGCCTTCACCAGGAATATAGGCAGTTACTTCAGTTTTATTGGAAAGACGCACACGGGCAACTTTCCGCAGAGCTGAGTTAGGTTTTTTAGGTGTCATGGTTTTAACCACAGTACATACCCCTCTTTTCTGAGGGTTTGTAGTTTTGACAACCTCACGCTTCAAAGCATTAAAGGATTTCCACAAAGCTGATGCTTTTACTTTATTAGCTTTCTGCTTTCGTGGTTTTTTGATTAGTTGATTAATTGTTGGCATACGTTTTAGTACCCTTTCTTAAGCTTGTTCTACACTCATCCGTGCTCTATCTGCAGAGGTTGGGATAAGACGGCCAATGATAACATTTTCTTTGAGTCCCATCAAGTGATCTCTCTTACCTAAGGTTGCTGCATCAGTCAAAACACTACCAGTTTCCTGGAATGAGGCAGCTGAAAGCCAACTTTCAGTATACAACGAGGCACGGGTAATACCTAGTAGGATTACCTGAGCTGTTGCCGGTTCTCCTCCAGCAGCCAAAACTGCAGCATTATCCTGTTCAAACTTGTGTTTATTAACCAGTTCACCTGGAAGAAGAGCTGTATCACCTGGATTATCTACCTTAACTTTGGTGGACATTTCTCTGACAGTAACTTCAAAGTGCTTGTCATTAATAGAAATACCCTGAGACTCATACACAGCTTGGAGCTCCCGAATAAGGTACTCCTGAGCTGCTCTCAAACCCTTAATCCGCAGCAATTCTTTAGCATCTAAGCCTCCGGAAGCTAACTGGTAGCCGGTAGGAATGAGCTGACCATCTTCAACTTTAAGAGTACTGGTTAAAGGTACGGTGTACTGTTTTTCCTCTTTCGGTTTAACATCCGTGTTTGTCACCGTAATAACGTAACCCTGCTCAGTCTCATCAACCTTGACTTTACCGGAAATCTCAGAGATTGGAGATAGTACTTTTGGAGTACGTAGCTCAAAAATCTCCTCAACTCTTGGTAAACCTTGAGTTACGTCTGACATAACCACACCACCAAAGTGCTTAACCCGCATTGTAAGCTGTGTTCCTGGTTCACCAATAGACTGTGCGGCAATCACTCCGACCGGAACACCGATTTCTACCATTTTCTTAGTAGAAAAGTCCCAACCGTAGCACTTCTGGCAAAGACCATAAGGTGCTTCACAGGTAATCGGAGAAAAGACGGCAACTTTGCTGACGTTTGTCTTGTAAATGGCGTTAGCCATGTCTTCAGTAATGAGTTCGTCTTTTTCGACCAGTACCTTATTGGTATCCGGGTCTTTAACTACCTTGGCTGCCACTCTCCCCATAATACGAGCCGCAAATGATTTTTCACGGTCTTTCTCCCTTCTAATCTCCAGATACTCTTCAGTGCCACAGTCTTCACTGCGAATAATCACATCATGAGCCACGTCAACCAAACGTCTAGTTAAGTATCCAGCATTAGCGGTTTTGACAGCTGAATCTGTTAAGCCTTTGCGGGAACCGCGAGCGGCAGTCACATATTCAAAAACTGAAAGCCCTTCCCTAAAGTTAGACTTGGTCGGTAGTTCCACAATCTTACCTAAAGGATCAACTGATAAACCTCTCATAGCAGCTAACTGTTTAATCTGGTCCTTAGAAGCTCTGGTTCCTCCTGATTCGATCATCTGCCTTACAGGATTATTAGGTGAGAATGTGTCCCAAGTCTTTTCTGCAATTGCATCTGTAGTTTCCAACCACAGATCAATTGAGAGACGTTTTTTCTCATCTCGTGTAATAAGACCCAGTTCATAGTTCTCTTCAATCTCAGCGGCTTTTTTGTTGGCAGCTGCAATAATTTCATCCTTTTCAGGGATAATTTTACAGTCAGCCACAGCTACTGACAGTCCTGACATTGTCTCGCCTAAAAAACCAAGATTTTTAACACTATCAATAAGACGCATCATCTCTTCATCACTGTACTCAACCATTGCCTGTCTCATGATAGTTTTGAGAGTCCCGGCATTGATTTCCTTGTTAATAAATTCCATACCTTCAGGCATTATTTCATTAAACCAGATTCTTCCCAAAGTAGTTTCGATAATCTCACCATTAACTCTTACTTTGATAAGCTGCTTCAGCTGGATCTTACCTGTCATATAGGCTGTGTTTGCTTCCAAAGAATCAGTAAAAATCACTTCAGAAGGTTCCAGAGATGGGTCAACAGCTGTCAGAAAGTAGACACCCAAAACCATATTCTTGTTAGGAATGGTAATTGGAGATCCATCTGCAGGTTTTAGCAGATTTTTCTCAGGCATCATAAGATCAATAGATTCTTGTTGTGCTTTCTTGGAAAGTGGTACATGCACAGCCATCTGATCTCCATCAAAGTCGGCGTTATATCCTGAGCAGACACAAGGATGCAAACGAACTGCATTTCCCTCAATTAAAACAGGGTAAAAAGCCTGAATACCAAGTTTATGCAGTGTTGGAGCACGGTTTAAAAGTACCGGGTGATTCTTAGTAATCTCTTCGAGAATGTCATATACCTCAGGTGGTCTTCGCTCAAGTACATGCTTTGCACTCTTAACGTTAGGGGCCAGACCTCTGACAATAAGCTCGCGCAAAACATACGGCTTAAACATCTCAAGAGCCATATCCTTGGGTAAGCCACACTGGTTCAAGTTTAGTTCCGGACCAACAACAATAACGCTTCGACCTGAGTAATCAACTCTTTTACCTAACAGATTTTGGCGAAACCTACCTTGTTTACCTTTAAGCATTTCAGCTAAGGATTTGAGTTCCTTAACTCCGCGCCTTCGGGTAGGCTGCCTTGACTGGGTAGCGTCAATTAACGTATCGACCGCTTCCTGTAGCATTCTTTTTTCGTTGCGTAAAATAATCTCAGGAGCACCAAGGTTAATAAGGTGCTTTAAGCGATTATTGCGGTTTATTACTCTTCGGTATAAATCATTCAAGTCAGAACTGGCAAATCTTCCGCCTGAAAGCTGAACCATAGGTCGAAGGTCAGGCGGAATAACAGGCAGAAACCTCAGGATCATCCATGAAGGTTTAATCCCTGATTTTCGCAACCCCTCAACCACTCTTAAGTTCTTAATCGCTTTAATCTTTTTCTGACCTTTTGCTTCCCGGGTTAAACGACGAAGCCTTTCAGATTCTTTATCCAGATCAAGTCTATCTAGAAGCTCAACAATACTCTCCGCACCCATACCGACTTCAAAAAAGCTATCTGCCTCATAATCCATGAGTTTGAGATATTCTTCCTCAGTAATAACGCTTTTTTCCTCAAGGCGCTTTACTAAAGTTGTGACTGCTTTATATACTTCTTCGGCTGTTTCTTTTTCCGAAGCTAAAACATCTTTTCTGCGGGCAACTTCACGCTTGGTCTTAATCATTGATTCCTCAATAGCAATCCGCTGCTGATCTTTGGATTTAATCTTCTTTTTAGTTTCTTCAACTCGCTCTTTACCCTCTTTTTCAAGATCAGCAATATCATTCTTTGCTTTTGAATCCAAATCTTTTTTGACTTCTTCCAGTTTTCTCTCAAGGTTTTCTAAAACCAGCTTTCTTTGCTCTTCGTTAACTGACATCACCACATACCGGGCAAAGTAAATTACTCCGGATAAAGCTCTGGGAGAGATATCTAAAAGTAAAGAAATCTTTGAAGGAGCACCTTTGAAAAACCAAATATGGGCTACGGGACAAGCTAACTTAATGTGACCCATCCGTTCCCGCCTGACCCTGGACTGGGTAACTTCAACACCACACTTGTCACAAACAATACCACGGTAACGAATACGTTTGTATTTACCGCAGTAACATTCCCAATCATTGGTTGGTCCAAAAATTCTCTCACAGAATAAACCGTCTTTTTCCGGCTTCAAGGTTCTGTAATTAATGGTTTCAGGTTTGGTTACCTCACCGTGAGACCATGATTTCACATCATCAGGTGAAGCAATTTTTATGGTTAAGCTGTCAAAGTCAATTATGTTTTTCATACGTTGTACTCCTGTTTACTTGTAATGTAACAGTGTTATTCCTCCTCCTCATCTGAAATATCGTTTGTATCATCATTACTGTCATTGTTGACACTGTCGTCTACAACATCATCTGCCACATCGTTGCCAGCAGTTGCCGCACCATCACCTTCTTCAACAACTACAGCATCTTCATCTATTACACTTTCTGCAGCCAGTTCAGGATCTTCAATCTTCTCTTCTTCCTCTCTAACACCTTCAGGAATAACGTTGAAACTTAAACTATTTAGTTCTTTAACCAGCACCTTAAATGATTCAGGTACTGTAGATTCGGGTAGGTCAGTGCCTTTAACGATAGCTTCAAATGCCTTGGCTCTACCAACTACATCATCTGATTTAATGGTCAACATTTCCTGAAGAGTATGAGCTACTCTATGTGCTTCAAGAGCCCAGACTTCCATTTCTCCTAGTCTCTGTCCTCCCATTTGAGCTTTACCTCCAAGAGGCTGCTGAGTAACCAGAGAGTATGGGCCAGTTGAGCGGGCATGCATTTTGTCCTCAACCATATGAGCTAGTTTCATAATGTAGCCAATACCTACAGACGTTTTGTTGGCAAAGGGCTCACCCGTACGGCCATCATACAGTTGGATCTTGCCATCTACTGGCAAGCCGGCTTTCTTCATTTGCTCTTCAATGAAGTTTTCGTCAATTTTCTCAAATACAGGTAAAGCTACCTTTTGACCAAGCTGTTTCATAGCCCAACCGAGTTGAGCTTCAAGAAGTTGTCCCAGATTCATACGTGCCAAAACTGAAAGCGGTGAAATAATAATATCTACCGGTGTACCATCCTCAAGGTGAGGCATATCAGCAGCTGGCACAATTTTGGAGATAACCCCTTTGTTACCATGACGGCCTGCCAACTTATCCCCAATAACCACTTTTCTCATCTGAGCAACAAGTACTCTAACCTCTTTAATCACCCCAGGATCAAGTTCATCGCCCTCATCTCTATCAAGAATCTGGACAGAAATAACTGTTCCATGTTCACCATGAGGCATCCTAAGAGAAGTATCCCGAACTTCACGAGCTTTTTCTCCAAAGATAGCTCGTAAAAGTCTTTCTTCAGCCGTTAGCTCAGTCTCTCCCTTGGGAGCAATTTTACCTACTAAAATATCATTGGGACCAACGTTTGAACCAATAACAACAATACCGTCCTCACCCAAGTTTGCCAGATCAGCCTCACCGACATTTGGAATATCACGGGTGATCTCTTCAGGCCCAAGCTTAGTGTCCATTACCTGAATGTTGTACTCATTAATATGAATAGAAGTCAGAGTATCATCTTTAACCAAACGGTCAGAAATTACAATAGCATCTTCATACCCAAGACCGTCAAAAGCACCATAGGCAATGAGAAGGTTCTCGCCAAGAGCTAATTCTCCATTCTCAGCTGCCGGACCATCAATAATCACTTCACCTTTCTTAACTTTCTGACCAGTAAACACAGCAGTCCGCTGCGAGTAACAGGTGCTTTGCGGCGAGCGGCTAAACTTGGAAACTTCGTAAACTAGGTTATTGTTACGAATACGATTAACGTATGGGTAACTATCTCGGTCGCTTTTAACCTTTTCTAAATCTTTTTCAGAAACTTCAATTTCTATCCTGTTACCATCAGCATAAACTACAGTGCCATTAAAATCTGCCCTTATCACATGACTCATGGCTGCAGCTACTTCTGCTTCCATACCAGTTCCCACAATGGGAGCGCTAGGCTTTACTAGAGGAACAGCCTGACACTGCATGTGTGTTCCCATAAGAGCACGAATAGCTTCATCATGGGCTAGGAATGGAATGAGCGAAGCCGAAGTACCGACCACTTGCCTGGAAGCAATATCAATAAACTGAACCTGATCAACCAGAGCTTCTAAAAATTCTCCATTGTAGCGGACAGGAACCCATTCTTCGGTAATGTATCCATCTTTGTCAATGTTTACCTCTGCATGAGTAATATAGTAGTCCTCTTCATCATCTGCAGCCAAGTAAACCACTTCATCAGTTATCTTCATGCGGATCTTGTTCCCTTTCTTTTCAGCCACTACTTTTCTGTATGGGGCTTCTAAAAAACCGAACTCGTTAATTCTGGCATAGAGAGAAAGATAGGTTACCAGTCCAATGTTCGGTCCTTCCGGAGAGCGGACAGGATCGATACGGCTATACTGGGAATGGTTGATGTCTCTCATTGAGAAAGAGGCTCTCTCTCTGGTAACACCACCGCTACCCATAACTGAAAGCCTACGTAAGTTATCGATTTCTGAAAGGGGATTAGTCTGATCAAGAATAGTTGAAAGTCTGTTCCTGCGGAAAAACTCAGAAATAGCTGCTACCATAGGTCTGGGATTAACCAAACTGCTAGGTGTCACCTGCATATCAGCTTTAGCTAAGCTCATTTTCTCTCTGATTGATCTTTCCAGACGAAGCAGTCCAACTCTAAATGCTACAGAAGAAACCAATTCTCCTACTCTTCTAACTCTTCGGTTAGCTAAGTGATCAATATCATCCACTTTACCCTGACCATTTTGAAGTTTAATAAGATAGGCAACTGTAGCGACAATATCTTCAACAGTTAAAATCTGATTCTCTTCGGTATTTTCAACCTCAATCTTAAGTCTCTTGTTCAACTTATATCTCCCAACCTTACCCAGATCATATCTCCTTGGATCAAAGAACATGCTGTGAATTAGAGTTCTAGCATTTTCTAAAACTGCCGGTTCTCCGGGTCTTAATTTATCGTGAATTTCCAAAAGCCCTTCTTCCTGATTTTTGCTGGCATCTTTTTCTAACGTTGCCTGGATGAAAGAAACATCTGGATTAATATCAACTTCCTTAAATGTTTCAAGGATAACTTCGTCGGTACTCAAACCAATAGCACGGAGTAGAGTAGTAACCGGAATTTTGCGGTGCCGGTCAATTTTTACGGAAATAACATTGTGTCTGGAAACAGCAAACTCTAGCCAGGAACCACGAAGAGGTCTTAGCTCTGCCTGGTAAAGCATTCTTCCGGAAATCGGTTCAATAGCACCTGAAAAGAAAACGCCAGGGCTTCGAACTAACTGATTAACTACAGTCCTATCGATACCATTTACAATAAACGTACCTACAGAGGTCATAACCGGTATGTCTCCCAAGAAAACCTCCTGATCAATAGCTTCTCCGGTTCTTTTGTTCACTAGGGTTGCTTCAACTCTAAGGGGAGCATCAAAGGTTAAACCTTTTTCTCTGGCTTGTTGAGGGGTTAATTTGGGTTTGCCAATGGAGTGCTTACCAAAAGAAAGCGACCAGTTTTTACCAGTAAAATCATCAATGGGGGAAATTTCTGTTAGTCTTTCGGCTATACCTTCGTTAAGAAAATCATCATAAGACTTTTTTTGAATCTCAATTAAGTTTAATTCTGGTAGAGGAAGGTTTTCTTTTCCTAAATAAAGTCTTTGTTTGTTTGGTAAGGCCGTTTTATTCATAAGACAACAAAAAATTCAGGCAGACAACCTGAATCCTGAATTATTTTAATAGTAATTACGCTTTAAGCGAAATCAAGGCAACCCCTCAAGTTTCACACAACAAAACAAAGCCTACGAGTAGGCTGAAGTAATGAATGATACTATACCATATGTTACAGGGGAGTCAAGGGCGAGTTTAGATGTAGTTTCAAAGTTTTACGCACAGTTTTAATCCAGGTACAGTCTAATGTTAGCTTCATGCTCATTCAGAGTCTCAGCATAGTGGGTCAAGCCTGAGGGCTCAGAAAGATAGTAAAGATAGTCGTGATCAGGAGAGTTTAGAACAGCTTCAATAACCGCAAGTCCGGGATTGCATATAGGACCAGGCGGTAAACCCGGGTTTTCATAGGTGTTATATGGTGAAGAGTACTTGGTGCTTTGAATTACAGGCCACCAGTTACATTCCTTACCAATCCTACTTATGCATTGTGCCTGTCCTACTGCATACTGAACGGTAGCATCAATTTGAAGCGGCATATCTATCTCAAGCCGATTTAATAGCACTCTAGCAATTTTGGGCCGATCTACTTCAAACTTAGCCTCTCGTTCCACCAGTGAAGCTAAAGTAAGGACTTCCTCTAGTGTTAAACCAAGCTCATTCATTTTAAGCCTTAGATCCTCAGATATTTTTTTGTCAAATGTACTGCGCATTATATTAGCTACATCAACAGCGGTGGAATATTTAGGAAGTAGGTAGGTATCAGGAAAAAGATAACCTTCACTATCTTCCGTAGCTTCTAGAAATTCCTGGATAGAGAAAGGGATTCCCTGCGTAGCAAATTCGTCAGCTATAATTTTTGCAACCTCTTCTCTCCGCTTACCCTCAGGCACTGTTACCCAAAAATCTTCCACTCCTTTAGTTAAAGATTGAGCAACCTCTACTAAGTTTTGGGATCTACTTAAGGTATAACTCCCTGCTTGAAGTTGGTTTTTTAGGCCTTCCCGTGCTACAACCAATCTAAACCCCCAGACACTTTTAATAAGATCTTTCTGTTTAAGAAGTTCACCAATAGCACTAATGCCGTAACCTTTGGGAATAACAACTTTTACTTCTTCAGTATCATCAGGGTTAACCGGCTTGTTAACCTCACCCCACCAGAGAAACCCACTCACAAAACCTATCACTACTAAGATAACTATAGTAAAAAGAAGTTTAAGAAACGGAAAAGAAGTTTTTTTAACCATGTGCTCATTATAGGAAAGATTGTTTCAACTGGAAACCGCAGATTTAAGGGGTGTTTCTAATCTTCCCAGTTTTTGCTACACTTCACTGTATGAAGAAGTATAAAACAGGTTTGTTTATCGGCCGTTTTCAACCTTTCCACCTTGGCCACTTAAGCGCTCTGAGGCAAGGATTAGAACAGGTTGAAAAAATCATCCTGGTTATTGGCAGCGCTAACCAGAACTTTTCTCTCCAAAACCCTTTGACTATCACTGAGCGGATGAGTCTTGTAAAAAAAGTAATAGTTAAAGAGAAGCTTTCTACCACTATACCCACCGTCATCCCTTTTAATGACCATCCTGATAACCTTTTCTGGCTGGATAGTCTCATTAAGAGTATTCCTCCTTTTGATGTAGTAATTGGCAACAATAATTTAGTTACAGTGTTAACAAAGTATCGAAACTATCCCCAGTTTCATCCTAAGCTAACAAAAAGAGAGAAACTGCAGGGAGTAGTCATTAGGGAAAACATTCTCAAAAGCAAATCCTGGGAAAACTATGTTCCGCAGTATACTTTACCTCTACTTAAGAAGTTTAAACTTTCTGAAAGATTAAGAGCTTTGCAGGGCTAAATTTCTTCAAACAGAGCTCTGCGGTAAGAGTTTCCTTCTTTAATAAAAATTCTCCCGCAATGACAAAAAACTTGAGTTTTACCATTCTTCTTTTTAACTTTGCCCATCTGAAGAGGTCTACCACAACCAACGCACTGTTTATGACGTAAAAGCCACTGCTGAACCGGCACTATAATTTTTCGTAACATTTGGTCCCTACTATAACAGATTCCTACTCAAATCATCAAGATAGTTTTGCAAAATAATTGCAGCAGCTATTTCATGTTCTCGGGTCTGGCGCTTCTTTTTCTTAGCCCCGCTTTTCCTTAGATACTGCTGAGCTGTATGTGAAGATAAAGTTTCATCAAAAAGCACTACCGGAATTGCCAACCGCTCCCTTAAAAGATCCGTATAAGCTTCTGTTTTTTCTGCCATCTTGCCTTCAGATATACCCACAATCACAGTCTCGATTTTTTCTTTCTGGCAGATTTCAACTATTTTTTCTACTGACTCTTGATCTGATATATTTTTTATTTGGCCATAAGGCTCAGCCAGTTTATCTTCGGCAAAAGCTAGACCAATGTGGGAAAATCCATAGTCAATACTTAAGTAACGCATACGTTAATACTTTTCCAATGTTGCCAGAATAACTCCTCTTCTTAGGTAGGTCCCCGGAGGAACGCAGGTAATAAGCGTCATAGTCTGGCGGTCATAACGCTGTTCCAAAACCTCCACCTGATCCGGTTCCACTTCGTGATAAGAGTCAACCACATACTTATACTCTATGCCATCATATTTTACAAAAATCTCATCCCCTTTTTCTAGAGTAGGGAGTTTAGAAAAAACAGCAAGGTAGCTTTTAGGGTTATAAAAGAGAGGCAATACAGAATGGCCAAAAATAACCGGATTACCAAATTCTCCAGGTAAAGCGGTTCCAGCATAATGAATTAGGTGTTTATCTAAGTCACTACCACCAATTTCTACTACCATATCATTAATATCAAGTTTGGGTACTGAAATGGTGTAGGTGGTAGCTGCAGGTAAAAAACCAGATTTTTTTGTACTTACCTTTCCTGAAAACCAGTTTTCTGCTTTTGTGTAGTCAATGTCAGCTACCACTTTAGGTTTACTGTCTGTTTCCTGATAGGCAATCGCAGGTTGAGGGTTTTGGATGTTTATTTGCTGAGGGTGTTGCGCTACTCCCCTGGCAACATCCCATTCTTCCTGTGGGATAGGAGATATAATCTTCTCTCCTTCCCAGCGTTGATTGGTTAGCTGGTAAGAAAACATAGGGTAAAGAACAGTTGTAACCGCTGTTGCTCCCACAACGATGAAGATATTGGGAAGGAGCCTTAGTAAGCGTTTGAAAAACTGATTTTTTTTACCGCTGCTTTGTGAACTGTTAACAGTCTGAGCTTTGTAATATGAGTAGTAAGGCATAAAGGCAGAAAAACTTTACTCGGCTTTTGATACAGTAAATACTATATTTTCTTGTTTACGAGGCAGTGTTCCCAATTTTCCCGGAAGAGCGGGGGTGACCACAATTTTAGTTTTGGCAAAATTGGGAAGGGACTTGAAATACTCTTCAGCTTCCGCTGGGTTTTTCCCCGTAATTGCTCTTTTAATCTCAGGAAAATCCAGTTTGGGCATAAGCTGAGCCTTGGTTTGAACAGAGAGAATGACAGCATTTTCATCTTCCTCGCTTGGTTCGGCAGCTGTTATATGGGTTTCAAACGCTTCAGAACTAACTTCAAAGTTATCTGTAACACCTGCAGCTAAGGCTTTAAAAATAATAACGTCTAAGTCTGCTTTCTTGGCAACAAGAGTTGTTAGACTCAGTTTACCTTCTATTGTCAAAGATTCTGCTTCTGCTCCCACTTTTTGGTCGAAAGATTCATCCACCAACTCGGATTCCTGGGTTTCAGAAATAATCACTACCTCTGAACCAATCTGCTGTTCAATTTTGGCTTTAGCTTCTGCTTCCAATTTTGCAATCAACGCTTCCCGTGCCGCAACTTGATCCTCCTTAGATACCGCCGGCACTTCTTTGCTGGTACCCCCAGTTATCTCATTCTTTACACGAGCGCTAAACTGGTCTTCACTAAGATTTTTGAAGGTCATTTCAGTTTCTGCCTTAGAGTTGTACTCAGCACCAATATCTCCGGCCACAACTTTTGCCTCAGCCTTACCAAATGTAATTTGCTCACCATCCACCGTTTCTGTTGCACTTCGGGAAGCTACTGTTACTTCCTGGCTTAGAACATAGCGCAAACCACCAGGACCTACCAAAACTGTTTCAGGAGAAAACGATTTAGACTTGGCTGTTTTATTGTAAATCGTCACTGATCCGCTAGCTTTCTCTCCAATACGCTTAGTACCCGTAGTTAAAATGGTTTCAGCCCCGGTAACTGAAGTTTCTTCGATTCTCCCTGGGATAATGTACTGTTCGCTATCAACAGTAGTAGCCTCCGTTGAAACAGTAATTTTTACTTCTTTATCAATTGTATTTGGAGTCATGTAAAGAACTATGTCAGCCTTGGGTTTATTCCAATAAAACCAGAATCCGCCTCCAAAAGTAGCCACTACAAGGACTGCTACAGCAACTACAATCAACCCTAAACGGAACTTCTTTCTACCTAAAAATGAAACACCGTGACTTTTATGCCCCAGACTTTTAGCAAGAGGTAAATGTTTTGCAGGAACTGTCTTTTGGGATACTTGGTTGTTTTTTGTGTGCGCCTTCTGTTGTCGCAAAGTTTGAAAAAAGTGTTTAACAAAACCAAAACTCTTACCACCAATTGTTTTAATTTGAAAAATAAAGTTTTTCCTGTTTTGAGTAACTTGCATCTGTAAAACTGGTTTCTGCGACAAAGATTCCTGTGAACGTAAGGTCTTTTCTTGGGATTTTAAATCTTCACTTTTTGTCTCAGGTACCGCAACCTCTTCTGGTTGTTTTTCTTCTTGGGTTACACTCTCGGTAACATCTCCAACCACAAATCCTTCTGGTAGGGTATCTGTCTTCTGAGTTTCAGAAGTATCTCCAACATCCTCCATCTCCTCAGTTTTATTTTGAGGTTCAGCTTGAAGCGGTTGCTGCGAGTGGTAAGACTCCAATCCCAAAGATTTTGCTGCCTCTTTACCTCCAGCTACAGCCACTGCCTTAATAGTGGCTTCTGAAGGAAGAGAGTCTACTTTGGGTGTATGCAAAAAGGGGAGTTCTTTTTCCCAGGTAACTGTAAGCAGCTGCTGCTTGATATCTTCAAAGTCAGTATGACTGTTATATAAAATAATTCTGGCAGGAAGTTGGTTTACTTTTTTAAACCGAACCAATCCTTCTTTAACATCAGCGGTTACATCTCCACTCCGATGAACTCTCTGCTGCTCAATAATCTTTCCCAGTTCTACTAAGGTTACTAGTAAAGACTTCTCGCTAAACCTAATAAATATTGCTGAAGGCGGGGTTCCTTGTTCTTGCTGCAAATACGTAATAAGAGCATCCTGGGTAACTACAAACCCTAAAGGTTCCAGTTCTAGCTTTTTACAAAGAAATTTAAGCGTTCCTCTTTTTTCCGGCTTAATCCCTCCGCTGTCCACCCACTCTTCAGGTAATCCAAATATTATTTTGCCAGGCTCTGTAGTGGCTTCTTCACTGGCTGTAGCAATTGCCATATCTACAGCCCTAAGCACAGCCTCATCATCAATGCTCTCAAGAGAAATAACCTCACTGGTCTTAAGGACTTCAATATTACCCTCTTGTCCCACTATCCATACTGCAGCCTTAACTTGCATCTCACTGATTTCAAGAGCAAAAAAGGCTTCAATTTTTACTTCGGAATCAAGCTTGAAAGGAAGGAGGTTTGGAAAACCCATAGAAACAGCAGTAGTTAAAGCATTAATACTGCTTGGTAATTTATTTTAGTATATAACTCCTTTTAATCGTACCTATCTTTATTATTATCCAAAACCCGTTATTTTTGAAGCGGCATTACTGTAAAGTGGCGTACACTCTCCTTTTACCCTGACCAACTGATTCTTGTTTGGTAATAGTAAAGGTACCAAGTTCACCAGTACTTGTAACATGAGGACCGCCACATACTTCTTTTGAAAAAGAACCAATTGAGTAAACATTCACCTTTTCACCATAGCGTTCACCAAAAAAGGCTAAAGCCCCAGCGTTCTGGGCTTCTTTTAGGGTCATAGTTTCCATAGTTACCGGTAGATTTTGCTGGATTTGCTCATTGACTATTTTTTCAATCTTTTTTACTTGTTCATCATTCAGTTTTTCATTATGGTTAAAGTCAAAACGCAACCTTTCAGCAGTGATATTCGAGCCCACCTGTTGAATATGTTCACCCAAAACCTGTCGTAAGGCTTGATGGAGAAGGTGAGTTGCCGTGTGAAGTTTAGTTATTGTCTTTGAGTGGTCAGCTAGTCCACCTTTAAACATCCCCTTTGCCGCTGTACGAGAAAGCTCCTGATGTTTTCTGAACTCTTCATCAAAAGCTGTTTTACTAAGTTCCTTACCTTTTTGAACGGCCAGCTCCTGAGTTACCTCAAAAGGGAAACCGTACGTTTGGAAAAGATTGAAAGCAAAAGCAGCGTCAAGTTTTTCAGTAGAGACACTAGAAATTTCTTTTAGGCCTTTATCAAGAGATTTAGCAAAACGGCTCATCTCCCTGCCAATTACGTCTTCAACTTTCTTCCTGGTTTCGCCTCTATCAAAGTAGACATCTTCGTAAGCCTTAATTATCTCCTCGCAAATATCTTCAAAGTCAGAAACAGGAGTGAGACTACCACTAAGGTTTCTCATCTTGACTGCAGCTCTCCTTAAAAGTCGCCTCAAAACATACCCTTGCAGTTTGTTTGAAGGTTCAACCCCTTCAGCAATCATGAATGTGGCTGCTCTAAGATGATCCGCTACCACCCGCATCGCTTCTTTATTCTCGCTATACCCTTTTTTTGTGATTTTCTCAATTTGCTCAATAAGCGGTTTGAAAAGATCTGTTTGGAAAACGTCAGGATTATTATTAACCGCCGCTACCAGCCTTTCCAAGCCTCCGCCAAAATCCACATTTTTTTGAGGCAAAGATTTGAAGTTACCGTCTTCAGTTTTTATATACTCCATAAAAACTGAGTTACCGATTTCCAAAAACCTACCGCAATCACAGTTAGGATGGCAAGGTATGTCTTTAAAAGGTGAGTTTTCATGAAGTCTTAATTCTTCCCCAAAATCATAAAAAATTTCAGAGTCAGGCCCACCGATTTCTCCGGCAGGCATATTTTCAGGCTCCCCTGATCTGGACCACCAGTTTTTTGAAGCACCATACGTGTATATTTTTACATTAGGGTCAAAACCTTCTGTTCCGATTTTTGTCGGCTCAGTAGTCTTAAACAGTTCCTGCCAAATCGCAATTGATTCTTCATCTCGGGGAACACTTTCATTACCTTCAAAGACTGTGACGTACAGTTTTTCAGGATTTAAGCCAAGTTCTTGTGTTAAAAACTCAAAGATCCAGGGCAACTGTTCTTTCTTAAAGTAGTCACCTAAAGACCAGTTGCCCAACATTTCAAAAAAAGTTGTGTGACGGTTATCTCCAACTTCCTCAATATCCTGTGCCCGAAAACAAGGTTGGGAATTGGTTAACCTTACTCCCATGGGATGTGGTTGGCCTTTTAAAAACGGAACCAACTGCTGCATTCCGGAACTAGTAAACAGTGTGGTTGGATCATCTTTAGGAACTAAAGGAGCTGGGGCAATAGGAGCGTGCCTCTGTTTTTCAAAAAACTTCAAATACTTTTCGCGCACTTGGTTTGCCGTCATATACATCTTTCAGTAGCTACACTTTTGATAGCTGTACAGAACATATCATAAACGAGCTTGGGAAGAAAGATTGTACCATTTGCAGATAGCAGTTGGCAGTTATTTTTTTAGTATTCTACCTTTGCGGAAGAAGAATTTTTTTTCAATTTTCGAAGCGGCTTGGCTAAGTTGCATTTGCATTTCATCAGCCTTTTTTTGGGCATCAGCCACAGAATCTTCAAGCTGCTTAATTTCTTTCTTGATCTCTTTTTTAATCTGCGGAAGCTGGGTTTTAACTTCATCCTGAACGGTTTTGGCTGACTCCTCTACTTTATGCGCTACCTGCTCTTTTTTATTTTTTAGTGTTTCTACTTCTTCTTCAAGATCTTCCCAGTATTTTTTTGCCACTTCTAAAAGATCCTGTTTAATTTCTTTACCCTTCTCAGTTCCAAGAAGGAAATAACCAGTAGCTCCAAGAATAACACCTAGAACTAACCCATTGGTAAAACCAACAGGATGGTTTTGAGGAGACTGTTCCAGAGAAACATTTTCAGGTTTTTGCGTCATTATTTCTCGGCTTTTTTTGAGTGCTTTTCTAGAAGGTTGGTAACAAAGTGAACAACACCAATGCCTTGCTGAAATCCGGAAACAACTTCAGACATTTTTTCAACCGGTTTAGCAACAGAAGTCGTAATACTATCAATGTTATCCATGATTTTATTAAAACGTCTTAATGTCTCTCGGCTTTCCCGTAAAATTTTAAAAACTTCAA
>JBMNOG010000042.1:0-4230 GCA_050942955.1 Patescibacteria group bacterium | reverse complement strand
AGCCAGAGGTTGGTTCATCCAAAAAAAGAATCTTCGTATCATTCATAAGAGCCATAGCAATAATCAACCTCTGCTTCATTCCTTTTGAAAAGAATTTAACTTTTTTATTTTTATGTTCAAATAACTTAAAAAGCGTTAAGAGTTCATTAGCTTTTTCCCTGCGCTTTTCTTTCCCAATACCGTAAAGCTCTCCCATTAACATAAGGTTTTGCCAGGCGGATAAATCCATGTAGGCATTGGCCATTTCAGGAACAATGCCCAGTAACTGCTTAGCCTTAATCGGTTCTTTTTCGATATCAAAATTACTGATTGAAACACTACCGAAAGAAGGTTTTATAATCCCTGTTAAAATCCGAATTGTAGTTGTTTTCCCTGCTCCATTGGGGCCAAGCAGTCCTAAAACTTCACCTGCTTTTACTGTAAATGAAATACCTGCTACTGCTTTAACCCCGTTAAAGTCTTTAACAAGGTTTTTAACTATTATTACGGCATCTTCGCTTTGCATTAGGGCCATTTTCTCTCTTTACCTGCGCTTTTTCAATACGAAACTAATAGTGAAGTGCTAAACTTTTGTAGGCACAACTTAAAGTATAGATAACCAGTATTAAGATGACATGAATTATCTGAGAAAAGGAATGTGTAAATAGAAGAGCTTTACCTTCTAGACTCAAACGATAGAAGGTTTTCAGAGAAACAGACTGGATTGGGATCTGAAATATTCTAAATTATGAATTAGGAAAGTAACAGGTTTTTATCTAATGTTTTTATAATCTTTACCTATTCCCCAACGCCATAACCAAGTTGTTATATTCGTTCCACCACTGGCAAGGTTAATAGCTTTTTTCAACTCATACTGACTGATTGTCTCATCAAGAGGTTCTCTGTCGGGGATGTTGCCGGTATAGTACTTTTCAAGCACTGGCAAAGCTCGACTATCACCCATTTGCCCAAGCGCCCAAATGGCATGATTTCTTGCTCTAAAACCCTGGTGTTCGTCGTCAAGCTGGGCAATCAAGGCTTCCACACAATCGCCCCCATACTGCCACTGGGCATTTTGGCAAAGGTCTTTGGCTTCATAGCCAATCCAAACACTACCAATAAAGAAAAACAGTAACAAGATACTTACCCCTATGGCTACTAAATAGAAGAGCTTTTCTTTGATTGAGTTAGATTTCATCTTTGTCTCCTTCGCAACTAAAAATATCTTCGATTGTAACGTCGAACAGTTCAGCCATTTTAAATGCCAAACGTAAAGACGGCAGATACTTATTAGCTTCAATAGCAATAATTGTTTGTCTGGTAACCCCAATTTTCTCTGCCAACTGCTCTTGGGTTAAATTGTGCATAGCCCGATAGACTTTTAACTTATTCTTCATTGCCACCACCCCCATATTTCCTATTAAAAAAGTGATAGGAGATAGCATAAATGGCAACTAAAAATAACGTTAGATAGGCAAAAACCATCCCAAGAGACTCAATGTAAAGCCACTCACCGTTCCTAAAAACAGAAATTCCACCCTTAGGAGGGAGAAGGAGGAAAAAAGCAGTAATTCCGATCGTCGGAGCAAAGATTGTATAAGCCATCTTGGCAGCCTTTTCCTGAACAGCTAATTCCCGTTCGTCAGTTCTAATTTTAGCCGTTGTACGAACCAAAACTATAAATACCATCCCTGTCAAAACACCAGCCGAGGCCAGAAGGTAACTGTTGCGAATAACTGCTAAGCCAATAATGGCAGAAACAATAATCGTAACAAGTGCTCGAAGTTGTTTATACCTTTTTCTATCCATAACAATAGTAATGTAATATATATTTTACATTATGTCAACTACTATTTACAAAAGGGAAGGATTATGCGGCAGCTACTTTTGTTTATGATACGCAAGAAGTTCAGATACGGTGACAAAACAGTGACAAAGAAGTAAGATAATCGAACCTTGTTTTACATTCTCCACAGATGTATTTAATCAGAAACAGAGAGAGTGTATCCGCTAACTAACAAAAAATTGTGACAGGGAATATGATTGTAAAAATTGACACAAGCTTCATTACTACAAAATACCAGGAAATTATACAAAAAGTTATAGTTGTCAGCTTTTTAATAAATTTTATGCATTAAATTGCAAGGAGCAAATTTACTCTATACACACGCCTCTCAAACAACCGTTTGGGCAAACAAAGTAGGAATACTGTACCTGATTATTGTCGCAGTAATACTCCCTAAGGACATTTTTTGTCTCCCCATTTATGAAAGCGTCAACACAATCATCAGAGGAATCTCCAGTTGCGGTAATATTCCCGTTTTCGTCATATCTTCTATACATAATAGATCCGTTTATGTAGTAATCCTGTCCCCCGTCAGAATCCAAACAAACATTTTTTCTATTGTTCTCAACTACTGTATTTTTATATTGATTAGCCTCTTGTAATTCCTCGTTTAATGTATTTATCTGCTCTTGAAACTTTTCTTTTTCAGATTTTGTTTGACTTATCTGGTTTTGCAGATCATGAATTTGTAACTGAAAATTGTTTATTATTTTCTCTGTTTGATAAGATTGCCAAAAAAAGATTGCTCCCCCACCAACTATCGCAGCCAGTAAATTTGTGAGAATAAAGAGAAAATAATTATTTTTTGGTTTTATTGCCGGAGTAACTTCATTGGTTTGAGGAGAAGGGGTGACATTATTTTTCATAAAGTCTTAAAAGTAAAAATTGATTACCTATCTTTAAAAAAGGTAACACAAACCAGGAGAATTTTTCAAAAGTAAGACTCAGAATCATAGTATGAATATTTCCCTAATTTGCCAATGTTGCAGTATTCAGGAAGACTTCATGATTATTCACTAACTACGGGAAAATAAAACATTAGCTCTTTAATAAATAGTAAGATTCTTTTAACAAATCTATAAACTCACTATCAATTTCTTCTTTACCGGCAATGTCAAAACAATTCTTAAACGCATTACTTGATATGGGAACAAGTATTTTTAGCCTTAATACATTTAGACTCCTGTGTAATGCAAAACAAACTTCGATTTTATCCTTTTTGGCAAAACAGCAAGAAAATCATAGACTCCGAAAAGATGAACACAGAACGGAAGAGATACTATTTTACACTCCCAGTTGCTTTCCTCTATCTTCCGGAGTAAATAGTCAGACAATTCTATTGCTTTTTCTTTATTCCCAAAATGCGATTCAATCGTACTTTTTTGCAACCATGAAACTGATTGGTTTTTTAGAAAAATTCTATCGCAAGTAGGACATGTCCACATAAATTAATTATACTCGTTTCATCAGAAAATGAGATAAAAAAAGGTAATATTAAATACCATGCTGAATTTATTTTATGACTATATTGTCTATGCTCCCCGACCTGGATTCGAACCAGGAACCTACCGCTTACACATAACCCTCAACTTTCGTTGCGGTGTGGACTATCTAATTACCGTATCTCCAACAGACGTAGGTATTGGGCGCTTCGGCTATGAATAGCCTACTCCCTTGCGGGATAGTCTCTGCACCTTCCTTAAACCGAATTTACTTAGTTTAAGGCTTGGCTCAGGATTACCATTGTCAGCTAACGCTAACGTTAGGGTTTCCTGAATTCACCCAATTTTCACTTTATGGTTTTCCATAAAGGCTGCCAATTGACAGGCGGGCGCTCTACCGTTGAGCTATCGGGGAATATTCACTTTTCAAACATATGTGATTTTATCGCATATCCTTCCAAAACTCCAGCACTCCACCCAAGAATTTTTCGCTGCACCGACGCACTGTACACTCTGACGGCAAAAACCCCATACTTATGTAACTGCTTTCGTATCTTTAAACTGTTAATTTTGTTTACTGCAATATAGCTTTTATTAAACTGCTTTGGAGGAATCTTTGTTGTCTTTGACCAAAAGAGCTTTGCTTCATTCTCACATTGATTGCTGTGAATCCAAATTTGTCCTCTAAATTTCGCTTCAGAAATCTGGCAAAACTCCCTAAACCACCCCATCATAAAACCGATTATTTGAGGGTTTGCATTTGAGAATCCCACCTCTCTTTCAGTCTTTAGTCCATCACCAATATACATCGAAATCCCAGCAATAAAACGATCCCGTTTACTAAGTCTTCCTACATCTTTTTTGCCATCCTCATAAAGCCGTTGAGTAACTTGTTCTCTCTTTTTTTGTTGAACTTTTGCACCAATTATTCTCCCTTTGCTCGAACCGTCAAGTTTTCTTTTA
>JBMNOG010000003.1:0-83123 GCA_050942955.1 Patescibacteria group bacterium | reverse complement strand
ACAACAGTGAAACCTTTTGATAAGCCATCAGTTTTAATTACTACTGAAGCTTTCCGTTTTAGTCGTCACCCGATGTATTTGGGATTTGTGTTAATTTTACTTGGTGTAGGTATTTTGTTTGGAAGCTTGAGTGCGTTACTGCCTTCCATACTGATGTTTCTTACCCTTAAAGTAGTCTTTATTTCACAAGAAGAAGAAAACCTTGAAAAACAATTTGGAAAAACGTATAAAAGTTACCAGCGCCGTGTTAGGTGCTGGATTTAATGGGAGGAGGTTTTCTATGAAAGTCTTAAAATTTGGCGCCGTCTGGTGCAGTGGTTGTTTAGTTATGAAGCCCAGATGGGCAGAAGTTGAAAAAGAAAACCCCTGGCTTGAAACTGAATACTTTGATTTTGATAGCAACTCAGATGCAGTCGAAAAGTATCAAATAGAAGACGGCAGACTACCGATATTTATTTTTTTAGATAGGAATGGGAACGAGTTGGAACGTAGGAGTGGTGAACTCTCTAAAGAAGAAATTACTTCCCTTATTACTCAATACAAAGATAAGTAATCTGTCTATGATTCGGAAACTTCTTACCGTTCCTATTTTTATTGGCTTACTTTTTGGTCTGGTAATCTCCTCTGCTATCGCGAGTAAGGCTGTTACTGTTCACCTTTTCTGGGCGTACGGTTGCCCTCACTGTGCCCACGAACGGGAGTTTTTAGAGAAGCTGGAAGCGCAGTACCCATTTGTCACTGTTAAAGACTACGAGATTTCAAGTAGTAGAGAAAATGCACAACTGTTAATGGAGGTAGGGCAAAGGCTATCGGCCGACGTGTCTGGCGTGCCATTTACCGTTATTGGGGATAAGCACTTTACTGGATATCTAAGCGATGAAACGACAGGGAAAGAAATTGAAAGAATAGTACTTGAAACTCAGAAAGCTGTATCGGAAGATATGGAAGCATCGGCAGCTGCTAGTGAAACTGAAGAACCCTCTGTCACTCCCCAGCCCACTCCCTCTAATTCTGAAACCAAAGCAATCGAAACAATAACTCTACCTGTGCTTGGATCTCTTTCTATTAAAAGTCTGCCTCTTCCTGTTTTAACTATCATTATTGCTCTTTTGGATGGATTTAATCCCTGTGCCATGTGGGTGCTTCTCTTTTTAATTAGTATGCTTTTAGGGATGAAAGACAGAAAACGGATGTGGATTTTAGGCAGTACATTTATCGTTGCCTCTGCCTTTGTCTACTTTCTCTTTTTATCAGCTTGGTTAAACCTCTTTTTGTTTTTAGGGTTTGTGACTTGGATTAGGTTTTTAGTAGGGGCATTTGCAACCGGTGTAGGTATATATCAGGTGCGAGATTACTTTGTAAATACAACAGGGGGGTGTCAGGTAGTGAGTTCTGAAAAGAGAACGCAGATTTTTAGAAAAATAAGGCAAATAATCAGTGAAAAACAGTTACTATTTGCCTTAGTTGGTATTGTGGTATTGGCCGTGGCAGTTAATACAATTGAATTAGTGTGCTCGGCTGGGTTGCCGGCAATCTACACAAATGTTTTGAGTATGTCTTCTTTGCCTATGTGGCAGTACTACCTGTTACTGTTGTTATATATGCTAGTATTTATGCTTGATGATCTTGTTATCTTTTTTATTGCTATGACTACTCTTAAGGTAGTTGGAATTGAAAGTAAATACTCCCGTTATTCACATTTAATTGGAGGAAGCCTTATCTTAGTCTTGGGGATTTTGATGATTGTTAAACCAGAGTGGTTGATGTTTGGTTAAAGATTACTCCTCGACCGTGTAATCGTCAAAATATCCCTGAATAAGCACTACCGGCGTGCCTTTGTCACCACTACCGCTCGTTAAATCACAAAGACTTCCCAAAAGGTCTGTTATCTGTCTTGGGGTAGTTCCGAGAGACCTTTCCACTTTATACTTTTGTGTATTCTTTTCTTGTATCATCTCTTTTGCATACTTATTTAGGTTACCTTTGCCGTTCCAGTTTTCTGAAATGTACTTTAGTTTTACTTCTTTTGGCCTTCCTTTTAGCCCTTTAGTAAACCCGGGAGAAACGACCGGATCTGCCAGTTCCCATATTTTTCCGACAGGGTCTTTAAAAGCGCCGTCTCCATATATTAGGACTTCGACATTTTTGCCGGTGACTTTTTTGAAAGTCTTCTGTACTTTGTTTACAAATATATCTCCGTTTTTGGGGAAAAGTTTTAGCCTGTTTTCACTTACCTTATTTGAACCCAGCAAGCCATACTCCTGGTTATAGCCATGTTCTGTTGATTTATTGGAGCAAATGTCTTCAAGCCCGTAGACGATCTTGGCTCCGGCATTTTTTATGAGTCTCTTATCTCTTACCCGGCTGTGGATACTGCACACCAGGACGTTTTTGCAAAAATCTAAAATTGTAACAGGATCGTTAGCAAAATGGACTTCAATATTTCCTTTACCTAGACTTTTGTAGTAAGAAACATAGTCAATGCCTGTAAACTCATGTTTGACTTCGTCTCCAAAAAGCTTCCTATACTTTCTTTCACCAAACGTGTCAGTGTAAGGATTAAGGCCGACGCTATCCATGTCGTCAGGATTCATTAAATGATTCCCAACTTCGTCTGAAGGATAGCTTAATAAGACATGAACTTTGTCAAAAACTCTGGCAATTGACTCTAAAATTAAAGAAAATCTGTTTCGGCTGAGGATTGGAAAAACAAGGCCGATTTCTTTTGCCGGAAACTTTTTCTTAATATCTAAAGAAACATCATCGCCTGAAACGTAATTTCCTTGGGAAATTGAGACCACAGCTTCGGTAACTCCAACAATGTCCCCGTTTTTCAGTTTAAAACCTTCCCCCTTGGCGGCTTCAACTACTGAGTTTACTACTATCTCTGCGAGGTTATCTCCGTTTCTGATAATCGGAGTTCTAATACCGCGGACAACTGTACCTGTATATCTCATATAATATAAATTGTATAAATTGCGTGTATATCGTAACACAAAGAGTCTAGTTAAAGCTTTTCATAGTTTTACCTACTATATCCTTGATTGGAGCGATACTTTTAATAATGGATTCCAAGCGTAGCTTTCTTTTGCTACCATAGATGTATACAAATGTTATGATTTCCAATGTACTTATTTACCTACTTTCGTTTATTGGTATTTGGATTGGCTCGGGTTTAGCTATCGGGTCAGTTGAGCGCGTATCAAAAATTTTAAGGATTTCCTCATTTGCGGTTTCATTCCTTATCTTAGGACTCTTTACCTCAGTAAGCGAGCTATCCGTAGGTGTAAATTCTATTCTGGGAAATGACCCCGAGATTTATGTAGGTAACCTAATTGGTGCTTCGATTGTTATTTGTATGCTTGTCGTTCCGCTTCTGGCTATTACAGGCAACAGTATCCGTATTTCTCCGGAATTTCGTGGTTTTAATCTGCCGGTGTCGTTAGTGGTTATTGCTTTACCGGTAATTCTGGCAATGGACGGAAGGGTAGGCAAAATAGACAGCATCATTGCTTTATCACTCTTCGGATTTTTAGTAGTAACTATCCAGACAAAGAAAAGTTTGCTGGAAAGAATAAAGTCAATCAGTGTCAGGTCTAGGGTAAAAGTCGGCAAGGAAGTTCTGAGAATAGTCTTCGGAGTGGCAACAATTTTTGCTGCCAGCAAATTTGTAGTCGAGCAGACGGTGTACTTTTCCGAGCTTCTGGGTGTGTCACCCTTTTTGATTAGCTTACTGCTTATTGCCGTAGGTACCAATGTTCCTGAACTTTCATTTATTTTCCGGTCATTATTTATGAAAAACAATCAGGTTGCCTTTGGTGACTATGTGGGATCAGCTTCATTTAACACCTTTTTTCTTGGTATTCTTACTTTGATATATGGAAAACCTATCTATCTTACCAATAGTTATCTGGTAAGTTTGCTGTTTTTAGTGTTTGGCCTGTCAGCTTTCTACTATTTTGCCAGGACCAAAAACACGATATCGCGTGTGGAAGGATTAGTGCTTCTGGGAATTTACTTACTGTTTTTATCTGTTGAAATTTATATACATAAAGACTCGCTCCTTCCAGGGTTTTAACCTTTGTCTAGTGAACATTTATTTTAAATTAGTTCCCTGCTTTGTAGTTTATCTTGGTTATTTGTAAAATAGTGTTGTTTTCTTTTGAGAAAAATAAATGGAGGTGATTGTATGAAAACCCTAATTATTTACGATTCCCGGTTTGGGAATACGGAAAAAGTTGCCAACGCTATTGCCAAGGGAATAGGTAAGCCTGGCGAAGTTACAGTGTCTAAGATTGGTAAAGAAAACTTTTCAGATCTAAAAGCGATTAATCTGCTCATTATTGGATCTCCAACTTATGGGGGTAGGCCGACCCAGCCGGTGCAGAATTTGCTAAACAAGATTTCTGGTAATGAGCTCAAAGACAAAAATGTAGCTGCCTTTGATACAAGAGCAGAAGCTGACAGTTTTGGCTTGAAACTACTGATAAAAGTTTTGGGATTTGCTGCTCCCCGGATTGCTCTTATTTTAAAAGGCAAAGGAGGTAATCTTGTAGCGACACCAGAGGGTTTTATTGTTGAAGGCAAGGAGGGACCGCTTAAAGAAGGGGAGCTTAAACGGGCTGAAGAGTGGGGAAGGAAAATCAAAAATAGTAAGCAGTAAAGAAAGCGGTTTGGTTACTTGTCCTCAATCATATAATCTAGACCGTACACTGAGGTTATTAAGTCTAACTTGAATGTGCTTTTTACTTTCTCTCTGCTGTACATAAGAGATAACGTCTTATAAATCTTTGCTTCGTTGTTGACACAAATTGGTTACTGACCGTATAGTAGTTGTTAAGAGTACATACTACTATGTCACTTCTAAACTGGATCAAACAAAATAAACTAGCATCAATTCTTCTGGCTATTGTTTTACTGTGGGTTTTCAAGAACTTGTTGGTGTTTTTCTTTGGGATAAGAATGTTTAATATGGTTATTCCTTCTAGTGGGGGGTATAACACTAAGTTTTCTGAAAATGCCTCAGATAGTATTGCCTTGCAAGCTCCTTCTGGTGGCGTAGCTACTCGCCTTAATGTTCCTCCGATAGATCGATACGAAGCAGCTCCGGCACCTGAGCAATCGCAGCGTATGGTAATTCAGTCTTCAAACCTCTCTTTGCTAGTAAAAGATGTTAGTAAAGCAGTGCATGAGATTAGGGAAGTAACAGAATCAGCGGGCGGATATATGGTAGAAAGTAATGTAACCCGGCCGGAAGAAGGTGGGAACGGTACTATTACTGTTCGTGTACCGGAAGGAAAGCTGAATGAGAGCTTACGAGCCTTCAAGTCAATGGCTGTCAAAGTAGTTTCAGAAAACCTAAAAGGAAGAGATGTGACAGATCAGTACGTTGACAATCAAACGAGGCTTGAAATCCTTGAGCGAAACAAAGCCCGGTTTGAAGAGATTATGGAGAATGCAGTTGAAATTGATGAGATTATGCGGGTACAAAGAGAAATATTTTCCCTCCAGTCTCAAATCGACAGTCTCAAAGGTCAACAGAACTACTTAGATAAAAACGCACAAATGGTAAAGGTTAGTATTTTCCTTTCAACTGATGAAGTGTCTTTACCCTACACTCCCACCAATGCGTGGCGGCCAGAAGTAATCTTTAAACAAGCAGTTAGAAGTGTGGTTAGATTTGCTCAAGGATTAGGTTCGTTTGCTATCTGGGTAGGGGTGTATGCCGTTATTTGGGTTCCTATTTTACTGCTTATTATCTTTATCCGCAGAATTATAGCTCGCAATAAATCTTCTGGGTAATTATCAATATCTCAAGCATATTTGACTCCATTGCAGTTTAGAAACATTTTAATGGTGGTAGGTTACCTGGTAGAAAAATACCTGTATATTCTGTTAATACTGTTATCAAAAATTTGAGAATAGCCTTTGCTTTCTAAGTAATTATGTAGGCGATTATTTTCTTTACCATCTAGAGGCAGATGAGAATGTTCCAACTCTATGCAAATGAATTTTGGAAGGTAGTTCTGCCAATCATTGCTTTGTAATATTTCAAAATCATGCCCTTCAGTATCAACTGAAAAAAAGTCAATTACTTGGTTAGAAGCATAGGTATCTAAAACATTAGCCAGTGTATCAGTATTAATTGTTTTCTGCCCAACGCATTTGTACCCTCTTTTTCGAAAGTCTTGGGCAACTTGAGATGAGAGTGTACATAGTACTGGGGGAGAAAATTGATATAGGGTCGCGGTGGATTTGCAGCCGCTTATCCCAATGTTGAGATTGGTGTCATGGGGCCTAGATTTAACCAGCAGAGAGAAGTTTCTAGGGTCTGGTTCAATATTTATTCCTCTCCAACCCTTAAGATAAAAATAGTTGGTGTTACTGTATTTCACACCATCTGCTGCACCGATATCGACATAAAAACCAGTAGGCTTATCTTTGCATAGGGAATTAAGGAACAGATCCTCCTGTCCTTGGCTGTAGGATCCTAATAGCCAGTGATAAAACCTGGCTTTACCTTCAATCTGGGCATACTTTATAAAATTACTGGGTCCGTGCATTCTCATTTTTTGAAATAAATTGGTCATAAACTAAGAGAAGCAGAAATACACAAAGAAGACATATGAAAATAGTGAGAGGTAGGTAAGGTTAGTTGGCGTGTTTATACTGACTCATAATTTTAGTTTATTTCCTCTAATTCTCGTACTGTTAGGCAGGTACAAAGAGGAGTATTTTGGTTTCATTTATACTAAAGCGTTTTTTCTTCAAGAAATTGAATCTGTTTCCAGCGAAGGAATACTTGCAGAAACCACTGGTGAACCTTCTTGGTCTACTGGTGGCATGGTTGCTTGATTAGTACAAGACCACTTTTTAATGAAAAATTAGGGCTTGTATCTGCTCAGGAGTTATTATTGAGGTAAAGACTGGAGAGGTAGTAGAAACTGCAAAAGACAATTAATTTTAACCTTCTGCAACAAGCGTTTCTCATAAAATAAAAATTAACAAAAATTTCTTTTTATTACATTTCCAGTACCTACTTATTACAGAATTTTATCACTTTCTGTATTTAATGGAGCTAACATTTATTAGAAGTGGAAATCTTTATGCCAAAACTTTTTAAATGGGTGGCAGTTGTTTTTGGAGGTCTTATCCTACTTTTGGTTATTATTGGTTTAGGAGGAAGTGATAGCTACGAGGTTCCTTCTGTATCAAAACAGGTTGCACAAGAAGAAGAGATAATATATGGAGTTGGGGAAACTATGGTATACCCACGAATTGAGCTTATTATTGTATCTGTTAATCACAAGAAAAGCGTGGGAGGGGAATTTCTTAATGAAGTAGCATCAGAAGGGGCAATACTAATCACGGTTGACTACAAGTATAAAAATACCTCACCAGAGCCTATTCGGTCTTTTTCCAAACCTCGAATAAAGTTGATTGACAATAAGGGGGTAGAGTATAACCCTGACATTGGGAAGTCAAGTGTTTATGCGGTAGAGAAAAATATTGATAGTAAGGTGATTAGTGACCTCAATCCTGGTATAACAGTCAATGATGTTGAGGTTTTTGAAATAGGCGAAAAACAGTTTGTTGAAGATAAATGGACCTTACTTGTTAGTAGTGATAATGAAACCTACAGAGTAGCAATAGAATAACGAAGTTTGTACCTCGAATGTTTTAAACGTATTGCAACCTTCCTTCAATTTTTCTGGAAACATTTTGATTGGCTCTTAAAAATTCTTCTAAAACCTGTCTAGCCGAAGTTGCTGTTACCTTTGGTTTGCCGCAAGCTAGAAGTTCTTCATTAGAAATACCTAAGTATGGTAAGGAACTACTGAAATGGTACCCTTGTAAACAAAGGGTGTAAATTTTAGAATCTTTAACCATTTGGCCATCAAGTGTAAGAGATTTTAATGTCATTTTATTATCACTGTACACAGCCCTGACTCTGCTGTTTACCTGGTAACACTCACCTTCACCATCTCTGTTTTCTGGCCTCATAATATGGGTAAAAATCTTTTTTAGCTCAGATCCATTTATCATGTACCGAGTGAGGGTGTCATCATAAGGAAAGCAAGCCATAAAGTCCTTTAAGGTTACCAATGGACCCATTTTAGCAACTCTAATTGAACCGCTGCCAACGAGCATTACGTCGCATTCTGCGCTTTCTGCAAACGCATCAGCAATAAGGTTGCCGAGTGTTGTCTCTTCTTCTCTTTTGGGATGGGTAAGCTGGGTAGCAAACTTAGAGATGAGGGTGCTGTACTTCCTATCTACTTCAGTTTTAAAGGAGTCAATAAACCGGCTCAAATCTTTGTCTGGATCGGCAATGGTATCGTCAATCAGAATTAACTGCCACTTATACTCAACAATGCTATTAGTGTCGTCATCAACGACGATATCAAACCGGCCGATCTGGTCAGAACCAACTCCGGCTTGGGAAATAAGGATATTATTCACTTTCTTAGGTCTGTCTAAAACTGTATGAGAGTGGCCGCCGATGATAAGATCAACTCCCCATTCCGGTTTAAGCATCTTAGCCAGCTCGATATCTGACTCAAACCCAATGTGGGTGAGAAGAATAGTTAGATCAATGTCATCATTTTTGTAGGCATTGCAGATTTTACCTACTTCCTGACTGGCTTCTTCCAGGGTAACGAAAGTGCCAATAAGCTTATCCATCTTCAGAGAATCCATAACTTTCTCTGTCAGGATGCCGGTAAAGAGAATATCAAAGCCGGCTTTGTTAATAATCTTGTAAGGATTCATAAGGCGCTTGTTGTATTTCTTGATATAGAGATTAGCGTTAACAATAGGGAAATTGGCCATCTTTTCTAGAAATAATAGGTGGGGAAGGCCGTAGTCCATTTCATGGTTACCCAGAGCGACTACATCAGGCGAAAGATAGTTCATAATCTCAATTGTGGAAATACCTTTGTACTCGCTGTCAATTAAAGATCCCTGGACCATGTCGCCTGATATAACATACAAAACATTATCTTCTTCTTGGCGAACTTTGTTAATATATCCGGAAAGAAGTGCCAGGCCACCGATCAATGTACCTTTCTTACCTGAAACTTCTGCCAGAAAGTCGCCGTGCATATCATTGGAGTGAAGAATAGTGAATTTTTTGGTTTTCATATAACTATTTCCAAAAAGAGATTTTTGTACTATTGTAGTTAGTAATTACTAACCTATTCTATCTTAAAATTATGGCAGAAGAAATCGAACTCTCCCTTTCCTACAATGACCTTAGTACTGATAACGGCTTTCAGTACGAATTTATCTGCGGCCGATGTAACAAAGGGATTCGGACAAAGTTTAAAGGGTTTGCCTTAGGTACTGCTTCCGGTATTTTAAATGCCGCCAATGACATTTTTGGTGGGGTTTTAGGAACAGCTGCTGATATTGGAGAGAAAGTTCATTCTTCTGCTTGGGAAAAAGCCCACGATGAGGCGTTTGAAGAAGCTCTCGAGGAGGTCCGAGAACACTTTATTCAATGTCCCAGATGTCAAACCTGGGTGTGCCGCAGGTCTTGTTGGAATCTTAAGAAAGGTTTATGTAAGGAGTGTGCTCCGGATTTAGGGGTAGAGATGGCGGCAGCTCAGGCAAGTAAGTCTGTTGAAGAAGTGTGGGCTCACGCAGCTATGGCTGAGGAAGACAAAAAATTGGATAAAGAACACTGGCGGGAAGGAATTGCAGCCTCTTGCCCAAAGTGTGAAGCACCACTCCCGGCTAACGTGAAGTTTTGTCCTGAGTGCGGTGCTAACGTAAAACAGAAGAATGTGTGTGCAAAATGCGGTGCCAAACTAGCGCCAAAGGCAAAATTCTGCGGCGAGTGTGGGACTAAGGTGGCTGCATAAACTAAGACACCTTTAGCTAGCAAAAGCAGAATTTACCTTCTTTACCTGTTTTAGTATTCTTTTTATACTGAAATATATGTTAGACTCTTCCCTTTTGGAGTACTTACAAAAATGCAAACAGTCAGTCCTTCCCTTTGAAATTGTTTCTCAAGAGTTAATAAAGATTGGCTGGCAGCAGGATAAAATAGAAGAAGCTAGGCAGTGGTACAGTGGCACTTCCACCTCTCAGGTTCCAGAAGCTGCGTTGAGAGCTCAATCAAATACCCCTCTTTCTCAATTTGAATCTGTCACCAGTTCAAGTCAGCCTTCTATCAATAAGGGAAACCTTAGTTTTTCACAATCTCAAAACTCTGATACTACCTCAGAAATTAAAAAAACATCTTTCGGTTTGAAAAGCCGAGTAGGAACTATAGTTGGATTGGTAGTAGGAGGCCTGCTTTTGTTAACCTCTACAACTGGGGTGTTAGCGTACATGGTTGCCGTTGAGAAAATCCCGGTAAAAAACGAGTTTATCAAAAGAAGCGCTGATACTATTGTTTTGACAGTACCATTTATTCCAAAAACTCCGAAAATTGTTTTGTCACGGGCTCTTATGGCTCATCAGCAAGTTTCCCAGAGCAGTCTTGATTTCTCTATTGCAGCTACTTCAGACGACTTTTCCAGCACAATTTGAGGAAGCCAGCTTGATATTCAAATTAAAGGATATACTGATCTTTCTGACTCTAAAAACCCCAAGTTTAGTCTGACCGGATCTATCACAAAAGATTTTAGTGTTGATATCCGAAAAAAAGATCAAAAGATTTACTTTAAGATTAATAAAGTACCTACAATGCTATTATCGTTACTTGGAGTAGATTTCCAAAAAGTTGAGCCAGTGATTAAGAACTGGGTGATTTACGACACAACCCCACTTAATACTGAGGCCCAGAAAAACCTTCAAGATCTAAAAAGCTCCCAATCTCCTACTGATGAAGCCATGAAAGAGATGACCACGAAACTGTTAAGCGATGAAATTTTACCAATCCTTATGATGAGCAAAGAAGAAATGGAAGGTTTTTCTACATACAAGCTCGAGTTTAAACCCACTTCTGAAGTGCTAGACAAACTGGGTGAAACTCTGGGGAAAGAACTTCCGGGTAATGAGTCCTCAGTTTTAGGGACATATACTGAGAAATTTGCCGATAAAAAACAAGAGAAATTATCCAATTATCTTAAAGATTTTGCCACCACTTTATGGGTAGATGAGAATGACTACTATGTTCGCAAAGCAGTTATTTCATTTATTTTTGATCCACCAACTCCTGACACATCGTTATATTCACCTTCACCTTTACATGGTCTTCTGATCCCCACCACTACCCAGTCGCCGATTATTGTTGTGGCAGCTTTAAAACTATCTGACTTTGGTGAAACTCTCCCTATTGAAGTGCCGGCACAAGCTATCTCTCTTGAAGAATACTACAAAAAGTTTGCGGAGCAGTTTAGTACTAATGACCAAAGCAGTTTGCCACCAAATCCCTCTTCAATGCCCAGTTTTAAGATAAAGTGAAAAATTGGAAAAATCGACCCTGTAAGGTATTATAAATTCCTATTATTACAGGATTTTTATCTTCTTGAAAAAAATAATCATTTTTGCCCAAAATAAGGTGTTAGGCAATATCAGATAGCTATATATTAGGGGATAAATGGGTTGCGAATGGTATCATGACATACGTCTTCCTTCAGTTGAAGTTAATGATCGGGAAGAGGTAAATATATTAAATTTCCTTAAAGAGTATATTGATGAAACTGACCGCCCCTTAAGGCTGCTTGATCATACTGGGCCTGTAACATACTCTTCGGATTCTAGTTTTGTTGACCTTCGGACAGCTGCGCAGTATTTCTACTTAATAAGAAAACCTGTTTCTGCTGACTACTACTGGGGTAGAACTGTTTTTGCAGAAAAGGTATTTGCTGAATTACTCAAGCAAGAATTTAGCCAGTTTCTTAACCAAAACGGGATAGTTTTGGAGCTTGCTCCGGATGAAATGGACCACTCCTCAAGAGCAGGCTACACTGAGTATCAAAAAGGAGCTGATATGTGTCTAGCATGGAGAAAAGAAGATTTGGATCCAATATGTGGTATTGATGTTACTGTGGGTAAACGCAACCTGGTGAGGCGCAAGCGCGGTAGACCGGGTATACAAACCAGAAGTGCTATGGGGGTAATTGTTTTTCCCTTAAGAGATTTTGTTTTTGGACCAGGTTTGCAGCAAGACTTCCTTTCTTATCTTGATACTCATGCGAGAAACTCAGTTCTTAGAACAGGAGAATATCAACCTTATTATGGATTAACTGCAGGAGAAATTGAACTGTGGAGATACATTACTGCTGAGCAATTTAAAGAAGCTATTTCCTCCTGTCGTTTAGGACTTGAAACCAGTACAGAACGTGGGGTCTTTACTTTTCCTCACCTACCTTACGTTTTAGAACAATTGGAGTTTATGGATTCTGTCATCAGTAGCTATGCACAAAGAATTTCTACTACCTCATCGTAAGAAATTGACCATTTTCCTAAAATTAACAAAAGGGAGTGTAGTATTACTTGATGATAACTTGTGTGCCAATGGCGGCAAGACTACTCTTTCAAAAATAATACTTACTTCAATAAGGTTGGATTTGTCTATTTGATTCCCGCCAGAGCCTTTGGGTTAGAAGTTGAATTGTTATGGAAACACTTGGAATTGTTTTAAGAACTGTTTCGAAGTTGGTAAAACTGATTAAAAAAATCCTAAGGCTTGTTTCTGTAAGATTTTAGTTTTTCAAGGTTTTGGTGAGTGCGATAACCATTGGGTAAGAGTTCATTTAGGGTTTTGAGGAGGTACTTACCTTGAATATCAGCAACGACAATATCAATATCTGTTTCTATGATTTGTGAATAAAAGACCAAATATTGCAGACAAGCCCCACAGGGATAGGTAAGTACATCGTCAACTATTGCTATAGCTTTAAATTCATACTTACCGTGAGATACAGCGTGATCTACAGCTGACCTTTCAGCACACGTTCCCAGTCCTGAAATGTAACTTTCTGTGTTGCATCCGCCAAAATACTCTCCGTTTGTAGCTAAGACAGAGGCTCCAATAGGATGATCAGTGAGGGGCACGAAAGCATTAAGGCGGTAAAGCTGGGCAACCTCAATCAGTTTTCGGATTTCTTCAATTGAGAGCATACTTTTATTGTAGCGAAGATAGAAGGGAAGTTACAGGACTACTATTTGTTAGTCCACGCTTTTAAAGCAGTCTCTGCTTCTTTTGGAGTAAGCTTCTTAATGATAATTCCCATTTGTACTAGAACGAAGTCTCCAACTTTAACTTTAATATCTCCAATCATGGCTGGTCTGGTTTGCGAGGGGTAGGCAACTACAGCCCTTCGGCCTTCAACGGTAGTTATTTTTCCGGGAATAGCTAAACACATAGTTTTAAAACTTCACAAGAGAAGTATTTTCCTGCATAATAAAAGTAAGCGATTTATAGTAGCATAGTTTTTATGTCAGATAATACCCTGCCCACTGACGTGCCCCGAAAACTGGTTATTGGTTGGTTCTCCTTTACCTGCTGTGAAGGGTGTACTATTCTTCTTTCTGAGCTTCTCAACGACCACCTTCTGGAATGGAAAAAGGTGGTCGAATTTAGACATCTAAAAACTCTCAAAACTAAAAATGAATTAAGAGACCTGGATGTAGCGTTTGTTGAAGGGGCGATTTCTTCAGAAACCCAGGCTGAGGAGCTTCGTAAAATCAGAGAAAATTCCAAGTATTTGGTGGGAATTGGTGCTTGTGCCTGTACAGGAAAACCTTCTGCTTCCAGAAATGAGTTTGATGACGAAAAACTAAACTACAAAATTTTATGGTACTTTAACCAGTTTAACTACAGTGAAAAAGTTAAAAAGCTCGACGAGATTGTTAAAGTTGATGACCAGGTTCCGGGATGTCCGATGAATGCTGATCTTTTCTTAAAAGCGGTAGAAAAATATTTAAAACAGTTCAACATTATTTAGTATGCACTCAGGTGATATTACTATTGATAGCATTACCAAGATTGAGGGTTCGGCTGGGTTAAGAGTGGTAATAAGAGACGGCAAAGTTGAGGACTTGCAGTTTCTCATCCAAGACTACCGTCGATTTTATGCGGAGGCCGTTAAAGGCAAACCAATGGCTGGTGTGCCTTCATTCTTGTCACGTATCTGCGGTACCTGTTCTGTGTCTCACTTATTTGCGGCTTTAGAAGCTATCGAAAAATCTCAAGATATTGAAGTTACCGAGCAAACTCATGTCTTGCGCAGACTAGCTTACGATGCTCTCATGATTCGAGATCATGCGCTCCATCTTTACTTTTTTGTGTTGCCTGATGTTTTAGGAATAGACTCAATTTTAGATATTTCAGATGATGAAAATGATTTTGGCCACCAACTGCTCCATGACTCCTTTGATATTAAAAGGGTAGGAACGAATATCTCCAATGCCATTATCGGAGCGGCTATTCATGCTCCTATTCCAACTATTGGGGGGTTTTTAAAACAACCTGATCCCTCTAAATTTCCTGACCTTATTAAGCAGTTGGAAATCATTAGGCCGCAGGTTATTAGGGGAATCAAGCTATTTTATGACTGGAAAGCAGAACTAATTAGAAATTCTGACTATATGTGTCTTAGAAACGGTAGTCAATTTAACTTTCTTGAGGGCGAGATTGTTAACACTGATGGTAAGCGGGTGGCTGAAAAAGATTTTTACAACTTTCTAAAATCTGTTATTATTCCATACTCCCAAGCAGAGGGGTACGTTTTTTCTGATACCCACGAGGATTATTTTGTAGGCTCCCTGGCAAGACTTAACTTGTGTCTGGATCAAATCCATCCTAGAACCAGAGCGGATGTTGGTCAGTACTTGAGTTTTTTCCCTTCAGACAATATCTATGACAATAACCTGGCTCAAGCAGTAGAAATACTTCACTGTGTTGATGATGCGATTGAAATCCTGGAAAATCTAAAGATTAAAGATGAAAAACCGGTTGCTGTACCGCCCAGGCCTGGAGTAGGAGTAGGGGTAGTTGAAGCTCCCAGAGGTATTCTTTATCATATGGCTAAAGTCAATGAAAAGGGAATAATTGAGGACTACGATGTGGTTGTGCCTACTTCACAAAATCAAATCAATACCGAAAATGATCTTAAAAAATACTTTAATGATAACCTGGATAAAGATAAAGAAACCCTCAAGCTTGAAGCGGAAAAGATTATTAGAGCTTATGATCCCTGTATGTCCTGTGCGACTAACTTCCTTAAGATTGATTGGATAGAGGAGTAGTCAACTTCTTTTCCCATGGGTAGGCCAATGATGGCCACTTTCCCCAGTTTCCCCAGTTTTTTAAGATATTTAATCTGAAAGCCTAAGCCAAAGTCATGAGCCGTACCCCGGGGAGGTAAAATAAGTTTGTCTAGTTTTTCATCAGAAATAAGGGTGACTTTACTTATTCCGGCTACTGTATCCATGACAACCACACCGCTTTTACCTTCAAAAGGAAGATCTTCGTTGGGTTTGACAATGATAAACCTAATACCCTTAACAGCAAGACGGTTGGCTACTTTTAATGCAATACTGTCACAAGCAACATCTTCATTTCCAAAAACATAAACATCCATTGTGGTTTATTTTAACAGGATTGCTTAGTATGATGGAACCTATGGTGAAGAAAAATCCTGTTATTGATCCGGCTGCTCTTTCTCTTTGTGCCCGTTTTTCTCTGCCGCCAAACCAGCTAGGATATTGCGGCAGAGATAGTGCTCCGGCTACTTTGCGAAGCTGTGTTACTACCGGTACTTGTGTAGGAGTACAAGAGGAGTTTGAGAATTTTATCGTTCTTTACCCCTATCT
Source organism: Patescibacteria group bacterium (assembly GCA_050942955.1). Lineage (GTDB taxonomy): Bacteria > Patescibacteriota > Microgenomatia > UBA1400 > UBA1449 > JBMNOG01. The sequence continues at coordinate 67,349 of JBMNOG010000003.1, read as the reverse complement.
TAAAACGATTGGTCAAATAACAGACAAAGATCCGTTTGACTACGAAGTTATTGAAGCATTTTGGTTTGGTAACGACTTGCTTACTAAGTGTAAACCCAAACACTACTTCCTTTTACTTGAAAACCTACAAAAACAAGGAGTGTCTGAGTGGTTGATTGAGGAAATGAAGGAAAAGAAGCCAAAGGCTTTTATTCCGATTCACCTTTTTAACATCATCCATGTGGGAGTAGGAAGGGCGAGCGGTTCGGTTGCATTTACCCTTGGTTCAGTCAATAACTGCATGATCAGATGGGGAAAGGTGGAAAACATTATATCCCAAGATAAAGTCGAAGCTTCTGTGTTTTCGCTTAAGGCGACTAAAGACAAATACCATTTAGCAACTATCAAGGATGTTTTTTCTTACTCCAGCGATTTTGTCCCAGGAATGAAAAAAGGAAAAGTGGTCGCCGTCCATTGGGGAATGGCGGTAAAAATCTTAACCCAAGATGAGGAAGAAAAACTCTCCTTTTGGACGAAGCGCTTTCTTGAGTCTTTAGGCTAGTTTTCAGCTAAAGATATTTCTCTAGCTTCAGGTTTTACTTTTTGAGAAATCAACAGCACTACCCCTAAAATAATCAGCCCTGCTTGCAGTGTCATATCTTTTGTCCAGGTATGGGTAACGAACATAGCTGAAAGCAGGTTGGTTATCAGGGTTGAACCAACCAGAATAGAGGTTACTAGTGTAGCTGAAGCCAGTTTTAAGGCTCTGTACCAACTCATCACATACCCAGCTAAAGTAACTGCCGATACTCCCAGCCACAGACTCTGAGTTAGGGTTAAACTACCAATCTGAGTTAGACTGGCCGGATACACGAAACTAGCGGCAGCAAGGAGAATTACTGTTCCAAACCCCATACGAGCTCCAACAACGATATCCGGATCAACCGTTTTTAACGTCTTTTTGGCAATGACGTTTTCGACAGCCCAGAGAATGGTAGCACCTAATACCATTAATTCCCCTTGAGAGAATTCAAACCCCTTAAAGCCGCCGATAACGAGATTGCTGGCAAAGAGTACTCCAACAGCCAACACCTGAATTTTAGTAAGTTTTTCTTTGAGTAGAGGTAAAGCAAGCAGTGCTACCCAAAGAACGAGTGTTTTGTGAATTAAAGCAGCATTGACTGCCGAAGCCTTGGATAAACCTTCAAAAAAAAGATAGAAAGGCAGAGAACCGCCGATAACCCCGATTAAAACCAGGTTTTTAACTTCTCTTTTTGTGAGTTTTTTAATACACTGCCACTTTTTAGTTAAAAACAGAACACTGACAATAAATAGCCCAACGCCCAGGTTTTTAGTAGCAGTAAAAACAAGTGGGGGTTTTATAGCGCTAACCGCAAACTTATTGATAAAAATCGCTATTCCGGAGATAACCATAGTTGTTAAGGCAAGAGCAATAGCTTTGGTATGTTTTTCATTCATAGGTTTATCTGGAACTGAATTCCCAGCCTCCTTTATATATTACATATATTGTTTGAATAGTGTTTCAATATCCCGTTTTAGGGGAGGGGTGGATACTAGTGGTTTTTGGGCAATTTGGGGAACTTCCATTTCATACGAAGGTTTCTCCTCTTTGTACAAAATACCCAAAGGAATGCTTTTCTCTCCCCACTCAAGCGCCTTAGTAAAAGCAACATTTTTATCTTTGGGATTGTAATCATCTCCTAGGTAGTAGGTGTTAGCTTTGTAGTAGCCTGCTACCTCTGGGTTGAAACTCATACATGCTTGTAAAACATCAATAATAGCTATGCCTTTATGGTTATTAGCGGCAATAATAAGTTCAGTTAACTTTTCGTGATCGTAGGCTGAACCTCTGGCAACAAAGGTAGCTCCTGCGGCGATAGCCAGGGCTAACGGTCTAATCGGTTCATCGGGATTACCTTCAGGAGTGGATTTTGACTTAAAGCCTTTTTGTGAAGCAGGGGAAGTTTGTCCGGTTGTGAGGCCGTAGATAGCGTTATCGTGAAGAATAATGGTGATGTCGTGGTTTCTTCTGCAGGCATGCACCCAGTGGTTACCGCCTTCCCCGAGTGAGTCACCGTCTCCGGTAAAAACAAAGACATTGAGTTTGTGATTAGCCATCTTAACACCTGTAGCTACAGGGACTGCCCGGCCGTGCAGGCCTTCAAACGCCGGCAGTTTAACAAAGTTAATGATATGTCCATGACAGCCGATACCGGCGGCAATAACCGTATTGCTAATATTCCAGTTTTCTTTGACAGCAGCATTGCGGAAAGCTGTCCAGATACCGAAGTTGCCGCAGCCGGGGCACCAGTTGGGTTTACAGGGTGTAGTTAAGTCGGCAAGTGTTGTCATAGTTATCTGCCTAGAACTTTATTTACTTTTTCAATAATCTCCTCAGGATAAATCGGCCGGCCGTCATACTTAAGGTAGTTATCTAAAATCTCAATCCCTGTTCTTTCCTTGATAAGGCCTCCCATTTGCGCTGTGTAGTTACACTCAATGTTAATGAGGTACTTAGCCTTTTGTAGTCTTTCCCTAACTGCTTGTGTTGGGAAGGGGTTAATCCAGGTAAGGTGGAGGTAGTTGACGTTATTAAACTGTTCAATAGCTTGCAAGATACTGCCTTTATTACTCCCCCAGGACACAATGGTCACATCTGCTTTGTCGGGTCCGAAAAGCTGGGGGGCGGGCATATGGGTTTGGGCACATGTTTCCAGTTTCTTCATCCGTTTCTGCATCTGCTGGTTTCTGTTTTCTATTTCTTCATTTGAATAGCCATACTGATCATGCTCGTCAGAGTTAGCTAAAAGATGGTTACCTGTACCGGGAGTAGAGCGCAGGGAAATGCCGTCAGAGGACAAGGCAAAGCGCTGGTAATTTTCGACTTTTTCGGTTGTAAACCTCCCTCTGTCTACTTCGTATCCGGAGTAATCAAACGGTTCATAGCTTTGGTCGTTTTCGCAGATGTGTTTATCAATAAGGATAAGAACTGGTGTTTGATAGATGTCAGCTAAGTTAAATGCCTGCATCGTAAGGTCAAATGTTTCCTTAGCGTCACCGGCTGCTAAAACAATGCGAGGAAAGTCGCCTTGGTGAGCGTGAAGGACAAAACGCAAATCTCCCTGTTCTGTCCAGGTAGGAATACCGGTTGCAGGAGCACCGCGCATACCTTCAATAATAACAACCGGCAGCTCAGCCAGTCCCGCAAGGCCGTAGCCTTCTGACATTAAGCAAAACCCCCCACCTGAAGTGGCCACTAAAGACCTTGCTCCGGCAAAGGAAGCACCCAGCGCCATATTGATGGCTGCCAGTTCATCCTCAGGCTGTTTATAAATAAAACCACACTCTTTTTGCAGGGGGGCAAGAGTATGAAGGATATTGGAAGTTGGCGTCATAGGGTAGATAGCGGCAAATTGCAAGCCGGCGGCAACTGCCCCCAAAGCAGCTGCCTGGTTGCCGTTAACAACCATTAACGAACGATGTTCCTCTTTTGGTTTAAGGGTGCTAGTGATGAGCTGAGCAAAATGGTTTCGGGTGTAATCGTAGCCGGTGAGTGCGGCCGCATGGTTTTGCTTGATAACTTCCTCTCCTTTTTTGGCAAATTCTTCACTAAGTAAGTTCTTGAGATACTTAATGTCTCCGCCCAGAATACCGATTGTTGCTCCCAGGGCGACGGTATTACTCATTAGAGGAGAGCCGTCACTGTTTTCAGCCAGCTTTGCCAGAGGGATAGGGCAAATGTGAACATTGTTGCTTACTTTTGAAGTATTCAAGTTACTAGCTTCGTCAAAAAGCAAAAACCCGCCCTCGACTAACTCATGGTAATGAAGATCAATCGTTTCCTGGTTTAAAGCAACGAGAAGGTTGGTATGCTGAGTGGGGGCAAAAACCTCTTTGTCGCTCACACTTACCTGCATAACATTATGTCCCCCTCGAACCAAAGAAGGATATTCTGTATGGGTATAAATATAGTAGCCGGAGCGGGTGGCAACTTTAGAAAACATAAGCCCGGCAGATTTTACTCCTTGGCCGGCTTGACCACCAATTTTGAAGGTGAACAGGGCAGATAGAGGCATCATCACTTCATTATATGCAAATAATGCCTAGTTAGGCAACCTTGCTATCCATACATTTCGGCGTACACTCGTTCATTCGGACAGTTTAAGGAAGCTAATATTTCTTTTGCCTCCTGAGCCATCTTAAGGTTGCCACAAATGTAAGCTGAGCAATGGCTGGCGTCTTTAAAGTCTTCTTTAAGTAAATCTGTGATGTGACCAGAAGCCCCTTTCCAGGTTTCATCAGGCCGTGAAAGACAAAGTTTATAAGTGAAGTTAGGATACTGTTGTGCCAGTTCATTAAAATAATAATCCCAAAAAATATCATCTTTGTAGCGGAGTCCGAAGTAAAGAGTTATTGGTTTTTGACAGCCTTGTTCTTTTAAAGCAGTTTCTACCATGTGTTTGATGGGAGCAATACCGCAGCCGGTTGCTAGAAAGATATGATGCCGACTGCCATCATTAGAATTAAATTTTAGATGGCCAAGGGGACCAAGAAAAGAAATTGTATCTCCTACCTTGAGTGACTCAAAGTACTGAGAGCCCAGTCCACCTGGGGTGCTGTCCACCAGCAACCCATACTGTCTTTCACCAACTTTTCCTGCAATGGAGTAAGAGTTCAGTTTATTGTCCGTAATTTTTACAGTGATAAATTGCCCGGGAAAGTAGGTTAAAGGCTCTTGTGTCTCAAAGATGATATCATGAAACTTAGCGGCTGGAACCTCATGTTTGATGATGGTGGCAGTTTGGAAGTTAGGCATAGGAAATGTAAATACAAGTAACACTTTTGTTTATACCATATTTCAAAACGTAAAGCTTGAAGGTGATGATGAAGGTATGTTTACTCTTTGTTTTGCATACGATAATAACCAGATGAGAAATTTCGTGTTTGGTGAAAAGGAAATGACAGGAGTTAGAAAATAGAAGACAGGCAGAAGGTTATTATGAAAGTCCGGAGTTTACAAAACAGTGTAGGCAAGTAGTTTGCAAAAACATACCCAAATGTCTACTGAAGAAAAAGAGGCGATGATAGAGACTTTAATTCTTGATCATGGACATATTTCTTGGAGCGAGGAAGAAATTAAGTTAGCCAAATGTCTCAAAAATGATTCGGATTATTGCTACCGGCAGGGATCTCATAAGGGGTTTCCTAACTATAAAAAAATTGCTGAGACAGTAAATGTGTAGTTTGGAAATGACCGTTCGGGGTTAAGTGTACGAATTTGTCTGGCTAGAGATTCTGTAGACGTATCTAAAAACCAAGGCTAAACCACGAAATACTATTTAGTTGTAAGTTTCTAAACTTGATAAACCAAGAATTACCCTGCTAAGCCTTATTGAAGCAAAAGTAACTTCCTTTGTTTTACCAAGCAATCAATCCGTGTTATACTATCTTTAATGTCCGGTGAGACACAATCAAATTTTGAGGAGTTTTTCAACTCCTCATTTTTTTATAAGTAACCGCTATAGCAAAAAAGTAAACGCCAACAAAAAGAACGAGATCTCTCCCGCTCTTTTTGAGTATGACTCTAGTTAGTGAGAACTTTTACCGCCTTTTCTTCCTGCTTCTCTAGCTCGTTCTGACCCCTCTTCAAACTTAGTTGGACTAGCTTTACCACCTTTTCGGCCAATTTTCTCATAGAAATCTTCACCCTGGTTTCTCTTTGTTGCCAGGCCACCTTTTTTCCCTGCGCGGGCGTGTCCTTCCGGGTCACCATGCCAGCCTCTGCCTCTCTGTGCCACGGCTATCCACCTCCTTTCCAAAACTATCTATATAATCAAGCTTAACGTTACTTCTGTTATGTTAGGGTCGCATTAGGGTAAGGTAACAGTTGGGTAAGAATATGCCTTGTTGCTTTTGAAATGATTTGTAAAGAATTGTGTGTTTAGAGAGGTTGAGGTGAAATACTACTCTGTGCGTCCAATTTCTTCTAATTTTTCCAGTACCTCCTTTGTGCTAAGTGGTGATAAGTCAACTTTATTTCTGGTTACTACAATTAGACCGTTAATAACTTTTCTGGCCTTTGCTGCATCATCTTTTTTTAGTGGACCTACTGACTCAGGGTTAGTTTCCATGCCTTTAATTTCTAGTTCTAACCTTGCAAAAAAATAGAATTCTATAGCGGTTCTTGCTGAAAGTAAGTGGGAAAAAAGTATTGGAAATACCTTTCGGGCAACCCGGCCGAATAAAGTTGTATTAACCACAGTCACTTTTTCCTCATCAATTACCACTCTGGTAGGACTAAAAAAAGTGAGGAATGGAACAGTATTAACTTTGAAGATGATTCTTTTCGATTGCCTCGCTAATTTTTCTAGTCTTTCTGAAGTTTCTTGCTCACCTTGTGTGTTTTTAGAGGTCTCATAATTTTGCTTCTGTTTTTTGTTTGAATTCTTGCTGTTAAAAACTACTTTTTTCATAGTGTATGTATTGAGCAAGGAGATAGTAATCAAACTTGTAAAGAAACTAGTAAGAAAAACAACAAATATCTGTAAGGCCTGCCTTTATTGAATTATTACTGCTTCTTTACATGTTTTTTACTTGAGCCTGCTTACAATACAAGAACAGAAAGGAGGTATATGAACGGATATTCCGGATTTGATTGGTTATTCTTAATTCTCCTCATCATTGGAGGTATTAACTGGGGGCTAGTGGGTCTCTTTGGACTTGATCTAGTCGCCGCAATTTTTGGGGCTACTATCCTGGCAAGGATTATCTATATTTTAGTTGGGATCTCAGCTCTTTATATTTTATTCAGAGCTACGCAACGCTCTACGAGATAATCATTGTGTTATTTTAGTGTTCCACCACCTTAAGTAAGGTGGTGGGGTTTATTAAGTGAGCCTAGTTTGATCGTTCCTTTAAGTGGTTAAAGTACCCTTCTTTTATGGGTTGTTTCTGTATCTTCTGTAAGAAATAAGTAAGAAAAGCGTAATAATTCAGCAAAAAATCTTTCATTTATCAATCTAAATCTCCTATAATATCTTTGCTTGCAAAACGTAGCAATCTAAAACTCACTATGGTTATTCTAACTAAAAGACTTTCATACAGTAAGACTCTTGTGTTTGTTGTGTATGCGCTTCAAGCATTGGTCGTAGCTGGGTTAGTAATCTACGCAAAGCTTTTTTTCAACACCTTTGTTGGCAATAGCATTACGTTTCTTCTACTGCTTTTTTTGATTATTCTTAACTCGCTTTACGGCCGTTTTAAATGGGGAATATTTATAACTGTGTTTATAGCTGTCATAGTGGACTACATTTTTCTTATCACGGGAAAACAGCCTTTAAACATGAACCCTTCACGTATGTTTCAGGTTATGTCTTATGCACTGCCAGCAGTAGCTATAGTGGCTTTAGTGACTAAACTGGATCAATCTCGGGAAGAAGAAGTGAGACAGAGAAAATGGTTTGAAGTAACTCTTTCCAGTATTGCTGATGCAGTAGTAGCTACGGATAGGCAGGGCAGGGTAGCCTTTATGAATAAAGAAGCCCAGAGGTTAACTGGATGGAAAATTAATGAGTGCATGGGGCGAAATTTATGTAATGTACTCAAGATTATCAATGAAGAGACGAAAGAAGTATTAGAAAATCCTGCTGAAACTATCCTTCGAGAGAGCTGTAATATTGGTTTAACCAATCATATGCTTCTTGTTTCCAGAAACGGTAATGAAATACCCATAGAAAACAACGGTTCACCCATCAGAGACGATAGAGGGAAGATGATTGGGACAGTGCTAGTGTTTCGGGATGTTTTAGCTAAAAAGGTAGCTGAAAGACAGCTTGCAGAAAGTGAAAAACGTTTTAAAGCACTGGTACAGTCGAGCATTATCGGCATAGTTTTGGCTACCACTAAAGGCAAGCTTATCGAAGCTAACGATGCCTTTTTAGATATGGTAGGGTATACCCGGGAGGATATGCAGCTCGGGAAGGTTCGTCTAGATAAAATTACACCCAAGAAATATCTGGATCAGGACAAAGAGATGGCGGCGCAGTTAAGAAAATATGGCTATTACTCGCCCAAAGAAAAAGAGTATGTTCGCAAGGATGGAGTTCAAATTCCTGTTTTAATTGGGGGCAAAATGTTGGATGAGGCCAGACAGCTTGAGGTAGGTTTTGCTATTGATATTTCAGAACAGAAGAAGATCAAACTTGAACTGGAAAAAACTAACAAGAGAATCTCTCATGTTCTTGATAGTATCTCCGATGGGTTTGTGGCATTGGACCAAAATTGGCGGTATATCTACATTAACAAAGAAGCTGAACGCATTAACAAAAAAGTAAAGGAGGAACATCTAGGAAAATCAATTTTTGAGGTCTGGCCGGACTTTGAGAAGAGTGTTTGGTATCCGGCGTACAAAAATGCTATGGAAGAAGGTGAGGTGGTAACGCTTGAAGCCTTTTTTGAACCTCAGCAGAAATGGTATGAAAGCCGGGTTTACCCGTCCGAAAACGGTATTTCTGTTTACTTCCATGATGTTACTGCCCGCAAAGAACTTGAACAACGTAAAGATGAATTCATCAGTATAGCCAGCCATGAACTTAAAACACCTCTAACCAGCATAAAAGGTTATAACCAGATTTTGGAAAGGATGGTAAAAGATTGGGATAACGAAAAGGTTAAACTTTACTTAAAAAAGATGAGTCTTTACATAGATAGACTTAATAGTCTTATTACTGACCTTTTAGATGTTTCAAAAATTCAATCAGGCAAGCTGCAGCTCAATACCACTGAGTTTGATTTTGATGAACTGGTTAGAGAGGGTATAGACAGTGTCCAACTTATGGATAGTCACCATGTGATTCTATGTCAGGGCAAGGCTTGTCAGAAGGTTACTGGAGATAAAGAGAGACTAGAGCAGGTCTTTACCAACCTCCTGGTAAATGCTATTAAATACTCTCCTAATGCTGATAAAGTAATTGTTTCAGTTACCTGTGAAGGTGGATTTGTAAAAGTAGGAATTACAGATTTTGGTATTGGGATTGATAAGCAACACCAGGAACAGATTTTTGAACGCTTTTATAGAGTAGATGACCCATCAAAAAAGTTTTCCGGCTTAGGTATTGGATTGTATATTTCTCAAGAAATCATTTCAAGACATGGGGGGAAAATATGGGTAAAGAGTGAAGTAGGTGAAGGTTCAACCTTTTTCTTTACTATCCCTGTTTATCCAAGTATTTCTTAATTATGAATACCAGCGAGAAAAAAATTTTAGTATGTGATGACGATGAAGGTATTGCCGATATTGTCAAGATTGTACTTGAAAACAAGGCGTACCAGGTGGTGAGCATGACTCGTACCGATCACATCTTTGAAGAAGTTAGAAAGCTTAGGCCAAATTTAATTTTACTTGACCTTTGGATGCCGAATTTAGGTGGGGAAGAGATCACGCGCCACTTGAAGCAGGACCAGAAAACCAAGGATATACCCATTGTTATTATTTCTGCCAGTAAAGACACGGAACAGATAACACAAAGAATCGGGGCCGATGATTATTTATGTAAACCGTTTGATATAGAAAAGCTTGAAAAAATTGTTGAAAGATATATCTAAAGTAAGTTAAAGGATATTACTTGATCATATTTTATTCATAATTAATGAGTATGATTAAAGTAATAAACGTGTATGGTTCATACAATAGTTGTAGTTGAGGACGATTCAGACCTGAGACAGTACCTAAAAGACCTTCTGCTTGACAATGGGTACTCTGTTAAAGATGTGGCCGATGGTGTAGCTGCCTTAAAGGTCATTAAAAAAACCCAGCCGGATTTGGTTATTTTGGATTTAGGGTTGCCAACTATGGGTGGAGAAACAGTGTGCAGCGAGACAAAGAAACTATTTCCCGATCTTCCAATTATCATGTTAACAGCTAAAGGAGCTACATCCGATGTGGTAAAAGGGCTTAATCTTGGAGCTGACGACTATATTGCCAAACCCTTTGAAACAGATGAGCTCATTGCCCGCATTAGAGCTAGGCTGCGGGATCACGCTACCCAAAATGCTAAACTCAAGGTATCTGATCTTGTGCTTGATAAGAAAACTCTGGAAGTAAAACGGGGAGATAGGAAAATTAAGCTAACCCCTCAGGAATTCAAACTACTTGAATATTTAATGGCAAACAAGGGCAGGGTTTTAACAAGAGAGGCTATCTTAAACCGTATCTGGCTTTACTCTCCTGATATTGAAACTCGAGTAGTTGATGTCTACATTGGCTATCTTCGGAAAAAAATCGATGCTGGCTTTGATAAGGAGCTTATTAAGTCAGTTAGGGGTTTTGGGTATGTCATAAAAGAGTAGTCCTGAAGTTCTTATCGGGTTTTTCTTATACCTCTGTTTGTCTTACCTGATTCTTACACATTTCACTTTTGGTTCTTATTGCTAGGCAGTAGTTTGATTGTAGTAAAAGCAATCCGAAAAGGAGGTGAACGAAATGTCAATTTTAATTTTAGCCCTTTTAGGATTAGTGGCTGGGTGGCTTGCGTCTGTAATTATGGGTACAAACTCCTCGCAGGGAATCCTTATGGATATTGTTTTTGGGGTTTTGGGAGCAGTAGTAGGTGGACTTATCATGAATATATTCGGTCAACCCGGAGCTACAGGTTTTAATCTTTACAGTATTCTAGTAGCTACAGCCGGTGCAGTTTTACTTATCTGGATTGGAAGAAGGTTGCAAAGAACTTGAATTCCTGTTTAGTCAGTTACTAACATTGGTAGGGAAAAGGAGAAGATAATTTCTCCTTTTTCTTTGCTACTTAGAGTGAGTTTTCCCTTGTATTTTTCGATGACAGAATGTGCCAGGAATAACTGCACATCTGTTTCTGGTGATAGTGGTTGAGTTTTTGCTTGAGCAAACTTTTCACCTAGGATTTGGTAGTCGCTCGGGGAAACTCTTTCGAATACACACACTGAAACCTTTGCTTTGCTGGATGATGTTGCTAGTTTTATAACTACCTTTTTGTTTTCTAAAGAACACGCTATTACTTGATTAAGGAGAGTGGTTACTACCTGCTTTATTCGATATCTATCTGCTCGAACAAGTCTGTTAGTGCTTCCTATGATACTAAAAACGTAGGTAGGATTACTTTTCTTAAAATCAACAACAACCTCAGTCACAGCTTCATCCAAAGAAAAAGCTTCCTCAACAAAGTCAAGATTGCCAAAATCAAGTTTTAGGGCGTCAGCATAGCTATCAAGTTGTTGAGCCATGATTTTTATCTGTGACTCAATCTTGGAGACACTTAGAAGCATTTTGGGTTCACCCTGTTTCTCTAGACTCTTTTTTAAAAGCTGACTAAAAGAACTAATAACTGTAAGAGAATTTTTTAATTCATGTATAGTATAGTCAATAAAATCACTCTGTCGCTTCAATGGTGCTTGAGATGTTAGGTATGGGGAATCTTTTTTCTGCATAGTATTAGTAACTTACCCTTCTGTTGCGATTATAGCATCAGTCTTTTATATCAACTTTCTTGCCGATTTCTTACCAGCTTCACAAAATCTTAAGATAGCATTTGGTAAGCTAAAAATATATGACAGCTCAAGAATTATTTTATTACTCAGCCTCAGTGGCTATCTGGATTATTATTTTAGCCGCTATTGTTACAGCCTATTTTATAGTTACAGTACTAAAATCTATTAATGAAACAGTTCAGGATGTTAAAGAAACGGCACATAATGTTCAAAGGTGGCAAGCTAAAGTTAGGGTCGGTGTTTTAAGTTTTCTAGTAAATATGTTAGGTGGTTCTAAAAGGAGGTGATTTCTATGGTAGATGATAGAGATAGTAGAAGAGGGATGAGTGCGCTTACGGCTGGAATTATCGGAGCAATTGTGGGTGCAGTTGCGGTAGTAATGGCTGATAGAGACATGCGCAAAAAGGTTCAGAAAAAAATGGACGAATGGCGGGAAAAAGGCGAAGAGAAGTTAAAAGAAGCCCAGGAGAAAGCTGAGGAGGTCAAAGAAAAAAGCAGGAGAAGAATAGTAAAAGAATTGGATAAAGCAAAGCAGAAACTAGAAAAAGAAGAGGTTTAGCCTATAATGTACTTTTAAAACAACGGGTGGGCAGGGGGAGTATGGTAGTTTTCCTCGAACTGCCTGAACATAAACGAAGAATTGATATTAACCTCTTTTTGTTTACCCTCCCGCATAATGGTATCTAAAAGGATAATACTTTTCTCTAGCGAAGAAAAAAAAACATTGGCATCTTTTTTGCCGACGTTTAAGGTAATGTGGTATGTTCCAAAATCATCCTTTAACCAATTCCAACTTGTTTCTCCTTTGTACGTAATACTGCAGTTTTTTTCAACAACTGTGTTTTCGCATAAATAAGCCAGTATGATATGTTCGAAAAGATGTCCGACCTCAGTATGCCTTACCTCTTTAAGAAAAGAAACATGGTCATCATTAAAACACGTTGTTCTAAAAATCGAAGGTAGGTTTTCTTCAAGTATAGCCAGAGTTCCGGGCAACTCTCTCGTATTAACTAGAGAATCATGGATCTTCATGGTAATCTTCGTCTTGTCTTCCTGTTGATCCAAGACTAATGTAAAAAGATTAGACTGGTACAGAGAAGGGAAAGGTGAAACTTGGGGCTCCATGTTTCTTACACAATTTTTACAGACTTCTTACAGAATGTTCAAAAAGTACTTTATTTACTACTTGAAGTCAAGCAAACTAAGCTTTCCTATCTCTAATTACTCTCTGACTGTTTTAATACTTATTTCTAACATTATTTTTACATTCTCTAACTAGCATTACGGGAGATGAATCAAAATGCTCACTTCATTGTTTCCCATAAGTTTTTTTTACTAATAAGAAAAGCTTGGTATCTGTTTTTAGTGGACATGATTTGCAGACATAGTCATGAGAAAAGGAGTATTACACACCCACACTTTGAGAGGTTGGAGGATCAACTAATATACCATAGTACCTAAATTTAGAGAGTACTAACAGGCTTAATAGTTGTGGATGGAATACTTACGACAATCCCTGATCTTCCGACCTCCTTTTTGGTTTTGGTGTTAATCCGATCTCTTACTTCCCTGAGTTATAATAAACCAATGCTTCTTTGGCAATCAGTTATCATCACTATTTATGGGTTTATTTCTCTTGCGGGATTTGTCTGGGGTTTACGAGAAACTAAAGGAAAGCAAAATGCTTTTGGCAGTGCCGGAGTGTTTAACCTTATTGGTGCCTTTGTTTGGGGAGACGCTATTGTTTTTGGATTGTTTTGGGTTTTTGTGTCCGCAGCTACCCTTTTTCTTAAGGACTGGGTTCTGTTTTTACTTTTTGTATCAGTTTTTTGGACAGTGCGTAGTTTCGCTGAAATCCAATACTGGATTTCAGAACAGTTTGCTCAAAAGCACCGCAATCCTCCGGAGGAATACCGTTTTCTTCACAAAATTTTTCATAACGACTCAGTTTGGTTTGTGTTCCAGATATTCTGGCAATGTGTGATAATTATAGGAATAATTGTGTCTCTTTTTTTGGGGAGGCGGTGGCTGAGGTAAGACTAAATTTGAGGATATTGTTTAGCCATTCTCTCTATTCTTTTCCATAGATCTAAAATGGCGTAGTAAAAACTGTCTTTTATAACTTCAGTTTGAGTATGTCCTATCTCAGGAAACCACATATCGAGAGTAAGAGCATAACCAATTCCTTTGCTAGTCGAAACGGTTAAACGAGCTCTTTCTATATCCTGTAAATAATTAGGAAAATATCTGTACAACTTTTGGGTAAATTCTTGATTAATTAACCTTATCATCTCAGTAGTAATGAGTGTATTTTCTCCGATGACTCTTAGTTCTTTTGGTTTCATATGTTAATAGCGCAGTGAGGCAGCAATAGGGGTTTCGGTTTCGGGAAGAGACTCTGGAAAAACCACTATCTGGCTATCAGCCTTAAGAGCACTGTGAACTATCCAGGGAGCAATATTTTCTACGCGCCGGCTACCTGCGGCTGGATGCGTATACACCAGATCCCGGTTAAGTACGTAACCAGGACTTTTAGCTTTAGCAGTAATAAACAGGGTGTTAATTTTTCTTTGTCTGGATGCTTTGGCAACACTCTGCCAGTCTTCTATATACTTATACATCTCTTTCTTGGCCTGCTTTAATTGCTGTTTTTGGGAGTACTCTTTATGTTTATTGACTGTATTTAAAACTTCCTGGTGTAACTCCTTTTCTGTTTGAATATCTTTTTGGATAGTAATTGGGGTAAGGTAAGGGAGTGAATGGGTAAGATTTTTTATAAAATCATCAATGTGCTCTTCAAAAAGATGTGAATAGACGACGACCAGATGCTCAAACTGAAGTTTCAGTAAAGGTTCATTTTTTATATACTTACCTAACTCTGTTAGAAAGCGCATGTCTTCATCCTTTTGTCTCTGCTTAAATCTGTCTGAACCAGTTCCGTACACGGCAAAATCTGACCGGGTGGGCCGGTGTACTTCGAGATATTCTCGTTCGCCACTATAGAGGTAATCATTTGCTACTTGAGTGATAAATCCAAGTTTTCCCTCATCAAGAATATAAACGTCAGCTTTTTTACGGGAGATATTTAAAACTACTGACTCAAGTTTTTGGTTGAGGATCCAGACGAGCTGGTCTAGGTCGTACGTTTTACCTACACTAAACTCTTCCCGAGGCCTCCTTGAGAGCGAAACAACTAATACCTGCTTTTTGGGAATGCTTCTGTTTCTTTTATCAACCCTACTGGAAGCACTAAATTTAGCAAAAATAGCTAGACCCTTATCTGTTTGCTCAAAGTTTTCTAGATGTTTACTCACTGTTTTCAATAGCTGATGGTGTATTCGGGAAAATTGACCGATATCTTTATTCCTACGGAAGTGAGTGTCGAGCCAATCTAAGACCACCTTTTTGAGTTTCTGAAGAGAAGCCTTTTCCCGTTTTTTAATTGGATAGTAAGCTGTAAGGAAAAACGTATTTGACCGGATGTTCCTGCCTTCTTGAGATAGTAGTTCCTGAATAAGATAGTCGTATGACTCCATAATTAAACTATAGGATTTGATTGCCAAGAGAAAATTAAGAAAGCGTTAGAGCTATGTAAGAAGATAGCAAGTTCTTAGGTAGATTTACTGAAGTATTACTGTATTTTGTCAAGATTTTCATATCAAAGAAGTAGTTTCCTCCCATGTCATTTTTTGGAAGATTGCTCATTAATACCATTGCAGTTTTTCTGGCGGCTTATCTTATTCCTGGGGTAGTAGTAGATTCAATTCTTACTGCTCTTATTGTTGCATTGGTTTTAGGGCTTCTTAACACGTTTGTAAAACCGATTCTTCTGCTTTTGACTTTGCCAATTACTATTCTTACCTTGGGGTTATTTGCGTTAGTAATAAATATTCTTATCCTGTATTTAGCTAGTTTATTGGTTCCAGGTTTTGCTATTGGCTCTTTATTGGCAGCCATCATTTTTGGTTTACTTGTCGCTATTATTAGTTCTATCCTGTCTTCCCTTACCTAACTGCTTTCCTTTTACATGCGCTACTTGACAGAAATAATGTGTACGTATATATATGAATATATATTCATAATAATGTTTGAAGGGAGGTGAGTAAAATGCCAGGATTTGATGGAACAGGACCAACGGGAATGGGCCCAGGAACTGGCCGGGGGTTTGGGCCTTGTGGGTTAGGATTAGGTTGGAGACGTCGTTTTGGCTCAGGTAGAGGTATGGGTAGATACTTTTCCTGGGACTGGCCTCAAACAAAAGAGGAGCAAAAACAGGCTCTGGCAAACTACCGCCAGGCATTAGAAGAGGAGCTTGAAGATGTTAAAAAGGAAGAGGTAGAGCTTGAAAACGCCTAAGTGTGAGAATTATCTAACTCCCCCATTTTTTAAGAATGGGGGAGTTAGGTATAATAGTGTTTATGCCGCGTCCAAAAAGACCCAGATTTCTCCAGTTTGAGCCTAATGTTTACTACTTTAAACCCAGAGGGATACCGTTACGACTACTCGAGGAAGTGGCTTTGATGCCAGATGAACTGGAAGCCTTGAAGCTTTATGATGTTGATGGTTTGAATCAGACGCAGGCAGCTGAAAAAATGAATATTTCTCAGCCGACATTTGCCAGGATTTTGGATAGCGCAAACAAAAAAGTGGCTGAGGCGATTGTTAAAGGTAAAGCTATCCGGATTGAACAAGACAATGAGCGCTAAATTTCTTCTCATACTGTTTTTTCTAACTACGATCTTTCTATGTTTTGGAAGGACTGTTAAAGGTATGGAGGTAAAGGACACTTCACAACCCCAAAGTCTCGAAGCTGAAATTGTCGATATTATCGAGGAAAAAGAGATTGAGGTTATGGGCGAAAAGCAGCTATATCAAAAACTCAAACTTGAAGTCGTTAATGAAGAGGGAAAGGTTCTTGAGATTGAGAATGGTAATGTGCCTATGGTAAACCAACAGCAATATAAAAAAGGGGATGTAGTCCTACTTAATGCTACCTCAGATATTGATGGCAACACCATTTATTTTATTGCTGATTACATAAGGCGTGATGCGCTCATTGGTCTTTTGCTCATCTTTTTAGTTATTACCTTACTGGTAGCTAAAAAACGGGCGATAAGCTCATTTATTGGTCTTGCTGTTTCCTTTCTCATAATTTTCAAATTTATACTGCCGCAAATATACCAAGGTGCTAATCCGATTTTTATTGCGATTGTAAGTTCTATAGTCATTATTCCCTTTACGTTTTACCTCTCTCATGGAGTAAACAAAAAAACAGCTGTAGCTATTATCGGAACGTTTGTCTCACTTCTAGTGACAGGGGTTTTAGCTGGGATTTTTGTTAGTGCTGCTAAACTAACTGGTTTTGCCTCAGAAGAAGCTGGTTTTTTGCAAGTGGCTATGGGAGATACAGTTAATATTAAAGGTTTACTGCTGGCCGGAATTATTGTGGGAGCTTTGGGAATTCTGGACGATATTACGGTAGCCCAGGCAGCAATTGTCTTACAACTTAAAGAAACAGAGAAAAAACTAGGATTCAAAGATCTGTATCAAAAGGCTATGAAGATTGGGCAGGACCACATTGCCTCCATGATAAATACTTTGATACTAGTGTATGCCGGCGCCTCACTGCCACTACTACTTCTATTTATCGATAACCCTCAACCTTTTGCTCATGTTATTAATCATGAAATAATTGCCACTGAAGTTGTCAAGACTCTTGTAGGCAGTATTGGGTTGGTGATCGCTGTGCCGGTTACCACGTGTATCGCTGCAATGGTTGTTGAAAACGATAATTCCTAAAAGTATTACCATTCATAACAACTTGCCGTTACTAATTATATGTTCTATAGTATTTTTGGGGATATACCCGGAAAGGAAATACTATAAAAAAACTTCTTACTTTTTTAGTAATTTTTGCTGCATTTTTAACGCTGCCCGCTCTTACTTTTGCAGCCAAAACATCTGGTAAAGCACAAGCTCAAGAGAGAAGAGACCAGCCTATTGCAACTTCTATACCTGCTGTAAAAACCATTAAAAATACTAACCAAATTCAGGTTCAAAATGCCGGTGAGAATCAACAAGTGGCAACTTCTAATCAAGAACAGGAGAATTTTGAAGCTACTTCATCTGGAGAAGAGGGCAACACATCAACAACTCCCGGTAGCTCCCGAAGTGCAGTAGCCAGACAACACATGAGTGTAGTGGCACAAAGGGTTGAGGCGTTACTAGCAAATCCCAATAGAGAAGGCGGTATTGGACAACAAGTGCGTGAAGTTGCCAAAACTCAAAATGAAGCTAAAGAGCAGGTCCAAGAGCGGATTAGAGCAGTCGCCGAAGCGCAAATTCAGGCACAGGAGAGGATTCAGGAGCAACTCAATAAACTAGATGAACGCAAAGGTTTCCTGAGAAACCTCATTGGTCCCAACTTTAAAGCACTTAAAAGTTTACAAGAGCAAATTGAAAACAACGAAGAAAGAATTGCTCAACTGGTTCAGCTGAAAGATGAAGTAAGTGATCCTGAAGAATTGGAAAAGATTGAAGGGGCAATCACAGCTCTTGAAGAGGCAAATACATCACTTCAAGAACAGGCCGAAACTGAGGAAAAGACCCCAAGCCTTTTTGGATGGTTGTTTAAACTTTTCTCAAAATAATCCTTAATTTTTGAAGTAGGCGGAGCAAGAGTATATCTACTCCGCCTACTTTTTATGTATTCGGTATGTATTTTCCCTCTTTTTTTACTCGAGTTTAGTGCTACACTAACAGTGAAGCTTTTCATGAATTTTTCGTAAAAGCTTATTTTCTTTTTACAACCTTTTGCTACTTTTACTAAAAAACATAGACTCGTTGCAAAAGATTTCTTTTGCGGGGAGCCGAAAGGAAGATCTATGTCTACTGTAAAAACTCCTTTTAAAAAAGGTATTTGGGAAAAGGAAATAAATACACGGGACTTCATTTTTCGCAATATTACTCCCTACAATGGTGACAGTTCATTTTTAGTCGGACCTTCAAAGAAAACTCAGGAGTTGTGGAATAAGTGTAAGGAACTTCTTAAAAAGGAATTAGATAAAGGTGGTGTTTTCAGTATTGATACTAATACAATCTCCACTATTACCAGTCATGATGCCGGCTACATTGCAGACGGGCTTGAAGTGATTGTGGGCCTACAAACTGATGCGCCTTTGAAGCGCCCGATTAAACCGTTTGGCGGCTGGAGAGTGGTTAAGAAAGCCTGCGAAGAAAACGGGTATGAACTGGATGAAGGAGTGGTCAAAATCTGTGAACAGTATCGCAAAACTCACAACGATGGAGTGTTTGATGTCTATACCCCAAAAATGAGAGAGCTTCGAAGCTGTGGGATTTTAACCGGACTACCAGATAACTACTCAAGAGGAAGAATAATTGGAGATTATCGCAGAATTGCTTTGTACGGCGTAGACCGACTAATTGAAGAAAAGCAGAAAGACAAAGAAAAATTGGATGGAGATATGACAGAAGAGGTTATTCAGTTAAGGGAAGAGATAAGCGAACAGATACGGGCTTTAGAAATGATTAAAGAAATGGCGAAAACGTATGGTTTTGATGTTTCAAAACCTGCTACCAATGCCCGGGAAGCAGTTCAGTGGACGTATTTTGGTTACTTGGCGGCTATTAAGGAACAGGATGGTGCTGCTATGAGCCTGGGGAATGTCTCAAGTTTTTTTGATATCTATATTGAAAAAGATATGGCTGAAGGCAAATTAACTGAAGAAGAAGCTCAGGAAATAATTGACCAGTTTATTATTAAACTTAGGTTGGTAAGGCACCTTAGAATGAGTGAATATAACCAGCTTTTTGCCGGCGATCCTACTTGGGTAACGGAATGTTTGGCAGGTGTCTGGAAGAATGGCCAGCATAAAGTCACAAAAACTACCTACCGTTTCCTTCAAACTCTTTATAATCTTGGACCAGCACCTGAGCCTAACTTAACCGTTCTTTGGTCAGATAAACTTCCTAAGCCTTTTAAAGACTTTTGTGCCCAGGTTTCAATTGATACCTCTTCGATTCAGTACGAAAATGACGATCTGATGTGCAAAGTAGGGAATACGGATGACTACTGTATTGCTTGTTGTGTCTCCATGATGGAAACAGGCAAAGAAATGCAGTTTTTTGGTGCCCGCTGCAATCTTGCTAAGGCTCTTCTTATGGCACTTAACGAAGGCAGAGACGAAATGACTGGGGTTATGATTGTTGACGGTATTAAGCCAATCAAAGATGGTGTGCTTGACTATGAAGAAGTCAAAAAAAACTATGACAAGGTTTTGGAGCAGTTGGCCGGTTTGTATGTTAATACTATGAATGTTATCCATTATATGCATGACAAGTACTACTATGAGCGGGCGCAAATGGCACTTATGGATACCAATGTCCACCGGAATATGGCCTTTGGAGCGGCAGGGCTTTCAGTTGTTGCTGACTCTCTTTCTGCCATAAAGTACGCTAAAGTTACTCCTGTCAGAAATGAAAAAGGCTTAACCACTAACTTTAAGATAGAAGGTGACTTCCCGAAGTACGGCAATGACAACGATATAGTAGATGTAATGGCTCATGATGTGGTGAACCAGTTTATTACTAACTTGAGAAAACATTACATCTACCGTAATGCCACTCCTACGCTTTCTATCCTGACTATTACTTCAAATGTAGTCTATGGCAAGAAAACAGGGGCAACACCGGATGGCAGAAAAGCTGGTGAGCCGTTTGCGCCAGGTGCTAATCCAATGCATGGTCGGGATAGTTCCGGCGCAATTGCTTCACTAAACTCTGTCGCTAAGATTGACTATCAGGATGCTCGAGATGGAGTATCCAATACCTTCAGCATTGTTCCTAGAACGCTTGGTGCAGAAGAAGGTGAACAGAAGGAAAATTTAGCCACAATGATAGATGGCTACTTTGGTAAAAAGGCACACCATTTGAATGTGAATGTTCTTAATAGAGAAACACTGGAAAGAGCAATGGAACATCCGGAAGAGTATCCGCAGTTAACCATCCGTGTTTCGGGATATGCGGTTAACTTTGTAAAACTAAGCCCTGAGCAACAAAAAGAGGTTATTGCCCGAACGTTCCATGAATCAATGTAAGGATCTTGGGTAAACCCTGCTTGATTGGGCAGGGTTTTTGTTTATATGCTGAATGTACATTCAATTGAAACTTTTGGTACCCATGAAGGTCCTGGGATTAGACTAGTTATTTTTCTTCAAGGCTGTAACTTTCGTTGCCTGTACTGTCATAACGTTGATACGCAGAATGTAAACACTAAAGCAAAACAGATGTCTTCAGATGATGTTATTGAGCTTCTTAAAAAAGAAAAAGAATATTTTAAAGATAAAGGCGGGTTGACGGTTTCCGGAGGAGAACCTACGCTCCAAGTAGAAGGATTAGTAGATCTTTTTAAAAAAGCAAAAAAAATCGGGTTTAGAACTGCCCTAGATACGAATGGTTCACTGTTTACGGATCAGGTTTGCAAACTATATGAGTATACTGATTTAGTCCTACTTGATATCAAGCATATTAACCTCAAGTGGCACAAGAAAATCACTGGATTTAGTAATGAAAATGTTTTAAAAACTGCAGAGTATTTGGAAACACATAAAAAGAAAATGTGGCTTAGGTATGTTTTAGTCCCAGGATACTCTGATCAGGAAGAATACCTCTATAAATGGGGGCAACATTTCAAAGACTTTAAGTATGTGGAAAGAGTTGAAATTTTGCCTTACCATACGCTTGGTGTGTATAAGTACAAGTTACTAGGAAAATCTTACCCACTTTCTCGGGTTAAACCACCAACTGCAGATGAGGTGGAAAAAGCTAAGGGTATTTTTCTACAATACTTTAACAAGGTCTATATTCGCTAATTATTAATAAAAAAGAAAAAACAGCATAAAGAGTAGGGAGCAGGGCAAAAGTCTTAATCTTTGCTCTCCTCGCTTACCTTTTAACAGCGTTTACCACTATGAATTTAGATGCACTGTTTTACCCGAAGTCAATTGCCATTATTGGTGCCTCGACAAAAGAAAAGACAGTTGGAAATGACGTTGTAAAAAACTTAGTAAAACAAGGTTATAAAGGCAAAATCTACCCAATAAATCCTAATGCTAATGAACTTTACGGGGTAAAAGTCTATCACGATATTAGTGAAGTTGATAGTGAGATTGACCTGGCTGTAGTAGCTATTCCGGCAAAGTTTGTTCCTTCGGTTATGGAAGTAGCAGCCACTAAAGGAGCTAAGGCTTGTATTGTTATTTCAGCTGGGTTTAAGGAAGCAGGGAATAGT
The DNA here is from genome assembly GCA_050942955.1 of Patescibacteria group bacterium. Classification (GTDB taxonomy): domain Bacteria; phylum Patescibacteriota; class Microgenomatia; order UBA1400; family UBA1449; genus JBMNOG01. The sequence goes on along the minus strand of JBMNOG010000003.1, from coordinate 45,520 downwards.
GAACTTGAAGAAGAGCTTAAAAAAGTGTGTCAAAAACACGACATTGCTCTTGTTGGTCCTAACTGCTTGGGAGCGATTAATCCGGAAATCTCTATGAATGCCTCATTTGCTGCTAGAATGCCTGATGAGGGGAGTGTGGCTTTTATCTCTCAAAGCGGAGCTTTATGTACCTCAGTTATTGATTATGCTAAAGATATTAACCTTGGATTTTCTAAGTTTGTCAGTATCGGCAACAAGGCTGATGTTGATGAACTGGCTCTTATTGAGTATCTAGCCGGTGATCCAAAAACCAGAGCTGTCCTGATTTATGCTGAACAGCTTACAGATTCTGCGAAAATTATTTCAACTGTTAAGAAGGTGACTAGGGGGAATAATCCCAAGCCAATTATTGTATTAAAGTCCGGGCGGACTTCAGCCGGGGCCAGTGCTATTGCTTCCCATACCGGTTCGTTAGCAGGAGGAGATGCGGCATACGAAGCTTTATTTAAGCAAGCTGGAGTTATCAGGGCGAACTCAGTTTCTCAACTCTTTGAGTATGCTCAGATTTTTGCTAAAAACGATCTTTCAGAAGTTAAAAAGGTAGCGATAATTACCAATGCTGGCGGTCCGGGAGTTTTAACGACCGATGAAGTGGTAAGTAATGATCTTGAACTTGCTAAATTTGAGAATAAGACAGAAGAGGCCTTGAAAGCAGTGCTACCGCCTGCTGCCAATACCCATAATCCTATTGATGTTTTAGGAGATGCCAGAGCAGATCGATACGAGCAAGCTCTCAAACTAGCTGAGAAAGATCCACACGTTGAGGGAATTATTGTAGTTTTAACTCCTCAATCAATGACTGAGATTGAAGAAACTGCCAAAGCCATTGCTGCTGTAAAAAAGACAACCCAAAAGCCGATTGTTGTTAGTTTTATGGGTAAAGACACAGTTGAACCCGGAGTGAAGATTCTACAAAGCGAAGGGGTAGCTACCTCAATCTTTCCTGAGTCTGCAGCTAAGGCAATGGCGACACTGAGCAAGTTTGTTTCCTGGAGTAAAAAGACTGATGGAGAAACCTTTAGTTACCCTGATGTAGACAAAAGTAAGGTTGTAGATATTTTTGCCAAAGCCAAAGCTAACGGTCAAAAGTCTTTCCCAGAAGCCGAGGCTATGGAAATTTTTAAAGCCTACAACTTTCCTCTACTTAAGTCTGCCCAGGCTAAAACTAAAGATGAGGCAGTGAGTGTAGCCAAAGAAATTGGCGGAAAACTGGCAATGAAGATTATTTCACCTGATATTTTGCACAAAAGCGATGTTGGAGGAGTGATGCTTAACATTACAAAAGAAACTGTAGCTGAGAAGTTTGATGAGATGATGCAGAGAGTATCTATCAGCAAGCCTGAAGCCAGATTGGAAGGAGTGCTATTAATGGAAATGGCTCCGGAAAACGGCACTGAAGTTATCTTGGGCGCAAACAAAGATGCGAGCTTAGGACACATGATCATGTTTGGTTTGGGAGGAATTTACGTTGAAGTCTTTAAAGATGTGACGTTTGGTTTAGCTCCCATTACCAAAGACGATGCCTGGCGGATGGTTAGTGAGATCAGGTCTAGTAAGATTTTTGATGGGGTGCGGGGGCAGAGTGCTTTGGACAAAGAAGCGATTGTTGAATGTTTGGGAAGACTATCACAGCTTTTGACTGACTTTCCTGAAATTATCGAGTTGGATGTTAACCCTCTTATGGTATTACCAAAGGGTAATGGTGTACGCGTGCTTGATGGAAGAATTGTGATTGAGTAGAAATAAGTAAAATAGGTATTTGGGCCAGCGCTTTGCGCTGGCCCAAACTGTTTACTTCACTTTTTTTCACTCTCCCTTACCTACGATATAAATAGTCCTAACTTATTTTGACAAGTTGCCAGGTATTTATTATGCTGATAAAAGCAATAAAAAGGAGGTTTTATGAAAGAACTTTTTAGAAACGTGGTCTTTATTTTGGGGACTGCAGTGGTACTAACAGCAGCTCTCTACCTTATTCCCTGGGGTGCATTTAACTGGGGAAAACTGCAACTTATGCCTGGTTCAACTGTGACAGTAACGGGTGAAGCTGAGACCCAGCAGCAGAATCAGGTGGCTACCTTTACTGCTGGAGTTGAGTCAGTAAATGATAATAAAGATATAGCGGTTGCTGAAGTAAATGAAAAAGTAACGACACTTACCCAGGCAATTAAAGACTTTGGAATTGCCGAAGGGGATATAAAAACGCAAAATGTAAGTATTTTTCAGGAACAAGAACCAATTACAGAAGGTGGAAGACAGCGGTTCCAACCAGGACAATGGCGAGTTAACAATTCGATAGAAATAAAGCTACGTGATATTGACCGGGCTTCAGAACTAGCAGATATGTTGGCAAGTTCAGGGGCAACTAATGTCTATGGACCAAACTTCACTTTAGATAATACTAACGCTACTGAGATGGAATTATACGAAGAAGCTCTTGCTAACGCCAGAGAAAAAGCAGGTCGAATGGCTAGTTTAGCTGGGAAGAAACTAGGAAAGGTAGTTAGTATTAGTGAGGGTGGTACTTTACAAGGAGTAATCCCTATGCTTGAACGGGGTTTTGGTGGCGGAGGCGCTCCAATTGAACCCGGTACAGGTACGGTAAAAAGTTCGGTAATAGTAGTTTTTGAACTGCAGTAGCAATCAAGATAATTACTTTTGAAAAACTCCTACTAAACAAGTAGGAGTTTTTTGGTATAATCTCCCTCATGTTGCAGATTTCTCTCAAGAGTGAGTACGGATTACTGTTTCTCCTAGCGCTTCACAGAGTAGGGGACAAAAAACATTTATCCTTAAGTGCTGTTTCCAGACATAACCATCTGCCCTACCGGTTCCTGTCTCAAATCGCCACTGACCTTAAAAAAGCTGGGTTAGTAGATAGTAAAGAAGGATCTAGAGGAGGATACTTTCTCATAAAAGACCTTAAAACAGTATCTCTAGCAGATGTTATTAGAATCCTTGATGGAGAAATGGGACTCATTCACTGCCAGAGAGAAGGGCAGTGTGCCCGCGAAAAGACATGCCGCATAAAAGGTGTATGGCAAAAAGTGCAGAATGAGATTGATGGAGTGTTATCAAAATATTCTGTGGCTGATTTGGCATAATTCGGTTATTGTTCGAAGTAGGGGAAAATAGGGGTTTCTACTTTTTAGAAAATGTAAACATGTTTATTGTATTATGCTCAGTGTAAAAAATCTCACTGTGATTGTTGGTAAAACTAAAGTGCTGAAAGATGTTAGTCTAGATGTTAAGCCTGGACAAATTCATGTCCTTATAGGTCCTAACGGCTCTGGAAAATCTTCATTAGCCAAAACAATTATAGGTTTTCCTGATTACAAGGTAATAGGAGAGAGGTCAAAACTTACTTTCAACAGTACTGACCTTATGACACTTTCAATGCAAGAGCGGGCAAGGTTGGGGATATTTGTATCTTCTCAGGAGCCGGTAGTTTTAGAAGGGGTTGAGGTCTTTCCTTTTCTGCGCCAACTCCATCATCTCCATCAGGAATCCCCTCTCCCCTTTTTGGAGTTTAAAAATACTCTTAACAAACAGATCGAGAGCCTGGGTTTGACGTCTTCATTTCTTAATAGATCTCTTAATGATGAGTTTTCCGGAGGAGAGAAAAAAAGAATGGAGCTTCTGCAGGCAATGGTAGTAATGCCCAAAGTAGCCGTTTTTGATGAGATTGATTCAGGTTTGGATAGAGATGGTTTACAGGTAGCTGCTACTACTATTAATAACATGGTTAAAAACGGTATGGGTTGCATTCTCATAACCCATCAGGGGAAAATCCTGGAATATGTAAAACCATCTAAAGTCCACATACTTATAAATGGAGCTATAGTTAAATCCGGAGGAAAGAGTTTACTTAAAGTAGTTGAAAAGAAGGGGTATAGTTCACTCGCGGTTTAAACCTCTCCCCTATAGTCATGAACAGCAATACCAAAGGAGTAAGTCAGGACACAGTAAAAAATATCTCTGCCACAAAAGGTGAACCTCAATGGATGCTTAATCTTCGCTTGAAAGCCTTAGAAACTTTCTATCAAAAACCGTTACCTATTTGGGGTTCGGATCTTTCTGAACTAAATTTTGATGCCATTTCCTACTACTTTGATCATGGGGCAAAGACAAAGCGTTCTTGGAATCAAGTGCCTAAAGAAATTAAGATAACGTTTGATAGGCTTGGCATTCCTAAAGCAGAACAAGAGTATTTGGCTGGAGTAAGCTCTCAGTTTGATAGCGAAGTTATTTATGGGTCACTCAAGGAAAATCTAAAAAAACAAGGAGTAGTCTTTTCAAGTATGGACGAAGGTTTGAAGTATTACTCCAAACTAGTAAAGCAGTACTTTTCTACACTAGTGTCTGCAGAAGACAATAAGTTTGCCGCTCTTAATACGGCTGTCTGGTCTGGGGGAACATTTCTATATGTACCAAAAGGGGTAAAAGTGACTATGCCTCTTCAAGCCTACTTTTGGATTAACTCCCCTTTGGCAGGCCAGTTTGAACGTACTCTCATTATTCTTGAAGAGAGTGCTAGCGTCCATTACATCGAGGGTTGTAGTGCTCCAAGGTACACTGACCAATCACTTCATTCTGGAGTAGTAGAGATATTTGTCGGCAAAAATGCCAGATGCCAGTACTCAACGATCCAAAACTGGTCTACCAATGTCTATAACCTGGTAACTAAGAAAGCTATTGTATATGAAAGTGGGGAGATGTTCTGGGTGGATGGTAACTTTGGTTCTTTAACAACAATGAAATACCCGGCGTGTCTTTTAAAAGGTAAAGGAGCGCATGGGGAAATGTTATCCGTTTCTATGGCAGCAAAAGACCAATGTCAGGATACAGGCGCAAAAATGATACATTTAGCAAGTAATACTACTAGTGCAATCACCTCCAAGTCGCTTTCTAAAGGTGGAGGTAAAAGCTCTTATCGGGGATTAGTATATATAGATGAAAAAGTAAAACACTGCCATTCCAAAATTACGTGTAACTCTCTTATCCTAGACGATAAAAGCAGTGCGAATGCATATCCTGATAATAAGATTAGGAGCAGTAATGCAACTGTGGAACATGAGGCCACAGTATCGAAAATTGAAGAAGAACAGTTACTCTACCTTATGAGCCGGGGATTTAGCGAGAAAGAGGCGAATACCTTAATTGTTTCCGGGTTTATTGAACCAGTTGTACAGCAGTTTCCTTTGGAATATGCAGTCGAACTTAATCGTTTGATCGAGCTTGAGATGGAAGGAAATGTATGAAACAGGTAGTAAAATTTCTTAAACCAGGAGTTAAAGAAGATATCATGCAAGAGATAAATCCTCAAAGTGGCATAGAAGTGCTAGTGTTTTTTGTTGGGAAAGCGAAAGAAATATTTAAATGCAGTACTATTATTAAACACCTTGGCTCAAAAACTTCCTCAAAAGTACACATGAGAGGAGTGTTGTTTGAAGGCGCCCAGGCTACGCTTGTTGGCAAGGTAAAAGTAGAAAGTAAGGCTAAAGCCAGTAAGACTCATCTTGAACAAAGAGTGTTATTAGTAGGAGAAGAAGCTAAGGCAGAAGCTCTACCCCAACTGGAAATTACAGGTAGTGAAGTCAAAGCTTCCCATAAAGCGTCAATTGGCAGAACTAATAAAGATGCCCTACTTTACCTTATGAGTCGGGGCTTTAGTAAAAAAGAGGCTAAAGCACTTCTGGCAGAAAGTTTTTTGGAACCAGTACTTGCCAGAATTCATGATAAAAAACTAAAAAAAAATATTGAAAAACAAATAGTCAAAACTATAAGGAGCACCTATGTTTGATGTTCATGCTGTTCGTTCAGATTTTCCGATTTTACAAAAAAAGATTAACGGTTACCCTCTTGCCTATCTGGATAACAGTGCTACGACGCAAAAACCCAGACAGGTAATTGAAGCTATCTCTGGTTACTACGAAAACTCCAACGCCAATGCTCACAGGGGTGTCCATACCCTTGCTCAGGAAGCAACAGTCAAGTATGAAGAGTCAAAAAAAATAGTCGCAGATTTTATCGGGGGGAAATTTGAAGAGACAGTTTTTGTACGCAACACCACTGAGGCAATCAATCTTGTAGCACACAGCTTAGGAGAGATTAATCTAAGAAAAGGTGATGAAATTATTCTGACCCAAATGGAACATCACTCTAACATTGTCCCGTGGCAAATAGTTGCTCAAAAAACAGGGACGTTTTTAAAGTTTATTCCACTCACTGACTCAGGTGAACTGGACTTACAAAGCCTTGAGCAGCTGCTTTCGCCTAAAACAAAAATACTTTCCCTTGTCCACGTTTCCAATGTTTTGGGAACTATCAATCCGGTCAAGCAAATTATAAAAAAGGTAAAGCAATATAATCGTGAAATTATTTGTATTATTGATGGAGCTCAGAGCGTGCCACATATGCCGGTTTCAGTTAAAGATCTGGGGTGTGATTTCTTGGCATTTTCAGGCCACAAAATGGTCGGACCTATGGCTATTGGAGTGTTATGGGGAAAGAGAGAACTTCTAGAAGCTATGCCGCCGTTTTTAGGGGGCGGAGATATGATTTCTGCAGTTTACTGGGACAAATCCGAGTACAACGAACTCCCCTACAAATTTGAAGCCGGAACATCAAATATTGCAGGGGCTGTAGGGCTAGCAGAAGCAGTCAAATATTTGCAGAAAATCGGCATGGAAAGTATCCAAGAGCATGAAAAGGAACTAACAGAGTATTGTTTGGAAAAACTTGCAGACATACCTGAAGTGACTGTTTTAGGACCAAAAGACCCCAAAAACCGTAGTGGCTTGATTGCTTTTGAATTCAAAAAAGTACATGCTCATGATGTTGCTCAGGTTTTGGATAGTGTTGGAGTAGCAGCCCGTTCCGGCCAGCATTGTTGTATGCCTTTGCACACACTACTTAATCTAAATGCCACTACTCGGGCCTCATTCTATTTATATAATACGAAAACAGAAATTGACCAGCTTATTAAAGGTTTGCAAAAAGTAAAAACTGTTTTTGGAATATGAACGACATATATCGCAAAATAATTCTTGATCACTACAAATATCCCCGAAACCAGGGGGAGATTCTTTCCCCTGATGTGGAGGTACAGGAAGAAAATTCAAGCTGTGGGGATACTATAAAACTCCAGTTAAAACTGAATGAAGCTAACTGCATCCAGGAAGTAAAGTTTCTGTGTCAAGGGTGCGCCATCTCAAAAGCTGCATCCTCTCTTCTGACAGAAACTGTTAAAGGGAAAAAGCTCTCTGAAGTTAGAAAACTATCCCTTAATGACGTTTACAAACTTATGGGAGGGCCAGTAGCTATAGGAAGAGTCAAGTGTGCCGGGCTGGGGTTAAAAGCTCTTCATAAAGCAGTATCAATAAGAAACATTAGCAAAGTAAAAAGGAGAAAAATGCCTAAGATAAACCATATAACCAAAAATACACTCCTAGGTGAACTAATAAGTCAGTATCCTAAAGCTGCTCAAGTTTTAGTGGGTGAGTATGGACTTCACTGTGTGGGGTGTTTTGCTGCAGCGTATGAAACTCTACAGGATGGTGCTAAAGCTCATGGTATGAGCGAAAAAGGGATTGAGGACATGGTAAAAAGAATTAATGAGGTAATAAGTGAGAGTGATAAATAAAATTATTGTGTTATCAATCCCAAATAGTTACCCATCATTCTTGGTTTACTGCGAATTTAAATGAATGTGTCTAAAAATCAGTAATAACAAGCAAATTGAACAAATTTCTTCTTGACAACAACAGGCTATTTCCTCTAGTATGGTGCTAACGTTCCTCTAATACCAGAGGGAGTTTTTAAAAAATGAAGACAGATCAACCACTTTGAAGGAGGTGAGCATTCATGGCCTATAAATTCACCAATTCTAAAGGAGTAGATTACTACCTCCACTACAGAGACGTAACCCTTCGAGGTGGCAGAAATCAGAGAATTTACTTCTTTGCTCGAGAGGTTAGAGATAACGCTTTAGACGAGGTTCCAGCTGGTTATCAAGTCGTTGAGACTGAAAGAACCGGTATGCCCGTTTTGAAAAAAGCTTAAAGTAACTGAAACAGTTAACAATCCTCAATCCAATTTTGGTTGAGGATTGTTTTTTGAGGAGAAGATTTTATCTGATACCTCTACAAGCTTCTTTTTCTTCCTGCCAAAATTGAAGTAAAGCGCAAAGCCCCCTCTTTTAAATCTTCTAAAAACTAAAAACATATTTAATAGGGCTATAAGAGAAAAACTCAACAGTGCCGGTAAAAGGAGCTGGTAGTCACGAATAGAAGGATCTACTTTTTGGACACCATAAAGGATAGTAAGAAATCCTACCCAGATACTGAGAAACACCGTTTTTAGGTCGGACCAGCGGCCAATATAATCATCTTTCGAAACAGTGTACCAGTACATGGCCATGATAATGCTTCCTCCTAAGATTAATCCCTTCATCATCGCCAATATGAAGTTATTATTGTTATTAGGGACAACGTGGTTGAGCTCCAGAAGCGTGAAGCAAATAAATGACACAACTCCCCCACTATATATGAGATTATGAGAGAAGTTCAGATGAAAGTACCGGTTAATCTTATACGCCTCAGAATGTTTATTGCGCAATGACTCGACCTCAGAAAGCATCTTGGTAACAGCGTGAACAGCAATGCCTCCGTAAGAAAAAAGCATTGATAGAAGAAGTATATTGATAATGAGACTATCTGGTAGAATAATGCTGCTATTGAGTGGTCGTTTCAGAATAGACTGTAAGTAAGAATATGCTAAAGTATAAACAAATCCTGGGATAATGACTAAATAAATAATCTGCAGGAGAGAAAAATAGCCAATTGATTTTCGGCTAAAAAAGGAAATTTTATAAATAGCTACACCGGCAACTAATGATATTAGGATCAGGGTAAGAAAATCTGTTTGCAACATAAGCTGAGAAAGTATTTATTAGTTCAAAGTATACCATGCCAGAATTACCTGAAGTTGAAACTATAGTCAGACAATTAAACCAAGTTATAAGAGGGAAAACTGTTGCTCAAGTTAGGGTATTCCGTAAAAAAAGCTTTCGCGGCAATAAGAAACTGCTTCTTGGTAAACTTGTAACCAAGACAAGGCGCAAAGCCAAAGTTATTCTTATTGATTTTGAGACTGACTTTCCAAAACTTCTTATCCATCTCAAAATGACTGGTCAGCTTATCTTTGTTGATAAAGACAAACAGGTTGCCGGAGGTCACCCTACTCTGGAATGGCTGGCTCAGCACCCGGTAAAACATACGAGGGTTGAAATAAAATTTAAAGACGGCAGCTCACTATTTTTTAATGATATGAGAGTTTTTGGATGGGTGAAAGTAATCGGAAACCAGAAGAGCTTGGATCAGGAACTAAAAGAGTTTTCAGGTATCGAACCGCTTGCGTCGGAGTTTACGGTTAGTAGTTTAGCCTCAGCCTTGTCTGCAAGCAGTCGTCCAGTAAAGTTAGTTTTAATGGATCAGAAAAAAGTAGCAGGTGTGGGTAATATTTATGCTAATGATGTCCTGTGGGATGCAGGTATTGACCCGAGAAGACCAGCTAAGACCTTGAATACGCAAGAGATTAGGAAGCTTCACGAAAGCTTGAACAAGATAATAGAGCTGGGGATTAAGTACGGCGGAACTTCCCAAAGTAGCTACCGTCAACTTCTGGGAGAGGAAGGAGATTACCAGTACCACTTTTTAGTGTATAAGAAAGAGGGTAGTGCTTGCCAGCGTTGCGGTACAATAATTCAGAAAACCAAATTGGGAGGTAGAGGAACTTTCTACTGCCAGTACTGCCAAAAATAATGAGTATGCAGCTAAAAAACCTACAACTTTTTAACTTCCGTTCTCATAAGCAGAAAAACTTTACTTTTACCAAAGAAGTGACTACATTTGTCGGTCCTAATGCAACAGGGAAGACTAACATCTTAGAAGCTGTTACCCTTCTAGCGTTAGGGAAAAGTTTTCGGGCAGATAAAGATGAAGAAATGATAACGTTTGAGGAGGAGTTTGGCCGTATTAGTGGAGAAGTTGAGGATGAAAGTCTAGAGGTGGTACTTACTCATGGTACGTGGCAGGGAAAACCTGTTGCAAAAAAGCGGTTTGTGGTCAATGGTGTAGGTAAGCGCCGCAAGGATTTTATGGGACGGTTGAAAGTTGTGTTGTTTGAACCACAGGATATTCAGCTTGTTGTTGGCAGCCCTGGTCACAAACGTGCTTACCTTGACTTTGTCCTCTCACAGATAGATTGGGAATATGACAGAAGCCTTTTGTCTTATCAAAAAGGCTTGAGGCAGAGAAACAAGCTTTTGTCAGCAATAGCTGAAGGGAAGGCGCATGAAAACCAACTTGAGTTTTGGAACCGTCTCCTTATTAAAAACGGAGAGATACTTCGCAAAAAACGTGATGAGTATGTAACATTTTTAAATACCTACTGTAGTTCAGCGCAGTTTCGCGAAATTATGGATAGAAATCTTGAAGATATTCCCTATTTTACATTTATCTACGATCCCAGCACTATTTCCCCTGAGAGACTTTTAAAGTACCACCAAGCAGAAATTGCTAGCAGCCGGACCCTTATCGGTCCTCACCGAGATACCTTTAGTATTTTCCAACAGAACCATAAAAAGAGAGACTTAGCGACTTATGGTTCCAGAGGGGAACAGCGAATGGGGGTGCTGGCTTTAAAGATGGGCGAACTGGAGTTTATTACCCAGAAAACTGGGAAACGGCCACTCTTACTCTTAGACGATATCTTTTCGGAACTGGACAAAAATCACCAGAAAATGGTTTTAAATATAATTACTAAGCAGCAGACACTCATAGCTACAACTGAGGTTCGCTTTATTGAAAAACCAGTTCAAACTACAATGGAGTTAGTAACTTTAGATTAAATACATGAACTACGTAGACACCCAGTTTGTAAAAAAACTAAAAAAACTCAAGAAAAATTCACATAAAGGAGATAACGGCAAACTGACTATTGTCGGTGGCTCCCATCTATTTCATGGAGCTTCGCTCTGGGCTCTGACTGTAGCTTCACGGATTGTAGATATGGTTTACTACTCTTCTGTTTCAGAGAACCAGGAGTTGACGAAACATCTTAAAAAAAACCTTTATTCATTTATTCTTATTCCCCAGGGTAAGGAACCGGAGTATATTACTAACTCTGATGCAGTTTTAATTGGCCCCGGAATGGTTAGAGGATCAAAAGAGTATACCGGCACAGGAGAAAGCGGAGAAGAAACCTGCAAAAAGACCCTGTCGTTAATCCGGCAATTTCCGGAAAAGAAATGGATTTTAGATGCCGGAGCCCTTCAGGTGATTAAGCCAACACACCTTAAGATTCTTAAAGAAGCAGTGATTACTCCCCATGAAGGAGAATTTAAAAGATTGTTTGGAATTTCTCTTTCTGCTCTCAGTCTTGAAGAAAAAGTGGCTGTAGTTAGACAGAAAGCCCTGGAGACGGGATGTGTGATTGTTCTTAAAGGAAAAGTAGATATTATTGCAAGTAGAGAAGCAGAGATCCTTAATAATACCGGGAATGAGGGGATGACTAAAGGCGGTACTGGCGATGTCCTGGCAGGGCTTATTGCCGCTCTGACTTGTACTAATGATTTATTTACAGCGGCGGCGGTTGGTGTTTATATCAACGGTTTGGCCGGTGACACTCTGTATGAAAAGGTTGGCCCTTATTTTAGTGCTGACCAGCTGGCAGATAAAGTTCCGGAAGTTCTCTGGGACCAGTTGACCAAGTAAGCAATCAGTCTTGAAAATTCCGCAGAAAATGCGAGAATAAAATAGGCTTCAAGATACAAACATAACCCTGTGTCTTGAAGTTTATAGCTTTGTTTGAACCCAAGTTTTCAATTACTAACCAAATTCTAATAAATGTCGGCAAAATCGAAGCCGCTAAAGGGGTGATTGACAATGCTCCTCTTATTCCGGCTTGGGAAAAAACCTTTCGGGAGGATGCAGTTTTGCGTACTGTTCACTACGGTACCCATATTGAAGGCAATGATCTTTCCCTTGGTCAAGCAAAACTTATTTTTGAAAACGTAGCTGAGAATGGGACTGAAAAGCCGGCAAAAATAATTGCCAACCAAGCAGGAGTGGCAGCGAGAGAGAGGGATATCCAGGAAATCTTAAATTACCGCAAAGTTTTAGAGTATGTGGATTCGTTGCGGGTTAATACCCAGCGTTTTACTCGATATACAGAAGATGAGATTAAGACTATACATAAATTAACAGTAGAAAAAATTCTTGAGGCAGATGAGGCTGGCAACTACCGTTCAACAAAAGTTGTTGTAAAAGATGCGGCTACCGGAGAAGTGACGTACAGACCCCCAAATCCGGTGGAGGTCCCTTATCAGATAGAACACTTTTTAGAATGGCTCAACTCATTTACCAGTAAAGACATTCATCCGGTGCTTCGGGCAGGTATTGCCCACTATGAGATAGCCCGTATCCATCCTTTTGTTGATGGTAACGGTCGTGTGGCTAGAGCCATGGCTACACTAGTTCTCTTTAGAGAAGAGTACGATATAAAACGTTTTTTTTCACTTGAGGAACACTATGACCGTACTCCAGCTGAGTATTACCAGGCTCTCAATAGTGTGAGTATTACTGGAGATCTGACCCAGTGGTTGGAGTACTTTACTTTGGGACTCGTTCAGGAGCTGGATAAGGTTAAAGAGAAAGTTCGAGAACTCTCACTGGATGAACGTATGCTTAACCGGCTGGGACAGCAGATATCTCTTTCTGAAAGACAGATAAAACTAGTAGAGTTTTTAAGGGAACACGAAGCGCTGTATATGAAAGATGCTGTCCAACTCTTACCAATGATATCTGAAGATACCATTCTCCGGGAAATAAAAGGTCTTATGGAAAAGGATTTGGTTAAGAAACTAGGGAAGACAAAGGGAGCCTACTATACCCTTAAACTAAAATAATTAGTCTGCCTATTCAGCAATTATCACTATGCTTTTTTCAAAGCTGTCTCGCTACCTTCAGAAAATCGAAGCCACAGACTCACGTCTGGATATGACCAAACAACTAGCAGCACTCTTTAAAGAGTCTGAAGCTAATGAGATAGATAAAATCTGTTACCTAGTTTTGGGAAGGTTGGTTCCGAAGTTTGTTGGACTTGAACTGCAACTTGCAGAGAAGATGATGGTAAGAGTTATTGCTCAGGTAGTCAAAACTTCAGAAAAAAGAGTAAATGATGTTTTTAAAAATACAGGTGATTTAGGAGAGGTCTTCTATACCTTTGCGAAACAAAATCCAGATTTAGTTACGAATAAAAACCTTTCTATCTCCAATGTGTATGAAAGACTTGTAGCCATTGCCAAACAAGCTGGAATCGGCAGTCAGGAAAGAAAAGTTCAAGGAATGGTGAACTTACTTCAATCAGTAAGTAGCCTAGGTGGTAAGTACCTTGTCCGGATTCCCCTGCAGAAGTTGCGCCTTGGCTTTTCGGATATGACTATTCTTGACGCATTAAGCTGGATGGAAACGGGGGATAAGTCCCTTAGAGCTGAACTTGAACATGCTTTTAACATAAGGGCTGATATTGGTCAGATTGCCAGACTTTTAAAAGAAAAAGGTCTAAAAACTCTAAAGGGCCTTACTCCGGAAACGGGAACTCCGATACGTCCAGCTCTCTCCACTCCCCTTCTGAGTAAAGAAGAAATCCTGGAGAGAATGGATGACAGCACTTTTCTAGAACCCAAGTTTGACGGCTTTCGTGTACAAGTCCATATTGATAAAAGCAAAGTTTCTGACGAAGTAGAGGAAGAAACGCCTGCTCTTTTTGAAGAGACTAAAAAAGCCTTTGTCAGGATATTTTCTCGTAACTTGGATAGTACCACTCACATGTTTCCGGATTTAGTGGCGGCTGCTCAGGATTTACCTGTGAATTCAGCAATTTTAGATGGCGAGGCGGTGGCAGTTGACCCATCTACTGGCAAGCTTCTTGACTTTCAGGAAACTGTGAAGCGCAAGCGTAAACACAATATTGACCAAGTTAAAGAAGAAATTCCTCTTCAGGTATTTACGTTTGATATCCTGTACCTAAACGGTGTCTCATTAGTAAATACTTCTCAAAAAGACAGGCGAACCTTTTTGGAAAAAGTATTCAAAAAGGTTCGCAAAGATTCTCCCTTTGTTCTCACCGAACAGCGCTTAGTAAGTGATCCGGATAGTTTTGAAGACTTCTTTACTGAAGTGGCCAAAGAAGGACTTGAAGGGCTTATGGCAAAAAAGGTGGAAGCTCCCTACCGTGCCGGAAAAAGGGACTTTACCTGGGTGAAGTATAAAGTGGCGATGCAGTCAGAGCTAGCAGATACAGTTGATGCTGTGGTGATGGGTTACTTTAAAGGGGAGGGGAAGTGGGCTAAGCTAGGTTTGGGGAAGGTTTTGGTAGGTATTCCTCATGACGGCAAAATTTACTCTCTCTCTAAAGTGGGATCGGGTTTTTCTGAAGAAAAGCTTAAAGAGATGCTCAAGCGCTGTGAGGTTAGTAAAGTAAAGAAAATGCCCAAAAACTATGTTGCAGATAAAACCCTTATTCCTGATGTATGGGTTAAGCCGGAGATACTTATTGAGATTAGGGCTGACTCAATCTCTCGGTCTCCAATTCATGAAACCGGTTTATCTCTGCGTTTCCCCAGGTTCATAAAATTCAGAGATGATAAGGATGTAACTGAAGCAACCACTCTGGAACAAGTTAAGCAGCTTGCAGGAAGTCAAAAGGAATAAAATTCTATTTCTTTACGACCTTCCACTGGTCTCCAACTTTTACAACAAACGTTTTTAGGTGCTGCTTCCCTTTTTTTTGGGAAGTTTGAACATAATAAACCTCATACCCTTCACCAATACCCATTTCCTTTAAGGTTTGCTCAGGTAGGGCAACCATATTATCAACAGAAAAGGAATGAATTTGCTGGTAATTTTGTTGATACTGCGCTATGAAGGTATCTTTCTGTTCCTGAGTTAAGGGAGCTGGAGTTTGATTAGTAATGACTACCATATGTTGAGTAGCTTGCTCAAACTGCTGGTTTTTTAGTAGTTGTAACCACTCCTGGGTAGCTGTAATTGGAGTTTTAACTACACAACTTGCCAAAAAGAATCCGACAGCAATAATCCATACTCCTCTTTTCATGCTTTAAGTATACCAGTTATCACTGGTCTAGGATAAACTAAGGATTGACAGCGGAGTCAGTTATTAGCTAAAGTAGGAGTAATTCCTGCCCTTTCTGAAGGAGCTTTCTCCTTTAGCTTGAAGTGCAGGTTTTTTGTAAGCGCACAGCTTATTAATACCTTATACCGGAGGGAGGTGACATACACCCATGAAACAGTGGATTATTGTAGCAGCAATTTTTGCAGTACTTTTAGGCAGCTACATTTGGAATAGAAACAAAGCCTTTGAAGGTCAAGGTGAAGAAATCCCTCCAGTTGAGGAAATTCTTACTCTTGATAATGGTACTATTGTGAAAAAGACAGGTGATACCGTAGAAGAAATCTCTCCGGAAGAAGCTGAGCAGAAGAAGCAAGAGATTTCTCAGAAACTCATGGATGTTGAACCAATCACTTTGACTGCTACTGAAGGTAACTCAGGAACAGGTAAAGCTTTTAGGAAAATAGAGGACAATGCCTACTACCAAAAGGTGCAGGTCGAGGGCCTTAGCCCTCTTCAAAAAGGTTACTACTATGAAGTATGGTTAGAAAAAGAAGATGGTGCTGTCAACTCTATTGGAAGACTGGATATGTCTAGTACCAGTGGAGAGTTGCTTTACTCAGCCCAAGGAGATAAGTCGCAGTACTCTAAAATTGTAGTTAGCCGAGAAATTGAAGACGGTGATACTACGATAGGTGAGCGAGTTCTTGAAGGTAGTTATAAGTAAGAATTGTAAAAAGACGATGGGGTTAGGACGGATGTGTTCTAACCTCATTTTTGTGTTAGACTAAAGCTGACTTTATAAAGTTGAAGCATTATTATGGCGAAGAAGATTCAAAATGTTGCAATTTTTGGCGGAGCAGGAGCAGAGACAAACTCTAATTTATATAAAGAAGTGTTTGCAGTTGCAAAGCGTTTAGCCCAGGAAGGGTATACGATTGTTAATGGTGGTGGTCCGGGAGCAATGCTGGCAGCTACCGAAGGAGCTGAAGCGGTTAACGGTAAAACTCTATCTGTAACATTTGATCCCAAAGATGCTCCTGGCTTTGAAGGTCGTTACATAAAAAACCAGACAGATAAAGAAATTAAAACAACGAACTATATTGAACGAATGTTTACTTTAATGGAGCATGGAGACTGTTATGTTATTTTTAATGGCGGTACGGGAACGATATCAGAACTAGGAACGGCCTGGTGTTTGGCACGTCTTTATTATGGTAATCACAAACCCTTCATTCTTTACGGAGACTTTTGGCATGAGATTATCGATGTTATTAATAAAAACATGATGATGAGATCCAATGATACCGAGGTGTTCAGAATAGTTAATTCAGTTGAGGAAGTGCTTGAGGCCATACAAGAGTTCGATCAGGAAAAAGAAGAGTTAGAGAAAAAATCACAATTAGTAGTGTAAAGCACACTTTATGCTCTATTTAGCAACTGACCACCGAGGCTTAAAACGCAAAAACCAATTGAAGACTTGGTTAACCACCAAAAAAATTCCCTTTAAAGATTTAGGAGCGTATGAATACAATGCAGACGATGATTATCCCGATTATGCCTATAAGGTTGCCCAGAAAGTTTTGGAAGATAAAAAAGGGAAAGGAGTAGTTTTCTGTGGTTCCGGTGCAGGTATCTGTGTGGCGGCTAATAAAGTTAAAGGTATCCGTTGTAGTTTAGGTTTTAATCATCAACAGGTGAAGAGCTTTGTTGAAGATGATGATATTAATGTCTTGGCAATTGCAGCTGATTACACTACCAAGTTTAAGGTTTTCCAGTTAGTAAAAACATTTCTGGCAGCTGAATTTAAAAACGAAAAAAGACATATAAGAAGACTCGAGAAGATTATGCAACTTGAGAAGTAATCTTTTCCTCCATACTTTTTTCTATAAATTTGTTAAGATGGTAAAAGAAACCAGTAGTTAGTAATTTCATACTGCCTAATTGTCATGGTTAAAAGATAACATAACCTGGCAATTAGTGTTAGCTGTCCTATGAAAAAAATTGGTATCAATGGCTTTGGCCGTATCGGAAGATTAGCTCTTCGGGTTATTCTGCAAAAATTTTCAGACAGAATTGAAGTCCCCATTATTAATACATCCGGTAGTATGGATACTAAAGGTTGGGCGCATATTTTTGAGTTTGACACCATGTACCGCCGTTTTCCCGGAAGTGTTGAGGTAGACGGGGACTACATGATTGTTAACGGTAAAAGAATTTTTGTCAGTGCTGAACGAGAACCGGAAAACATTCCTTGGGGAGATTATGGTGTAGAAACAGTACTTGAGTCTACTGGTGTATTTGAAGACGAAAGAGGTATGAGTAAACACCTGCGAGGGAGTGTTAAACAGGTGATTCTTTCTGCCCCTGGAAAAGGAGAAGGTATCCAAACTGTTGTTAAAGGCGTCAATGATGAAGAGGCAAAAGGGAAAACGCTTGTTTCCAATGCTTCCTGTACTACTAACTGTATCTCGCCGGTAAGCAAAGTCATGCTTGAAAACTTTACAGTTAAAAAAGCAGCCATGACAACAATCCATGCTTTTACTTCTGACCAGTCTTTACAAGATGGATCGCACAAAAAAGATCTGCGTCGTGCCAGGTCAGCTAGTCAAAATGTTATTCCGACATCAACCGGAGCAGCGATAGCAATGACTAAGGTTTTACCCCAGCTTAAGGGTAAATTTGATGGTATTGCTATCAGAGTTCCGGTAGCTACAGCTTCCCTCTCGGATCTTACGTATCTAGTTGATCGGCCTACTACCGTTGAAGAAGTTAATGAAATGTTTATTGAGGCTTCGAAGCGGGATGAGTTAAAGTACTTTCTCTATGTTACTCAAAAACCCTTAGTCTCTTCTGATATAATTGGCTGTGAAGCCTCAGCGGTAGTGGACTTGTCTTTAACACAAGTCATTGACGGAGATTTAGTGAAAGTATATGCCTGGTATGACAACGAGTGGGGGTATGCTAATCGCTTAGTTGAGCAGGTTTTAGACTAAGAGGCCACCTACATTACAAAACTGGGTAATGACCAAAGAGACAACGCTCAGTTGTCTCTTTATTTCATACATATGAAACCAAAGCATAAAGTTATCTTAGTTATTCGTGATGGTTGGGGGTACAGAAAAGAAAAAGAACACAATGCCATTGCCGAAACTCCTACACCCAATACAGATAAACTAATGGCTAAGTACCCTAATACTTTACTTAATGCCAGTGGGGAAGCAGTAGGAGTTCCTCATGGGTACCAAGGTAACTCAGAGGTTGGACATATGACAATCGGTGGGGGGCGGATCATTTTCCAATCACTAGCAAGGATTAATAAAGCTATTGAAGAAGGTAGTTTTTTTAAGATACCAGAGTTTCTGGAAGCAATTGAGAACTGTAAAAAACACAACACCACTCTCCATCTTGTTGGATTGTTACAGGTAGAGGGGGTTCACGCTCACATTAATCACCTTTTGGCTTTACTTGATCTTTGCAAAAAACAAAACTTTACCAATGTAGTTGTCCACGTTATTACCGATGGTAGAGATGCTCCTGTAACAGCCAGTCTTAAACATCTCAACACCCTTAACAAGAAAATTGCTGAGATTGGGTTTGGCAAAATTGCCACAGTCTCTGGTAGGTACTATGCGATGGATAGGGATAAAAGGTGGCAGCGCACAAAAAAAGCGTATGAGTGTATTGTAAACGCGCAAACAGAAAGAGTTTTTGATGAGGCAAAGGCGTATCTTGAGGAGTGTCATGCTAAAGGAGAAACGGATGAATTTATCACTCCCGGGAAAGCTGAATGGTATGGGGGAATTAAGCCAGACGATTCCTTTATTTTTTACAACTTTAGAACAGACAGGCCGCGGCAGCTAACACAAGCCATGACAGAAATAGAGTTTACTGGTTGGGAAACTAAACCTCTAGACATCTTTTTTGTGACCATGACTCAGTACTTTACACCTCAAGTTCCAAAAGTAGCCTTCAAAGACCAGGTGTTAACTAACTTTCTAGGGGAAGTAGTTGCAAAGCAAGGGATGCATCAACTGCGTATTTCGGAAACAGAAAAGTATGCCCATGTTACTTTTTTCTTTAATGGGCAGATTGAAGAGCCGTATGAAAATGAGGATCGGATTCTCATTCCCTCGCCTAAAGTAGAAACCTATGACAAAAAGCCGGAGATGAGTGTTTATGAAATTACAGAAGTACTTACTAAAGCGATTGATGAAGAGAAGTATGATCTTATTGTTACCAATCTGGTGAATGGAGATATGGTTGGACATACAGGTGATATTGAAGCTATTCATAAGGCGATTGCCGCTGTTGATGAGTGTGTGGGTAAAATTACAGAAAAAGGCTTAGCTAAAAACTACACTATCCTTGTCTTTGCAGATCATGGCAATGCTGAAGACCAAACAGAAGAGTGGCGCACCAGTCACACAACAAACCCTGTGCCTTTAATTTTTGTTTCTAATGACACGGTATACAAAAGTATTCATCTTAAAAAAGGTAAGGGTTTGCAGGATGTAGCGCCCACAGTTTTGGAGCTTATGGGTATTGAAAAGCCTCAGGAGATGACAGGTGAGAGCCTCATAGAAAAATAATCTTAACTAAACGACTATTAAATCTGTGTTTGTTGCTCAGAAATTCTTTCCAATGTTTCCTGTTGGCAGCTTTGTTTTGGTTGAGTTCCGGGTATAAAGTACTCTGTTTTTATATTGCGACAAGTTGAACAAGCTAAGAGCCCATTATCTTCACATATCTGGACTGGAATAAGCCCGCTCGGAGGTTGGAAGGTAACAGGTTCCGAAGTATTGGTAAGAAGATCTGTGATAATACTGTGCCAGATCGGAGTGGCTCCGGTAATACCCGAAGCTACGCTACTCATAGGTGTATTGTCATTATTTCCTACCCACACTACCACTACATACTCTGGAGTGTATCCAATTGTCCAATTATCTCTTCTATCGTTTGTTGTCCCAGTTTTAACCGCTACTTGATGATTATCGATTTTAAGTAAAGAGTTGGGTCCAAAAGCAGGGGTGCGGGCGTTATTATCGGAGAGCATATCGCTAATCTGGTAAGCAATACTGGGGCTTAAGACAGCTTGGGGTTGGCAAAAGACATTTTTACTACTTGCGGCAGCACTTGGAAGAAAGTGAAAGCCTGGGTTGCAGTAAAAATCATCCAGAATTCTACCATCAGGGCCTTTGACCTGAAGAATGGGATGAAGATTGACTTTAAGTCCCTGATTAGCGAAGACTCCATACACGACTGCCATGTCTGTCATTTTGACTTCGCCCCCACCTAGAGTAAGACTTAAACCAAAACGGCTGCGGTCTTTCCAGGTGGTGATGCCCATAGTTTCAGCAAAATCAATTAAGTTGTCTACACCCAATTGGTTGAGTAGTTTTACGGCAGGGATGTTAAAACTTGAACCTAGGGCTGTACGGAGAGTGACCCTACCATGGAAGCGGCCATCATAGTTAACCGGAGTATAAGCACGGTTCCCATCAGGATAAGAAACCGGAGCATCATCAATCATCGAAGCAGGAGTAAACCCTGACTGCAAGGCTAAGGCATAAGTAAGAGGTTTGATTGATGAACCTGGCTGACGAAGGCTAGTAGTAACGTTAACATTTCCATCACTATTAGTATCAAAGTAGTTGCGGGACCCGACCATCGCCAGAATCTCTCCAGTGTAGGGGTGAGTTACTAAAGCAGCGCCATTAGTAACATGCATGGGGAGGAGTTTTTCAATTTCAGCCTTTACTGCGTTTTCAGCGCTAGTCTGTACCTTAGGATCAAGAGAAGTAATTACTTCAAGACCACCTTCTTCTAACATCCTGGTTCCATACTTTTCGACCAGAAGATCTTTAACGTACATTACAAAATGTGGGGCAAGGATTTCTGCATGGTGCGGCTTTAATACAAGTTTTGTCCTTTTAGCTTCAAGGCTTTCTTCCGGGGTTATGTAGCCATCCTCGACCATGCGGTTGAGAACGTGGTGCTGGCGATAAATTGCGTACTCAGGATGAGCTCCAAGGGGTGAGTATCTGGTTGGAGCAGTAGGAATGCCGGCAAGTAGGGCTGATTCTGCTAGATTAAGCTCTTGCACTGATTTACCAAAGTACGTTTCTGCTGCCTCAGCTACGCCGTAAGCTACTCCCCCATAAGGGATCTCGTTGAAGTACATTTGCAAAATTTCATCCTTACTGAAAATAAGTTCAACTTCAATTGCCAATACCAACTCCTTTAGTTTTCTCACGTATGTTCGTTCCGAAGACAGAAGTGCATTTTTTACCAGTTGCTGAGTAATAGTAGACCCTCCTTGCAGGTACACGTCAGTTTCAAGGTTCTTTTTTACAGCTCTTATGATTCCTGCTAAAGAGAATCCGGAGTGGTTCCAGAACTCTTTATCTTCTGCTGCTACTGTCGCATTAACAAGGTGTGCTGGAATGTCTTCGAGTTTAACGAGACTTCGGTTTTGATTACGATATATTTTAAAAAGCAATGAACCATCTCTAGCGTAAATTTTGGTCGTCAAGACCTGGTTTCGACTGATCAATTCATTGGGGTTAGGTAAATCTCTTAAAATTGTGTAGTAAACAAAGGCAGTTATGCTGAAAGCAGTTATGCTTAGTAGGAGAAACGTGTAACGTACAAAAAGACCAAATCTCGTAACCTTCTTTTTTTTACTTAGTTTTCCTGTGATCCTTGTAACAGAGATATGAATTCTTTTAATAAAACTATGATTGCTTCTTTCTTTTAGGCTAACTAAAAAGAAATAGAAAAGATAAAACTGTTTACTGAAATTTTTTACAATATCTTTTAGTCTGTTAAATCTAAGAAAATTAAGTATTCTCTGTACGAGAAAATTGCAGAAAAACAAAACCCTTTTTATGATTCCATATAACTGGAAGGAACGTCTACTCTTTTTTCTAGCTGTTTTTTTGTACCCTTTTTTGTAAGGAGGAAGTGTTGAGCGAGTGTAGGAAAAGGGGGTTTTTAAAGTACTAACAAAGCTACCTGCAGTAATGTAGATAAACTTAAGAGCATAGAAAATACTTTTATATGTGAATCTGCCGATAATCTGGAGAATATAAACTATCCACTCCAATATACTTTTCTCTTTTAGAGTGGATCTTTGTTCTGTCCTTGCTGCCATGAAAAGATTGTAACATCCCTCTTGTTACAAAAAAACAGGAAGTTAACGTAAGTTTAATTAATTAAAATCTTCTGAAATAAATTATGGATTATTCTTTGCTTCCAGCTTGCTGTAAAA
This sequence comes from Patescibacteria group bacterium, assembly GCA_050942955.1. Lineage (GTDB taxonomy): Bacteria > Patescibacteriota > Microgenomatia > UBA1400 > UBA1449 > JBMNOG01. The sequence goes on along the minus strand of JBMNOG010000003.1, from coordinate 23,013 downwards.
CTGGTTGAGATTAATTGTAGTTGGCGGCTCTCCTTCATGAGAGCAGTCGACACAATAATCGGCGGTAAAAGCATCGCTTGCCATCAGTCGCTCCTGGAGTTCAAGGTTGTCTACTTTTCCTGGAAGAGGTGGACGGCCAGTCTCTTTATCTATCCATGTATTTTTTTTCGCAATATATCCATGAAGTTGATTTGTCTCAGTGCCTTTTATAAAGTACTCAAACCTACCCTCGCAAGTTTGAGGGTTTTCGGGATTGGTCTGCTGATACGCACAAACGCTGGTACCAATAACATTCTCCGGCTTTGGCGGAATAACATCCTCCCTTCCATCAAGCACATAGCTCATTACCGAGTTCCAGATCGGGGCTGCACCCGTAACACCAGAGACCACGTAACCATTCATTTTAGAGTTATCATTGTTGCCTACCCACACTGCCGCTAGAAACTCTGGTGTGTACCCAACTGTCCAGTTATCTCTTAGGTCATCAGTTGTACCAGTTTTTACAGAAACGGTTTTATCTGGAATAACAAGTTTTGAGTATGCTCCAAATGCAGGGATTCGGGCACGATTATCTGCAAGAATATCAGAAATAATAAATGTAACTTCGGGTGGAAGTATTCTTTTACCCGTGGGGGGATTTTTTTCATGATTATACTCTTCAAGTATTTCACCTTTATATGTTTCAACTTTTAAGATCGGATTAAGATCAATTCGGATACCTGAATTAGCAAGGGTTCCAAAGGCAACGGCCATATCAACCATCTTGACCTCTCCGCCACCCAAAGTTAATGAAAGACCGTAGTTTTTGGGATTATGCCATGTAGAGATGCCCATTGCCGAAGCTGTGGCAATGAAATCCTCAACTGTGTTTAGAGCTAACATCTTCACGGCAGGAATATTGTAGGAATTTGCAAGGGCATAGCGCATTTGCTGTGGTCCATGGAAACGTCCGTCGTAGTTTTTAGGGCAGTATGCAGAAGGTTGCCCTGGGGCGGTAAAGCAGGTAGGGATATCTAAAAACATGGTTGAAGCTGGATAACCTTTGAAAATTCCTAGAGCGTAATTGAGAGGTTTAATTGATGAACCTGGCTGACGAAGGCTAGTAGTTAAGTTGACCTTACCATCAATAGCTTCGTCAAAATAGCCTCTCGAGCCCACCATTGCTAATATTTCACCTGTAGAAGGTTTAGTAACAAGGGTGGCTCCATTAGTTACATTATATCTTTCAAGTGTTGCAATTTCAGCGGCTACGGAGGCTTGAGCATACTCCTGAAAAGGTAAATCAAGAGTTGTCGTAACTCTCAAACCTCCTTGTTCAACCTTTTTCTGGCCATACTTTTCAACTAAAAGATCTTTAACATATAAAACAAAGTGAGGAGCTTTAATATCAATGTGTTGCTTAGCATATGTTAGCTTAGTGTTGTATGCCTGTTCTTTTTCTTCGGGTGTTATGTAGCCGTCTTCAACCATTCTTTGAAGCACTTGTTCCTGTCGTTGCTTTGCTAGTTCTGGGTTGGAGCCAAATGGTGAGTACCGGCTGGGCGCCTGAGGCAATCCTGCCAGAAGTGCACTTTCGGCAAGGCTCAAATCCTTAGCCGACTTTCCAAAGTAAAGATGAGCAGCCTGCTCAATGCCATAGGCAGTACCGCCGTAAGGAATGTGGTTCAGGTACATTTCCAATATTTCGTCTTTTGAATAAAGGATTTCTATTACTGATGAAAGGAGTAGTTCTCTAACTTTACGCCGTATGGTTCTCTCAGGTGTTAGGAGGGCAGTTTTTACGAGCTGCTGAGTAATGGTTGAGCCGCCTTGAAACTCTCCTTTAAAAATATTCTTATACAGTGCCCGAGTAATACCTGTAATAGCAAATCCCCCATGTTTGTAAAAATCTTTATCCTCGATAGCTATAGTAGCTTCCTTTACATGTCGAGGGATATTTTTGAGCTTAATTGGTTTCCTATTCTGTTCAGCATATATTTCATACAGTAATCTGCCTTCCCGGTCGTAAATTTCTGTTGAAACAGGAAAGTCATTTTTGGTGAGATTAGTTGGGGAGGGTAAGTCCTTGAAAATAAACAGATAGCTTGCTACTGAGAAAACCAAAAGAAGTAGAACTACAAATCCTAGAGCTAAGGTGTATCTGGTCTTTCCGAGATGTTTTAACCAACTCTTTTCTATGCTAAAAGAATAGGATTTCGTCCTACTTTGCTTTTTCTGTTTTTTAACGTTTTTTTGCTTCTGTCGTTTTTCCCAGGTTTTTTTAGCAGACATACATTGAAGTTAGTTTTAATGTTTTACTGCAGCAATAGCAAAGTCATTATAACGCAAGAGTATTACTTTTTAATGAAAAATAACTCATCTTGAACTAGTAGCACCAAAGACGGTAGAGTAAACATAGAGGAATTTTTCCCGGTTGAACAAAGAAGATTTAAGGCAAAATTATTTATGTCAGAAACTAAGTATACCTTAGAAACGCTTCATGCAAAAGAATGGTTTAAGAAACTTCCTGCCTCTCAAAGAGAGCTTTTACAGCAAAGCTTTTACCTTATCGAAGATATCGAGTATAAGAAAAAAACGTTTTATGACTACTCCTTTATAGTTATGCCTGCAGCAAAAGCCTACGAAGGCTTTGTCAAAGATATGCTCTTCCGTTTAGGGTTAATATCAGAGAAGCGATATACTGGTAAACGATTTAGAGTAGGGAAGGCTTTAAATCCAGCACTGGCACAAAGTGATCCAAACAGTTTTGAAGCTTTGTATGACGATCTGGAAAATTTGTACCACAGCAAAGAACTTCCAGAACTTTTGTGGCAAACTTGGAAAGAGTGCCGCAACAAGATTTTTCACTACTTTATTGATAATACTCAACATATAACTTTACATGAAGCCAAGGAGAGATTACAGCAGATACTTACAGCTATTGAGAAAGCTCAGTCTATCTGTGCTGTAGCTTTTCAGCCGTCTTTACAATAGGATAGGTAAGTTTTCTCTGGACTCAGAAGAAGTGATGCGCTAAAATTAGCAAATTATGCACGTACTGGAGGAATAGTATGACTGGAAAAAATTTGCGGTACAGAAACATCACTGTTTCCGGCTTACCTGGAGCTGGCTCCTCAACTCTGGCTAAAACTCTAGCTAAAACTTTAGGATGGGATTACTTCAGCGGTGGGGATTTTATGAGAGCATATGCGATTGAACAAGGTTTGTTTGATCGCAACAACAAGTTGCATCATGATGCAACAGTGTACAGCGATGACTTTGATAGGAAGGTAGATTATCAGACTAGAAAGAGCTTAAAGGAAAAAGATCATCGGGTCATTGATGCTTGGCTTTCTGGTTTTATGGCTCAGGGAATTCCAGGTACCTTAAAAATATTAGTAGTATGCAGTGATGACCCTATTAGAGTAGACCGATTAGTTAACCGTGATAATATATCTGTTGCTGATGCTAAAAAACACATATTCGAACGAGAACAAAAAAATTTGGAAAAATGGCAGAAAATGTATGCTAAAGAATGGCAGGACTGGGTGGTAAAGGCTAAGCCTTCTTTAGCAAATGAGCCAATTTATTTTTGGAATCCCGAGTTATATGATTTGGTTATAGATACTTTCACATTAAGCAAAGAACAAACATTACAAAAAGCCCTTGATGAATTGGGTTATAAAGAAAAGTAACTGTATGATTAGTTCGCGCTTACTTCTATCCGGAACTTTTGTCTGTTTAGCTTTCTTTATGGTTATTATCTCAGCCTTTCGTATTGCTCATCCAGGCCTAATTCAAAAAAATTTCTCTAAAACCGTGTTTGCATCTGTAGCTGATGAGATTTCCTCCGAAGCCAGTGCTAGTACTACTACCATATTAGGAAAGGAAAAAACTAACTTAATTGACCATCATCTTCCGTATCCCGGAATTCTACCAGACCATCCACTTTACTGTATTAAGATGCTAAGGGATAAGATTAATCTTTGGTTGGCCAAAGATCCGGAGCGCCAGTACGAACTACTGCTTCTGTATGCTGATAAAAGACTGGGGGCCGGACAAGCGTTAATTTTTGGTAACCAGCAAACTTTGGGAACTACAACAATAACCAAAGCCGAAAAATATTTACTTCGGGCAGAGTCTCAGTTACATCAGGTAATTGATAAGCAAGGAAATAACTTTGATCAAGAAGCTTCAAAAAAACGGTTAGTTAATACCTATCAAAAACACCAGGAAATTATTTCTGAACTTAAGGGAAAAGTTTCTGATCGGGAAAAAAGAGTACTTGAGGAAACAAGTCTGGCTGTAAAAAATAGATTTGAAGAAACTCTAGGAGACTATCTTCCTAAACCTTCAGTAGAAGTTAGTGTTGAAGCTTCTTCCTCAGCTCAGCAGTAGGCTTTGCGGAAAAACTGCTTCAATCATATTCTTGTTGATAAAACAGCCTAAAACAACCTAGTCCTTATTCTTGTTTCAATACACCTATTGACCGCTGATTTATAGTGCTCTACATTTTTATAGCACACTATGAATAGTGTTATGAAAATATAAAAGGTAATGTGCAAATCTCGAAATTCTAAGGATCATTGTGTTGTGTCCCTACTGTAACTCACCAAAAAGTTCTGTTCTAGAATCTCGCGATAGCGAGGACGGTCAGGTTACGCGCCGTAGACGGGAATGTAATAGATGCCAGAAGCGATTTACTACATACGAAAGAGTTGAGATTATTGATCTTAAAGTAGTAAAAAAAGATGGCAACAAAGAGGATTTTGATCGGGTAAAAATGAAGTATGGCATAAAATTAGCTTGTGAAAAGAGAGATATCCTGGAAGAAGATATTGAGAAAATAATTGAAGATATTGAGTTACGGCTAATGAACCGGAAGTCAACCGAGGTTTCTTCATCTGATATTGGGCGAATGATTCTAACAAGACTTAAGCACATGGATCCGGTTGCTTACCTTAGGTTTGCCAGCGTTTTTCTTGAATTTAACAGTGTTGGAGAATTTAAAAAACAAATTCAGGAACTTGACTAATATGCCCAAAATTAAGCTACCCCCAAATGCTCTAGAAGTCTTTATCAAACGTTACAGTTTACGGGATGAGTATGGTAAAACTGTTGAGTCAGTTGAAGACATTTTTGCACGAGTGGCACGGGTGGTAGCAGAAGCGGAAAATCAGTACCGGGATGGGATTGATCCCAATGATGTTCGGGAAGAGTTTTTTGATAACTTATGTAAACTCCGTTTTCTTCCTAATGGAAGAACGATTGCTAATGCTGGTACAGGTTCTGGACAACTGGCTAACTGCTTTGTCTTGCCGATTGAAGACGATTTAGGCAAGATGGAGCACAGTATTTTTTCAACTCTTCGCGATGCGGTCTTAATTCTTCAATCAGGTGGAGGAGTTGGTTTTTCTTTTGGCAGAATCAGACATAAAGGTTCTTTTATCAGTACCAGCAAAGGAAAAGCTACCGGAGCAGTTTCTTTCTTAAAAATCTACGACACCGCTTTCTGGGTTATTGGGCAAGGTGGGGGAAGACGAAGTGCATGTATGGCGGTTTTGCCGATAAACCATCCGGATATTGAAGACTTTATCTGCTGCAAAGAAAGTGAGGGAGAGGTTGAGCACTTCAATATTTCAGTGGGGATCACCGATGAGTTTATGAGGGCAGTGGAAGGCAATAAGCTATTTTCTCTTATCGATCCCTATAGTAAAGAAGTAGTAAAAAAAGTAAAAGCGAAAGACTTGTTTACTAAGATTGCCACCTTTGCCCATCATAATGGTGAACCTGGAGTCCTTTTCCTTGACAGTGCAAATCGAGACAACCCGGTGCCGCAGCAATATACCCTGGAAGCAACGAATCCCTGCGGCGAGCAGTGGCTGGGACCAGGGGAAAACTGTTGTATGGCCAGTATTAACCTCCGCCAACATGTAAAACCCAAGAAAGCCAAAGGGAAATCACTTGCCAGCAAAGTGTTTGACTATGAAATAGATTGGAAAGCGTTGCAGAAAACAACAGAAGTTATAACCCGCTTTTTAGACGATGTGGTTGAGGTAAACAAGTACGTACCAGCTGTACCTCTGCTGCAAGAAGCAGCTTTTAAAAATAGGCGAATCGGCGTTTCCATTATGGGACTGGCTGACTTAATGTACCTAATTGGGGTCCCTTATGGTTCAAAAGAAGGAGAAGACTTAGCTGGTCAGGTGATGGAGTTTATTCGCTTTCATACTCTTAAAGCCAGCGTTGAACTAGCTAAAGACAGAGGGCCATTTCCCGGAATAAGTGAAAGTGTTTACAACAAGAATAGTTTTGTTTTTACGATAAATAAACCATTAGTTAAGTCTGAAACACCATTTAATCGCCCTATTCTCGATTGGAAAACGTTAGTAAAAGATATTAAAAAGTATGGTGTCCGTAATGCTTGTCAGAACACTATTGCCCCGACAGGCGCAATTGCAACTGTTTCTGGCTTAGAAGGGTATGGCTGCGAACCTGTCTTTTCTTTAAGTTATGTAATGAAAACGCACGAGGGGGCGGACTATGATAACGGGGAAGACTTTAAACAACTCTACTATGAGAGCGACTTGTTTGCTAAAGCGCTTACAAAAAGTGGTATTAGCAAGAAAAAAAGAGAACTTATTTTTGAAAAAGTGAGACAAAGCGGAAGTTGCCAGGGGATTGCCGAAATTCCGGAGGAAATCAGGAAAGTATTTGTTGTTTCATCTGATTTAACGGCAAGCCAGCACGTTCGGATGCAGGCAGCGCTCCAGCAGTTTGTAGACAACTCGATTTCCAAAACGATTAACTTTCCTTCAAATGCCACAGTTGACGATGTAAAAAGGGCATATATGCTTGCTTGGAAACTTGGTTGTAAGGGGATAACGGTCTATGTAACTGGCTCAAGAAAAGAAGTAGTTTTAGAAAGCGGCAGTAAGAAAAATGATGCATATACCACAAATGGCGCCTCTGAGTTTCGGGGAACTCCGTTAGTGAAACGCAGAATTGATCAAGTTCCCCGTCCTTTTAAACCAACTGATGCCCTATCTTCCTGCCCTGAATGTGGAGCGGTTATGCGCAAAGGAGAGGGTTGTATGACGTGCCCTGAGTGTGGGTACAGTAAGTGTGATGTGTAAAAAATAGCGCTTCGTTTTCTGTTTCCAGATAGGAAACGAAAAACTCAGCATGACAAAGCTGATTAAAAAATCTATCAGCTTTGTCAAATAGCATAAACATATAAGAAATAACTATGAAAATTACTGAACCAAACTTGACTAAAAGTGCGAAAAAGATTGCCGAAAAACGCTACTTGCGAACAGATATGGAAGGGAATGTAATCGAAACTCCGGGAGAAATGTTCTGGCGCGTTGCCCAGCATCTTGCTAAGGCTGAGATCAACTGGGGGATGAATGGAATTGTTGAAAAAACAGCTAAGCAGTTTTTTGAGCGGATGGTAAATTTGAAATTTGTGGTAGCCGGTAAAGCCTTGTTTGAAGCTGGCAATCCCGGGGGTACAGGCCAGCTTTCATCCTGCTTTGTTTTACCGGTTGAAGATAATATCCACTCAATTTTTAAAACCTTAGGAGATGCGGCAGTTGTTCACAAAAATAACGGTGGCACAGGTTTCAACTTTTCCAAAATCAGACCCCGTGGAGATAAAGTTAAAAATGTCCCTGGTGCAGCTTCTGGCCCGGTTGATTTCTTAAGTGCCTACTCGGCTGCTTTATCAAAAATTCTCCAAGGCTCAAAAAGACAAGGCGCTAACATTGGGGTTTTAAATGTTGATCATCCTGACATTATCGACTTTATTACTTTAAAAGAAGAAGACGGTACGATTAAAAACTTTAATGTGTCAGTAGGAGTAACGAATGAGTTTATGGAGGCAGTTGAGCAGGATAAACCTTGGGAACTTATTAACCCCCGGAATGGGGAGGTAGTTAAAAAGATTAAAGCCCGAAAACTATTTGACTTAATCGTTGAACACGCTTGGGCAACAGGTGACCCAGGGCTGGCTTTTTTGGATAGAATGCAGGAAGATAACCCCACCCCTTCTCTGGGAGTAATTAACTGTACTAACCCTTGCGGTGAGATACCCCTACTGCCCTATGAGTCGTGCAACCTTACTTCAATTATCCTTTCAAATCATATAGTAAAAGATAAAAACGGTAGTTATGAAATTGACTGGGATGATCTGGAAAAATCTATAAAAGTAGCGGTACGTCTTTTAGACGATATGATCGAAGTAAATAACTATCCGCTTAAAGAAATTGAAGAAATGGTAAAAAACGGCAACCGTCGCATTGGTCTTGGAGTGATGGGCTTTGCTCACTTGCTTTTTAAACTTGGCATTCCCTACAACAGCGAAGAAGCTATCAGGCTTTCGGAAAGGTTAGCTAAGTTTATCAGACGCAAAGCTGAAGAAATGTCTTTAGAGCTTGGCAAAGAACGGGGTGTATTCCCCAACTGGGACCGGTCAATTTATGCTGGCAGTGCGGAACGGTACCGAAATTGCGCTCTCACAATGATTGCCCCAACCGGCACTATCTCTATGCTGGCCAATTGTTCTTCCGGAATTGAACCTGTTTTTTCTTTAGTGACCCTGCGAAAAACCTTTTTTGAAGATGATAAAAAAAATCGGCCGACAGAAGAGTTAATGATGATTGACCCTGAGTTTGAAGAGTATCTGAAAACAAAGGGTCTAACAAAGAAAGAGGTTAGGAGTGTTTTGGAAACAATAGCGGCAGAAGGAAACCTTGGTAGTGTTGAGCACCTGAACAAAAAAGAAAAGAAACTGTTTGTTACTTCTCATCAGATTGAACCTGAGTGGCATGTCCGAATTCAGGCTGCCTGGCAGAAACATTTTGACAATTCCGTCTCCAAAACGATTAATTTTCCTCATAACGCAACAGCTGAAGATGTGCGCAACGCATATATGCTTGCTTGGCGGTTAGGGTGCAAGGGAATTACGATCTACCGCGACGGCAGTAAACAGGATCAGGTATTGAATGTCAAAAGTACTAAGTACGAAGTACCAAGTACGAAGTTGGACACGAATAGTGATCTTATAGAAAAGGTTAGTAAAACTGAAAATCTTAGTACCCAGAACTCAGCACTGAGCACCTCTTCCTGTCCTGAATGCGGGGCCCGTATCGTTAAATCCGAAGGCTGTGCTACCTGTCATGAATGCGGGTGGAGTCAGTGTAAACTGTAGGTTTTTAAACTATGTCATCTCATAACCCCATTACTCAAATCCAAAAGCGCGACGGCAGATTAGTTAACTTTGATCCTAACAAAGTGACTCAAGCCATGTACAAAGCTTTTTTAGGAAGTAAAGAACTTAAAGATAAAGACAAAAGTATCAGAGAAGCAAAACGCCTGACTCCTATTGCCATCGATCTTTTTACCCGAACAGTTAACGGCCAGCCGCCTGCAGTTGAAACTATGCAGGATGTCGTTGAGCAGGTTTTGATGGCTGCCGGCTACTACAAAACGGCCAAAGCCTACATTCTTTACCGGGCAGAACGTACGGAAGAACGGGAAGCAAAACAAAGTATTGGAGTTACTGATGACCTTGGACTTACCTTTAACCAGCTTAAAGTAATGGAAAGCCGCTACCTTCGGCACAATGATGAAGGAAAGGTAGTCGAAACACCCAAGCAACTGTTTGAAAGAGTGGCTAAAGCGATAGCAGCTAACGAAAAAAGAGATAAAAAGAAGTGGGAGAAAGCATTTCTAGGAATGATGACCACCTTTGAGTTTGTTCCGGCAGGAGGGTATCTGCGCACGGCCGGGCTTGAAAAAAGCATGCTTGCTAACTGCTTTGTTTTGCCAGTTAAAGACTCAATGGAAGGAATTTTTGATGCAGTAAAGTGGATGGCGCTTATCCAGCAAAAAGGTGGCGGCACAGGCTTTAACTTTAGTGCCCTTCGTCCTAAAGGTGATTATGTTGTTTCTTCCGGCGGTTACTCATCCGGTCCGATTTCTTTTATGAAAGTCTTTGATGCAGCTACGAGACAGATTATGCAGGGAGGCTTTCGGCGCGGGGCTAATATGGGGATTCTTAATGTTGATCACCCAGATATTTTAGACTTTATCACCTGCAAAACCGAAGAACAGGAAGTTAATAACTTTAACATTTCCGTAGGAGTTAGCGACCTATTTATGCAGGCAGTAGAAAAAGACAAGGATTTTGACCTTCTTAACCCGCGAACAAAAGAAATTGTTCAAACTATACCGGCGCGCAGCTTATTTGACCAAATAGTTACTCTAGCCTGGCGAACGGGTGACCCCGGGGTTATATATCTCGATACAATTAACCGCAACAATCCGGTTTTAGAAACACTTGGTCCGCTCCAGGCTACTAATCCCTGCGGTGAACAGCCTCTGCATCCGTTTGATGTCTGTAACTTGGGTTCACTTAACTTAGCAAAATTTATCATCGAAAATGAAGAAAAGCCAGGAAAAAGAGTACACTGGAAAAGGCTTGAAGAAGTAGTGAGATTGGCTGTTAGATTTTTAGATAATGGGGTGGATATCTCTTTATACCCCATTCCTGAAGTGGAACAAATGGCTAAAGCAAATCGAAGGATTGGTCTTGGGGTTATGGGTTGGGCGGATATGCTCTATCAGCTTGAGATTGCCTACAACTCTTCTGAAGCGCTTGGCTTAGCCGAAAAAGTGATGCGTTTTATTTACTCTGTGTCTCATAACGAATCGGAGGTACTAGCTAAAGAAAAGGGGGTGTTTGCCAACTGGAAAGGAAGTCTTTATGAGAAAAAAGGAGTGAAGCAACGCAACCTTGCAATTACTACCATTGCCCCAACCGGAACAATCTCTATGATTGCCAACTGTTCTTCCGGAATTGAACCTGTATTTCTACTTTCATACGTTAAAAATGTGGTTGAAGATGAAGGCTTAACCTATGTTAATCCCTACTTTGAAGAAGTCTTAAAAGAAGTAATTCCAAATAAAGATAAACGGCAGGAGGTTATTGAAGAAGTTGTTAAAACGGGTAGCTGTCAAGAAATATCGGCAATTCCGGCAAAAATCCGCAACATTTTTGTGACAGCTCATGACATTTCCTGGGAAGATCACGTGCGGATGCAGGCTGCTTTCCAAAAGTACACAGATAACGCTGTTTCCAAAACAATAAATTTTCCTCATAATGCAACCATTGAAGATATTGAGAAAGCCTATCTTCTTGCCTGGAAATTAGGGTGTAAGGGTATTACTATCTACCGTGATGGTTCAAAGAGCATTCAAATTTTAAAAAAGACACAGAAAGTAGAGCAATTAAAATCTAGTTCCAGGAAAAAAGCTGAGCCGATTATTCAAAGCAAAATTAAAATAAAGTCACTTAAGGAACGGATGAGAGAAGGTGCCAAGAATGAAGATCTAAGTGCTAAGAATCAAAGAAAAAGTATTGAAACTAAAAAACCCAACACTCAGCACTTAGTGCCTGATACCTCTCTCTGTCCTGAGTGCGGCTCTCCCCTGCAAATGAGTGAAGGCTGCTCGATGTGCCTTAACTGCGGTTTTAGTAAATGCAGCTTGTAAGACAATTAAAAACCTAAAATGAAAAATTTAAAATCTCTCAGGGCTCTTCAGGAAAAAACCAAGCTCTTACACCAAAAGTTTCCGGTTCAGTGGGATAAGAAGACAACCTTTGTTGATTTGGTGGAAGAAGTTGGGGAACTTGCAAATGCGATCCTCGTTGCTGAAAAAGCCAAACCAAAAAGAAGGGCTTGGCAAGGCGAAGAAGGGCTAGCTGATTCTCTTTGCGATATACTGGATGTCCTTTTTATGATGGCAACAAAGTATGACATTGATTTAGAAAAAGAATATAGAGCGATGCTTAAAAGGTTGGAGAAGCGATTGGGAAACGGGGAATTTGAACCTGACAAATAAGGTACAATACCCCTATGAACATAATTCTGGCATCTTCATCTCCGAGAAGAAAAGACCTGCTTTCACTTATTATTGATACGTTTCAAATTATTCCCAGCAATCTTAATGAAGAAGCGTTTGTTAAACTCGCCAGAACCCCTGAAGAATTGGTAGTTAAACTAGCTTTAGCGAAAGCTAAAGAGGTTGTTGGAAGATTGCCTACAAAAGACGCATCAGGTAATGGGGAAAGTGAAACTATTATTATTTCTGCCGACACTATTGTTGTTTTAGAAAAAGATGCAAAATGGCACGTATTTGGTAAGCCTGAAGACCTTGAAGGAGCTAAGAAAATGCTTAGGAGCTTGTGTGGCAGAACCCATAAAGTCTTTACTGGTATATCTGTTCTCAATACTAGAATAAACCGCTTTATGACTGACTTCTCGGTTTCTAGTGTTACCTTTAAGCCTGTTTCCGATTCGCTTATTGAAAACTATGTTGAAACCAATAAACCTCTGGATAAAGCGGGCGGGTATGCTATCCAGGAACTGGGTGAGGCATTTGTAGAAAAAACTGATGGTAGTATGACAGGCATAATTGGTTTGCCTTTGCCAAAGCTAGAGGTAATATTAAAAAGCTTTGATGTTCCGTTGAAACCAAACTGGGAAGAAGCAGTGAAAAAAGAAACTAAATCTATGGGAGAACTATGAAACAAAAGGGTCTGGTGTATGTTTTTACAGGAGATGGCAAAGGAAAAACTTCCGCGGCCTTAGGGGTGGCAGTAAGAGCTGTTTGTGCTGGACTGAAAGTCGGCTGGATAGCCTGGTACAAAGAAGCTTCCTGGAAGATAAGCGAGTTTAGACTTCCTCAGTTTATGCCCATAGACTTTTTTGTGTTAGGAAGAGGGTTTTATATACAAAGCGCAAAGAGCCAAGTGCTAAGTGCAAAGAAAGCAGCTCAAAGCTCAAAAATTTCGGAAAAACAAAAGACAGCTTCACTTAAAGGAGGCGGAGTGGTTTTAGACACAGCTACCCCAGAAGAGCATAGAAAGGAGGCTGAGAAAGCACTTTCAAAAACTGAAGAATTACTTAAACAAGAAAAGTACAACGTTATTGTTTGTGATGAGATCTGTAATGCACTTTCCGAGAAGCTGCTGGATTGGAAAAAGGTTAAACAGATGATTGAAAAAAGAGGGAAAACTCACCTTGTTTTAACTGGCAGAAATGCAACTCAAGAGCTAGTTGAGTCCGCAGATTTAGTAACCCAAATGCAAAAGGTAAAACATCCCTATGATCTGGGAAATAAAGCAGTAAAAGGTTTGGATTTTTGATATCATATCTTCATGGATCACTCTGCCCCAAACTCACCCGTTTCGTCTCAGGATGATTCGGTTTCATCTCAAACAGTTGCCAAACTTCAGTCTCAAATCACGCAGCTCGAAGAAAAAAAGAAACATGAAGAAACCCAAGAGGTTCAGAAATTAACAAAAAAACAAAAGCCGGTTGATACTTTAGATAAAGAACTGCAAGAACTTATTGCATCACAAAAGAAAACAGATACAAAAGTTCAAACAGTAGGTAGTCGAGACAAGGAGAGGCAGGAACAAACAACCGGAACAACTTCTCCTGAAAGAGTGCCGGTAAGAGAAGTAGCGGCTGAGTTTGAACCACCATTGGAATTAAAAGAGTGGGTAGAAGAAATCCCTAACCCGCAAACAGTTACTTTACCAAAGCCAGTAAAAGATGAATATGGTGAAATTTTAATCAAATCCACGCAAATAGCCAGACCAAACATCGTACTTCCTATAGATGAGGAAGAAATTGAAAAAGCTTTTCACCATAAAGTCGTTGACTCTATTCGCTGGCTTGCTGAATGGTGTCACAGGAACATTTTATTGTATCCAGGGCGGGTGTTTTATAAAAAAGACACACAATAAATGTGTGTTACAATAAATATTTTAATTAGTCTATAAAGCTTTATTTACTTAAGAGATAAGCATGGATCCAATATCAACATTTACCAGCCAAGTTAGTTACTTCTTTGTTTTAACGGTAACTGCATTACTTTCATTAACCGGTATTGGGATAGTCGGTTACCTTGCCTTTCTCTTTTTCAAGTTTCGGAAGCGTGAGGAAGTATCACTAGATACAGTTTTGCTTCAGGTAGCGCTACCTCGGGATAATGAAATCAAAATTGATGCGGCAGAACAGATGTTTGCTTCACTGCACTCGATATACAAGTCTGGCTTGGAAGGAAAACTTAGCGCTCAACCACACCTCTCTTTTGAAATAGTTGGCAAAAAGGAGGACATTCGTTTTTATGTGGCTGTACCAAGAGAACTTCAGGATTTAGTTGAAAAACAAATATTCGGAGCGTACCCAGCGGCAGATGTTAGGGAAGTCGATGAGTACAACATTTTTTCCGAAGATGGCAAAGTTGCATATACAAACCTTATTCTTAAGTCCAGTAGCTACAATCCTATAAAAGTCTATAAAGACTTAGCTACTGATCCTCTGTCTTCACTTACTTCAGCCCTGGCTAAGATGGGTGATGGCGAAGGCTGTGCTGTCCAGATTATCATTTCTCCAGCTGATAACACCTGGAGCCATACAGGAAAAAGCTACATTTCTAAAACCAAGAAAAACGAATCTGATCCTGAGAAAGCGAAGTACAATATTGATCCCAAAACCTATGATGCAATTGAGAACAAGTGTTCCAAGGTTGGTTTTCATACAACTATTAGAATAGTTGCTTCATCAACTGATTTGCCTAGAGCCAAGATGCATCTTAATAATTTAACTGGGGTTTTTAAACAGTTTAGTTCGGACTTAAACAGTTTTACTAAACCGAAATTTAGATTATTTAAACACTCCTTTATGATTGATTTTATCTACCGTTACCAACCAATATTTGGAGGTAAATCAGTGCTATCTGCAGAAGAACTGGCAACTATTTTTCACTTTCCCAATAAAAGCGTGGAGACACCTCATATTCACTGGCTCTCGGCCAAGCGGGCTCCGGCACCGGTCGGTATTCCTCATGAAGGTACATATTTAGGTAGAAATGTTTATCGAGGTACTACTAGACATGTGTATATCAGCGACAAAGACCGCCAGCGGCACATGTACATTATTGGTAAAACCGGTACAGGTAAGTCTGTTATGTTAACTGATCTGATTCTCCAGGATATTAGAGCTGGTCATGGAGTCTGTTTTATTGATCCACATGACACAGTTGAACAGATCCTTGAGTTTATCCCTCCTGAAAGGGCAGAAGATGTAATTTACTTTAATCCGGCTGATACGGAACGGCCAATGGGTATGAATATTATGGAAGCATATACCGAAGAGCAGAAACACTTTGTTGCCTCGGCTATTATTGGCCTTATGTACAAGCTTTATGATCCTCACAAAACAGGTATTATTGGTCCACGGTTTGAACACGCTATCAGAAATGCCATGCTAACGGTTATGTCCGAAAAGGGCTCGACATTTATTGAAGTCGTTAGGGTTTTAACTGATCCTAAGTTTGTCCAGGAACTACTACCGAAAGTTAAAGATCCGGTTGTCAGGCGTTACTGGACGGATCAAATTGCCCAGACTTCTGATTTCCATAAATCTGAAGTTCTTGACTACATTACCTCAAAGTTCGGTCGTTTCGTTACTGATAAGATGATGAGAAATATTATTGGGCAAAGTTCATCGGCATTTGATTTTCGGAAAGTTATGGATGAGAAGAAGATTTTACTTATTAACCTTGCTAAGGGGAGAATAGGGGAAGAGAACTCTAACTTTTTGGGGCTTTTACTGGTTCCTAAGATATTACTAGCCGCTATGAGTAGACAAGACGTACCTGAAGACCAGCGGCCTGACTTTTACTTATATGTTGACGAGTTCCAGAACTTTGCTACTCCTGACTTTGCCCAGATCCTTTCTGAGGCTAGAAAGTATCATCTTAATTTAATTGTTGCTAATCAGTTTATTGGTCAGATTGAGGATGAAGTCAAGAACGCTATCTTTGGTAACGTTGGTACTTTAGTTGCGTTCCGTGTAGGAGTAACGGATGCCAACTACCTTCAGCACGAGTTTCAGCCAGTATTTACAGAAACTGATCTTATCAATATTGAACGCTACAACATTTTTTGCAAAACTATTGTAAACAATGAACCTGTTCCCCCGTTTACTTTAGATCTCTCCAAAGATATGGATATCTACAACAAACTAAAAAACCCCAAACTGGGGAAGATGATTGTCCAGTTGTCGAGGCTTAAGTACGGAAAAGACCGCGAGTTGGTTGAAGCTGAAATTGCCCAGAGAGCCAAATTGTAACGTTTTGCCATTCAGGCTTAGGGATTAACTGGGTAGATATTTATTGGTATAATTCCCCTGATGCGCGAATAGCTCAATTGGTAGAGCGCCAAGCTTATACCTTGGTGGTTCTAGGTTCGAGTCCTAGTTCGCGCACAATTTATTTTTGGAATACTTCTTGAGGTAAAGCAGTTAGAAGTACCTCAATCTCCAACCGCCTTTCATCAATTGTGGTAGCAATTCCTGAAAAGCGGTAATAGGGAAGAATCTGCCGATTGTCTGCATCATAAATATAAATGAGCTCTAAAGAGTGAAAGGCAGCTTGGGTTATTGATTGAGGTTGGACTTGAGTGTAGGCGACTTCGGGGTCATGTAGTGTTGAAATTGTTCCTAAACCACTATTTACAGCATTAAGGGCTTCTTGAGGTTTTGTAAGTTGAGTAGTCCCAAGAGGAGTAAGATTTTCAGTAAAGAGAGTAATGCTGGCTTTTCGTACTGAACCATCTACGTTTAAGAGTAGTACGATTGGGTGATCCTGAGTTTCTTTGCTAATAACAGGAAGACTTTCAAGTGTATAGGTATAACGCAGCTCTACGTAGTCTGCTTGCTCTAAGGAACTTGTGTCAAACATATTAAAACCATCACTGGTCTTATAAGTAATATAGGGCTTACTCAATGCAAAGAGTCTACTATGAGACAATCGTTGCGAAAGGAAGAGAGAGGCAGTATTTAGTAGTTCTTCTTCACTAAGCATTGCTGCTAAAGGTTTTTCTGTAAAATCGATGTACTCAAGATGGGCGGGACTGGAATAAATAGTAAGTGAGGTGTTTGTATCAGTAAATACAAACACAGTCCCTGAAGTGTCAGGAAAGCTTTGAGGCTCACCAGAGTATCCCCAGGGGGCTGCTAGCTCCAGAGCTCTCTCTTGATTTAGCATCTGTTCACCTTCAAAAGTATATACAGGAGCAGATCTCTGAAGGGTTGGTAACTCTCCTAAATAGCTGTATTTTAGGGAGAATTGTTGTTCAGTCGGAGGCAGGGATGTTTGGGGTAGTGTCTGAGGAGGGATAGCCTGCCTCTTTTTTGCAACTGATAAAACTACACTTATTAAAGCTATGGCGACAGCTGCGAGTATGAGTCCGGAAATTAGTGAGACTTTTCGTTTTTGTAAAAGCATTTTGTCTAGTTGCTAATTATATCTTTTGTAAGATCAATATTGCATTGTGTAGCTCCTAAACACCCAGTACCTGTTTTCTGACCATTCATAATTCTGTTTCTAGCATCATTACTAATCGGAAGTGTACAGGCAATATTAATTTTTGAAAAATACTGGTCTGCAACTAACTCATAATGAATATGCGGACCACTACTGTTGCCTGTTGAGCCAACCAACCCGATTCGTTTTCCTCTCTTTACTGCAGCTCCTGATACGATTCCTTCTTCTATACTAAGTAGGTGAGCGTAGCGAGTTTCAAATGCCTTACCCTCAGCACTGCCCTGCAAAAAGACCACCCTACCGTATCCAGTAGTCAGACTACCTTGTATTCCGGCAAACCTAACGACTCCATCGTGGGTAGCAAAAACTTCTGTTCCAGGTTTTACAGCGATATCAATTGCGTTTGTGTGAACACTTCTGCCGGTGTGCATGAAAGTTCCTGCGGTTACTTGCCCTTCTTGTAGAGGAAACCCATTGGCAAAGCCTGCCGGGATTTCTATGGGGTTACCATTACTGTCTTCGCAAGACAATGAAGTATAAGGAAGGTTTTGATAATACTCGGTAAGCTGGTCAAATGGCGGTAAGGAAAATGCGGCCATAAGCGAACTGTTAATAAGCATAGTTGTGGCTGCCACTGCACTTATGGCAATAATTGGTGCGGCGATGACAACTACTCCTCCGCCGGCTGATAGTACTGAGCTTGTTGCAGATGATGCTTTCGTTGCCAAGCCAGAAAATCCCCCACTGTTAGAGAACCACAAACTCGCTTTTGTACCAATGGTTGAACCAATACCGATTCCGGCAACAGTGCCCCATGGACCAAAAGAAGAACCAATGATTCCACCAACAACTCCTCCAGCAATAGCTCCGATTCCCCCGCTAACAACAACTCCTACAAACTTAGATATTAGGAATGTGGCAAGGGTAGCTACCCCAGCAATGGCTGTCCCGCCTAAAACCAGGGCAGCCTTTTTGAGACCATCCCATAACCCCTTTATCGGTCTAGCAATAATACCGACTACTGGTAATTTTTCAGCTAACTCTAAAGCAGTGTCAACAGCAACGATGGCATTGAGAACCGGAATGCTGGCACCAATGAGTTTGCTCAAGCCCTTTGCCGCTAACCCCTTTAATCCCTTCTTTGCCATGTTTTCAACTGCCCACTGTTCAGCTTTGGTGATAAGAGAATTACCAAAACGGTTCTTAAAAGTGTTCAACCGACTACTGACATACTTTTTTCCTTCAGAGGAGACAATATTGACAACAACATCATTATTTAATGAAGCTTCTACTGAGGCGGCAGTATCGGTCGCTTGCCATATCGTTTCTTCATATACTGCATCACTTAGGAAAATTGCGGGCAGAGTTCTGTGGGAAGGATCGAAGTAATCTCTAGAAAAAAGTTCAGAATGACTGGTTCTATGAGCCGTGTTTCTTATGTCTTGAATAACAGCCAGTTGTGTCTGGTAAACCTGATTTAAACGTTGTTCTGCTTCGCTAAAAACTACCCCTTTTCTTGTTAATCTTGCACCTTCCTGCTCATGTACTATATCTAAAAAATTTTGACCTAAAACAGCAGTTTCAACCTGTTGTCTTGTAAAGAACTCTAATCCTTCACGAGCTCTTTCTTTATTTAGATCCAGTTGTATTTGGTCGATAGAAACATTGCCTTCTGCTGTCTTAATTGAGTCAAGGTGTAGTTTTCCGGACTTTGTAAAATAGAAGGTCCTGTCTTGTTGGTAGCGCTCCAATGTCCGAAGGCTGGTTAAGACATAGCTAGGTGGAAGTACCTCTTCGTCGATTCCTTGCCTAATGTTTTTAACAAACATTTTGTCAAACTGCTTGCCAACTACTTCATGGGCGGCTTTTTGAAATGCTTTGTCTACCGTCTCGTTCTGGCTGTACTTATCAAAATAGTGAGCGGCTGTGAAAGCCTGGTCTGAAGAAAGTCCACATCGTTTATAGTAACCAATAACGGTATGTAAGTTTGGCGCTACTTTTTGGTTGGCATCTATATACTTAAGAGATGATTGAGAGAAATTCTGAGGAGGTTTAGCTTTAACGTATTCACTTATTTTTGCTCCAACCCCTAGCGTATTTATTATTCTCCCTTTTTGATTTTTGACTAACGTTTGCTCTATAACTGCCTGAGTTTTTTCCGGAGTTATTTCTTCACCGCGGATAACAGTGTTTGCTTTTAGGTGCACTACGTTTTCGGCGACCTTGTCTATGGCCTCTTCAATAACTTGGGCTTTATATCTATCTTCGAAATCCAGGTCTGAGTTCGTAATTAACTCTTCTATAATTTCTTGCTTAAGAGGTTCAATGTTTTCTGCACGGTATTTAGCGATGAGTTCCAGTTGCTGTTTTAAGTTAACCTTATCAGCAGTAACTAAAACTCCAGTTCCTTCTCTGGCATCTGCTTCGGCACGCACTGCTTCAGTATGTTCTTTGTACAACTGCTCCAGTTGCCGTCTTTCCTCAGAAGTAACTGTATTTTTGTTTTCGTCAAATTGAGAAGGAGTGAAGTAGATACCAAGTACTCCTTCCACAAGCGTATCAAGCCAGACTTTTTCATTATTGGGGTCGATGCCAGCCTCAGAAAGGTAACCAGCCACTCTAAAGTCACATGTTGCCAGCCACAGCTTAACTTCCATTCGGCTGCGAGTTATTCCATTTATCCTAACAACGTCTTGCTTGTTACGCTGTAAAAAGTAAGCTACCTGAAGAATGAAATCTGGAGTTGGGTGCAGAGGAAGATTATGCTCTTGTTGTGAACTGGATAGTGAAGACGGTTTTCTTGCCGGTAAAGCCATATTTTATTGGGTTAATAGCAAGCATATTGTATCAAGATAAGGGGAAGCCGTCATGTGCTGTAAGTTAGAATAACGTTATTGAATGATAATTTTTCTTTTCGTAATTTTTTCAGAGATCTTTGTAAGAAAAATTGCGGTAGCGTAGAAAAAAAGATCAATTGCAATGGCAAACGTAAAAGAAACTAGAAATTTAGGGGTGAGAGTAAATACTGCATTACTAACTTTAATGGGAACAGGAACGTTAAAATAATTTAAAGCAAAAATAGTTATAGCTAGCACTGTAAAAAAAGGGAAAGCGGCCTCCAAATCTTTTGCCGAAGAAAACATAGTGTTTGATACTAAAAAGATAGAAAGTATTAAAGGTATGTCTGTAAGGGGTGAAAACCTTTCCCAAGTTGGAAACGAAAGAAAATGAGCAGCAAGCACAATAATGAAAAGGCCCATTACAAGTGGAGCAAGTCCTACTAAAGTTCTTCTCACAAAATCGGTTTTAGCGACTTGAATACTTCCCATCTTTATTCCTAAACCTTCTTCGAACCTAGGCATAAGATTCATTTCTCCTGTGGGCACTCCAAGTAGTTCTGCGGCAAGCCAGTGCGAAACTTCGTGGATAATTGTTCCTGGGAGTAGGAGAATAGAAGTTATGCTAGTGGCGAATTTTTTGGATTTAGTTAGCAAAAATCCTAACACAAAAATCTTTTTTTGTAGCTTTGTTGCTAATAGGTACAAAAGGAAAATCTGTAACAAGACGACAATTATTTCCAGCATAAAAACTATTATGGACTGAAAGAAATATATTAACAAACGCCGGATTTTCCGCAGTTTACGCAGCGGTGGAAATAGGTGGAAGGTTTGTTATTATCAATGTGGTGAACTGTACCGCAGTTTTCACAAACCCAGGTATCAGGTAGGTTTGGATCCCCTGCTTCACGAGTACCCAACATTCCTCTTACTGCTGTATCCAGTGTGCCGCAACCGCCACCTCTGCCGTACATTTCCTGGTACTGTCTAATTTGCTGTACAAAGTGAATAGGGAGAGCTGAATCTAGAGAGTGTACGTAGCGTTCAACTAAATTCTTATGAATTTCTACTACCCGTTTTTCAAGAGCAGTTCTATACTGGTTTATTTCTTGCACAGAACAAGATCTGGTACTTATTTGTGCCGCTAAAGTTGCTATACCAGCGACAATTTCCGGGTCTGCAAGTGCTTGCTCATACGTGGCGACAAACTCAGGCTCAATGTGAACACTAAAGCTTTTTAGAAAAGTTTCCGGGTTTGTTTGGAAAAGCAGGGGATTGCTAACATAATCCTGAACAGCTACTCGTGACATATCTTGCCCAGTCCAGCACTCCATAATCCTATCGATTTCGTCTTTAGTATGAAAGGTTTTTACATACAAGACATCAAACACTGTTTTCCCACCTTCAATTTTTCTGGTTTTATAGATACGGATCCAGTTGTGAATAATCTCTGTTGGCCGGTACTCTTGTGAGCCTGGGCTTAGTTCTACAACTATTTCGTCTCCCGTAGCCTCAGTAAGACGTTTTTCTAGCCTAATAAAACCGACAACTTCGGCAAACTCCAATCCAAGTTTTGTTTTGTAAAAAACTTCATCAGAAACAAGGTGTCTAAATAGATCCGGATCCTGAGCTAGGGTAATCAAATCTTCTCTGCTAGGAACATACCCAAACCTTATTAGCCAGTAGGGTTCAAGTTTTTCAAAAATCGAAAGATTATGATTGCTGGTGAGCATCTCATTTAGAAACGGTCTATCTGTTTTTTGTCCGGGAAAATGAATACCATCCTCTTCTAACCCAATTTCACTATGACAAATTACGGGCTGAGCCAGTGCGTGTTCTGCTAGCTGAGTCCCAATCTGCGCTCT
This sequence comes from Patescibacteria group bacterium, assembly GCA_050942955.1. GTDB lineage: Bacteria > Patescibacteriota > Microgenomatia > UBA1400 > UBA1449 > JBMNOG01. The sequence continues at coordinate 926 of JBMNOG010000003.1, read as the reverse complement.
CAGCCCCCTAACAAATTCCGGAGTAATCTCCTCTGGATTTTGTGGGATTTCCTGCTGGTCATTAAACTGGAGGCGCGTTTCATTAAACGAAGCTCGTAACTCGGGGGTTAGGGCAAGATCGGTCGGTTCAGAGAGAGTTTTTTCAGAATGGAGATGTCTGTAAATAGGGGCTAGCCTTGAAAGTTCGTGTGACTGTTGTCTATTAGAGGGAATTAGGAAGCTATTTTGACTTACTCTTTCTTGTAGACTCAGCACACATGTTCGACTTCCCTAAGTGTCGCGCTTAGGAAATGAAGCCTCTAAAAACGGGGTTCTGGCTTAGCTGATTCTTGTCATTGCGATCCTACCTTGTAGGAGAAGCAATCTCATTGGGAATCACCATTACAGTTGCGGCACAGCTGGAGCTTTGACTCCATTCACCCGTTTGAATTGTTAAATCTTTTCCTGCTAGTATGAAAGCAGGTATCTAAAACATACCCAATCCGTGCTTGTTAGTCAAGCTTTGTTAGCAAGCATTTACCTGAGGTGTTATAATAACGGAGAAAACAATTATGAGTGAAGAAGTTCCATTCGACCCTACTGAAGCTATGTTATCACAACAGACTAGTCCAGAAACACCCCTTTCCACTACAAATGAAGCAGCACCAAAAGATAATGCAGTTGAAAATACTATTGTAGAAGATGAAACACAAGGACAAGAACAAAAATTGACAGTTGCCTCAGCTAGAGAAAAGATTAAGCAAGTTCTTTCCCAAATGGATCCAAACAGCCCAGAATATAGCACTCTACAAAGAGTTGATTCAAGGGATGATGAGTATGTTGCAAAAGTATTGCCGACGTTAACTAAGTATTTTGATAGATATTCTAGCACAGCTCGACCATTCGAAATCAGCTTAAAAGAGGGGGCGCAGTCAGCTGTTGTCACA
>JBMNOG010000041.1:0-4303 GCA_050942955.1 Patescibacteria group bacterium | reverse complement strand
CTGCACCACCTACTTAAACTGTTTTTTGAAACGGAGACCTTTTTCTGAATTTCTGCGTAAGATGCACCAGTTTGTCGAAGAGCAATTGCCTTTTGTTTTAATTGAAGTTTTCCAGAGTACCCCACAAATAAATAATAGCAAAGTCAAACCTATGAAATCAAGTTATATAACGGTGGAACTTATTCCCTCTTGTCAGGGTTTTTTGCCTTTAGGAAAATACCTCCAAAGATACTTCCCCAGCCAGTAACATACAATCCTAGCGGTACCAGCTTTTGCAAAAAGAAGCTCGTAAGCTTTGTAAATCTCACCCCTTGAGAACCTTGTTGTAAAACAGTTTGCAGTGTTTGTTCTTCAAGGGGAACAACAATATGCTTAACGTATTGAAACTGAAGTAAAAGCAGAAGGAAACCAATAAAAAAGAGGAGATATAGTCTCCGCGGCCTTATAAACTGCAGTCCGAGCGTTAAGAAACATCCAATAAAATAGGCAATCGCTTCGGCATTATGAAGCCAGGTAAAGTAAACCAAATCAAGCAATCCTTGTTGCAATTCAGGTGAAACCACAGAAAGTTATCAATACACAATTCTCAATTTTCAGTGAAAACCAAACGAAAACTATTCTAAGTTAGCACTTTTGAAAACTGGGTAATTGACTATTGATTGAAAATTTAAATTTGGTTACCTAGTAATTTGCCAAGATCTTACTCAAGAAAATCCTGCAGCTTTTTGCGGCGGGAAGGATGTTTTAGTTTCCTTAGGGCTTTGGCTTCAATTTGCCTGATACGCTCACGGGTAACACCAAACTCAGAGCCGACTTCTTCTAAAGTCATGGGGCGCTTACCTTCCAACCCAAAGCGCATCTTTAAAACTTTAGCTTCGCGATCAGACAGAGCCGATAAAACTTCCATCAGATTTTCTTTAAGTAGACGCTTGGAGGTTAGCTCATAGGGAGATTCCTGGGTCTCATCAGCAATAAAATCTCCTAGATAGCTATCTTCATCATCACCAATCGGTGTTTCAAGCGAAGTGGTTTTCTGAGAAATCTTCATAATCTCCCGTACCTTTTCCGGATCAAGTTCCATCTCGGAACCGATTTCTTCAGGCGTGGGATCACGGCCCATCTCCTGCATTAGCCTTCTCTGAGTTCTAACTAGCTTGTTAATTGTTTCAACCATATGAACCGGAATGCGAATGGTTCTAGCCTGATCAGCAATAGCACGGGTAATAGCTTGCCTAATCCACCAGGTAGCGTAGGTAGAGAATTTGTATCCCCGTTTCCAATCATATTTTTCCACCGCTCTGATAAGTCCTTTGTTTCCCTCTTGAATAAGGTCTAAAAAGCTCATGCCGCGGCCAATGTATTTTTTTGCAATGGAAACGACTAAGCGAAGGTTGGCGGTAATAAGAGCAGCCTTAGCTTTCATGTCCCCCTCTTCGTTTCTGCGAGCTAGATCAATTTCCTGTTCACGGGTTAAAAGAGGGATTCTACCGATTTCTCTTAGGTACATCCTGACCGGATCTGCAAGCTTCTTATTGTTCAGAGCCGATAAAACTTCCAGTTCTTTTTCAAGATCACTGGCTGCTCTCTCTTCAGCTGATAGATCTTCTTCAGCCACAGACTCAAAAACGTCAATGCCTAACTTGGAAAGCTGGTTATAGAGTTTGTCCAGTTCTTCAATATGGTCTTCAGCTTGTGGAAATACCCCCAAAATATCGTCTTGGGTAATAAAGCCTTGTTTCTTGCCTTTTTCGATCAGGGGTTTGATGTCTGGTTTAGTTGCCTTTTTTACCATTACAGTTCCTTTTATCTATTATAACTACGAAACCGCACCAAAACCTCATTGATTTGGTGCTTAAGTTTCTCTTGTTCTTCTCTCGAAGCACTATTTACTCTATTACGCAGTTCAGTTAGTTTATCACGTAGTGCCAATTTTGCAACCTCAGAAATCAAGTTTGTAAATTTTATTTTAAGTTCTTTTTCATCAAGATCTTCCAGTTCCCTCAAGAAGCTAGCATCAAACTGTTCCTGGAGCTCAGGAGGTAAGGTTCCGGCAAAAGCAACAACGTCCTTTGATTTGTTTTCTTTGAGTTTTTTCAGAATTTTAGTAACCGCCACATCCGGCAAATCTTCCAGAGGAATAGTAGCTAAATCGATTTTCCCGTAATGGTGAGTAACATATGTCAGGAGTTCGTTAAGTAGCAACTGGATACGGGGTGGCTTTTTGTTTTCCTGGCTTTTTACTGCTTTTAGGTACGGGATTTGCGTTTTCTTGGTTTGCCTTTGCATCTCCTGCTCAATAGCCGAAGTTTCCAAATTTAAAAGACCGGCAAGTTTTTTAACATAGTGGGCTTGAACAATTTTATTTTGGATTTGGTTAAGCAAAGGAACAATTTCCCTACTAATAGCTTCTTTACCCTCAGGAGTCTTAGGATCATGCTGTCGGGTAGCTACATCCAGAAAAAAGTCATAAATGCCCACTGCTTGCTTAACCGCTTCACGCCACTTTTTGGGATCAGATTTAAACAGTTCATCAGGATCTTTACCTTGAGAAAGCTCTACCACCCGGATATTCATTTCTGCCATTGAAGCGACTGCTATTGCCCGTTTAGCGGCCTTAATCCCTGCCTCATCCGCATCAAGAGCCAGAACAGCAGTATTGCAAAACCGTTGCAACAACTTCACTTGGTCTTCTGTTAAAGCTGAGCCTTTTACTGCCACAACGTTCCCAACATTTGCCCTTAGGCTTGCTAAAACATCAAACTCACCTTCAACCACAACTACATTTTCTTTTTCCCTAATAATATCTTTCGTGTAGAACAAGGGAAATAACATTTTGCTTTTGTGATAAATCAATGTTTCCGGAGAGTTAATATACTTCCCGCTTTTGCCGTCATCCGTCCAGGGTAAAATCCGGCCGGAAAATCCAGTAATATTCCCTCTTACATCAAGAAGGGGAAACATGATTCTACCTCTGAAACGATCATAGTGGCGGCCGTTACTATTGAGAACAAGACCTGATTTTTCAACTTCATCTGGTTTGAACTTCTTTTTTTTAAGAAGAAAATCTGAAAGTGAATGCCATCCGTTGGGTGCATACCCGATTTTGAAATCAGTTATTTGGCTGGAAGTTACCCCTCTTTCAGTGACATACTCTAGGGCTTTTTTCCCCAAACTATGCTTAGTGAGAAGGTAGTGGTAAAACTCAGCCGATACCCTATGGATTTCATACAACCGTTCTTTTATTTCTAAATCAGGTGTAGGCTTAAAACTGGTAAGTTCAACTCCCGCTCTTTGAGCCAAATCTTTTAAAGCTTCAGCAAAGGTCACTCCTTCCTGCTTCATGTAAAAAGCAAAGATGTCACCACCCTCACCGCAGCCAAAACACTTAAATGTCTGCCGCTCAGGCGAGACCATAAATGAGGGAGATTTTTCTTTATGAAAAGGACAAAGACCTTTGAAGTTGCGCCCTGCCCGCTTCAACTGAATTGACTGGCCAATAAAATCTACAATATCAAGACGGTTGCGCACATCCTCTTTGTCTGCCATACAAGCAATTATACCCTACCCTTGGAGTACTCGGGTTTAAGATGTTACAATACTTGGGTTTCCACCATAGGAGGAGTCGCATAGTGGTCAATTGCGCACGCCTGGAAAGCGTGATCCCGAAAGGGATCCGTGGGTTCGAATCCCACCTCCTCCGCAGATCTTTCATTCAAAATTAACAAGTTGTTTTCCCTTGTAATAAACCCCTCCTTCCACTACTATCACTACCCATGTTTAAATGAAACATTATATGAAAACGATTGTAATTTCAGATACTCATCTTACTCCCCATTTTGAGCAGAAGAAATTTTCTTACCTTGAAAAAATTATCAAAAAAAGTGATCAGGTAATTATTAACGGTGATTTTTGGGATGGCTATCTCTGCTCTTTTGAAGAGTTTACTAAGAGCTCGTGGCGAAAACTCTTTCCACTTTTAAAATCAAAAGAGTCAGTGTATTTATTCGGCAACCATGATCCCAAGAAGTGGGCTACTAAAAAAACTAACCTTTTTTCAAAAAGACAATATAGTAGCTTAAAAATATCTTTGAACGAATTTAATCTTCATATCCAGCACGGAAACAGTATTAAGCCAAGTATTGGAGAAAGACATCCCTGGGTTGCCAACAAACTTACTGCCAGGCTAGCATCTACATTCTTAGGTGTAGGGGTGAGATGTTTCGGTCCTGATTTCTATAAAAAATACTACCCTAGAGCGAGACTTACTGATAGTAAGCTTAGAAACTGGGCACAAAAGAACTTG
>JBMNOG010000040.1:0-4308 GCA_050942955.1 Patescibacteria group bacterium | reverse complement strand
TATACTGCACTGACGACCGCAAAATTGATCCTGGTTTTTCACCCGCCTTTGCCTTTTTCACATTTGGGATTCCACACAGGGTGGGTATGAGCCAGTATGGAGCTAATGGTAGAGCAAATGCTGGACAAAATCATGAAGATATTTTACGTGCATATTTTAACAACATTTCGTTTGAAACCAAAAGCGCACGTATAAAAGTTGAGGGTTTTGGAGAGATGGATCTTGAGGAATATATGTTAGGCATTTATGAAATGCCTAACAGCTTCCACATTGAAGCATTAAAAGCGCAAGTTGTGGCTGCCCGTTCTTACGCTTTGGCATATACCAATAATGGTGCCAAAGAGATTTGTACAACCCAAGCTTGTCAGGTATATAAAGGAGGAAACAAGGGTGGGGCATGGGAGCAAGCAGTGAGGGAGACGGCCGGAAAAGTCATGGTCGCTGATGGACAGGTAATCACAGCTTGGTATGCCTCGACTGCTGGAGGCTACACGTTCCCAAATGACGCGGTATGGGGAGGCTCCAGAAGGAGTTGGACAAAGAATCTTCAGGATGGGTCGGGAGCATATAACAGTTTTCAAGACGTTATTAATAATGCCTATGACCGTGACTCACCATGTATGTATGCGGCTCAGGGCTGGAGAAATGAATATGGCAAATCAGCCTGGTTAAAAGCATCAGAATTGGCAGATATTGTTAATGTCATTTTACTGGCTAAAAAAGACAGCTCAACCCAAAAACATCTTTCCCAAACCGACAAACCCAATCCTGATGGTGAAGAAACCTGGGATAGTGAGCGGGTCAAACGGGAACTGCAAAGTCGAGGAGAAAAACCATTTAACAATATTAGTTCAGTTTCGGTTAGCGCTGATTTTGGTCAAGGTAGAGCAACCAGCGTTAGTTTCAGTGGGGATCGTGACTCTGTTAGTTTTAGCGCTGATGAGTTCAGAAATTACTTTAACCTGCGGGCCCCAGCCAATATTCAGATTGTTGGTCCCTTGTTTAATGTAGAGAGAAGATAGCTCGATTTTGTTTATGCTAAAATAACAATACAAAGTATGCCTGAACTTTACTCTGCCAAATCACGAAAACCTGAATCCAATAGACACTCTGATGATAAGCATTCCGAACCTTTAAGTCGGAATATTCTCCATACAATCAAACAAGATCTAAACGGGATAAAAACAGGAAGATTCTCAGGATTTTCAAGTTTCCCCAAATCTGTCAAGTTTGAAACCCAGGAAAGCAAAGAAGAAATCATTCTTTTGCTCAGAAGGCATTTTGTTACAAATATCCCTTGGATATTAGTTGTTGTTTTTATGGTTATAGCTCCGCTTATCTTTCCCATTTCTACTCTCTTAAGTTTTTTGCCAATAAGTTTTCAAGTTATGACCGTAGTTGTCTGGTATCTTGGGATTACCGCTATACTACTTGAAAAGTTCCTCTCCTGGTACTTTAACGTCTATATTGTGACCGATGAAAGAATTGTAGATGTTGATTTTTACTCTTTAATCTATAAACGAATTTCTGAAACAAAAATTGACAAAATTGAAGATGTAACCTATAGCCAAGGAGGCTTTGTTCAGTCTATGTTCAACTATGGTACGGTCAATGTTCAAACTGCTGGTGAGGTGACTGAATTTGAGTTTGAATTTGTCCCTTACCCGGCAAAAGTAGCTAAGGTAATTAATCAGTTGGTTATTCAGGAGGAACAGGAAAAAATTGAAGGGAGGGTGAGTTAGTATGCCCAGTATTAACGACACTTTTATTACTCTTTTTCAAATAAGTCTTTGGGATGTTCTGCGCTGGCTCTATCTTATATTTTTACTCCTCTACATTACGTTTGCGGGCATTATTGTTCGCCAGGTGAAACTCATGTCAAGTACGGTTGGTGGTGTTTCCGGTAGTTCATTTCGAGCCATAGCCCTTATTCATCTTGGAGTCGCAATTCTCATTTTCTTCCTGGCAATCTTTTTCTTAAGAGCCTAATCTAGTAGTAGAGCAGGAAAATTAGCAACTAGCAGAGCACCATGTTAAATTTTGTATGTAAAAGCTTCAGTAGGAACAACTCTAACCTTGCATCTGCTGCTCCAATTTGGAATTTTAGTGATCAGATCACCCTTTCAAAAACCACTTTACCGGAAGAAGATAGTCTTTTTGTGCACCTAACGCTTTACGGTGAAAATGTTGAAAAAACTGGGCAAAAACTCCTGCAACTATTCAGGCAGAAGTATGCGGAAAGCAGAGGAGCACTTACTATTCCTGCTCTTAGAAACATGGTAAAAACGGCCGTTTTGCATGTTTCTAACCTTGATCGTATTGAACTTTGTCTGTTATCTATCTCAAAAAAGGAGGAAAATCAGACTCTTTATCTATGTGGAACCGGGAGTGTTAGCGCTAAACTTTACAGACAAAAAGCGCTTTTTGATTTACCTATAACTTTAGAAGGTTTGAGCGGGTATGTTAACCAAAAAGACTGTATAGTTGTCGGAAACAAATCATTTTTTGAAAACGTTTCTGAGACCAACTTAACTGCCTTTATTCTTGGTAAGATTTCGATTGAAAGATTGTGGAAATCCTTATTTTTAGATAAACAATCTGATCACATAACCATTCTAAAGCCTTCCAAGAAAACATTTATTGTAAAACGATGGGTAAAATCAATTGGAACAGCACTAAAAAAAAGCAAGATAGGGTTACAGGGGAAAACTAATAACCCTTTAGCTTCATTATTTTTAGAAGAAAAACACACCCTGCTATCAAAGAAGCGTTGGTACGCATTGCTGTTAGCTGCCGGGTTTTTGCTTTTGCTTGGGTTTAGCATTGGAGTGGGGGTGTATAAAAAGCGTCAAGCAGAGAAGAAATACTTAGAGCAACAACTTATGGAAACGGTTTTGTATCGGCTCGATCAAGCAGAGCTTCTCAAAGACCTTAACCCTTCCCGGGCTCGAACTTTGCTTATTGAGGCAAAACAGGCAGTGGAAGACCATCCCTATGCTACCGCTGAGAGTAACCTCGAGACCCTCAAAGAAAAATTGGATGCAGCATATGCAGCCATAACTAAACAGTACTTTGTTAGAAATCCCCAAGTCTTTTACGACCTTACTCTTGTCAAAGAAGGATTTACTCCCACAAAACTCTCTTTAAGTGAAAATGAACTATGTTTACTGGATGAAACAGGGAAAACGCTAGTGCTTCTTAACATTGAGACAAAAGCTGCCAAAGTACTAGCTGGTGAAGATGTGGTTCCTGCTAATGCTATGTTAGGAACTATATCCCGCTGGGCTTTTCTTGTCTCAAAGAATAGTCTTCAAATTATTGACAAGAAGACCCAGGAGCAGATCAACAGCTTCAAACTTAGTACAATAACCACCGACATCTTGCGGGGGTATGGGAGTAATGCCTATATTCTAGACAAAAACTTAGGTCAGGTTTGGCGCTTTAGAGGCGATGATAAAACTCTTGCCAAACCTGAGAGATTTTTTAGAGAAAAACTTGATTTAAACTCGGTTATTGATATGGCTGTTGATGGTTCTTTGTGGTTACTTTATGAGAATGGGGGACTGGAAAAGTATACGAGTGGAGTCAAAGATGCGTACTATCCATCATTTGGTCTTGATTTACCCTTAGTTAAACCCGATGCCATGTTTACCGATGAGTATTCTAAGAATATCTACATTCTTGAAAGGGAAAGTGCGCGGATTGTAGCAATATCTAAAAATGGAGAGTACCGGGCACAGTATCTCTGGGACAACCTAGCCGAAGCCAGTGGTTTTGTTGTCTCAGAAAACTTGGGCAAACTTTTGGTTCTTGAAAAGGGTACAATATACGGCATTAATCTAGAGTAGATTGAATCAGTGTCTTATGAAAATTATTAACCGCAAAGCCAGGTTTAACTATGAACTTCTGGATCGGCTTGAGACTGGGATTGTTCTCACTGGCTCAGAAGTTAAGAGTGTCAAAGCAGGTCATATATCTTTGGCTGAGGCTTATGTCCGGCTAATTGACGGAGAGCTATGGCTTATAAATGCTACTATTTCCCCGTATAAGTTTGCCAATAATGAAGATTACGATCCGATTCGAACCAGAAAACTTCTAGTCCATAAACATCAAATCTTAACCCTCACCAAGAAAATGGAAGGCAAAAACCTTACCCTGGTTCCGACAGCAATATACACTTCAAGAGGGAGGGTGAAACTGGAAATTGCCCTAGCCAGAGGCAGAAAAGAGTTTGAAAAAAGAGAAAAAATCAAAGCTAGGGATATGGAAAGGGAAAAAGAGCGGACGCTGAAAACTATTAACTGCTCA
>JBMNOG010000039.1:0-4712 GCA_050942955.1 Patescibacteria group bacterium | reverse complement strand
TCTCTACCATCCAGAAAACTACCAATACCTATAACCGTGTCGTCGCCTATTTGAATGTTTTTAGGATTGAAAAAGGTAGCGAACATATGAATAGAACTTCCCTTGCCGATTTTCATGCCAAAAAGTCTATAAAAAAACCGCCGAAAATGATGCAGGGGAACATAACCAACCCACCGCAAAACCATCAATTCAAAATCAAGAACATAGTTATATACGCGAACAATCATTTTCTTAACTACTTCCGAAAAACTTAAGGGTGTTCCCATTCGATCACAAATCATATATTTTTACTTACGTTTAGTAATACATCTAAGGTTTTTTCACCGCACCGTTCCCAGCTAAATTTTTGTGCCTGCCTCTTTTGCTTGTTAATAATTTCCAGTTTTTTATCCTCTGATAATTGTAGCACTTCAGATAGTTTCTTTTCTATTTCAACTACTGATTCAGGGTTGCTAATATAAGAAATTGCATCTCCTCCCACTTCAGGCAGACTTGATACCTTACTAGCTAAAACCGGCACTCCAGCAGTCATGGCTTCCAGAACAGGGATGCCAAACCCTTCATAAAGACTGGGTAAAACAAAAACTTCAGCATAGCGAAGCAGTTCGAACTTTTCATAGTCACTGACAAAACCGGTAAAAATGACTTCACCTAAAACTTTCAACTCTTTAACTTTGGTAAATATACTTTGGTAAAGCCATCCTTTTTTACCTACCACCACAAGTTTTAACATCCTGTTTTGTGAATCCTTTTTCAGGTTGGCAAAAGCCTCAATAAGTCTTTCTAAGTTTTTTCTTGGCTGAAGGGTGCCGATGTAGAGAATATAAGGCTTGATGATACCCAAATAAGCGCTTAAGTGCTGGTAGCTGTTATCTTTTTCTGTTTTTAAACTGCGGCTAATACCCGGGTATGTCACGGTAATGTTGTCCGGATTAACGCCATAGGTTTCAATAATATCTTTTTTTGTGGATTCTGAGATCGTCAGTATGTGTCTGGCTTTTTTTATTGAATAGGCTGTCCAGGAAGTTAGCTGCCTTAAATCCTTTTTCTTAAACTCGTTGGGAAACTTTAGGTACGCAAGATCCATGATTGTTATAACCGTAGGAACAGGAGAGAAACGCGGAGCATAATGACCTGGGGTGAAAAATAGACTTGGCGCAGATTTTTTAAGTTTTTCTGAAAAAAGTTTTACGGGTAAACGCCACTGTGTCCAAAGAAGTTTCGGACCAAAAACTGAATACTGCCAGTTTTTCTGTTTTGTAGGCAGAAGAGTCTGCCAGGAATCTTTGAGGTAAACCCGAAATCTCACATCGTTTCCTATCTTAGCAACTCCATGCAGATATTTAAGAATCTCGTAGGCATAAACATTTGAACCTACCCTATTACTTACATTTGCTTCATTACCATCTATACCGATTAGCATAACGTTACGTTAATTGAGATTTATTATAAACTTGCAGTGTTTTTCTCGCCGATTCTTCCCATGTAAATTTTTTCGCTTGTTTAAGTCCTGCAGCAGATAACTTCTTCCTTAAGTTTTCATCTTCAATTAACCGTCTGCAGGCATACATAATATCTTCTTCATTATACGGATCAACTTTTAATGCTGCCTCACCTGTTACCTCTGGCAAACTCGAAACATTACTGGTAATAACCGGACAACCGCAAGCCAAGGCTTCAAGCACTGGCAATCCAAACCCCTCGTAAAGAGATGCGAACACAAACCCTAAAGCACCACTGTACAATGCCGGTAAATCATCATCCTTAATAAAGCCTGCAGCCAAAACACATCCTGATAGAGGTAATTCTTTATCACCCCACCCATATTTTCCGGCAAGGACCAAAGTTACATCTTTTCTACCTAGTTTATTAAACGCAGAGATAACTTTTTTCAAATTTTTCCGGGGTTCAAAAGTTCCTACAGTCAACACATATTTTCCCTTTATTCCATACTTTTCCTTCACTCTGGCAATTACCTTATCATCATTTATAGGTCTAAATTTAGAATCAACTCCGGAATAAATTACTTCGATTTTATTAGTTAAACTCTTACTTTGATTAATTAAATCAGCTTTTGTAGCCTGGGAAACTGCAATGATTTGATCACATTCTTTCTCAATAATTTTAAGATTCTTATGAAAATTTCTAACGATCTTCTCTGGAAGATACTGAGGATACAGTACAGGAACAAGATCATGGACAGTAGTAACTTTGTACGCTCTGCTTGGTGGCTGACTCCAGTTGGATGAGTGAAAGACATCTATTTTGCCAATGAAATTTTCCACAGAAAAAGTGTGAAGTTCATTCCAGAGAAAATCAGCTACCTGAGGAGGGAGAAGCTTAATGTAACTTTTGAACTTGTAATTTCTAGCCGTAAGTTCATTAAAAAAATTTTCTATCTCTTCTCTTTGCCGCAAAGTTCCGGCAAAGAGTTTGTATAAATTTTTTTTGTCAGATTTTAAGAGTGCCTTTACCAGTTCTTTAGTGTACCTGGAAACTCCGGTTTTATAGACAATCTGAGATACATCTATACCTATTATCATATTGCTTAAGTTTTCTTTAGTAATCTATTATACCTTGATACTCCCTGTTACTTTATAATCCTTCCGGTTACTAAGCTTGCAACAATCCCTGACGCAATTCCAAGGTCATATACCATTTTAAACCATATGTATCTACCCTCCGAATGCTCTATTGCTTTCTTAACACCTATGATTAGCGAAACCGGGAACAGAACTCTTGCAAGAGCAAGAAGCTTACCTGTTAAACCATATTTTCTTTCCCGTTTACCCACCCAGGATGCATGCCAATACACCTCCTTTAGAGAAGAGGGGTTGTAATGAAAATACTTTGCCTGAGTTTTCTGAGGTAAATATCCTAATTTTTTGGACAGAGACCAGGTATCTGTATAGCCGGTGTTGCTAAACCCACCGACACGCTCAAACTCTTTTTTGAGAATGGCCCGGAAGTCTCTCACCATATCATTCCTGCTTGTACTTATTCTTCTACTTGTCTTAAGACCATTTTCCCAGTTCCAGCACCTTGCCCAGACATTATCCCAGTTAGCCACAAACTCCTCTGTTGAGTATGTGCCTTTACTCTTTCCTAGTCTTATGGGTTTAGTTAACTCATCTAAAAATGTTTCTTCAAAATACATATCTCCGTCAACAAAAACTAAAACTTCTCCTTTGGCCTTACTAGCACCAAAATTACGCGATAGAGCCGTTCCACTATGTTTTCGCCTAAATAAAGTAACCTCTTTTGGAAGACTGTTTGCATCAATCACCTTACTACTGCCATCATCAATTAGTAGGATTTCATACTCAACTCCACTTTGTTTTATAAGCGTCTCCAGACATTATTCTAAATGTTCGTCTTCGTTATAGACCGCTAAAATTACTGAAACTTTCATAGGTTATTTTGACTTTGTAGATAGAAAAACATACGTACCATAAAGCATCACCATTCCGGCAGTATTTATAAGCAGTAGGCTGTATGCCGGACCAAAAGCTTCTCTTATCGGAATAAGAAACATGTTTAATGTAAACAGACCTATTACCTGAAGAAAGGTTATAACAGTAACGTACTGGGGTCGCTTAAAAAAGTACACAATAGCATTCCCTGCTGGAATAGATAAAACAAAGGGAATATTTCCTAAAACAAGAAACCTAAAAACAGGGATTGCCTCACTGTACCGCTCTGAAAACGCTAAAAGAATAAGCGGCCGGGCTAAAAAGAATAGCAGCATCATGCCTAAACTTAGCAGTACAGAAATTCCTATCGTTTTTCTAAAATATGACTTTAAGTCAATAGCACTCCTAAAGCTAGCAAATCTAGGAGCTACTACCGCAGAGAGAGACGAAACAATTAAAGGAAAGATCATGGTAAAGCGGGCAGCGGCAGAATATACTCCGGTTGTATAGGCATTGCTTAACCAAGCCAGCATAAGAATATCAAGCCTGCCATATAGATTGCTAAAAATGCTGGCTCCGGCAAGCCACTGGCTAAAAGCAAGAACTTGAGAAACCTTTCTTTTATCAATTAAAGAGACTGAAAACGATCCTCTAGTAAGAAGTCCGGCTACAACTAGCGCAGTTACGTAGGCAAAAACAACACTAAATAAGCTCCACTCCAAAGTTACTGTCCCGAACAAAAAAACAGCCACAATAATACCTAACCTAACCAAACTAAAAGAAACATCTAAAACTGACCTTCTCCAGAATTTCTGCAAAGCTTGAAGCAAGTTCAGGAAAAAGATATTAATGGCAACTGTAACCGTAATTAAAAATACTAAGCTACTGTAACTGCCAGTATGATCCCACAGATTTCTTAAAAAACCCCGGTATATGAAAGTGGCGATTAACCCTAAACTAAGTGTGGTTAAAATAACAGTAAATAAGCTGGTGCTAATCCATGATTTCCTGTCTTTTTCATTTTTTGCTTCATTTACAAAACGTACCAGACTTTGACTGACTCCAAGATCAAGAATTGAAGCTAAAAAAGTAGTGTAGCCAATAAGAGTTGAATAAATACCAAACTGGGCCGGACCTATTCTTCTGGCAATGAGAAAAATAAACAAAAATCTCAGAGCAGAAGAGATTCCGCTCCCACCTAATGCAATCGCTGAATCTTTGGCAGTTCTGGAAAAAAGCAGGGCTCTGGTTTTAGAAAAATAGTTGTAAAAGCGCATAGTTTACTCTTATTGTATCGAA
>JBMNOG010000038.1:0-5205 GCA_050942955.1 Patescibacteria group bacterium | reverse complement strand
CAGCATTAATCTTTTCCTTAAGATTAACCTGACGGAAATCAACATGGAGCAATCGCCTAGTAATAGGATCGGTTTGAACCTGGTAAATTAATGTGGGCCTACTGTTTTTTTCTCCTTTAATCAAGAGGTCAACCACATGCGTTTCTCCCGCATCTTTAAAAACATCCTTAAACACTTGTTCGCTGAAGCTGATGGCTTGCGAAGCTACACCTGCACCATAAACATTTCCGGGAATAATTCCCTGTGCTCTTAATTGTTTTACTTTACGACCAGTTACTGTCCGTTTTTGCGCATTTAGGGTAATGTTTTTTGCCATAACCAATTCCTTTCTTAAAGGTAGAGTGTTTTCATAAACGGGGTAATTTTAACAGATTTACCGCAGGAATGAAACTGCAAAGACCTTATCTTTGTCGAAAGTCCCAGTGAAGACAAGGGTGTTGCCCTCCATTTTGCCGTGCTGAGTCATTTTTGAGGGTTTGAGAAAACCTGGATAATTGAATGTAACCCGGTAAGGAGAGTCTTTTGTCCCAGACTGTTTTTGCATATACAGCACATAGCTGCAGCTGTCTTGTTTCACAGGTAAAATATCGCTTAGTTTGTAGTTAACTTGGACCACTCTTTGAGATTGTGGTGGTACCTCAATATAAAAACCAATGTAGCGATAGTCTTCCTCAACACCTTTAATCAAATCATCTTTCTGGATCTCTTCTTCAGGTATACGAAGCGGGTCTTTGCCAATGCGAACACTATTTAAGTGCGAAAATTGAGGAAGAAAGAAACGCACGTAATTTTTGTACCTCCCACCTGGCCAAGCTTCAGTTGCGCTACTATTAGTAAGAACTAAGTTGCTTGAAACCGATATTTCACCTTTGGGACTTATGGTCACCTGGTGATCGTACTGTCTATCTACATAGTAATTCACTTTGTTAACTCCATAGTTGTTTTCAAAAATACCAAGGTAATCACGTACATCAAGTAAGCCAAATTCAACCAATTGCTGAGGGGAGGCACGAAGCATCCCGTCCCAGCCCATTTCATTGATTGCAATCTCGCTTGCGCTGTCCGGCAGCCACACAAGCATCTCACGCCGCTCCAGCGAATCGTGAAGGGCTAGACCTAGCTTAAGCCAATTTTTTTGAGATAGAGTTTGAACTTTCTCAAATAAATGCTTTGTTAGCGTAACATAAAAGTTTTTTGAGTGGTCTTCACCCTCATTAAGGAGGTTCATGTTGGCATAGCGCTGAGATCTCTCTAGTATATTTTCCCTGGAAATTGAATCATTAAATTCGGGCAAAAAGACTTCGTCGGTAGCACCTAAAACTCGCATAAAAAGGTAGGAGTTAAGAGCAACCACACCATCCGGAACTACTCCTAGCTCTTTGTGTAAAAACCAAGCAGCCCTAGCTGCAGAAGTGGGAAAGTTGGGGGAAAAATTAGAGTCTCGAAACCACCAATTTTTTTCACCTAAATATTTTTCTAATTCTTCCGGAGGGCTAACCACTCCTTTAAGTAAAGCATCAGCCGCCAGAGCATCCATGGTTTGGATATCAAGTACCCTCCCTTTTTCCACAGTTACGATCGCCAAGCCCTCAATAAACCCTCCTGTTGATCTCAATTCATGACTGTCTTGAAGAAGAATCAAGAGAGTTTTTTTGTCCTGGAATGCCAGTAGGTCAGAAATGATTGGGATAAGACGAAGCCCACTATTTACTTGCAGTTGCAAACTCTCAAGATCTATGCCCAAACTAGAAAATACTCCTTCGCTTGATGTCTCGGCCCTAATAAAACTTATGGCTTCATTAGCTTGGCTTAGGTTACTAAGAGCACTCTGGAGGTGCTCTTGGGGATCGGCTGTTTCTTTGTTAAAGGCAATGTTGATTATGTGCGCCATGTTTTCCTGAGCTAATTCCAGATTGTATAAAATTGTGCCAACTTTATCACCATAAGCAAGATAAGTGAGAGTTGAAGAAGGCAATGGAAACGCAACTATGTCTTGCTCCAGTTTTACAAATTTATATACAGCATTGGCCAGTCGCAACTCTTTTCTCATTTGATTAACCATGGTTGTTGTCTGACCAACTCTTTCACCAATCAACACCTCCTTAACTTCCATTAAAAGCTTATTCCCCCGTATTGTTAAGAGTGTTAGCAAGAGGTATGGTCCAAAAAGAACCAGAGATGTCATTACAACTAGCAGTGCAAGAATGGTAATTTTTTTCATAATTCTTTTTTTACCACTCCAACGCTTTCGGTGTGTGCGTCGGCTCTTAAGAATTGGGGTGATAGTTTGTGAAGCATCAACTTTAGTCTCTATTTTTTTTGTGGTAGGAAGATTATTAACACCCCCCTTCTTCTTTAATACATACATTAAATTCGTTTGGCTATGCCTTAAGGGCGGTAGCATATAATCTATCCGCTTATCATACCCTACACTTACGTTGCCTCCTGTCTCAGAAATTTGATTTTCAACCCCCTGACTAGTCATATGGGAGCTGAATTTCTTGTCATGTTTAATTCCAATACTTTTAAAATAATCAATGGTGCGTTCCAATCCGTCTTCAAACTTGGTTCGAGGATACCAACCAAGCGCTTCCTGGCTTTTAATTATTTGCTGAGTGACTACTGGAGATGGAGGCAGACCATCAGTAGGTTTAAAGTTTATCTTAATGTCTTCTTGAAGAATATCTCTTACTTGATAAACTGCATGAAGCAGTGTGGTTGCCTGAGGGTTTACTAATCCATATATCTTTCCCTTTGAGCTTTGAGAGAACATAGCTTTTACAAGCCCATATGCTACATCAGTAATATAGGTTGGAAAGATTGGGGTCATTCCATCATTTGGAAGTGCAATTGATCCCCTGGTTAGAATTTCCCTAAGAACCCCTCCAATTAGATTGCCAGAAGCAGGGCTCATTTCAGGACCATAAACAAAAGCCAGTCTTACGATGCGGGCATCAAGAGATTTTTGTTCTGCATATTCAACTGTAAGTGTTTCAGAAAAACGCTTTGCCTCTAAGTAATCGCCAAATACAGCCCCTTCGCCGGATGTATTCATAAAATCACTGAAGTTGTAGCCTAGATGAAGCTGATCGTGAATCAATTCTGATGAAGCTAGAAGAAACTTAGCGGCGTGTTGTTTTGCTAACTCTAAGAGATTTTTAGTTCCAAAGGAATTGGCTAGCAGTGTTTCAAGGGCATGTCGAACACCATTCATACATATCTCTGCGCCGGCAACATGAAAAACGTAATCAAGTGATACATCTGAAGCCAAGTTAATGTAAGCATTGATGTCTTGCTCTAAGAAAGTGAAATTGGAATTGGAAGTAAAACGGTTAATATTTTTCTTCGACCCGGATGAGAAGTTGTCAAGGCAGTATACATGACAGTTTTGATCTAGGAGCATTTGACATAGGTGAGAACCAATAAAACCAGCACCGCCTGCAACAAGGCACGAAACAAGGTCTTTTTTGGAATTGTATTTATTGTTTTTATGATCCATGGGCAGATACCTTCACAACAAAGAAATAGGGGTGATCCCTACTACTATGATACTGTACGAGAGTCAGCGGGACAATGTCAGTTAAAATAAATTACGGGGATTATTTTTTTGGGGGCGGTTCGTTGGCCTATAGGCCACGTGAACCTTAGGCCGATACCTTCATCACCTTGTCTAATGCCTCATTAACAAGCTGGTCAGCTTCCTGATTTTTCTCTCTTGGTACATATTTAAAGCACACCTCCCGACAGCCCCGCTCTTTTAGTTTGTTAACGATGTCGCTAACAAAATTGTAGTAAATTTTAAGGTGTTCCTGCTTAACCTTGTAAATGCCGTTAAGCTGTTTCACTACTAGCTCCGAATCAAGAAAACAAGTAACCACGACGGGGATGAGATTGCGCTCAATAAGATTTTGGAGCGCAGATTTTACGGCCTCATATTCTGCAACATTATTGGTGGTTACCCCAATAAAACTACCACATTCAGCTATTGTTTTCTTGCTATCCTTAATAATAAATCCAATGGCACTTGGGCCTGGATTTCCCCTGGCTCCACCATCTGAGTAAATAACGATTTTTTTCATTTTTAACCAATTTTCCTAATACCAGTACTATATCAGCAAATCACCTTACTGTCTTACCCGAAACGGCACTTAGACCCAAAAGAAGGATTGCAAGAAGCAATGTTTGTTGTTGAGTTATGGGATAATGATCAACGGTTGATAAAAATATAATTAGCAGGATAATTAAAACCTGATAGAAAGACAATTTTTTAATAATTTTGTAGCTAATCAGCGCCAATATAGTCACCCCAACAACACCAATAGAACTAATAATGTACCAGGCTGCGTTGTGCACTGGCTGAAGACCGCGATAGCCAAGCAGCGCTGCTGCCCCTAATCTGCTTTGTTGCCACGTACCATGCCAACCATACCCTCCTATTAATGCATTCGGTAGGTGTTGAATAAAGTTTTGAAACAGGCGGTTTCGTACTACTATCTCCTCAGACAGAAAAAGGTTGCCAACCATCCTCTCCCCTACTACCAGTAAAAATGGAATTGTCAGGCAGATAATCACGCCGGCAAAAAGAGAGTATGATTTGAGATCCGGCCACTTACTGAGAAGCTTACCCACAATAAATACGCCAACTAGCGATAACCAAACCCCCTGTGACCAGCTAATGAGAATGGTGATAATACCAACAACAAGACCCACAATTTTTATTTTCCTTTGTACTGGTGTACGCGGCACAAAAAAAAGATAGTTCCAGAGCACCACCAGCACAGCATAGCCAGCTAACACATTTGGGTGTGAAAAGGTTGCATAAGGCCTTAAATAGAGGCCTCCCAACAGTGATTGAAGAGCTATTCCAGGGGTTAGGGACGAGAAACTCCGTTCACCCAACCAGCACCACACTCCCCCAATAGATCTTTTTGTGATTATTTGCAATGTAGACAAAGTTAGCAGAGCTATGAGTTGAAGTGAGAAAACAACTCCAACCCATCCCCTTTCTTTTTTTTGAAGAGAAAGTTGTACAGCAAGCATCCCAAATAACAAAATTTTGATGCTAAAATAGAAATGTTGCCAACCATTCTCTACCCACAGAAGCTGAGCGACATTAAAAGCAAAGAGTAAAATAATAGCCTGCCACACCACTCCAAATCCCTGAAAGCTACACCTTTTCCCCTTTGACAGGTGTAGTAAAATTCC
>JBMNOG010000037.1:0-5491 GCA_050942955.1 Patescibacteria group bacterium | reverse complement strand
GCCAGAATAGGAGCCAGAATTTCGGAGAGTGTCTCAGGTTTTATGCTTAGTTTCTGAGGGTTAGCATAGACTAAGAACCCCTCTTGATTAATAGCTAAAGGAAAACCATCAGAGGCCAGGATATTACCTCTAACAGGGGGGAGTTCTACAACCGACTCTCTTTGAGCAGCAGCAGCAGCCGATAGCTCTGAGGCATTGATAACCTGCCAGTAAAATAAGCGGGCAATTACTGTAGCCGCAATGACAAAGTAAAAAACTACAATAATTGATATCCGAAACGAGGATTTCATGCTTTTTAGATACACTACTATCCTATCGACTGAGTAGATACTAGTGAAGTGCCAGTTTTCTTGAATCTTGACTGAAGTTAAGAATCTCTTCGGGTTCTACATACCCAAGATTTTTCGCTTTTTCTGAGAGTTCATGCAAACTCATACTGTCTACATTCTGCGATAATAACTTACGGTTTTCTTCTTCCAAAGCAATAGCTTTTTGCTCCAGCTCACTTAACAGTTTTCCAGAGGTGGCAACTTGATTGCTCATGTATACCTGCAGGGCAATGAGCATGGCAAGAATAACTGCCAGGAAATAATTTAAACGTAAACTGGAAGTTGTTTTTGATATTGATTTTCTCATATTATTTTTTTTCAAAGATTCGTAATTTGGCACTTCGGCTGCGCGGATTTTTATATATTTCTTCCTCATTCGGAATAATGGGTTTCGGCGTAAGAGTTTTACCAAGGGTTTTTGTTTCCCAAACTCTGAAGGATGTCTTGACTACTTTGTCCTCTAAACCATGGAAGCTGATAACAACACATCTGCCTCTAGGTTTTAAAACCTTCAGCGAAGCTACCAAAGCTTCTTTTAAGACGTTTATCTCGTCATTTACCGCTATTCTTAATGCTTGAAAGGTACGTGTTGCCGGATGAATACGGCTAGGTTTTCGATATGTTTTTTTGTAAACTTCAGCTACTAAATCCGCTAACTCTCGGGTAGTTTCAATTGGTTTGGAACTACGGGTGCGAATAATAGCAGCCGCAATTCGTTTAGCCAGGGGATCTTCACCATAGGTTGTAATAAGTTTTTCAAGTTCTTTTTCATAGAGTCCATTAACTAGGTTTCTAGCTGTAACTGTTTGTGTCTCAGGATCCATGCGCATGTCTAAGGGCTCATCTACTTGAAGTGAAAAACCTCTTCCTTGCCCGGAAAGCTGGTGACTGGATACTCCAAGATCAAACAAAACCCCAGCCGGAGTAATATTCTCTTCCCTAACTATTGCTTCAAGTGCACTGAAGTTAGCTTTTTGAAACCTAACTTCCCCTGCCTCTTTCAGGTTTTCCCTGGCTTCAGCGAGGGAGTCTTTATCCTGGTCAATTCCCAGGACTTTACCACCGCGCCGAACGATTTCTTTTGTATGGCCACCGCCACCAAGTGTGCAGTCAACATACCACTGACCGATTTGAACATTGAGCGCATCTACAGCTTCTTCTAAAAGTACAGGTGTATGAAAGTTATTTTGTGTCTGAGAGTTTGTCATTCAGTGTCTCCGATATTTGAGCAATGTTTTCATTAAGATACTGCTCATTCTGTTCCCAGGCTTGTTTATCCCAAACCTCAACCCTATTACCAACGCCAACAAAAAGCACTTCTTTGCCAAGTTTTGCGTATTCCCGCAACTTTGGCGGAACTACAAATCTTCCCTGAGAGTCAATCTTAATTTCAAAAGCGTTTCCAAGCAAAAACCGGTCAGTTTGTCTTGAAAGACCACTTAAAAAGCTCTTGCCCGCTACTTGGCTGATAACCGTATTCCAGTCATCCCGGCTTACTATGAGCAAAGAACCTTCATATCCCTTGGTGATAATAACTTCTTCCCCAAGCTGTTTGGTAAACACTTTAGGAATGGAAATTCTCCCTTTTTCTTTGTCAAAGTTCGATTGGTAATGTCCTAATAACATGTTTCTATTCACCACTTTTCACCACTAATCACCATTTAAGACTGTTTTCACATACGTGTCAACAAGCAGTTACTGGAAACTTTAACAGGGAAAATAAACAAAAAACTGTGAAAACACAACCTTTTTAAAAACAAAAAACCCCACATAAAAATGTGGGGTAAGAAGATTTCTTTCGGGTAAGCTACTTCTCTGTGAGAACAATTACTCCAAGCTGGTCAAGTTCAAATTCGGCTCTGTCTTCAATAATTTCAGTCTCCAGAATATTCCATTTCTCGCCATCCCAAAACTGTACCTGACCATTTACTACATCACTGGATTGGAGAGTAGCTTTTATAGGTTCTTTAAGGTCAGGACTGCCTTGGACAAACACACCATATGGACCCAGCAACACCTTTTGAGCAAGCTCCGCCGGCAGACCAAAGGTAGAAGTAATCAGAACGTCCATTTCTTGGGAAAGGGCACTGCCAACTTCAAGTTTTAAACGGGCATCTCTTGATGTAGCCACCGAGCTATTCCCAACTTTATGTACAGAGAAATCACCTTTGAGCACATACTCTTCTTCACCTGTAAATGATAACTTTAAGCTCCCGCCTGTAATATCATCATCACAGCGACATGTTCCTCTTGAGCAAGTCCCAAATTCCAAGGGTGCATGCTCTTCCTGATTAGAAAACTCGCGTCTGCCGAAAACACCCTGGATCATTTTTTCAGTTGTGTACTCCAGTTCATATTCCACTTTTTCTTCACCATTTTTAAGGTTAGTAATGTTCATATCCACCCCGTTGCAACGGGCAGGATTTTTATGGGGAATAAGTTCGACATATGGGCGTTTAGCAAGGGCTAGGGCATTAATCTTTGAAACTACCGGAGGTGCTTCCATAAGGTCAGGATCTTCATTGTTTCCATCTGACTTTTTCATCAAAAACACGCCTACACCAACTAAAATAGCAATAGCTAGTAATATAAGCGGCAAAAATTTCTTCATAAGAAAATACTCTGATAGTAAATACGTTGCCTCTAGGAAGCCTCGCTTTACCTCAGAACAATTTAGCAAATTTTATCCTTAAAGTACTCTTCTAGCCTGTTAATTCCTACCCTCTCCTGATCCATAGTATCACGATTGCGCACCGTAACATCATCTTTGTCTAAGGTATCATAATCAACAGTAATACAAAAGGGGGTACCAATTTCATCTTGGGAATAGTACCGCTTTCCAATATTGCCCCGATCATCCCAAGTAACATTCCAGCTTTCCTTAAGAAAGTCAAAAACTTCTCTGGCTTTTGCAACCAATTCCTCACGGTTTTTAAGAAGGGGGAACACAGCAATCTTATAAGGCGCCAGGTTAACCGGAATTTTCAAAAAAGTACGCTTCTCTTCGGCAACATACGAATCCAGAAGAACCGTAAGTAGTGTTCTATCCATCCCAAAAGTCGGTTCGATAACGTGAGGAATAAACTTGTTTCCAGTCTCAACATCTGTATAGCGCAAATCAACTCCGGACTTTTCCATATGGTTTCTGAGATCATAATCAGTCCTGTATGCCAGTCCATACATCTCCTTCCAGCCAAAAGGGTACTGATATTCGATATCTTCGGTTCTTTTGGAGTAATGAGACCTTTCAGCATCAGTATGAGCCCGCCAGCGCAGATTCTCTTCTTTAATTCCCAATACTTTAGTTGTCCAGTTCCACATCTGCTCCTGCCAGTACTCAAACAGTTGTTCCCACTCCTGTTTACTGGGATCAAAAAAGTATTCCAGCTCAGACAGATTAAACTGAAGAGTTCTGAAAATGAAGTTCCCCATGGTAACCTCATTTCTAAACGCTTTACCGCTCTGGGCTAAACCAAAAGGAAGCCGTCTGCCACCAAAGGAATCTAATACGTTTTTAAAGTTTACAAACATTCCTTGCGCAATCTCGCCTCTCAAATACACCTCATTCTTTTCACCTGTAACAATTCCGATAGCCGTTTCAAACAAAAGGTTAAACCTTCTAGGCTTAGTCCAGTTAAACCCCCCGCACTTGGGACAAGGAATCTTGTGTTTTTTAATAAGCTCATCAAGCTCTTCCAAGGTTAAGCCTTCAACTTTAATTTCTTCTCCTTTATTTTGGAAATACTCTTCAATTAGGTGATCAGCCCGCTTACGGTTTTTGCAGATTTTGCAATCAACTAAAGAATCAGTAAAACTTCGGGTATGCCCTGAAGCCTCCCAAACACGAGGGCTCATAAAAATATTCGTATCGAGCCCGAGCATATCATCTCTCCGGTGAACAAAGTACTGCCACCATAGGTTCTGAATGTTCCTGAGAAGCTCTACTCCAAGCGGACCATAGTCCCAGGTATTAGCCAGTCCTCCATAGATTTCAGAGCCCTGATAGACAAAGCCTCTCCGCTTAGCTAAGCTAACAACGTCCTGCATTAAATCCGGCATATGTATCTCCTTCTAAACATGTTATGAAATATTTTATCTAAGTAAGTTTACTACATGCAGTATATACTAAAAAACACCTCCTCCCCTCAATTTAGGGACGAAGGTGTGTAAACTACCTGCGCGGTTCCACCCTACTTGGCAGGAATTCTACTTTAACTAGTATGCCTGCCCACTTACATAATGCAGCTCCCGCTTGCCAGACGATCAAGGCTGCTATTTACCTATTCTTAAGCTTATCACAAACTCACACTGAGTCAACATTTATATCTCAAAATGTCTTCTTGAAACAAGTTTTTTTTCTGTAATTTCTTCAATAAATGCAGTCAACTCTTCCAAGTTCTGAATTTTTGGTAAACCGAAACCCAAAAGCTCAAGGATTCTTACTTTAAAACGGACTGCTACTGCATCCATCTTTTCTTTTGTTATTTCAGTCATTTCAATAAATTCCAGAGCTTTACTAAGCAGTTCGTAAAGCTGTTCGTGGGGTTCATTTTCTGCGGTTAACTTATCTACAAGTTCAACCAGTTGATAGGCAGTATTTGCTTTTACATAGTCCTGAGAAAAAGATGGATGATGGGTTTCGAGTTGAAGCTCGGTAATAAGGTCCATACCCTTAGTAGCAACAGCCAGTAAGGTCACTTTATTAAAAAGCTCCAGAGAACTGGCACGGCGGGAGGTAATTTTGCGCACACCTTTAGCCAGAAGCGTTACTTTACCTTTTTCCCAAGAAAAAACTGTAACAATTTTGTCAGCTTCTCCCCAGTTGCGGCGCTTGATAATAAAGGCATGGAGTTTATTGTATCTGGATTGCACAATACACTGTTAAAATCCTGTAGAACTTAAACCTCGACCCATCTCGCTTTAGCTTAAATCCTTCTACCAGGTTTTACTAAATCTTCCAACTTTTCTTGATGTCTTTACTCACAACAAATTCTTCTTCAATGCTACCCACCCTTACTACATATGTAGTATCTTTAGTGCCCGGTTGCCTCTGGATGAGCATGCTGTACTCCTGACCTTTTTCATGTTTAAACGGCAAAGTGTAAACCAGCATTACTTTAGCTCTTGACTCGGGACGCAGATTGAAAAAGCCGTCAAAGTAC
>JBMNOG010000002.1:0-99197 GCA_050942955.1 Patescibacteria group bacterium | reverse complement strand
TACTTTGTAAATTGGCGAAAACACAAAGGCAGGATTGGCTCTAAAAACTCTGGAACTGCCCGCTAATTCCTCCCTTTTCGAACTCAAAAATTTATTCAAAACCGTATGTTTATAAGGCTTCCTAAGTCCAATTAGTTTCTATTCCTGTTTTAGTAGTGTACTATTAGAGTATGCTTCTTAAATCTGCCTACACTGTATTTATCGGTGTTCTTCTAGCTACTTTTGTCGGGGTTGGTATTGCTGCATTTTACCAAGCTCCTCAGTATCCTGAGTTATCCCGTACAAAACCATCCCCTCTATTACTTGAAGATAGGGAGAAAAATGCAACCCTTTCAGCAGAGATTGTCAAAGAGCAGGAACTGATGGAAGATGTGTACCAGAAGTATCAGGATGAAACAAAACTTTATAACCGGAACGTTTCTGTTATTTCCCTCTCTGCTTCTGTGTTGCTGCTTATTCTAAGTTTAACATTAGCAAGTAAACTTGTAGTTATAGCTGATGGATTACTGCTGGGGGGAGTATTAACTTTGCTATATAGCATTATCCGGGGATTTCAAAGCGAGGACAGCAAGTTTAGGTTTGTTGTCGTTTCTATAGGGTTAGTAATCTCTCTGGTATTGGGCTATATCAAGTTTGTAAAGAACACGTCTAAGACACGTTAGTTTTAGTGCAAACTCTCATCTCTTACACTTCAATACTGCGATGCTACGACCAAATCGGTCTACTTAATTCTTCGTAGAGAATATAAAGAAAAAGACGGACGAAAGTTCTTTGTCAATGTACCGATCTTTAACAGAAATGTATGTTGCCGATAAACCCTTTAATGGCTTTCTATGACAAGTATAAGCTGGGATTGGAAAATAGCTAAGAAATGCGATTAACTATTACTGTGACTTCCGGGAAAAGGATACCTAAGTGACTGAAAGGAACTTCCTAAAAAGTTTGGATTGCTATAATGAGAACTATGGATCTTCAGTTGGTTTTAGATGAGTTTAGTATAACGGGTGAGCCTGAATTGCTCTCTGGCGGCTCACAACCTACGTACAAAGTAAATGATCTTATTCTTAAAAGAGTAAAAGAAACCTCGCTGGAAAATAATCATTCTCAGGAACTTATACAGTGGATTGCTCAATGGTCAAATGAGATTATCGAAGATGGTTTCCGATTTCCGAAAGCAATCACTACAAAAGGTGGTAAATGGATTACCCAGACAGAATGGACGGCTTGGGAATTTGCTAAAGGCCGACACGTAAATACTAGCGATGTTCCGCAGGTAGTTGACGGCATTATTGCTTTTCACAAAGCCATAAAAAATATTCGCAAACATCCTCTAATGGAGGATAATCAAACTCCTTGGGGAAAGGCTGACAGGTGGTGCTGGGGAGAGAAGCCGGCTAACCTACGCCCCCAAGTTGAACCTTACGTAAATCAACTGTACGCTTTACGAAAACCGGTATTTGGGTTTACTGATCAGCTTATTCATGGCGATTTAAATCCTGAAAACATCCTGATTGAACCTGGCCTCCCACCGGCATTCATTGATTTTGCCCCGTTTTGGAGACCAGTTGAGTTTGCACTGGGTATGTTTGCTAACTGGATAGGTCCACGCCAGGGTGATGTCAAGGTTTTAAACTATTTCCGGAATGTCCGGGAATTTGATCAAATGCTTATACGAGCAAATATTCGGATGCTGCTTATTATGAACAATTTTAAAGATTGGGAAATATGCTCTGAGAAGAGGGCTGTGGAGTTGGTCATCAAATATATTAGAAATAAATAAGGTTTGTTCCGGAGATAACGATTTAAATTATTGTCTTCCTATGTCCTACTTTGTCTACATTGTTGAGTGTTGCGATGGTACATATTATGTAGGTTTAAGCAATAACGTTGAACGCAGAGTTAAAGAGCACAATGGTTCAGCCAAAGGTGCTCGCTATACCAAAACACGCCGCCCCGTTACTTTAAAATATACGGAAACCTACGAAACATTTGCCCAGGCGATTAAACGGGAGATTGAAATCAAGAAGTGGCCACGAAAGCGGAAGGCAAGGTTGTGGGAAGAAAAATAATCAAATCTCTCAATTTGTATAGTGAGAATTAAGAGATATGGAAACATACAATAATATCAATCAGTATTTTACAATTAGATCAAAGAAAAATAGTATTGAAAATTGGAAAAATTTTCCAATTATTCTTGGATGGGTAAGCAAAGGAGGAGATCTAAAAATCGGTCTTAAGATCTTAGATTCCAAGATAGGTTATTTATTAGAAAAAAGAGCTTGTTCAAAGTTAAATGAATGGTTTAACCCAAAAAATGTTTTTGGAGAAGTAAGAATTACAGCAGAACGTTATTTAATAGATTATTTGATGGCAAAGAATAAGCTAAAACTGTCTGAGAAATTTAAAGGCCCTGGTCCCGACGCCGAATTTAGAGATCATAATAATAAAATTGGAATAGAAGTAACAATAAAAAATGAGACTGAAGTTTGTTGGGTGTTTCAGGAGCGACTTTTGCTATTTTTACGGAGTAAGAAATATGTTCTTAAACACCCGATAGAAATTTCTTATTCATTAATTAGCCTAAAAACTTTTCTTAACAAAGGAAAAAAAATTTTAGAAGAGGTTGAAAAAATCGGAAATGAAATTATTACTTTAGATACTTCTAGAAAAAACAAGATAACTACTCAAAATTACAGCTTATTTAAGTGTAAGAGAAGAGGGTCTTATATAAACTGGAAGTATACTTGCAAAAATAAAAACTTAATTGATGAGTTGGAATACACAGTTAGGTGAAAATTAAAAGAAAAAGATAAACAGTTTTCTATATACGACAAGAATATTGTATTTATATGTGTTAACTATCTCCAAGATACAGGTTACTATCCTGACACCTTTACATTTTTTGAAGAACTTAATATGCCACAGAGATATAAAGAAGAAACTTTAGATTTGCAAAATCGTCTTAATAATATCTTACCAGAAAAAGTTATAGGTATTTGCTTTTTTGAATATTCACTTGATCGGGTTGAACCTTTTCATAAATTAAGAATTTTCTGGAGGGGAAATTCAAAAATAAGTATAAGTATATAATACTGAGGTGCAGATGCTTAATTTAGAATAATTCTTCCCCTAAAACTTCCTCTTTACTCTCCCCTTACAGGAGACTGTATAATCCAGTTACAAATCGAATTGTGCGGTGGTTGGCAAGACGTAAACTACAATGAGTTGGGATTAATGCGTATAATTTTATCGTCTCCTTGATTTGGTCTTCCTCTTCCGTCTCGGTTGCTGGTGGTAACGTACAAAAATCCATTCGGTCCGATAGTCGCTTCCCGCAGCCTGCCATACTCGTTTCTTAAATACTGCTGCAGTTTGTTTGATTGAGGGTTAAAGGCAAACAAGGCATTTCCCCGTAAGCCGGAAAAATAAAAAATGCCATCTGAAAAAGCTAGTCCTGACGGTGCCCAAGTGCTGTTCCCGCTATTTATAATAGCCATCTGCATCCCTTCTCTTTGTTCATCTTCCACAATTTCCGGCCAGCCATAGTTTTCGCCTGCCTCAATTCTATTCAGTTCATCGCGGGCGTTTGGTCCATGTTCTGTTGCCCACAGTTGCTCTCCGTCCCATGCCAACCCCTGCGGATTTCTATGGCCATAGGAATAGACGGCGTTATTATACGGATTTCCCGGGGCTGGTTCTCCTTCATCTGTTACCCGCAAAATCTTTCCGGCTAAAGAATCGGTATCCTGGGCTAAAGAGGGATCTTGAGCATCTCCGGTGGTGATATAGAGAAAGTTGTCGGGACCAAAGGCAATTCTGCCGCCATTGTGGTTTGAAGCACCCGGGATTTGGTCCACAATCACTTGTGGATTTGAAAGGGAAGTATTTTCATACCCGTAGCGCACTACCCTATTGAGTGTTTGATCCTCCGCACTTTCATAAGTGTAGTAAACGTACAGCAAGTTATTTTCTGCAAAATCAGGATGAAGGGTAATGCCAAGAAGACCACCTTCTCCGACGTGCTCGACTTCATCTATTTCTGCCACAGTTGTAACTGTTCCATCCTGAGAAACTCGCCTTACTCTTCCTGGCCGTTCTGTAACCAGTAGGTCTTGATTGGGAAGAAAAGCAATTGCCCAGGGAACTTCCAAATTTTCGGCAACTACGGTTACCCCTTCAGTTTCTTGAGAAGAATTAGCTGTTCCGGAGGTGCCAAGTTGATTTCTGTTGCTGAGCAAACCCCTACTATAAAGGAAGAAAATTCCAATACCTACTAGAACTATGACTAGAGTTAGCAGTACTGTTTTGCTCATATAGCGTTTGTGTATTGATTATTCATTTTTGTATAAGAAATATGTGAAAAAGGAGTAAGTAAGATATCAGAATAAATATTCTGTAAAAAAAAGTTAAAAGGTATCGTTACCCTTATTTAACTATTACACAACCAATACTAAAACCTAATAGTCCCTTAATAAGCTTTTGGTATGAAAAGATTTATTTTGCTAGTAAGTTTTGTAGTCAGTCTTGTCTTTGCAGTGGTGCAGTTTTCTCGAGCAGATAAGCGTTTTACCCAACAACAGAAACCTTCTGATTCTTTAAAAGAACAAGGCAATCTAGTTCTGCTTTTGCCCGACTTAGTAGTTTTGCCACCAAAAGAACTGTATATTGAACCGCTATTAAACGGAAGAAAGCTTCGTTTTAGCACAACCTTTATCAATCTTGGAAAAGGCTCGTTAGAAATTAGAGGTGAGCGTGATTTTGAAAACTGGCGTACCCAAGCTTTTCAGAAAATTTATAGGGAGAATGGGACAGTTGAAGAAAAATTTATCGGAACATTTGTTCTTCATCCGTCTCATGGTCACTGGCATATCGAAGATTATGTTGAGTTCCAGCTTTGGAATTATGACAAAAATGGAAAACCTATAGAACTCTTGACTACTACTAATAAAATGAGTTTTTGTATTTGGGACGAAGAAGCGTATAATTTAGAAGTTGAAAATGCGCCAAAGACCCAGCAGTATACTGGGTGCAATTCTGATATTCAGGGAATATCTCCAGGTTGGTCAGACACATATAGAGCTACGGTTGAAGGCCAGGAACTTAATATAAGCTCCATTCCGGACGGAAGATACCTTATTCGAACGATTGTTAATGAAGATAAAAAAATATGGGAAAGCAATTATGATAACAATGAAGCTCGAATGTGGGTGGAAATATCGGGGAACACTATTCTAGAACACAATACTCTCTAATAAAAATTCCCAGACTCCTATAATTCTTGTGAAATTATGTTTATCATTAAACATGGCTTTTATAAACGACACAAGCATTTTCAGTACACTTCATGCGTTTATGTAGGGCTCTAGGAATTCTTGAGATTCTATTTCAGCATATAGTAGCTGGATTTGGTAGTACCTTTGCGCTCAACTAACCCTTTTTCAACCAGGGAGCTTAATAAATTATGAGCTTGTTGTCTTGAGACACCCAAGTTTTGGGAAACTTCTTTTGAAGTAATCTCCGGCTGCTTGGTCATCATGGTTAATACCACTCGTTCCTTAGCGGTTGGTCTTTCAGCGATTTTCAAAGTCCGTACGGCATTCTGGGCTTTTGCTAGAGCGCTTTGTAGCGAGTATTTCACTCCGTCAGAGAAGTACTCAAGCCACTGAGTTTTATCACCTTCATCAGCACTATGAAGCATATCTGAATACTGGATGCGGTCAAGATCGTAGTAGTCGTCTAAAATAAAGTATTTATTGATGCGGTAGTTGGCTTTAAGAAATTGAAGCGCTGACAGAATCCGGCAAACCCGGCCGTTACCATCTTCAAACGGATGGATATAGACAAACTCATGATGAAAAATGCCAGCCTTTATAACTATAGGCAGCTCTTGCTGGTGATTAACCCAGTCAAGAAGTTCACCTAAGGCTTGCCTTATCTCAGATTGGGCATGAAACGGCGGCAAATGCTTTACTTTAAATGAGACATTATCCCCTTCCCCGGTATACCGGCCGACAGCCACAATTTCATTCCTGAACTCACCCGCCTTTTCGTGAATGTTTGTAAAAAGTCTGCCGTGGATATTTGCGACAAAATCGGTAGTTATAGATGTTTCCGTATACTCATTCAGTTTTTCCAGCATATCAAAGTAATTGGCCACCTCTTTTTCATCTCGATTAACAGGAACTCGTGAATCCAGAAGCAGGTTGGTTACTTCCGGTAGGGTCATCGGGTTGCCTTCAATTTTATTTGAATAGTATGCAGACTCAACTAAATTTTTGCGCTTAAGGTTTAGGTGTAGTTTTTCAGGCAGCCTTAGAGCTTCTATTTGGCCATAGAGCCTTTCAGAGGTAGCAACGTTTGAGAAAAGTTTGTTTGTGAGCGTGTATTTGGGTTGAAACATACAATTCACTTAGTGGAACTTATGTCAAATAATTGTAAAGTTAATTGTAAACATATATGTCAAGTTTGTCAAGTACTAATTGTCAAGTTAATTGTAAATATAATGGTAAACTGTTATTAGTGTAAAAGTTTGTTTTGAAGAGTGTAAGAGTTTTAAAAACAACTAATAGCAGGTGTTACAATAATTATGATATGAACAAAAGTATCTTTATACTCATCGTTATTTTTGCTGCGATAGCAGTGGTAAGTTTATTTCTTTTTACCAGTAGTCAGACTATGCCCTCCCCTTTTCCTACTCCAACCCAAACTCCTACCCAGGAAATCACTTCATTTGAAGAGTGTGTTGAAGCAGGGAATCCGGTAATGGAATCTTTTCCAAGACAGTGCAGAGTAAACGGTCAGACGTTTACAGAAGATATTGGAAACACCTTAGAGAAAGAAGACACAATCCGGATTGATATGCCGAGACCGAATGAAGTAGTCGAAAGCCCGTTAGAAATTTCAGGAGAAGCTCGTGGAACTTGGTATTTTGAAGCCCAATTTCCTGTTAGATTGGAAAATACAGAAGGCAAACTAATAGCCGAAGGGATTGCTCAAGCTCAAGATGATTGGATGACAGAAGGCTTTGTTCCCTATGAAGCGACGATCACGTTTCAGGAGTCAGAAGCTGAAGAAGGGACCTTAGTTCTTGAAAAAGCAAATCCTTCAGGGTTACCGGAAAATGAAGAAGAGTTAAGAGTTCCGGTTCGGTTTGAACTCTTGCAGTAGATGCTTCTCTACCCAATTCAACCATTGGTCTATTCCTTTCAAGGTTTTACAGGAAAGCATGAAGAACTCCAGTTTGTCATTAAGTTGTTTAACTCCGTTTAGGAAATACTCAATATCGAAATTTTCATGTTTCAGGTAGTCAGCTTTGTTAAGTATAAGTATATCTGCACCTTTAAACATTGCCGGATATTTATATGGTTTATCATCTCCCTCAGGAACACTGGCAATAACTACACTCTTATGGGTACCTAAGTCAAAACTGGCAGGACAAATAAGGTTACCGACATTTTCAACGATAAGTAGATCTATTTCAGAAAGAGGAAGGGAAGCAATGGCCTTTTCCATCATAACAGCGTCCATATGGCAAGCTCCGCCAGTATTTGCTAAAACAGTCGGAACTCCGTGGTGTGCCATTTTCTTTAAATCCACATCAACAACATCCCCATCTATAACCGCAACCCGGTGCTTTCTTTTCAAGTTCTCAATTGTTTGATTAATTAAACTAGTCTTCCCTGCCCCTGGAGAAGCCATTACATTTATAGAAAAAATATTGTTTTCATTTAGTTTTTTTCGTATTTTTAGGGCAAGTTTGTCGTTTTCCGAAAGAATGTTTTCATTTACTTTGATTGTTTTTGTCATTTTCTCCTTCAATATTTTTTAACACAAGTTCATCGCCCCCCACGATTACCAGCTTAAAACTACTACATTTGGGGCAAGTATCTAATCTTAGAGTAGTTAGCTTTTGATAACCACATTTCAAGCACTTTATTTTATTTGGTGTTCGCTTAATCATTACTTTTGAGCCTGCAGCAATCGTATGTTCAGTTAGGATATTCCAGTATAAATCAATAGAATCATCAACAAATCCAGAAAGTCTGCCAAGAATAACATTAACTTTGGTTACCCGGATCAACTTGTTTTCTTCGGCAACCTCCAATACTTTTTTGAGTAAAGCTTGAGTAATTGGCAGTTCGTGCATGGGTTTAGGAAAGTGTAACGTATATACAAAAGAAGAATCAAGACAGTAGCACCTCTTTATGCTAAGGCGAAAATTTTTGTTCATCTAAAATATTACTTTATCTTCCTTGTATAATGAGTGGTATGAATCAAACTGATCATGAAAAACGATTTTTATTGATAAGCATTATTCCTCAGAAAGTAACGAAACAAGAGGTGCAAAGTGATTTGGATGAACTGATTTCTCTGGTTGAGACTTATGAAGGTGAAGTTGTTAAAACCATTGTTCAGCGGCGTGAAGTTCACGACAAAGGAAACTACATTGGTAAAGGTAAGATTGAAGAAGTTTCTCAGTTGATTAAGGAGGAAAACATTGATGCTATCGTTTTTAACGCTATCTTAAAGCCTACCCAAATATATGATTTATATACTATTTTTGAAAAACAAAAAGCGGATATTCAGGTATGGGATAGAGTTGACCTTATCCTAAAAATTTTTGCCAAACACGCTAACACGGCCGAAGCAAGACTCCAGATTGAACTAGCCGCTATGAGACACATGGGGCCCAGAATCTACGGAATGGGATACGAACTCTCGCGACAGGGAGGCGGTTTAGGGACAAGAGGTATAGGAGAAACTAATACAGAAATAATGAAAAGGCACCTCAAAAAACAGATGAAGATTATTAAAGATAAACTTGAGAAATTGACAAAAAATCGGAAAAAACTAGTAGATAGGCGCAGAAAGATTGGGCTTCCAACAGTTTCTTTAGTTGGTTATACAAATGCTGGTAAAACTTCGCTTTTTAACACCCTAACTGGCAAAAGAAAACTAGTCAAGAATGCTTTGTTCGCAACCCTGGATAGTAATGTTGGAAAAATCTGTCTTGAGAATGCTAGCAGAGAAATACTCGTTTCCGACACTATTGGTTTTATTAGAAACTTACCACCCCAACTTATAGATGCATTTAAATCTACTTTAATGGAGTCGATTTATTGCGATCTTCTGCTTCATGTTATTGACATAGCTGATGCAAACATGGAGGAAAAAATAGCTACTGTTGAGGAAAATTTAAAAGACTTAGGTCTTGAGGATAAACCTAAGCTTTACGTATTTACAAAGGTAGACAAGGCTAAAAATAGAGTGCGAGATATAGCTTTGGAAAATTACTACCTTTTTAATCCTCAGTTTACCTCCACAGTTACTGGTCAAGGAATTACTGAGCTTGTGGATACTATAAGCAGAAAGCTTAGTTAAACCTAGTCAGAATGATATTCTCAGGATTTATTTCTCAATCTGCTTTTTACTGTTTTTCAAGAGTGCTAGAATAAAAATATGCCAAGAAGAGAGAGAAGGCGACGACACCAGCACATAAAACTCCATAGAAGCCTCAGAAGACGGTTACGGATTGCTCAGCAGAACGAGATTACTGAACACTTAGTTTACCTGAAACTTTCAGAACAAATTAAGGATAAGAAAAATTCTGAAGTCCTGCGAAAAATTGCTTCTGAAGAGAAAAAGCATGCAGAAGTCTGGAAAAAGTACACTGAGGAAGATGTTCAGCCAAACCGTTTCAGGGCTTATTTTTATACTTTAGTTTCTAGAATTTTTGGTTTGACATTTGGAGTAAAGCTTTTAGAACAGAATGAAGAATCAGCACAGCAGCAGTACAAGAGAGTTGAGGATAAAATTCCAGAAGCTGAAAAGATTAGAAAGGAAGAAGAAGAGCATGAAAAGAACCTGTTGGGCATGATTGATGAAGAAAACCTCAAGTATGTGGGCTCTATGGTTTTGGGAGTTAATGATGCATTAGTCGAACTTACAGGGGCACTAGCAGGTCTTACGCTTGCTTTTCAAAGAGGTAACCTTATTGCTGTTACCGGGCTTATT
The DNA here is from genome assembly GCA_050942955.1 of Patescibacteria group bacterium. GTDB lineage: Bacteria > Patescibacteriota > Microgenomatia > UBA1400 > UBA1449 > JBMNOG01. The sequence continues at coordinate 89,183 of JBMNOG010000002.1, read as the reverse complement.
ACTGGGATAGCAGCCTCGTTTTCCATGGGTGCTTCCGAGTATCTTTCTACAAAATCAGAAGATGAAAGTAAGGATCCTGTTAAAGCTTCGTTGTATACGGGTGGTATGTACATTTTTACTGTCTTGTTTTTAGTACTTCCCTACTTTATTTTTTCTAATGTCTATGTGGCGCTGGGAAGCATGCTTTCTGTTGCGATTCTCATTATTTTCCTCTTTACCTTTTATATTTCCGTAGCTCAGGATTTGCCGTTCCGCAGGCGATTTTTAGAGATGGCGGGGATAAGCCTTGGGGTTTCAGCCTTTTCATTTCTAATTGGGTTTTTGGTCAGAAACGTTTTTGGCATAGAGATATAAGCAGCTAAAAATTCTTCAACTAGTTTTTTCAGGTAAAATATCCAGTAAAGACTGCAGTACCAGGAACTTCCTCTGCTTGACAAAAAGGAGGAGAAGAAGCTACATTAGCGATTCTATGAAACGTTTAACTGCCCTTCTCCCAACCCTGATTCTATTGACCCTTACTTCCATTGGATTTCCACAAAATGTACATGCATGGGATTACACAGCACTACTTAAAAGTTATCGTAGCTTAGTTGAAAAGCTAAGAACATATTCAGTCCCTCGGTCAACACCAAAGTCAGCCAATTTCTCCCGTTTTGAATACCGTCCTTGGCCAACTAATGTTCCTCATCCTACTTCTCTTCCGACTGAGACCCCTACACCGACTCCCATTTCTACGCCCTGTCCAGTTCCTACTCTTACCCCAACGCTCCGACCTATAGCCGATCCAACTGCTTTGCCACTGCCTACTCCTACAGTTACTCCCGAACCAACTAAATTGCCTACTCCTACGCCAACACCTTCTTCTACCTCAGAACCTATAGAGGATGATGATATTCAAACGTACCTAATAAACGCAGTTAATGAGTATTGCCGTTCTCAGGGACTTTCTGAAATTTCTAGGGATTCATATACTTGTGAGTTTGCCAAAGTTAGAGCCCAGGAGATTTCAGCTACCTTTAACCATAATGGTTTTTCCCAGCGGATTGATGCTAGCACTTTACCCTACCCTAATTATGTAATTGTGACGGAAAATATTGCTCGGCACAGCGACTACCGCCAGGTAGTTCCAATGTGGATTGCTTCTTCTGGCCACGCTAGGAATATGCGGGAAGATACGCCCTTTGTTTGTATTGAAAAATATGGTGAGTACTATGCTTACGAGGGGTGGAAACCGCTTAGGTAGTATTTAAATTTCCTATACTTATTGTACTTTCCTAATTTTCTCACTTTATCCAGCGGATATTTTCCTTCTTAAACTTATCTTTGGGTTTTTCATCACCCACCGGAACTCCGACAGGAATGACGTTTAAGGGGATTAACTTCTCTTGAATATTTAGAGTTTCCCGGACAGCTTTAATCCTCTCTTTTCCGGGAAAAACTGCCGTCCAAACAGCTCCGTAGCCCATTGCGTGAGCAGCTAGTAAAATATTTTGCGAAGCAGCACAGCAGTCCTGTACCCAGTAGTCTCGAGCCGAGACATTAGCAATTGCCTTAGTAACTAAACTTAATGGACTTACTTTATCCGGTTTGCCGCAGACAATGATAGCTGCAGCAGCCTTTTCTAACATCCTAGCATAGGGAAGTTTCTGAGCTAAGATATTCAGAACACTCCTCTTTGTAACGACAATAAATGACCAAGGCTGGAGATTTACAGCAGAAGGAGCTGCCATTCCGGCTTTAACAATTCTCTCAAGATCTTTGTCCGGAATAGGTTCGCTGGTAAAGTGGCGTACGCTGTGGCGGGTAAAAATACCATCAAGCAAACTATGGTTCATAGTTTCCCATTCTACTGTATACAGCCTGACTTTTTCAAATGTCTAGGAGATAACTTGAATGAAATACTTGCGCATGCTACAAATAAACACGCCAATTATAGTTATGAAAGGAAATATATGAACAAAACTCAATCGAATTTACTTAAGGCATTTGCCGGTGAATCTATGGCCAGAAGCAAGTATATCGCATTTGCAAAAAAAGCCCGGGAAGAAGGCTGGGAGTGGATTGCTCGAATCTTTGAGGAAACAGCGGAAAATGAGACGTCCCATGCTCTGCGTGAATTTGCCTTGATGCAAAGTAAAGTAGAAATGACGAACACGTACAATATTCATGCAGTTGGTTCGACAGTAGAAAACCTTAAAGCTGCGGCTGAGGGTGAACATTATGAGTGGGAAAGCATGTATCCTGAGTTTGAAGCTGTTGCCAAGGAAGAAAATCAGACAGCTGCCGCTATCGCGTTTAAAGAAATTGCAGCGGTTGAAGTAGAACATGAAAAACGGTATATGAAGTTAGCTGAGTTACTAAAAACGGAGAAACTGTATCAAGCTGACGAAGAAGTTGAGTGGAAGTGTCTTCACTGTGGCTACGTTCATAGAAGTAAAGATGCTCCTAAAGTATGTCCTGCTTGTCTTAAACCACAAGGTTTCTTTATGAGAGTGGGGTTAGTGCAGTAGCTTTAAGGCATACCAGTTTAGATAAGCCTGACTTGTATTGTTTTAAGTTTGATTTTACTATTTAATTCAATTAGAAGTATTACATGTATGTTCTTACAATGGCATGTATACATTAGTTTCAAAACCGAACTCTTTCCGTTCCCCTGTTTCAAAAGTTTTTAGTTTATTTTTTCTAACTGCAATAGTCATTATCCTACTTCACTTCCGTTTACACCCTTTACGTGTTTTGGGAATGGATACCAGTATTTTTTTATATGGATGAAAAACACACTTTGGCATCATTCTTTACTTCTACTTCTGCTTTTCTGGTTGGTTTTCTTACACTGCTTTATATTTCTCAAAATCCCTTAACTAAATTAAGATGCATTTCAACTTTGGTTTACGGTTTGTTTTTTATATTTCTTGCGTTTGACGAGTACTTTGAAATTCATGAATACTTAAATACTTTGATAAAACTGTATCTTGGTGAAGGTAACGTAATTGGAGACTTGGCGTATGTTTCCTGGATTTTTTCACTGGCTGTATTGGTAATTATCGTACTCCTTCTATTGCTAGTTAATATTGCTTTGCAGCAGGATACATTTACACAGAAAATAAAAATTTTTGGCATTTTCTCGTTTTGCCTTGTGTTTGTACTTGAATTACTTGGAGGAAGAACATATGGTCAGGATATCTATATCTGATTTGTGGGTTTTGAAGAAGGATTTGAGATGATAGGGGTTTCCTTTTTCCTTTATGGTGCCATGCTCGAGAATAAAGCAATATTTCCTCAAAAACCTTGACAACTGTAGGTTAATGTTGGAAAACAATGTTTACCTTTTTTTGTTATACTGTTGCAATGATTGGTGAGAATAGATCTATGTATCGCTGTTTATATGAATTTCAAAAATAAAATTTTCTCTGAAAATGAATTAAAAGGAAAGGACTTTACAGATTCTTCGTTTGCAAATTGCCAATTTAATGGTGTTATCTTGAAATTCAGTTCTTTTGTGAGGTGCGAGTTTAGGTTGTGTGACTTTAGTGGCGCAATTTTAAGAGATACGAATTTTTCAAAATGCTCATTTCCTGAAAGTAAATTAAGTTACCTTGATTTTTCCAATACTACTATTAAAGAGTGTGACTTTTCCGAATCAGTTGCCTCTTACGCTACATTTCAACAGCTCAAACCCGACAGCTCATATGAGAGGAAAAAGTTTAATTTACAAGGATGTGTATTTCAAAAAACTAACCTGGAAAGAGCTGTATTTGTTTTGTGTGATTTGACCAATGTGAGTTTTGCAGGTTCTGACCTCTCAGGAGTAGTGTTTGAGAAATGCAAACTGGCGAAAACTGATCTTTCGGGGTGCAACCTTGGTGGCATAGGCTTTAGTGGTTCTGAAATTAAAGAGACGATTTTAGATTTTGACGGCTTTTTGAGCTACGGCCAAAGCAAGGGATTTGTGCTAACTAAATGAAATAGAAGAAAGTCAAGTAGTACATACTATGGTAGGTAGCAAATGAACAATAACTTACAGTATCTCTTCTAAAACCCGAAAGCATTGTTGTCTTAGCAACAGCTAGTAGCAGTGGCAAGCCGTGAACTATTTTGGCTAAGTTTAACGATGTAAAAGACGGCAAACTGATTATTACTGATAATCAAATGCAGATTACCCGGCAAAATCTAGTAGAAAACAATAGTGTTTTTCTTCAAGTATTTACAGAAGACCATAGTCTAGGTTTAAAAATATCTAGAAAAGCTTCTTACTACACGAGAGGGTCTTACTTTATTATGTAAAAAGCTGGAAACTAACATAAGCTATTCTTTCAAAGGAGCAGTTGTAGTGGACGTTGAAGAAATGGGCGAATTTTGTTAAATATAGTAATCTCCCACAAACTTCAATCAAATCTACTCAGTTTTTAGAAACACTTAATTGTCTGATCTCTTTTTGGTCCTACAGTTACCATGAAAAGTTTAGTGTTAAGGCATTTACTTATAAATGTCAGATACTTCAGAGCCTCGTAAGGCAAGTCTTTAAGGTTTTTTACGCTTGCCAGTTTTGTTCCGTCCCAGGGTGGGAGCTTAACATACACCGGCTTTACTTTGTTTAAATACTCCTGGTCCGGCCGGTAGCCTACACTTTTCCCATTGAGAGTATAGTCAACGCAAACTTTAATTGGCGTATCTTTATAACTGATATCAAGGTGAGTTACGGTGAGGTATTCGACTTTTCCTACCTTAAATAAGTAGGACAACATTGGCAGGTCAATGTAAGCGATATCCCTAGGTCTTTTGGTAGTTGCTCCGTACTCATGAGCATCTTCTCGGATTCTTTCAGCTAATGTTGTTTTAATTAATGTTGGTAAAACCCTGCTGCCGACACTTGAAGAATACGTTGCTTTTATAGTTGCAGCTTTGACTGCAATTTCATCAGGATTAACTATGCCTTCTGTCGAAGACAAGATTCCGTCAAAACCACAGTTTGAGGCAGTAATATCCGGATAGATTCCCCAGCGAGTATCCAGTCCCAATGCTTGGGCTTTTTCAAAAACCATTGGAGTGTTGCTTCTCCAGTAGTTTTCTAAAATACTGTGTGCCGAAGTTACAAACGGCTTTAAAATCTTTCGGGCCTTGGTCAGTCTCTTAAGCATATCTTTGCCGGAACCGACCTTAACTGGCGAACCACTAAGTCTTGCCACTTCAATGTCTGAAAGTGTAAGCCCCATTCCGGCAATCCAGCTTTGATACAGTTCGTAATGTGCAGTAACTCTTTTTTTCCAGTCCTGAGCTACTAAGTCTCTCATTCGCAACGCATGTCTAAAAATTACATCAGCATATGCAGGTGAAATTCCTCTACCTGTTGCCCCTTTGCTACCGGTAGATTTTTGCTTTAGTGCTACTTCAAATGCCCGATGAGTATCTAAAGATAAGCATGCCATTTCATCAATAAGCAGTCTTGAAGGTAGCTTAGAAGTATTAAGAGCTTTCTTTACATCTTCAATTTCTGTTACCAAATCTTCAGGGTGAAGAACCATTTCTCTGCCTAAAATAACGACGCACCCTTTTTGTAAAACGCCGGCTCCAAGTTGATGCAAGGCAATCCTTACATCACCAATTTCTACAGTGTGGCCGGCATTAGCACCACCATTATCTCTATAGTGAACAACTTCATTAAACTTCTTTAAGAAGCTTGCTGTCAACTCATCAGTAATCCTGCCCTTACCTTCGTCTCCTAAGGCACCGCCTGCAATAGCAACAGAGTTACTTCTCCTACCTTTTTCTTTAAAAGGATTTTTTACTAGTCGCTTACTAGCATTGAACAGATTTCCCTTCTTGTATACTTCATAATATGTCTTGAGGAAATTATTCATGAGATCTCCTTAGGTACTTGTTATTAAAAAGAAAAATCTCATCTTCAAGGAGAAAAGATAGGTATAAAGAAAGAAATACTGAAATTACCTTATTCTGTAGGCGGTACATGCAGTTGCAGTATATACTACCAGTTAGTTGCTTGGAAAGGGTTATAATAGCGGACTTTCTATACTCTGCTGACAAACTTCGCCATCTCTGGTTCCCAGAAGGCGACTCTATTTTGAGGTAGAAATAAAGCCCGTGAAGGCTTAAGTTCTTCGATAAATTCTCGGGTGTGGGAAACAACTAGCATTGTTCCTTTGTACTCTTTTAGAGCATCAAGAATTACACGCTGAGACATAACATCAAGGTACGTGGTAGGTTCATCAAGAACCAGTAAGTTATTTACTTTAAGTAAAAGCAAGGCAATGGATAATCTCGTTTTTTCGCCTCCCGAAAGGGTTCCCACTCTTTGATTTACTTTTTCTCTTGGAAACATAAATCTAGCCAGTACTCCTCTAGATAGCTTTTCCGAAAGATGGGCTTTTTCCTCCATTGTCTGCATAAGTGTTAAGTTCATGTCAAAGGCTTCAAATTCCTGAGAGTAGTAACCGATCTTAAGGTTTTCATTCCGATTTATTTGGCCACTATCAGGTTCAAGGATTCCCAACGCCACTTTAATAAGAGTACTCTTGCCAGCCCCATTTGGACCAATGAGAGCAATTCTCTCCCCTCTTTGAACAGATAGAGAAACGTCAGTTAAAACTGGGTTAGTACCATAAGACTTGCTGATATGTTTAAGCATGAGAGGTAATTGGCCGATGTGCGACGGTTCTGGGAGTCTTAGTTTAATCCTTTTTACTTCCTGTGGTAATTCTGGCAGCGTATCTTCAAGTTTTTGAATACGTTTTTTGAGCATGGTACGCTGTCTGACTCCTTTTTTTGACGTAAATCTAGCCATTTTTACGAGACTCTCCTTCATCCGGGCAATATGTTTTTGTTCGTTTTGAATTTGCCTGCGCAGAAGCTCATCCCGCTGTTTCTTCAACTTCTGGAAGGTTTGGTAGTTCCCGTTGTACTCTTCGATTGTTTGGTACTGGATATTAATAGCAAGTACCTTATCAATAGAGTTGTTGATAAGGGGTAAGTCGTGGGATACAAGCAAAACAGTCTTGGGATACCGACTTAAAAAATCCATAACCCATCTTTTTCCGGCAGTATCCATAAAATTTGTCGGCTCATCTAAAAGAAGAATATCCGGCTCCAGGATCAGTACCCGGGCGATAGCAAGTTTTGTTTTCTGTCCCCCACTGAGATTGAGAGGCTTTTGCTCCAGTTTAAAGTTTCCTAGCTCTAAACCTTCAAGAATTTTAAGCAGTTCGTACTTTTGTTTTTGATGTCCACAGTCAATGTAATCTCTGATAGTTTTGGCGTGTTCCAGAACTTTATCCTGTTTTACCTCTTGAGGCACTAGTTCGACAATGCCATCAACAGTAATGCTGCCCTCTTCCGGAAACTCACGCTGTGTAAGAAGATTAAACAACGTTGACTTGCCGGCACCGTTTGGTCCAACTAAGCCAACTTTCTGATTGTTACCTACTGTGAAACTAGTTTTAGTAAATATCGGTTTTTCTCCGTATGAAAATGATATATTTAGTGCCTTTATCATATTCAGACATTATAGTATTGGACAAAGAAAAACTGCAATGTAGCTACTTGTGTAGGAAAATCTAATTGTTTCTGTGAGTGCTCTACTTCAGCTTACCGTTTTACTACTAAGACCTTTTTTCTTAAGCGTAAGTGTTTTGGAGTTACCTCCAGAAGCTCATCAGGGCCGATAAAGGTAATACACTGTTCAAGAGACATCTTTGTAGCTGGGGTGAGTTTGATAGTTGCATCAGCCGCTGCAGCACGCATGTTGGTCAGTTTCTTTCCTTTGCAAACATTCATGTACATATCTTCTTTCCGGCTGCTTAAGCCCACGATCATTCCCCTATAAACTTCTTCACCCGGATTTACAAATGAAATGCCTCTATTTTGCAAATTTTCAATACTGTATGCCAAAGCTTGTCCGGTCTCAGAGGAAACGATAGCACCGTTGCGCATGAAAGGAATATCTTCTCCTTTAGGTTCATATCCCATGAACTCTGAGTGAATGACGCAAAGACCGGAAGTAGCAGTAAGGAGTTCGCTTCTAAAGCCAATTAGATTTCGGGTAGCAATTTTGTACTCAAACTGGACTCCTGATTTAAGGTTAGTCATATTAACTAACTCTGCTTTTCTGGGACCGAGAGCATTTATCACAGTTCCTGAGTAGTTTTCCGGCACTTCAATAAATAATCTTTCGTATGGTTCATGAGTCACTCCGTCAATTTCTTTGGAAATAACCTCCGGTCTGGCAACAGACAACTCAAACCCTTCGCGCCGCATTGTCTCAATCAGAATTGACAGGTGAAGTTCCCCTCTGCCGCAAACAATAAAACTATCACCCGTTGAGTCGGGTTCAATCCGCAAACTCACATTAGTTTCGACCTCTTTCTTTAAGCGGTTACCGATTTGACGGGAGGTGGTAAACTCTCCGTCTCTGCCAACAAAAGGTGAAGTGGAAACAGAAAACTGGACCTTAAGAGTGGGTTCAGAAATTGCTAAGTTTGGAAGCCCGTGAGGATTATTAAGGCTGGTAATTGTATCACCAATTTTTGCTTCACCAAACCCCGTAATAGCGATAATGTCACCCACTGAGGCTTCAGAAATTTCTTGTTTTTTAAGGCCTTTAAACGTATACAGGTACTCTACTCGGGACTGTCCGATTTTAGTATTCTCTCTCATAATCAGAAGTGGCTCATTTTTAGACACTTTCCCCTGAGTAATTTTACCGATAACGTAGCGGCCTTTGTGGCTGTCATAATCAAGGGTGGTCACCTGCATTTGGAAGGGTTTGTCTACCTCACCTGTAGGAGCAGGGATTGAATCGATGATAGTCTCAAACAGCAAAGATAAATCCGTAGCGTCAGTGACAGTCAGAGAATTGTCAGCGCTTTTCTGCGTTTTTGTACCCACAATTCCCCTGCGGCCAATAGCGTAAAGTACCGGAAACTCAAGCTGGTCTGAATCACTGGCAAGGTCTAGGAAAAGGTCGTTTATTTCCTGCAATACTTCCTGTGAACGTTCGTCTTTCCTGTCAATTTTGTTAATAATGACGATTGGTTTTAGATGAAGGTTAAGGGCTAACGATAAAACGTATCTGGTTTGAGATAGCACTCCTTCAGCAGCATCAACAAGTAAAATGCAGCCTTCAGCCATGTTTAGTACCCGCTCAACTTCGCCGGAAAAATCGGCATGTCCCGGAGTATCGAGAATATTTATTTTATAGCCGTTCCATTCTATGGCTGTGTTTTTAGCCAAAATTGTTACACCCCTCTCCCGCTCCAGGTCTTGCGAATCAAGGATAGTTTCCTGTTGCATCTCGACCTGGTAATCGGCGAAGGTGTGTGCCTGCTTGAGCATGTGATCAACTAATGTAGTTTTCCCATGATCAACGTGGGCGATGATAGCGATGTTGCGTATATTATTTTTGTCCATAAATATAGCCCCTTATTGAGGCCAAAAAATGTATTATACTCTCGTTTGCCTAAAGCATAAAGAGTTGAGAATACAAACGTAGAAACAGTTTACTTGATCGTAGTCGTTTAGGAACTTGACACTACTTTGCCATTATAAGAAGCATCTTGAATTTTTCTTTGGCGTTGACTGTGTGGGGATGGTTAGCAGGCATAATAATCATCTCACCCTCTTTTACATTGTATATTTTCCTATCAATAATGATTTCTGCATTGCCTTCAATTAATTGAACTAAAGCGTCATAAGGTGTAGTGTGCTCGGTTAGTCCTTGGGATTTGTCAAAGGCGAACAGGATTACTGTGGTATTTTGGGTTTTTATGATTTCCCTACTTACCACGGCATCTTCATGATAGGTGACCATGTCAGCTACCTTTTTGGGTTTTTTATGAGGCTGTTTGCAGTAGTAGTCATGGCCACATTCTAACATATGCTTTCTTGCGGCCTTACGACTAAAGACATTCTAGGAAATACTAGTCAAGTTAATTACAATCAAACTATGAAATGGTTTCATAAATTGCGACAAGTGTGGGTAGTCGTTGTAATCATGATTGTTGGGCTGTTTTTATATACGCATCACCTGGATAAGAACTTTATGTTTTCGCACGACTCCTCCCGGGATATGTTGAGAGCTTTAGAACTATGGCAAAAAAAGGAAGTTACGTTTGTAGGTCCACCTTTGTCTTTTGGTCAGTACACAACCAGAGAATTATACTTCAGCTCACTTTCCCTTTACATTGGAATACTGGGTTTACTCATCACAAAATTTGACCCTTTAGGAGCTGTTCTACCAAACACACTGTTGTTTACTCTATCAATTCCACTATTTTATGATTTAATCATGAGACTTACTCAGCAAAAAAAGCAAGCTCTTTTTGCAACACTGCTGTATGCAGTATCGCCTTTAACAGTGCTCCATGCTCGCTTTTTCTGGAATCCAAATTTAATAATCCCACTTGCAGTGCTGTTTTGGTACCTTTGGGTAAGATCGAAGGAGGATAACAAAACATACAATTTACTAATGGTATTTGGTGCGGGCTTAGTTGCCACTATGATGTTTTATTTACACTATGTAGCTATAGTCCCCTTTTTGTTTCTCCTATTAGTTTTACTAGCAACAAGAAACTGGAAAAAGTTTGCGGTTGGTTTACTTGGATTATTGATTGGCCTTCTGCCCCTAATTTACTTTGAGGCAAAAAATGAATTTTATTTAACAAACGCTTTAATACATAACGTTACGCAGAGTGACAATCTTGAAACTAGCCGAAGGACATTTTTTATTTTTTTTAAAGCTGTAAACGCTTTTGTGGCTATACCTTTAGGTTTAGAAAATGGAGAGTTGGAGTTTACGCGACTTCTCAATCTTTCTTCTAGAGCTATTGCTATACCAATTTGCCTGGCTATTGGGTATGTGGGTTGGCATTTAGTGCAGAATAATAAAAAACGGAAAATGCTAATCATACTTTCCCTTACTCCATTTCTTATACTTTTATCAGGTTCAGGCATTGGTTTTTACATGCGGTATGTTTTCAGTGTTTACCCTCTAATTATCTGGTTTATCTCTGAAGCAGCTTTTATGATCAAGCCCTACTGGCTAAGGGCGGCAGTTTTTGTTCCTGTATTGTTTTCATCTTTATCGATAGTAACTGCTGTTCCGCAAACCAGCAGCACTTTTGTTTCCTTCCCCTGCCTGAGAGAAGCTGCAAAGATAATTATTGATCAAAAGCCCCAAGGGAAGTACAACGTTACCCAGAATATTACCGGAGAAGCTAGAGCTTTGGCACTGCGCTACTTTTTGTTGAAAGATACTTTGGTGAAACCGCAAGATGAGTTCCACTATGAAGGATTGGATTCTTTGTATGTCCTGGCAGCTAGCGAGCAGGATATCTACGAAGCTAATCGTTGGGAATTTACTGCTACACCTGACCTTACCTTAGTAAAAACATATCCAGTCTGCGGGCTGAATATATTCTTCTACGAAATAAAAAAGTAAAATAATCGGAAATTATTTTTAAGTCTATTTTTAATGGGATAACATAGAAGATTAAATTGGGAAACAGTCAGTCACTTCCCTACAATAATAATATGCTTTATCTTTTTGCAACCGCTGTTGGTTTATCTATGGATGCGTTTGCCGTTTCAGTTGCTCTTGGCGAAACATATAAAAAACACATTGCCAGAAAAGCATTAACCAGCAGCCTTATTTTTGGCAGTTTTCATACGTTTGCTCCTCTTTTTGGCTGGCTTCTTGGGGATATGTTTAAGTACTTTGTTATTAATATAGACCATTGGATTGCATTTATTCTTCTTGCTGTTATTGGCTTGAAATCTATTGTTGAGAGTGAGGTGACTGAAGGAAGAGAAAAGATGGTTGAGTTGATTGGGTTACGGCAAATTCTCTATCTGGCTATCGCGACCAGTATTGATGCTCTTGCAGTAGGTGTGGGATTGGCATTTTTAGGAACACACTTATTTCAAACAGTTGGAGTGATTGGAATTATAGCATTGCTATTTTCACTGCTTGGAGTTTATGTGGGAACAGTCTTTAAAAACAAGCTAGGAAGGAAAGCAGAAGTAATTGGTGGTCTAACTCTTCTTGGTATTGGGATAAAAATTCTTATTGACCACTTACTGCTTTAATAAATTAAACTTAAGAATTTTTGTTGACTTAGTTCTTCAACTCCATAAATAACTGTGTTGAGTTTATTGGTACATAGTGATTATTACACTTTGCTTGAAAAGATGTCTAGGAATAAGTAACTGCAACTCTTCACTGTTTTTTTATGTTGAGCTGATAGTATTATTTCTGCTTATTTTTATGATTAAAGCTGAAATATCTATATAAACTTATAGTCCATTCTTAGACTGGATCTCGTTACTCTATTCCATCAGTGTTACTGATTACTGTAATACTGCTTATCTAATAAAAATGTCCCAAGTGTTTGCAAGTAAGAGGTTTAGTGCTAAATGGAACACAAGCTTTAACTCTTGCTTGTGATATCGGGCAACAGTAAACTATTAAAGTCTTAACGTTAGAAGTAGAGGAATAAGTGTTTATGACCATGATTTCTGTAAACAACGTAACTAAAAAGTACAATGAATTTGTAGCAGTTAATGGCATCAGCTTTGGTGTTAAGAAAGGTGAGATGTTTGCTTTCCTGGGGCCTAATGGGGCTGGGAAAACTACGACAATTAAAATGCTGACTACTCTTTTGCGTCCTACTGACGGAGAGATTGAACTTAACCGTATTTCTGTTATTAAAGATCCGCAAAAAGTCAGAGAGACGTTTGGTATTGTTTTTCAAGACCCAAGTCTTGATGATGAGTTAACAGCGTGGGAAAACCTGGAGTTTCATGGAGTTTTGTATAAAGTTCCCAAAAAACTTAGAAGGCAGCGTATGGAAGAACTGCTTAAATTTGTTGAACTTTGGGATAGGAGGGATAACTTAGTAGATACGTTTTCAGGAGGAATGAAGCGAAGACTGGAAATTGCGAGAGGACTTCTTCACCATCCGCAGATATTTTTCTTAGATGAACCGACACTAGGGTTGGATCCACAAACACGTAATCGTATTTGGGAGTATCTGCAGAAACTTAATAAAGAAGAAAAGATCACAATCTTCTTTACTACTCACTACATGGATGAAGCTGAAAGATTTGCTCAGACCATTGCCATCATCGACAGAGGTAAAATTATTGCTCAAGGATCATCTCAGGAGCTTAAGAAAAAAACCAAGAAAAAAACTCTAGAAGAAGCATTTATTGAACTAACAGGAAGGGAAATTAGGGAAGAAAAGGTAACCGGAGTTGATAAACTGAGGTTAAGAAGACGGCTGTGGAGAGGAGGCAGAAAATGAGCGCAGTGTATATTTTATGGTTAAGACAACTCAAACGGTTTTTCAGAAGAAGAGCCAGAATTATTGGATCTATCGGCCAACCTCTCCTTTATTTAGTAGCTTTGGGTTTTGGGCTTAATCCGGTTTTCAGAGATGCCGGCAGAGGTGATTATCTTCAGTTTCTGACTCCGGGAATTATTGCTATGACAATTATTTTTACTGCAATTTTTTCAGGTATTGAGATTATTTGGGACAGGCAGTTTGGATTTCTTAAAGAGACCTTGGTTTCACCTGTGCCACGCTACCAGATTATGATTGGGAGGTCTTTGGGCGGGGCATCTATTGCAACATTGCAGGGTATTATTGTGTTAGTACTGGCTACCGTTATTGGGTTTCGGCCTTTAAGTTTTTCGGGAGTTATGTTGGCACTTCTGGTAATGTTTTTAACAGCTCTAGCCTTTACTTCGCTTGGAACAGCAATAGCTTCTCAACTTGAAGATATGCAGGGATTTCAGCTCATTATGAACTTTCTGGTAATGCCCTTATTCTTTCTATCTGGAGCTATTTTTCCCTTAACCGGACTCCCGGCTTTTATGGCCATTTTAGTCAGGATTGATCCGTTAACGTATGGTGTAGATGGGCTTCGGGCTGCCCTTATTGGTCAAAACCAGTTTCCGCTTGTAACGGACATTGGGGTTTTGATGGTTTTAACCAGCTTTCTCCTTTTAGTGGGCACATATTTATTTTCAAAGATTGAAGTCTAATTTGCTTTCTGTGAAATCCTAAAAGTGCTAACATTCTAGCGTTTTAAGTGCAAAATCCGTAAATAAAAAATTGCGCTTGACTATCTAGAGATGTTGTAAAAAGGATGTCTATTTAAACAATTCTGCTATAATTCCATCTAATGCAGAATATAAAAATAAGTTCCAAAAGAAAATCGTATTTATATACAATCCTCATAATTTTTGCTTTTACTGCTTCTCTATATCTGACACGAACCTATAGTTATCTCCTTTTTCATTCACTGTCCGAATTTTTAAGCAGCCTGGTTGCTCTGAGTGTCTTTCTGTTTGCCTGGAATGCAAGGAAAATAACAAAGAACAGTTATTTTCTATTTATAAGCACTTCTCTTCTTTTTGTCGGTATTATTGATTTTCTTCACATCCTTTCTTATAAAGGGATGAATATTTTTCCGGATTTGATGCAAATTTACCCACACAACTATGGATTGCCGATAGATACTTGTTAGCTGTTTCCTTTCTAATATCCCCTCTTTTTATAAATAAAAAGATTAATTTTGCTTATATTTTATTGATATATGGCTCTATAGTGACCATACTGGTACTTTCAATTTTCCACTTGCAGGTTTTTCCAGTAGCGTATGTAGAAGGTTCAGGGTTGACCGCCTTTAAAATAATTAGTGAATACATAATTTCAGGAATATTTTTAGCTGCCATTATTATCTTGGAAAAATTTAAGGATTGCTTTGATAAAAAGGTGTACAGTCTGCTTACATCATTTTTGTTTCTAAGTATTTTTTCCGAACTAGCCTTTACTTTTTATGTTGATGTCTATGATATTTTTAATATGACAGGTCATATTCTGAAACTTATGTCCTACTATTTGCTGTACAAAGCAATTATTCAGATAGGTCTGACACAACCATATAACTTGCTTTTTCTTGAGGTCGAGAAACTTAATAAAAGAAAAGATGAGTTTATTGGTATGGCAAGCCATGAGTTGAAGAATCCTGTCACCAGTACAAAAGCGTATGCTCAGTTGCTAACAAGAAACCTACAGAAAGCCGGTGATTTTGAAAACGCAGAGATGGCAAATAAAATTAATACTCAAGTAAATATAATTACTAATCTTATCAATGAACTTCTGGATGTAAGTAAAATTGAAGCAGGAAAGCTAGCTTTCGATTTAGCTGAATTTAGTCTTGACGAAGTAATAGCGCAAACAGTGAAAGATTTTCAGTTAACTGTAGAAAGAACGGAGATTGTCTTAAGGGGCAAAGCCGGGATTAATCTGTTTGGCAACAAAGAACGGATACGGCAAGTAATCGTAAATTTCCTTGCTAACGCGGTAAAGTACTCTTCTAAAGGAAAGAAAGTGATTCTGAAAGTAACCAAAGAAAATAGGTATGTAGTTGTGGGTGTACAGGATTTTGGAATTGGAATTCCTAAGGACAAGCAGAAGCATATTTTTAAGAAGTATTACCGTACAGAGAATGGAGAAAGAAAGGCTGAGGGAATGGGATTGGGATTGTATATCTGCCACGAAATTATTAAGATGCATAATGGAAAGACCTGGCTGGAAAGTAAGGAAGGCAAGGGTTCCACATTCTACTTTGCACTCCCCTTGTCTCAACAAAAAGCATAGCAAGAAAATGAAGAAATATTTATATCTTTTTAGGAGGATAAAAGTATTTTGAATTTTTGGAATTCTTTTTGCTTTCTTTCGAAAATGTTTTTGCTAAAAGAAGCCTGGCTTCATTTTAGTTGTGAAATGATTATAATGAGATAATATGAAGCTCAGTAGGTTTCTGAAAACGGTAGCAGTCTGTGCTGTAGTAATTGCCCTAACTTTTAGATTCCCTTCTTTAGTAGTTGCTAACTCTTACTCTATTGACGACGTTTCTATCCATGCAGTTCTTAACCAGGACGGCTCAATGGATGTTATGGAAGAGCGGGTATACGACTTTGAAGGCAGTTTTACTTTTGCTTATCAGGAAATCAAACGGGTTCCTGATGCCTCAAGAAATCCGGGCAGGACTGAGCCGTATGTTTTGAGTAACCTTAGAGTGTGTGAAGTAGACGAATGCTACAGATTTTTGACTACGCAGGAGGAAATCACCCAAGCTGAAAATAACCGTCCTCCGGAAACCTATTACATTCAGGAAAATACAGACTCATATTATATTAAATGGTTTTACCGGGCCTCTAACACTACAAAAAGTTTCCAGCTTAGGTACCATGTTGATAATGCTGTTACCTTCCATGAAGATGTGGCTGAACTTTACTGGCAGCTAGTTGGCGATGAATGGGAAATTGAGCAAAGAAATATTGACGCCTATGTGACCTTGCCTGAGGCTATACAGAGTGATGAAGTAATGGTATGGGCGCATGGGCCTTTATCTGGAACTGTACGTATTCCCTCACCTACTACTGTAGAGTATGGGGTAAGCAGACTTCCGGTAGGTAAGTTCTTTGAGGCCAGAATTATTATGCCTAAAAATTGGTTTACGGGTGGTGCAAATGGATTTAGCTCCAGAGAAGCTATCATTGCTCAGGAGCAGGAGTTTATTGAAAAAACAGTAAGAGAGCAGCAAAGGCAGAAGCAAACCGGCTATTTGGTAGCAGGAGGACTGGTAATGCTTATTCTTCTGCAGACTTATCTACTAGTTAAGGAAATTAAGTTATTTAATAAATATAGTAAAGACAAATCTTTGCCCGAGGTTAACTTGTCCGGCAGGCTCTGGGAACCACCTAGCGATATTGATCCGGCCCAGATTGAGCAACTTCTTTCCGGAACCAAATCTCTTACTCCAAAAGCATTTACGGCTACAATTTTGTCTTTAGTACAGGATAGAGTGCTTAAGTTTGAGCGCTCACAAAAGAAAGAGGGGCTAATTTTTAAAAACTACCGTTACTACTTAGTGCCTATTCATGAGAATAAAAAACCTCTCTCATCAATTCAAGATTATGTTTACAGTTTTCTTAATAAGGTTAGCACTCGTGAGATTGACTTTGGCGGAGGGAAAATTTCGGTTATTGGGTTAGATAATATTGTTGACTATGTAAAACATCACCGACAAGCAAGCTATACATTTTTCAAAGATTTTCCTGATGTTGTCCTTGAAGAAAACCTTAAAGAGAATTATTTTGACCAAATAGCACATGGCTTTAAGTGGGGTTGGGGGATTTGTGTTTCAATAATCACCCTTTTTGGCTCTATTGCTGGATTTGCGTTTTTAGCTGCCTCCCCTACTCCAGTGTTAGCATTAGTATCAGCTGTAGGATTTTTTACAGCTCTTCTTGGAATAATTATTTCAGCTATCATGTATCACAACAAAGAAAAACGGACTGATAAAGGAGCTCTTGAAGCCGCACGATGGTTGGCTTTCAAAAAACATATGGAAGAGTACCGCAAGACAAAGAAGTATCCGATTGACTCTATTGTTCTTTGGGAGAAGTACTTGGTCTATGGTACAGCCTTAGGTGTTTCAGCTAAAGCTCTTTCAGAGTTTCCGGTTAAGTTTCCACAGTCTGATGAGCAGGTAGCAACTACTTATTGGGGAGGGGTATTTCGTTCCGGAACATTTGGAGAAGGAGTAACTTCTATTAACAGTCTTTCTTCAATCTCTGATGCTCTATCCAGTTTGTCTTCCGCCTCTTCTTCAAGCTTTGGAGCTTCAGGTGTGGGCAGTTCTGGTGGTGCTTCCGGAGGCGGGGGTGGTGGAGGCGGGGGTGGTGGAGGTGGTGCCGGATAAGACCTCTTTTACTCCACACTTCATTGGAACTTCATGTCAATCTTCTAAACTTACGTTACCTATGGCTAAGAAAGATACACAAAAACCTGATAAGTCTGAGTTGAAAGGAAAACTCAGTAAAATGCAGTATGAGGTTACGCAAAATGAAGTGACAGAGCCGCCATTTGCCAATGAGTATTGGGATAACTATGAGCCCGGACTTTACGTTGATGTGGTTTCCGGAGAACCGTTATTTACCTCTTTGGATAAGTATGATTCAGGGTGCGGTTGGACGAGTTTTACTAAACCTCTTAAGCCTGAGAGCATAGTTGAGAAAGAGGATAATAAGCTACTTACCCCAAGAACTGAAGTTAGAAGCAGAAAGTCTGATTCACACCTTGGCCATGTTTTTCCCGACGGGCCTGAACCTACGGGACTGAGGTACTGTATAAACTCGGCTTCTTTGCGTTTTATTCCTCTCAACGATCTTGAAAAGGAAGGATACGGTGAGTACAGGAAATTGTTTGAGGAAAAAGGGAAATAAATTATAGCTCAATACTTGCGGTCAGAGTTTTTCTAAGATTTTGCGCCAGTTTCTGAGTATATTATTTAGCTGATACTAATAAAAATACTAATAATTTAATACTTTTTTCTTACGAATTTAATACTTCTCTTTAACCCAAATCTTAATCTTCGCTTATATTATTTTGCGATATGAATAATATTGTTGAAACTATCATTAGTTCCCTCGCAGATGCTCTTAGCTCAATTATTGCTTTTATACCTGATCTTATTGCCGGCATTGTTATTCTGTTAGTCGGTTGGATAGTGGCTGCTGTTTTGAGAGCCGGGGTACGCAAACTTCTTGAAGTAATTAATATTAGAGGTTGGTTATCTAGAGCTGGAGTTGATAAATCATCACAACAGGAAACATGGATTACCATACTGGCACAACTAGTGTTCTGGACAGTTTTAATCTTTTTTCTTATTCCGGCATTTGAAGCTTGGAACGTACCAGGAGTAACTAACGTCATTAATCAACTGATCCTGTACCTTCCTCAGGTAATTGCAGCGGTGGTGATAGGGCTACTTGGATTTATTTTTGCTAATCTTCTGGGAGATATAGTTAGAAATACTTCGAGAAGTATGGGAGAAAATGTTTCTTCAATTCTTTCAGGAATTGCTCGCTACTCTATTCTAGTGTTTACTGGTCTTATTGTACTGCAGGAACTTGGCATAGCACCTGCCCTAATTCAAATCCTTCTCTCCGGGCTAATGGTGGCCTTTGCGCTGGCTGTAGGTCTGGCTTTCGGACTTGGAGGGCGAGATGCGGCGAGCAGGATGCTGGATAAACTGGAGCAGAGTGCCCAGCAAGCTTCAAAAAAAATTAAAAAGTAACATTCCCGTTCAAAAATTTTTGTACGTATTTCTCATCAAACAGTAGTTGTTAAAAATTTGTATTATTGCTTTCTTACATAGTTATCACATCAGTTTTACGTGGGTAGCATACAATTTAATAGTATGGGTGGACGTTTTACACTGGGAAGAATAGTTGGTATCGAGATAGGGATTGATACCAGTTGGATTATTATCTTTCTTATTGTAACCATTGATTTAGCTTTGGCAGTTTTTCCAGTATTGCATCCAGACTGGAGCCAGCTACTAATCTGGGGAATGGCAGGGGTTGCCTCTATCCTCTTCTTTGCTTCAGTTCTGACACATGAACTGGCCCACTCAATTGTGGCCCGGGCTAGAGGCTTGCCGGTAAACCAAATCACGCTGTTTCTTTTTGGCGGAATTTCAAACATTGAAGAAAAACCCCAAACACCCAAAACAGAATTCTTGATGGCTTTAGTCGGACCATTAACCAGTATCGCTTTAGGGATAATTTTAATTTTAATAGGGGGGATATCTACGAATATTTTAAGAGGCGGAGTGGTAGAATTTGGAACTAGGTTTACTGAACTGGGGCCTTTTACTACTCTTCTCCTTTGGCTAGGACCCATAAATATTGTTTTGGGATTATTTAATCTAATTCCCGGTTTCCCACTTGATGGAGGTAGGGTTTTACGTTCTACAATTTGGGCGATTACAGATAATTTTTCAAAAGCAACTAATATTGCTGTTTGGAGCGGTCGTTTGGTCTCTTGGGCTTTTATTATCATAGGTATTTTGATGATACTGGGTGTACAAATTCCAGTTTTCGGTGCTGGTTTATTTAATGGAATATGGTTAATTTTTCTGGGTTGGTTTCTAAACAGAGCTGCCAGAGAAAGTGCCTAAACTATATATGAAAGAAGAAAATATTGGGAGAGAAGGGCAAAGATATGCAGAGTACTATGATGGTAAAAGAGTTACTGCTCTTGATGAAGCCGGAATCGGAAGTGGTTGGGGGGTAAGCAGAGATGTACCTGAGGGGTTTTGGGATAAGATAGCGACTGCTGCTATCCCTTTAGTGCCGCGGAAGAGTAAGTGGAGTTTTGTTGACAGATCAATCAGAGAGGCAAAAAAGGAACTACAATATTGTAAAGAGATGTATGGAGAAAATGTGTTTATAGTGCTTATTCCTAATATTGAGAGTGAAAATGGCTGGTCTGTAAATCCGGTTTTACCTGAGGACTTAGAAAAAGATATTTCAGAGATTGTTAAAGAACATGAACAAGCACTGCAAAACCAGGATCTAGAATTGGCGACTATAAAACGTCACGTATTTATGCTTAGAACCGGAATTGGTACGAAAGAAGAAGTAACGTAAATTAGTTAGCTTGTGCTGATGGGGAACTTTCAGGAGAAGATTCCGGATTCCTCCCTTCCACTGTAAACCGGCGCTTTAAGAGAATTTCATCTCCGGAAACAATGCTTTTAACTCTTAGCTCAAAGAGTTTTTCCCCCGGGGTAACATTGTATAGACAAATTGATTTGTCAGTGTAGTCTGACCAGTTGCTACCGTTTATTCTGTATGCCCAAACTACAGCACAGTACTCTTCCCGTTTATGGGAGATGTCAATACAGACCGGGTCTGAACTAATCACTTCATTTTCTTCAGGGTAAACAATCTCAATCGGCCCGACTTCTTTTTTACATACATCTTTTGGGGCGGCAGTGGGCTCAGGGGTAGGTTTAGGTGAAACAGATGGAGTTTGTGTTGATTTAGCTTCTGCTTCACTTTCGCTGTTATTTTTATCTACCTCTACCCTAATTACTTGAGGAGTGGGAGTGGGCTTGTCTTTGTCTGGCGCATTTTGCAAACTTTTTCTGCTGTTAATGTTATCAACATTATTAACAATAACTGTTAGCATAACACCAATACTCAGAACTGCAGATATAAACTCCAGATATCTTTTCTTTTCCGGAAGGTCTTTATACCAGTTGGTAACTTTTTCAAAAATTTTCATAATAGTGTGAAAAAACAAAAAAGGACAATCTTGTCCTTTATGATTATAACAAACTCAAAATCAGAATCCAGGCTAAAACCGTTTTTCTTACATAACCTTTAACCTTTTGTAACTGGTCTTTTAAGTTATCTCAGTATGATTGGTTTCTCAGTAAATAATCTGAGTATGAAATCTGTAAAACTATCGAAAGGAGGTGAAGTATGAAGAAACTAATTATACTTGCAACGGTTTTAAGTTTACTCTTCTTTCTTGCAGGTACTGTTAAGGCTGCCCCATTTAAAGCAGCTGATAAAAACTCTAATGTAGTGGCCTACTATGAAGAAGGGCCGCACGGAATTCCGGGTGAGGAAGAATACCATGAGGGTAAAGATTTGGTAATGAAAGCCGGTAACAGCGGTGTCTTCCAGCAATGGTTTTATGGTTGGTCCGAAGAAGATGGAGGAATTATTGAAGGTGATCACAGTGTTTGGAAACTGGCAAAAGACGAAGAGTGTCCGGATAACTGGTTTAAAATGACGGTAACCGGTCCGGATGGAGACAACTATTGGGGAGATTATTTAAAAGAAGGAGAAACGTACTGTATTCACACAAACGATTTCAGGGCTCCGAAGTACAAAAACTAACATAGCATATCTGAAAAATGAAGAGTAAAGGGATTGTCACACCTTATATTATCTTAATAACTCTGGCAATCATTGTTCTAATTGGGATAGGAGTGTATCTTTCTCAAAATGGTGTTGGGGGGAATGGAGTTACTACTCCATCTCCTACGCCTACTCCGGTTGGAAGTCCCACCCTTTCACCTAGCCCAACAGCAACGTCTGGAGATGCGCTTAGTCCGGACCTAACTCCTACGCCAACACCGGATGAAGTAGCTGAGTGGGAGTTATTTAGTTCTGAAGATATTGGTTTTAGGATCCTTTACCCTCCTGAAGTAAGAGTCGAAAGGCCGACAGATGACACAGTAAGCTTTATTCAGTTCGGACCCACGCAAAGAACCGGCACAGAGTTTTACGATGGTATCAGTCTAGCGTTTGATTCAGGATCTTTGGGAGATATGACTCTCCAGGAATTTGTGCAACAAAGAGTCCAGTCTTTACAGGATAATCCTGTTGTGGAAGAAATTACTGAATCTCAGCCTATAACAGTAGCGAGCTATCAAGGATACACATTTGAGGTGACAAGCCTAGGGACCAGAAGTTACATATTCTTGCCTCAGGGAGAAGACCGCTACCTGGAAATTGTTAATAATACAGAAGACCCGACTGGTCAGGGTTTTGAAGAGACAATAGATACAATGCTCTCGACCCTTAGAATTTTTACCCAGTAGTGTACTTAAACTTGCTTAATCTTAACAGATCCCACTTCCACTTTGACACTTAGCTCCATTTTTTCTACGGTACTTTCATACCCTGGAGTTATGTATGTTCCTTTACCTTGAAGCTGATTATTTTCAATCTCAAGTCTCCCTATCCCGACATCATGATGGACCTTTAATGCAGTATTTTGCGGAACAGATAGAAACACTGAACCAACTCCAACTTCAACTGTGGAAATCTCATTGGGCAGACTTTCTCTGGTAAGGGTAATATCAGCAGAACCGGCTCCAACATCGATACCTATTTTGCGCATACTGGTTTGGTCTAGATATATTTCTGCCTTTCCTGCTCCAAGCTTTAGTGAAACTGTAGTAGGTAGTTCTGACCTGCCGATAACTGCATCGTAATGGATTTCTTGGTCAGTAGGGAACATTCCTGTGTTTTGAATGGTATCAAGATTAATCTGCAGGTTACTACCTGCAAATGTTTGGTCAAGCGTTGGTTCTCCAAAGCCCGGATAGTAAGTAGCGGTAACTTCAAAAAAATCTCTGCTGTTACTATCGATTAATTCTAGTTTGCCGATACCAAAGTTAATAAAGATATCTCTGCTTTTGGTGCTGGAGTTCAGATAGTTTGTTTCGCTTACCTTGAGAGTTTTTATCTGTCTGTGTTTTTTATTAAGCGCTTTTTGGCTTTGAACATATACTTTGCCAAGATATCTCTCAGCAAACCTACTCAGTCTTGAATTTATGGGAGCGGCTACGATAACAAGAAGAACCAAAAATACTATCAGGCTGATAATGAAAATAAACCAACGGGAAACGCGAGATTTGCCTAAAAGAATCTCCAAGCCGGCAAAGACCAAAATAAGCGGCCAAAAACGCCATAACTGCTCCCAGACTGACCACGGAAGAAATCCAAGGTTATTTAGTAAAAAAATTACACCCAGAAAAATAAGAGTAGCTGCCGCCAGACCTCCACCTTCCGACCTTTCTCTAGAACCTTGCTCCTTCTGGCTATTAGAACTAGTTGATTTTATGGTTTCTTCCATAGACTACTTGTTTTTAACTAATATATTTAGCCCTAAAATTATTAGTGCTAGCGGCCAGATAACATCAAACCTGACAAATCGGAAAATACCGAAGTTTCTAAGGAGAAACACAAAGCCAATAATTATTAAGAAAAGCCCCCAAAAGTACCTGGAATCAGTCCCCGAAATATCTCGTGCAAACTTGGTAGTCTTTTCTTTAACTTCACCGGCATTTTGCTTAATACTTTCCTCTGAAGAAGAGTAGAGCTGAGACTCAGAGGGAACGATAATCCAGAGAATGAGGTACAGGAGTAAACCTGATCCGCCAAAAACAAACAGTAAAACAAAAACAAGGCGGATAATAGTTGGATCAATTGCAAAATAGGTGCCTAATCCTCCAGCAACTCCACCAATCATATGGTCGGTTTCAGAGCGGCGCAGTTTTTGTGGTAACGGGATATTTTTTTCAGGTGCTTTTTTGGAAGTAGTTCTTCCAGTTTTTTTTGAAGTATTTTTTTTAACAGTTTGTTTGGTTGCCATATTTTAAATTGGAAAAGTAAGTAATACCTCATTCTAGCATATATTTTCCTCAGTAAAAAATAAGCTACAGTCTTACTTAAGCCTTTCAAGATTCTAATTGGCCCCTTACCCCTTCTGCGTACACTTATGTAATGTCTCTTTTTGTAAAGTGGATGTTAGCTTTCTGGTTAGGGCTTCTAGCACTTGCTGTGGCTGGGCTTGTACTGGTAATGAATGTATCTGGTGAGGATTTGGAAAAGTTATTTAGTACGCTTAATTTCCTATCTCCAAAACCTTCGTTTAATAACCTCGTGACTTTTGAAGGTAAATACCTTACTTTTCAATACCCACCCTACTGGTCACCTCAGTCAATATCTCTCACAGAAGGGAGTTATGAACTTGTATTTTTAGGAATCCCTGAAGCTATGGATCAGACTGTCGGGTTTTTCCCTGTGGAATTTAGTAGCATGAATCCCAGAGATACTATTTCAGAACAAGAAATTATTATTGGAGGTAGAAAGGGTAAGAAGTGGATTAGACTGGTGCAAAATGCAATTTCTTACGACTACTTTACAACCGGTCATAATCAACAAGGTTCGTTTGGTCTGCATGTTACACTGGCGTCAGAAGATGAGGAAGTCGAACAATTACTGGATGCAGTTGTTGGAACCATCCAATTTAGAGAATGAACATCAGGGCCTAACACCTGAATTCTTATTCCTTTATGCAAACAAAATCACATTTGCGGTTTGCCAGTACTCTTACCAATATTCTTGAAAACCAGTTTAGTATTTTAGGCTTCCGGTTTGGTCTAGAGCCACTTTTGGGGCTTATTCCTGGTTTAGGGGATGTACTTGCCTTACTTTTGTCATTATATCTTATATGGGTTGGAATACAGATGAACTTACCAGGAGAGAAAATTGGACAGATGCTTTTCAATGTCATTTTAGACTTTATTATCAGTTTAGTTCCTATAGCTGGTGATATCGGCGACTTTGCTTATAGGGCTAACCACCGTAACTTAATGATCCTCGAAGAATTTACAGAAAGGGATATGATTGAAGGTGAAACGTTAAATAACGTCGATTAAAAAATCCCTTCTTAGCAAGCAATAAAGACTGTTGACTGCTGACAATTTCCGGTTATTGCGCTACAATAATAACAGTGAAAACGTAGCGGTTGAAATGTGGTTAAAACCTTTGCTGCATGATGAAAATAACTAGATATAATAAACAAGCTGCGGAGATACTGGAAAGCATTACTGATGCTTTTTTAGCTGTTGATAAAGACTGGAGAGTGACGTATATCAATAGAAAAGCGGAAAAACTTCTAAAAAAAACCAGAACAAACCTCTTGGGCAAGGATTTTGGTGAGGAATTTCCTGGAATCAAAAAAACAAAATTTTATACGTGTGCCAAAAAAGCCAGAGAAACAGGTAAATCAAGACATGTAGAAGCTTTTGTTCCCTCTCTTAACTCTTGGTATGAAGCGAACTTCTACCCTTCCGGAAGCAGTCTTACAATTTACTTTAAAAATATTACTAAGCGTAAATTAGTTTCAGAGGATAAGGAAACCAGTCTAGCTCTTCTTAATACAATCCTTAGCTCTGCATCCATTGGGTTTGCTCTTTTTGACAAGAACTTGCGCTATAAGCTAGTGAATAAACAGTTGGCTGATATAAATAATCTTTCAGAATCTGAACATGTTGGTAAGACTATTGGTGAAGTTATCCCCTCTCTGGAAAAACAAGTAACAAGAATTTTGAAAAAAGTATTGAATACAGGCAAACCGGTACTTAACTTTGAGGTTTCAGGTAACACAAAACAAAATCCCTCTGAGACAGTGTATTGGCGTGAAAGCTTCTATCCTGTCAAATCAACTAATGGGGAAACAATCGGAGTTGGAGTTTTTGTAAGCGATGTCACAAAACAGAAACATGCTGAAGAAAAACTCAAGAAACGTGAACAGGAATTTAGCCAGCTGCTCCAGTCCACCGATCAAGGAATTTATGGGCTAGATCTTAGAGGTCGCTGTACTTTTGTGAATAAGGCGGCTTGTAATCAGTTAGGCTATGTGTACAGAGAGCTTGTTGGGAAAAACATGCACCAAATAGTTCATGGCAAAACTAAAACAGGTGAAGAATACCCTGAACATAAATGTCCTATGTACGCAACATTTACAACAGGCAAAGGAGTTAGGAGTGACGATGAAATTCTATGGCGAAAGGATGGCAATTGGTTTCCGGTAGAATTATCATCCTACCCAATTGTTGAGAAAGAGAAAACTGTAGGTACTGTAGTCACGTTCACAGACATAACCGAGCGCAAGGCTACTGAAGAATTGATTCGTCGTAGTGAGGCCAGGTTTAAAGCGCTGTTTAACTCCAATATTATTGGTGTAAGTATTGAAAGAATAGATGGTTTGATCTTGGACGCTAATGATGCCTTTCTGGATACTCTTGGGTATACCAGAGAGGATTTGGAAAAAGGTAGGATAAGCTGGATTAAAGCAACGGCACCTGAATATTTAGAAGTTACTAAGGAAGCTACTAACAAGATTAAGACAAAGGGCTACAGCGAACCTTACGAAAAAGAATTTATTAGAAAGGATGGCAGTCGTGTTCCGGTTTTAGTAGGGGGGGCGATGACCGATGAAGTTAAAGGCGAAGGGATTAGTTTCCTTTTAGATATTACAGAACAAAAGGAAGCTGAAAAACGTAAAGATGAGTTTATAGGCATGGCCAGTCATGAACTAAAAAATCCCATTACTACTATCAAAGCATATGCTCAGTTTTTGCAGAGATATCTTGCCGAGTATGAGGATCCGGAAGTAATTGACTACCTTAAAAAAATGGATAAACAGGTTGACCGCCTTACAAATCTTATCTCAGAGCTTTTGGATGTTACTCGCATTAATTCCGGAAAACTGCCGCTTAGCAAAAAAGAGTTTCTGATTGCTGAAGTAATAAATGAAGCAATTGAAAGTGTAAAAGCTACAGCTAAGAAGCATACAATCATTAATCAGAGTAAAGTCAAAGGAACAGTGGTAGCAGATAAGGATAGAATTTCCCAAGTACTTATTAATTTACTCTCAAACGCAGTCAAGTACTCTCCTCATGGCAAAAAGATAATTGTGAAATCGTATAAAAGAAATGGTAGTATTACTGTAGCGGTGCAGGATTTTGGGATAGGTATACCCAAGAGTAAACAGCAGAAGATTTTTAACCGTTTTTATAGAATTAGTAGCCGGCAGACTAAGGAGTTGTCAAACCTAGGTCTTGGACTCTACATTTCTCGGGAAATTGTGAGACTCCATGAGGGAAAGATTTGGGTCAAAAGTACCGAAAATAAAGGTTCTACCTTTTATTTTTCCCTTCCCGCCGCAATAGAAAACTAGTAGCTGCAAGGGTACTATGCGCAAAGTAGCTCCCAAAAACGTTTGGATAGTTGATAGTGATGAAGGAGTGGCGGAAGTAATTCAGACGATTTTACAAAGACAGGGTTACAAGGTTGAAAGTATCAGCAGCAATAAAAACCTTCAAGTAAAACTTAGGTATGGTAAACCTGACGTTATCCTTTTAGATGTCCACTCTTTTGATGATAGTAATGGCCAGGAATTGCTGACAATGTGCAAAGAGTGTAAGACAAATAAAGATACATCCCTAATAGCAGTAAGTGAGGATGCAGAGGTAGCGCACTGTGTTAAAGACTATGCAGACGTCTTTATTGAAAAACCATTTGAAATAGATAATCTACTGAAAGCAGTTAAAGGTGAGCTACACTAATGCTTCTTTTGAAGAAAGATTGTTTGTGTTCTTATTTAACTCCGCTTTGTTTTCGTACTCCTTAATTTGATCTTCAGCTTCACTCATGTAATAACTGCTTACGTTTTCAAGTCCATTGCTTTCAGATGATCTTCCAAAATAACTATGCTCTCTGTAACCAAAATAATCTGAGCCGTTCATGGGGTCTCTTCCTTACTAACTTAATGAGTTTGTGCATAGTAAGGCGAGTGCATAAGAAACAAGTAATGGGATTGTAAGAAAGGGGTAATACTGTTTATAGACTTGTGATCTATTTCTTACCAGGATCACATGCTGGTAGGCTACTATGGTATGTATGCAGGAGTTTAAGGTGTTCGCTACCAACTCGGTACTTTTTAAAGATAGAAGGGAAGCAGGAAAGCAACTGGCTCAACTTCTGGAAAACTATAGGAAAGAAAACACGGTAGTTTTAGGACTGCCGCGCGGTGGTGTTCCTGTAGCTTTTGAAGTAGCTCAAGAATTAGAAGTTCCTTTAGATGTAATTGTGTCCCGTAAAATCGGCGCTCCCGGTAACCCGGAATTTGGAATTGGAGCGATTTCTGAAAACGATACCCAAATTTTAGATAAATCCACTGCTCATTTGCTTGGTATTAGTGAAAACGAGCTTGAGGAGGTAATTTCCAAGGAAAAGCAAGAGCTTAGCCGCCGTATTGAAAAGTATCGCGGAGGTTATCCCCTTCCCTTCCTTGAGAATAAAACAGTTATCTTAGTAGATGATGGTTTAGCAACGGGTGTTACAGCAAGAGCTGCAATTGCTGCTATTAAAAGAACTGATTCAGCTGAAATTGTTTTTGCGGCACCGGTTTGTGCCTATGACACTACTCAAACACTTGCAACGCAGGTTGCTAATTTAGTTTGCTTTTATGCTCCATACGACTTTCGGGCTGCAGGAATGTACTACCAAGAGTTTGAACAAACCAGCGATGAAGAAGTAGTGCAGTACTTACGTAAAGCAAAGAGAGTTACTTAACTTTTTCTGAAGCTGCGGATGACAAGCACTGCAAAAGCTCCGGTTAAAAAGCCTCCAATATGAGCAAAGTAGGCAATGCCGCCTCCTAGTGAAGAAAGACTGCCCAAGCCAAAAATAAATTGTAAAACAAACCAGTAAAAGAGTATAGTAAAGGCTGGAACTCTGATAGTTCCGAGAATTAAGCCAAAGGGGATCAGTAGGTCTATTCTGTTGTTGGGAAACAAAATTAAGTATCCACCCATAAGCCCGGCAATAGCGCCAGAAGCCCCAATATTGGGTATAGACGAGGTTGGGTTGGTAACGATTTGCAGGACTGAACCTCCAATGCCGCTTAGAAGGTAAAAGAGTAAATACTTGAAGTGTCCGAGCCAGGCCTCGAGATTATCGCCAAATATGTTGAGAAAAAGCATATTTGAGAAAATGTGGAGGATCCCGCCGTGGATAAACATTGAAGTAATAACACTGTAATAGTTTTCTCCTCTAAGGATGCTGGCGGGGAAAAAGGCGTAAGTCTCAATAAATTGAGTTAGTTCACTCCTTGAAAGTGTTAAAAGAAATAGAAAAATGCCTACATTAGCAGCTAAGAGAAAGTATGTCATAAAAGGTGTGATATTGCTTCTGTTTTGATCTCTGATTGGGATCATAAGTTTAGCTACTTGTTTTAGTCAGTAGATGAATAGAAAATTGAGTCACTCCTATCCTTAACTCCGTAAAGCTCCATAAGGTCATAAATCTCTTTAGGAATATCACTACGAACTCTTAATCCCAACCTTTTGGCATCTTCAAAGTCAACAGCATTATCATGAGTGTACTTGGAAGAAATTAGTTCACTAACTATCTTTTTGCTTTGCTTCTTAGTGTAGTTATTGGCTTGGAGAATTTCCGCAAGAGAGTTTTGTGTTTGCCTTATGGCTTTTTCAGAAATATCTGCCAACACTATGGTTTTGTCGTCAATATCCTTAGGTTTTTTCTTTTTCAAAACTTCCTGAATGGAAACTGCCGGCATGTTAGCAATCTGCGGATCAAGCTGGCTTAAAATGGCATTTTTATCCATCACAATCTCATCTGCAGCTAGAGCTATGTATGTACCGCCGGACAATGCATAGTACGGCACAAAAGCGGTAATTTTTGCTTTGTGTGACCGTAGTGCTTGGGCAATTTGCCGGGCAGCAATGACTAACCCCCCTGGAGAGTGAATAATAAGGTCAATAGGCTTGTTTTTGTCTGTTTTTCTAAGTAGTCTGACAATCTTTTCGGAATCATCAAGACTTAAGAATTTGGAAAACAGCAAGCCTAAGAGCGAAGGCAGTCTTGATCTTTGGATAATGGCAATTACCCGGGTTCCTCTCTTCTTTTCAATTTGCCTTAGAAAAAAATCCCTTTGCTCTCTTCTTATATACTCCCTTAACCATGGGAAAATAAAAAATCCGGCAAGGAGTAAAATCCAGATCCATTCAGAAAACGGCATCTTTATTCCTTTCTATCTTTCAACAAGTGAAGCTACATCTTCAGGTAAGTTTGCCTTTATGTCTTCAACTTCGCCTTTTGAGATTCTATTCATAATGACTGTGAGTATAATTTTAGTTACATCTCGAATATTCACATCTTCTCGCAAGGAAAAAGGGAACTCCTGACGGATCCGATTTAAAAACTCTTCTTCATCCATGCGCATCGGAACTTTGTCCGGGTCCCAGCCTTCGTAGTAAATCCCTTTTACTAGCATAGGCAGCTGAGAACCGAAGTTAACTGCCTGTTTGACCGGCAGCCTGTCGCGAAGAGTTTGTATAACAGTTCTTAAGGCTGCATAGGACTGGTTACGACGGCCCTGCCAGTTAAATGTCTCCTCAATTTTGCCGAGGATCTCATTCGTTTGCTGGACGGTACGGTCAAATGTGTCTAAGCCTGTAGTTGACATATACCTCCTTTCAATTTGCCTATTTAGTTTAGAGAGCGGGTTTGTGAGCTTTGTAAGTGCCAAGTAAGACTTGGGTAAACAGGAGGAATTCCTCTTCACTCTATTTTCAGGCCTGTTTTACTACAATAATTTTGGTATGTCAGTAATTCTAGAAAAAGGTTTTGTTTCTGCATCCGAGTTTATCCCAGGAGGTAAATGGTTCAATTCCAAACCTCTCACTTTGAAAGAATTGCGGGGAAAAGTTGTTTTGGTTGATTTTATGTCCTATTCCTGTATTAACTGTATCAGGACTTTTCCTTATCTCAACCGCTGGTATGAAAAGTACAAAGGTAAAGGCTTTGAGATTGTTGGTGTCCACTCGCCGGAGTTTGACTTTGAGAAAAATCCTCTAAACCTGGAAAATGCTATCAAGCGCTATGGCTTGAAGTTTCCGATTATGCAGGATAACAACTACGCAACCTGGCATGCGTACGATAATCACTATTGGCCGGCAAAATACTTTGTAGATGGCAACGGCAAAATTAGGTGGATTCACTATGGTGAAGGCAGTTACGATGAATCAGAGATGGTTATCCAAGAACTCCTAAAGGAAGCTGGGGCAAATATAGATGGTATTTTGGTAGAGAACCCACCTTATATAATTGAGGCCCAGACGCCGGAACTATACTTGAGGTATCTAAGAGTGTCTTACTTGGCTTCACCTGAAGAAGTAGTTCCTGATAAACTTAGTATTTACACTACTCCTGATGAGCTACTGCTTAACACCTTTGCGTTTTTAGGAAAGTGGACGGTGAAAGAACACCATGCCCAGCCTACACATGGCAGTATGCTCCTTCTTCATTTCAATGCAAAGGAAGTCTACTTAGTTATGCGTCCCCAAAAGGAATCGGGCCAGGTAAAGGTCTTGCTTGATCATGAACAAGTTAAGGAAAATGCAGCAGGTGAAGATGTGGATGCTGGTATTGTGCCGGTAACTGAGGATCGCTTGTATAATCTTATACGATTAACTAAAGCAGATAACCACCTTCTTCAGCTTGAGTTTTTGGACGACAATCTTGAAGTATTTGCCTTTACCTTCGGGTAGGGGTTAAAAGCTCCAAAGTCCAGAGTTTCAGCTAAAAGAGGTTGAAGCGTATCCAGTTGGCAATTTTTCGCCTCCGTTTGATAAGTAGAGCTACCCCCAGTCCAGGTATTCCCAGAAGGAGCCAGGCCAGATTGACATCAACCTTTTGTTTGGAATTGGTGTTACTGAAGTATTCGCCTAAAACTTTACTATCCTGATTGTCATTTGTTTGCTCGACTACTTGTTGGTTGCGGTTAGATTTAAAGTAGCTTAAAACTTTACCTGTGGTACTTGTAGTATTTTCCGTGCTTTGAGTAGAGCTACTTTCCTGACTGCTATCTTCTGAAACGGAAGTGCTATTGTTGTTTGTATTTTCCTGGGTTGGATTAACTCCTCCCCCACCCGTACCGGGATCGTTACTCCCACCCGGGTCTTCTTCGGTGGGTTTTGTTACTCCAGGGGGCAGAAAATCCCCGAACCATTTATCAAAGACATTGATTACTGTGACGATCAGTTTGCCGCCAGTGGCGATGTTGTTGTTTACAAAGTTAACAATATTAGCCACAATCTTAGCATCCCCGGTTATAATAGTTGAGTCGCCACCTGTGTTATAGCTAGCGGTGTTACCACCGGTATTTGCTGTCAGATTCAAGCTGTTGTTAATAGCAGCGTTATTTGTTTGGAATGTTTCGCTGTTTTCTGTTTGGGTAATAGTAGTTACATTTTTAGAGTTAGCGCCGTTTTCTGTAGTGGTTACTGTTGCGGGTTGGGAGCCATTAGTGGCGTTGACTGAACCGTCTTCGTTAACTGTAACCTCTAAACCTTCTGAACCGGCGGCAACAGCGCCATCTTTCATTCCAAAGATTTTACCGATCCACTGTCCGGCTTTATTAACCAGCACTAACCACCAGTTGCCGCCTTCAAGATTATTGTTTGCTATGTTTAAGACATTTACATCAGTATCAGCATTGCCTGTTTTAACAATGGAGTTGCCGCCTGTGTTGTTACTGGTTTGGTTATCTCCGGTTGTAGCCTCTGCAGTAATGTCGTTAGCTATCTCGGCATTATTATCCTGGACTAGGGTTGAAGTTTCAGTGTCAGCAAATTCTGTTGTATTGGTGGAATTACTGCCATTTCCAGTTGTTGCAGCTGCAAGGCTGGCAGAAGAAGTTGCTGACAGGAAAGCATTAAAAGCTTCCAGAGGTAAAATAATATCACCCTCAAGGCTGCCAAAAATATCGACAACTGCGTAAATAACATTGCCTGAGAAATTATTGTTAGCAAAGGTAATAGCATTGGCTGAAACATTGGCATCGCCTGTTTTGATAATTGAGTCGCCGCCGGTATTGTAACTGGCAGTATTCAGGCCGCTGTCAGCCACAAGAGTTAAGTTATTACCAACTGCGGCGTCATTGGTTTGGAATGTATCGCTGTCTGATAGAAACGTAAGGGAACTGTCATTCTCAGAGTTACTTCCGTTACCAGAGGTGGTAGTTACGGCCGAGCCAGTGCCTTCCTGGGGGACTAAGCTGCTAAAATCTAGAATAATGTCACCTTTGTGATCATCGGCAATGGTGAAGTGGGCTAAACCAACACCGTCTACATTAGTATTAACTGCAGTGACTGCCGTACCGCTGACATTAGCATCCCCTGAAATAATCATCGAGTCGCCAAGGTTTTTTGAAGCTGAGTTGTGGCCTGAGACAGAATCAAGATTAAGGTTATTGCCAACTGCTGCGTTATTATCCTGAAGAGTTTGAGAATCATCTATTACTTCATAATCAGTATTATTAATGGAACCAGAACCATTATCTTCAGTTATTACCACAATATCTCCATTTAAAGCTGATGTTCCACTTTGAGTGTTTGTATTAGTGTTAGCGATTGTTGCGGCTGTCCCTGTAGTGGTAACATCTCCGGTTTTGATAACAGTTTCCCCGGTGTTCCCGTCGTTAACGACATTATCAGCTGTGCTGTTGGTAGAACTACCTTGACTGTCAGTACTACTATTACTTGTGTTTGATTGAGTTTCTGCCTGTGCTGGTTCAGGTGTTGGTGAAGGGGCTGGTGATTGGGATTCTTCTTCAGCTGTATCTTCCTCATTAGATTCATTTAGCGAAGGGGCTGATGGGGTTTCTGGAGCAGAGGGTGTGTCTGTACTTTCACTTGAGTCATTTGGGTCAGAAGTTTCTGATGAAGGTGATGCAGGTGCAGAAGGAGCACTGGGTGAGGACGGGGCTTCAAGAGCTCTAACTGGGACTATTGAGAATGCACTCCAATAAAGGAGAAAAAAAGTTATTATTGTTTTTTTAATCGTAGCGACTTTCATACATCTTTCTTTTTGTTTTTTTATGTGTAGTGACGGGGAGTTTCTGTTGAAGTGCGACCAGGAAACTCCCCATCTGACTACAATGTGTTACCTAAGTAACCTACCTACGAGACCTCCTAAATTGAACGAAAAGTTCAATTCAAAATTATCAAACCAGTCCATAGCAGGACGGGTGCCATAGTAATTGGCGTTAGCCGTGTTCCTTACTAGGACATCGGATAGAGCATGGCCGGTAATCACGAGTGGATCACCTTCGCCATACGTATTTCTGTTTGCCTCGTTATCACCGCTTTCGGGTTCGTTATCAACATCATTCTCAAGGAAGAGAACGTTTCCACTCTCTCCGTCATCTCCCTGGAAAACGGCGACTTCATCTAAGAAGCAAACATCAACATCGTTTCGGGATAAAGCTCCATTCCCATAAATTTTTGCCAGAACCTCCGGCAGCCATCCATTGGTAGTAGCCACGTTCAGGTTTGCCCAGTTTTCTACAGTTGCAGAAGCTTGAGCCATACCTGTGTCAATCATGACGTCCCCGCCTGTATTATCATTGGCCTCGTTTTCACCGGTCTCTGCTTCAACCTCAACATAGTTGAAGATATCTGCAAAGTTATCCTGAACAATTGTCAGGAATTTTTGCCGGTTAACGTCGACATTTGTCCTGCTATTAGCACCATTGCCGACAATCCTGATATCGTAGGTTGGGACTGTTCCGTTTGTTGGACCTCTGAGATCAACCAGGTTGGCGTTAGCTACATTAGAAACTTCGACTTCGGTAGTGGCATGGCCGGTAATAACAGCGGTTTCGCCGCCAGTATTACGGTTGGCCTCGTTTTCGCCTGTCTCAGCCTCAGCTTCAATATCGTTTTCAATGTAAGCAAAGTTATCCTGGAAAATTTCTGTTTCTTCGAGAGAATTCAGATCAACGTCATTGTCAGAATCTGCTCCGTTACCGGAAATCAGAATACTGGTGTCGTCTCTCTGTGTCTCAACTCTGTCTTCTATCGCATTGAGATTAACTCTTGTTGCAACATCTACTGATGTCGTAGCATTACCAGTCATGATAAGCGTATCACCCCCGGTATTGTCATTAGCCTCGTTTTCGCCTGTCTCAGCCTCAGCTTCAATATCGTTAAAGATCTCAGCAGTGTTGTTTTGGACGACAGTTGTTTGTTTGGTAGTATTTACCATCGCATCGTTCTCAGAATCAGCGCCGTTACCGGAAATTTCAATAGTTTCAGCTAAAGCAATAGAGGCAAAGACTTGAAGTAGCATGGAGCTTAGTGCTGCGGCAGCAGCCAGCTTTCTAAAAAGTTTTTTCATTTTTCTACTCACCTCCTCTCTATTTGGCGTTTCCCTCAAACATGCATGAGGGGCACTTCACTTCGTCAGAGTTTATTGCATTACTTTTACAGGAAAATGAAAAACCAGTAAGAATAAAGTAATAGAAATTGGTTCGTTTAGCAGGATATTTTTACCTTAATAATAGGCAGGACGAATAAAAACGGAGAGGGGCTCTCCGCTTTTGTTTATATATAAGTATGAGCAAGGGATATTCTACTTCTTAGTTTTTAAATGAAAGGTTTATGTCATTCTTTTCTCCGTCAATCGGACCGACTCTTAAGGTAAAAGCCTGATCGGTACTGCTCACAGGAAAACCGACTCTGGTTTGCTTTGTAGAAACTGCTTGCACTTCGACCGGATCATTATGGATATCCGGAGCTAGCCATTCATCAGGTATAGTTTCTCTGGCTACTCTAACAAAGTTACGGGTATTAATCTGGATTCCCTGGTTGTTGGTATTGGTAATTTTTAGATTTAAGATTAGAAACATGCGGCCTGAAACTGCTCGTGCTCTTTGGCCGCCAATAATAATCTCATCAACTAGCTCCGCATTTTCAATGGTGTAATCTACGGTGGTGGTGTCTCTTCCTGTACCTAAAGTAAATGAGAAATTCTGATTGATCTCCTTGATTGCTTTTGGCTGAGGAGAAGGGATAACATTTTTAGAATCAGTCTGTGAAGTGGTTAAATCAGATGCCTGAGTATTGCGGCTTCTTGAAATAAAGCCATTACCAGCAATGACTGCTCCGACTGCAAATAAAGCTATAGCAATATAGACGAACCGCTTGTAACTACTTTCCCCAGAAGAAATATGAGGAAATACTCTTGGAATTTTCATATATTTTCTTTGTAAAAATTGATAACTTCAACATAAATGTCAGTGTTTCCGGGAGTGTCACTTTTAATACGGACACCTACCTCATAGTCCAAATTAGCTCCGGTTAAAGTGTTAATTACCAAATTGTTTGTTCTGGTTTGTATGGTGCTTTGAGCCTTCATTTCACTTTGGGCAAAAAGTTTTTTATACCATTCGGTTACGGTTTCAGGGCTGTCTGGCGTATTAAGGCTGAAAGTTGTCAGAGTTTCCTGGAGTACCTGAGCGTTAGGATAGACAAAGCGGTAAAGACTATTTTCAGAAGAAATGGTTGGTTCTTCAGGATTAGTTTTGCTGATGTCTTCCAAAAATTCTAAGGTACTTGGTGTATCCAAAGGAGCTTCTTCTGAAGGTAAAACTGGTTCTACCGGCAGTGGGGAAATTAGCTCCGAACTCTCATAGTTTTGAGAAGCTTTGGCAATATTCTGTACATTCTGAAGGGCAATAGCTATGCTAAGGATAAATGCCGTTACAGCTATGAGCTTTAAATTAAGCATACATTTTGGTTTATTTATTATGGAAACTATTTTGCTTATTCGGAGTAATAACAAAATCAAAGAAGTGTAAGAACTAAGCAAGAAAATCTATTTTGGTAATTTTTGCAATACTCTCAAGCTTTCATCTCCCTCTTTATAGTGACAGTTTTGTGATTATGAAATTGATTAGAGAAAAGCAATGGGTAAAAGAAGGGTTACCTAGCTAAGCCAATGATGACTGCTCCAAGTGACATTAGGACTCCCCCAATGGCGATAGGAAGGGTGATTTTCTCCTTGAGAATCAAACCCGCCAAGACTATGGTGAGTACTAAACTGAGCTTATCGATGGGGACTACTTTTGAGGCATTGCCGATTTGCAGGGCCCTGAAGTAGAAAAGCCAGGACAGTCCGGTAGCTACTCCTGAAAGAATCAGAAAGATGAAGCTGGTTTTGCTGATTGTTCCTATCTCTTTATAAACTCCCTGAAACAGAACTATGCCCCAAGCAAAAAGTAAAATCACTACTGTGCGGATAGCTGTAGCTAAATTTGAGTTAATGTCTTTTACCCCGATTTTAGCCAGAATTGCGGTAGCTGCGGCAAAGAGAGCTGACAGAGCTGCATAGATAAGCCAGGACATACTTTCATTATAACCCCCAAGAAAAACCCGACAAACCTTCCTTCCTGCCCTTTTCAAACCAGGTTTGGCTTGCTATAGTTGCGCGGCCCAACTACACTCAAATAGAAATGAAATACGACTTACCTCAGAAAATTGCTTTTGTTGATCTTGAAACTACTGGCAGTCGGATTACAGCTGACAGAATTATTGAAGTGGCTATTATACGTACTGAAAACGAAAAAGTTGTTGAAGAATTTCAGACATTGGTAAACCCCCTAACCTATCTTCCTCCTTTTATTCAGACTATGACCAACATTACAGATTCAGACCTCGAAAAAGCGCCGACGTTTTCTCAGATAAAAAAAGACGTTTTTGACATACTTGAAGATTGTGTTTTTGTAGCCCACAATGTCCGGTTTGACTACAGTTTTTTAAAACATGAATTTAAGCGGGAAGGCATTACGTTTACCTCCCGTCATTTTTGCACTGCAAGGTTATCGAAAATTCTTTTTCCTCAGCATGTCAGACATAACCTTGACAGTATTATTAACCGCTTTGGTTTTACTTGCGAGAACCGGCACCGGGCCTATGATGATGCCAAGGTGCTTTGGGATTTTTTCAATGCTTTAAAAATTTCTGTATCTTCGGAAACGTTAGGAAAAGCAGTTCATTTTGCCCTAAAGAAGCCCTCTACTCCTCTGCACATGTCTGAAGCTGATATCGAAGCTTTACCCGAAAG
Organism: Patescibacteria group bacterium; assembly: GCA_050942955.1. Taxonomy (GTDB): domain Bacteria; phylum Patescibacteriota; class Microgenomatia; order UBA1400; family UBA1449; genus JBMNOG01. The sequence goes on along the minus strand of JBMNOG010000002.1, from coordinate 51,004 downwards.
TTGTGGTGTCTATATTTTTTACGGCGAGAAGGATGCGCCTTTGTATGTGGGGAAAAGCAAGAACATAAAAAACAGGGTTAAGTCCCACTTTACGAATGATCACTTATCCACCAAAGAGATGAAGCTATCCCAGCAAGTGAGGTACATTGAAACGATCAAAACTGCCGGAGAACTGGGGGCGTTAATTACCGAATCTATTTTAGTCAAAAAACTTCAACCGCTCTTTAACCGCCAGCTAAGGGTAAGCCAGGCACTAGTATTTTTGAAGAAGTACCAAGATGAAAACGGGTACTTTAGGATACGCTTGGAGACAGCTAAAACAGTATTAAAGGAAGAAATTGAAAGTGTAGTTGGTGTTTTTAAATCAAAGAGACAAGCTACCACAAAACTTGAGGAACTGGCTAGTGACCATAATCTTTGTCCGAAGCTACTGGGTCTGGAGAAAACAAACAAAGCCTGCTTTTCATATCAGTTGAAAAAGTGTTTTGGCGCTTGCATCCAAAAAGAACTGCCTGTTAAATACAACGTTAGGTTTTTAGAAGCATTTGGAAAAATCAAAATTTCCAAATGGCCGTTTAAAGGTTCTGTAAAAATTGTAGAAGTTGACGAAAATGAAGGGTTGTACGAAGAGTTTCTGGTGGATACTTGGTGTTTGTTGGGTTCAAGTTCTAGCCAAGGCAAAGCTGAAACCGTGGCAAGTACTGAGTTGGGAACTTTTGATAAAGATATTTACAAACTGCTCCTTAGGTACTTTAGAAATCCGAAAAACCTAAACAGGGCGATACCTCTTCCTACCCGGTAACGCGAACAATTTCCTTTTTACCGTTTCTAACAACCCTATCTAATATGAAAAAAATTCCTATTTAACTTCTTAGTTACTATCGTTCTACATTACCCTTGACTGTTTGGAGTTTGTGTACGGTGACGTCGCTATCTGTTTTTATTCCTTCAACTTTGACTCTATCCCCATTGTTTAGCTTTGCTTTATCACAAGGAGTTTCTGTTTCGCTTATAACACACACACTTTTATCAGTAAACTCAAGTTTCATTTTTAGAGCTGGAGAACCCGGTTTTTCATAAACAAAAGACCAATAGTCGGTTTCGGTTTCTGTTGCAGAATCAAAATTTACAAGAGTACCGGTTTCTTCGAAGTTGTCGTGTGGCTGGATTACAGGAGAGTTAGAAGGTAAGATTTCTTCATTCGTTTCTATGAGATCTGAAGTAATTTGTTTATTCTGAGAATAGTTAATAATAAGTAGAATAAGCACTCCAAAAAAAATCCCTACAATAATTAGTATAAACGGGTAGATTTTCATAGAGTTTCTTATACTTTTTAACCCACTTTATTATACTGGCTCGTAATCGAACGTCCAAATGAAATCTAAACGGCTTTTTATGTCTAAAATTTATTATCCTTCTTATGGGACTTTGTTCATAACAGCATGAAGTTCACCCGGGGTCTGCGGGAATTCATCGTCTTCAACCATATTAATAGCCTCCACCATTTGATCTGCTTGATCATTGCTCAGTGATCCTGCGTTACGGTGTTCTTCAATAGTGTCTTTTAGTCCCATCCAGCTATGTTCTGATTCGTCCCAAATTTTTTGGACAACATTCATGGGTATTTGTGCCATACAATCACCTTCTCTCCTTGAAAGTTTTTACTAGGGAAACATACCTTTTTCATGTTAAAGAAAAATAAAGGAGAGGTAATGGCTGCGTAAGTGGGATGAGAACTAATTGCAATCTTTTCTAGCCGTGCTAGTATAAATCTAAAATATGGCAGCGGAAATCCTATCACCAGGTATTAACCCAGAAACTGTTGATGATCTTGATTTAACTATAAAAGAAAACTGGAGTATTAGTAACCAAGACAAAATTGCTCAGAGATATGGATTTGATCCCCAAGATCCTCATTTTCAGGCTTGCTTCCATAAGGTATCTGTACTTGCTAATAGTGCAAAAATAATCAACTTTCTCCCTGTTATTTTTGAAGGCATGCTAAAAGCATCGACATTTAATTCTGAGCCGGAGCTATCGTAGTCTGTTACAGCGTTCTACTTTCCTTTTCCAGTTTATTTAGAATTCGCTGCTTATGTTCGCCTTCTAAAAAATGAGGTTGTCCGTAGTTATCAATCTGAACTGGGAAAAACTCAATGTTTACCAGTTGGTTATCAAAAAAGGTGTACTTGCCGACTATACCTTCTCTGGTTTCCTGAGACCACATCTGGTCAAAAATGAAGTTGCCGTGGGCATAAACAATTACTTTATCTTTATAGATTTCTACAGGTTGGATCCAATGAGGATGGTTGCCGATAATCAGATCTGCACCGCTATCAATTGCCAAACGGGCCAACTCTTTTTGCCTCGGAGTTGGTTGGGTAACGTACTCAACTCCCCAGTGGTATGCGACCACAACAATATCTGCGCTTAACCTCGCTTCAGCTACTTCCTGCCTGATAATTTCATCATCTGCCCAGGCCAAGCTTTCTTCCTTATAGCCAATTTCGTTATACCCTAAAAAAGCAAACGTAAGACCTTTTACATTTTTGTACACTGGGCCTTTAATGCCTGTAAATTCAATATTATTTTCCCTAAGAAGCCTTACTGTTTCTTCAATGCCGGCAAACCCATAATTACCAGCATGGTTGTTGGCTAGTGAAACTACATCAACCCTGGCTGCAAGCAAGCCTTCAATGTGTCTAGCGTCACCGCAGAAAATCATGCCTGTATCAGTGGGTGGGCAGTTAGCAAGAAGCGGACATTCAAGGTTTATAAACGTGATGTCGCCGGTTGAAAAAAAGCCGAGCACTTTTTCCCAAGGCCAGATAAAGTTCCCGGCCTGCAGTGTTTTAACATTCACTGATCGGGCAGGGATAACATCGCCGGTTGCAACTAGGGTTCTAAGTCTTTTTGCTGAGAGTGTTGCTATTTTGTTTGGATTTGGATGGAAGATGTCATCAAGTGTTGTTACTGGATTGGAAATGGTTGTATGTATCTCAATAGACTGCGATTCAATGTTTACTTGTTGAGGATAAATATTTTTTTGCGGTTTGAGGTAGTAAGCAATATATAAAACAAATCCCAGTCCGGCCGTTAAGCAAAATAAGGTTAAAAGAATAACTTTTTTCATGCAGTTTATAGTAACACACTCTGCTTTTGGAAACTAAAAATCCTGCTACAATGGTGCCAACACTATGAGAGCATTCATTAGCCTCGAGCTTCCGGAGGAAACAAAAGATAGAATACAATTAATCCAAAAAAAAGTTTTATTTTCAAAAGAAAAACTTCGGGTAGTAAGTCCAAGCCAGCTCCATATCACTCTTGTTTTTCTTCCAGATCTTAAAAAACCGGAAGTTCAGACAGTGTGTAAGATATTAAATACTGTAGTAGAAAATCGCCAACCAATCCAGATAGATTGTGGAAACTTGAGTGGTTTTCCAAGCGATGAGAAAGCCGGCATTATTGTGCTCAAAGTTAGTGGTGAAACTAAGAAAATGCAAGCGCTGAGTAAAAGCATAAGGAGAGGTTTGGATAGATACCGTATTGAATATGATCATAAGCCATTTGTTCCACACATTACCCTAGCTAGGAGCAGGATTCGGCTAAATCTAACCCAAGTTCGAAGTCTTGCTGAAATTATGTTTTCTCTGTCCGCTCTTGCCAAAGTTAGTCTCTACAAAAGCGAACTAACCCGGAATGGTCCTGTCTATACTCAGCTCCACACTACTATTTTAAAAGCCTAAGTATCATTACCGACTTCTCACTTAGTTTTTGCACGTTCTTTACAGAGTTTTCATACAATGTTTAGCAAGTATATGAATCTTGTTCAGACAGTCATTGGTATTTTAGCCATAATTCTTTTTTTTGTATTGCTTTTCTTCTTGGGTAGAGCAATTTTCAGAATTGCTGTGCGTGAGATCTTTCCCAGGGATACTCCTGTGGCTGAAGTAACACCAACACCGGCAGTAGGAGAACAGGAAGTTATAGAGCCAATAGATCCCTATACGACTGCTGGAGCTGCCCAGCTTGCTTACACCCAAGCGCAAGCTTGGAGCGTAGATGTAGTGCTCTGGCAGGCAACCCCATTATCAAGTCAGTTAGATAGTAATTGGTTAAGAAATGACATTGCCTCTGCATGGAACTTTTACTATATTGATTCTGGGACCAGAAACATCTACTTTGTTCAAATCGCTAACGGAGTTGTAACTTTGGAAGGAGAAATGACCCAAGAATTTGCCCGTTGCGATATAAGAGATGAATATCCTGAAGTAACCCCTGAGGTGAGCTTGGCTGAAGCCGGTCGGATAGCGGTAGCTAATGGAGCTTCTGAAACTTTTATGCCAGAAGCGGAATATGCTATTGAAACCGAATTGGAAGAGATTAATTGCTATCCAGTATGGATTCTGCGGGATGCTTTTGATAGGCAGACTTTTGTAATTGATGCACTTGATGGAGAATTTTTGGCCTTGATTGAATAGTATCTTGGAGAGTTAGCTAGTTTAAGAGATGGTATAGTATCTTCTGATGAACATTCTTGCTGTTTTGGCTCATCCAGATGACGAGGCCTTTGGAATTTCAGGAACAATAAAGTGCCTTACTAATGCAGGCCACACTGTTAGTTTTATTGAAACTACTGATGGCTCAGCCGGCCAGGTTCACCCTTTAGCTTCAGGTAAACTTAAAGTTTTGGGTTCTGTAAAAGCCCTTCGGAGACAAGAATTAAGAGAATCTGCAGCAATCCTTGGTGTTACAAACATTCACTACCTTGACTACTCTGATGGTTCACTAAACAACCAGCACATATTTGATAATGATTTAGTAGAGAAGATAAAAGAAATTATAGTAAAAGAAAAACCTGAAGTAGTACTAGCCTATGATCACACGGGAATATCTCTTCATTTAGACCATATTGCCACTTCTTTAGCAGCTAGCAAAGCTGCCTATGAATGCAGGGATATTGTTGATAAAGTGTTCCTGTTTGTTGCACCGGAAGAATACAAGCCGCGCTATCCCTACGTTTACTATGTCCCTTTTCCAGCGACTCACGTTGTGGACATTTCTCAAGTAGTTACTTTTAAGGAAAAAAGTATTAAAGCACATCAGTCTCAAGGATATGACTGGGAACGTTTTTTTGAGAAAGAAAATAACACTGCTCTTCAGGAAGAACGCTTTTTCTTGAGTCAGGATAGAGGGCGAAATAAGAATATATTTGCAATTTTTAAAGAGTTGTAAGAATAAGTGAGGATATGGTAAAATAATATTATGGGATATAAAGAAGTGCAATCAAATCAGGCAGCATTATTTGATCTTAGTGAAGTAGAGTCAGGTAAAATCCAACGCATTGCTGTTCCTCTACAAAGTAGAGATTTAAATCACCAAACCGGATTACCCTCTTTGAGGGATAAACTGATCGGAGAAGACTCTGGGTTACAGCCTGAAATCTACACTCAGGATAAATTTGAGTTGTCGGATAATAGACCTCCAACTCTAGTTGAGGATATAGTAGGTTATACTGCTTGGCAGTACGGGTGTAGTCGTAAAAAAGCAGAGCGGATTGTTGCAGAACAGAGGAAAGAACAACAGGAAGCAGATTGGTACGACAAGTAAAGGTCGGTTTTACGCGTACAACATCTCCTTATACTCATTGAGCATTCTTGTTGCGGAAAATCTTACTGATAGTTCAATTGATTTTTTCATCCGTGCCAGCCATTCCTGAGGAATTCCATTTAAGTCCCGATTATAAAACATCGGCACAATTTCATCTTCAAGTACGTGGTAGAAAGAAGCGGCAACATGGTTTGGTTCCATAGTCCAGCCTATTCCCTGCCACTCAACCTCAGCTGTCCAGCCGTCTTTAACTGTACACTGAAGAACTCCGTTAGCAATGGCTTTCATACCTGAAGTACCGCAAGCTTCCTTGCCCGGAGTTGGCGTATTAATCCAAACATCACAGCCTTTAATCATTTTTTGGGCTACATCAATATCATAATTGGGGATAAACATGGCGTGCCCAGAAAGCTCATTTTTCATGTAGTGAATAGCTTCTTGGATGAGCATTTTCCCTCTCGTGTCATTTCTGTGAGCCTTGCCTGCCATAAGAAGCTGTACCGGTCTGCGTTCATTTTTTAGAATAGCTACCAACCTATTTACGTCAGCAAACAATTCATTGGCACGCTTATACTCCGCAAAACGTCTGGCCCAGCCGATTACTAGACGGCTAGGGTCATAACCAAAACCGGTTCTATCAACTATGTACTGCATTAACTCCTGTTTCTTCTTGAGGTGAGCAAACCACAAGTCATCTCCTTCTTTGTTGCAGTCTCTAATTTCGTTGTCCTGCCAGGTAGGCATGTGGACCCCATTAGTGATACTGACCCAGTCGTATTCCGGCCAGCTTTCTTTTGAGAGGTTGTAGTGAAGCTGACTAACACCCGAAGCTCTTCTTGAAGTGTTTAGAGCAAAGCGGGTCATAACAAAGTGTTCACTGCCACCTTCCATACCAGGTTCAAGCAAAGCGTCAATGGTAATGCCCATTTTCTCGGCATAGTACTGGCCATAGGATTTGAGAAGGTGAATGTTATAGCTTTGGTTGCCGGCTGATACCAGTGTGTGGTTAGTGTAAACGGTTTTTCTTTTGGCAACCTGGGCAGCTTCATCATAGGACATGCCATGAGCATCCATGTAACTTCTGATAAGTTGCCAGTGCAGGAAAGCCGGTCGACCTTCATTAACATGATAAATAGCCGGATGAATGTTGAGGGCGTGCAGGAGTTTGACCCCACCAATACCCAAAAGGAGTTGTTGTTTAATGATTGCCTCTTCACTGCCATAGTAGAGGGCGCTGGCAATGCTTCTTTCACGCAAAAGATTTTGGTCAGTCTCCGTATCTAAAAGATACAGAACAACGTTATTCTTAATAGTCTTCTTCCAGACTCTGGCCCAAACGTCAACCTCGGTCATGTGGACTTTAACAAAAAGCGGGATCTCATCAACATATACATGCTCAAATCCTGAAGATAGAGGATCAAAGTCGTAGTTAGATTCAATCTGGGAACCATCACCAGAAATTTCCTGAACAAAACCCTCTCCCCGGTACATAAGGCCAACAGCGACCATGGGGAAGTTTTGGTCTGCAGCTTCTTTGATTGTGTCTCCGGCTAAAACGCCAAGCCCGCCGGCGTAGATAGGAAGATGAGACTCAAGACCATACTCGGCACAAAAATAAGCAACGGGGTTTTTGAATGAAATTTCAGGCATGGGCAGGTAATAGTAATCAAGTAATAGATTGCTTTTTGGTATCTGCACAAACAGTACCTATATTGAGAATAGCATTAGTTAAGGAAAAGAAACAAGAGAAGTTTACTTTGTTACAGATCTTCTTCACTAAGAAAAGGGCTACAAAGGCTGTCTAAAAACTCTGGCCAATTATTGTATCCCGGGGGAAGTCTGTTATTTACTAAGCAAATCGTAATTATATCTGCAACTCCTCGAGTAAGACCTAATAGTTTGAGCTTATTTACATCTCCGGAAAAAAGAACCTCCACAATTTCCTCTGGAATTAAATCAACTTGTTCATCAGTAATGGGTATTTCAGGTAATTTTGTTTCCAGATATCTTGCCATTGCTCTACCTAGGTATTATAACCACAAGATATGAAAACTAGGAAACTAACTTTGGTACGTAACTACTCTTTTTACTTGACCATTTTTCTTGTCTTCAATTTCTTTTGCTTTATCCTCAAAACCTTTTCTACCTAAAAGACCGTACATGTATTCTTTACCTGCTTCTACTCCTGGCTGATCAAAGGCATTTACTTTTAGAAGTTCAGCTAAATACACCACAGCCAGTTCAAACAAAACTATAAGAACCCCAAGGTGAATTTCATCTAGGGTTTCAATTTCCAAGTGAGCTGAGGGCCGGCCGCTGCTGGCTAAGCTGTAACGTGTAGCTTCACATTCGGCTTTGATAATGTCGTCCAAATCAGTATTATTAAGGTACTTAAGCTCCTCGATTTCTGAGTTTACTACCGTTATCTCACCTGGGTACAGTCTTTGGGAAATGAACAGGAACGTACTCAGCCACGTACCCTGATTGTAAAACTGAACCTGAGAATGTTGATCAGCAGGACCGATGGCCTTTATAGGTAAAATCCCCTTTCCGTCTTTTCCTAGGGATTCTGCCCAGAGCTGCCTAAACCATACGGCAAACAACTCGAGTTTAGCGATGTAGGGTATTATTACAACTGTGTTAATCCCCTTCTCTTTCTGATACAGATACTGAAAAAGAGCAATCTGCCAGGCGGCATTGCGATTTGTCGGGGTTGAAACAAGAAGCTGAGTAAACACATTTGCGCCAGCAAGGAGATTGCCGATGTTAATCCCCATTGCCAGAGCTGGCAACAAACCGACGGCAGATAGCACAGAAAACCTGCCTCCAACGTCTGCCGGAATCGGGAGCGTTGTAATTCCTAAAGTGCTGGCTTCGGCTCTTAGAATCCCATCTTTTTCATCTGTAATAAAAACAAAATGTTTATACCATTTGGTACCAATTTTTTCTTTAAAAAATTCTTTAAAAACAAGATATCCAACTGCAGTCTCCGTGGTACTACCAGATTTTGAAACGACAACAATTACAGTTTGATCCGGATCAATGTTTTTTAAGAGCTGGTTGTAGACTAGAGGATCAGTGGTATCACCCGTAAAAATAACTTCCATTGGTGGGTTTTCGGTCTCTAAACCTTGTTTTAACATTCTGCCGCCCAGGTCTGATCCGCCGATACCGACAACAATCATTCGCTTTGCCCAAGAAATTTCTTCAAATACTTTCTTACAGTCTTTGAGGAGATCTTTATCTTCAAGTAAGTTTATAAAGCCGTACTTTTTATTCTTTATATCCTCATTTACTTTAATAAAAGTAGATTCAAGTTCAGGATTCTCTATTTGAGTGCGGGAAAGGCCATTGGGGCCAATATTTTCTTCAATAAGCAAGGATGTATCAAGAGTAATATGCATAAGTTTATTATTATTTTTTGATACCCTAACTATACGTATGTACCTGAGTTTTTTCAAGAAGAAAGCAGACACTGCAGTAGTCTTTGAAGTACTTGGAGTTTTCTAAATAGTTCAAGCGGTTACGTTTTTGTAGTAGCGCATCATTTCTCTGTCTTTGCATAGCTCAATTGCTGCAACATCAATACGGAGCTGGCAGTTTTGGTACTGGGGATTTTTTGTAAGAAATATTTCTGCCGCTTTTTGCAGGTGCCTGAGTTTATTCTTTGAGACTGCTTCTTCCGGAAACCCAAACTTCTCTGAAGATCTAGTTTTAACTTCAATAAATGACAAAATCTTATCACTATCAAGAAAAACTAAGTCAATTTCCCCAAAGCGGGTATGGAAGTTTTGACAGATAAATATCCAGCCATTACTTAGTAGCAGTTTCTTTACTTTCTGCTCCCCCAGCCTTCCCAGTTTCTTCTTTTGCTGGTTCTGATCTGGTTTCCTCAGGTTCTGTTTCTGAGTTTGGTTCTTCGACTGGTTCAGTTTCTTCCTGAGTTTGTCTGGTATCATACTTGGTTTTCACTTTCAGAGCTAATCTACCAGTGCGGTCGCGAAGATAGTAGAGTTTAGCTCTACGTACATGGCCTTGTTTGACAACCTCAATTTTTTGGATAAATGGTGAATCAATAGGATAAATTCTCTCAACGCCAATGCCGCCTGAAATTTTTCTTACAGTAAAAGTTTTTTCGCCAGTATTGCCGTGGATTTTAATGACGACACCCTCAAAAGTTTGGATACGCTCCTTTTCACCTTCAACTAGGCGTTGGTAAACCTTAACAGTATCGCCGACTTTAAACTCAGTATTTTGATGTTTAATAAAAAGACCCATAGACAATAAAAAACTTTTCTACGTATTGTTAGAACTCCAGTATTTTAACACAATACTTTAAATTTAACAGAAGGAAAAGTACTTCTCCGGCTTTGCACTTAATTGTCTCTCTTTTTCTGGTGTTCTAAGGCTGCTTTAATAAGTCCAATAAATAATGGATGAGGTGTAAATGGGCGGGAAATGAGCTCAGGATGAAACTGTGTACCAATAAAAAACGGATGCAAACTTTGATCCAACTCTACTGCCTCAACTAATGTCCCGTCAGGTGAAAGGCCGGTAAAGTGCATCCCCTTAGCTTTGTACTGTTCTCTGTATGCATTGTTAAACTCATAGCGGTGCCGGTGTCTTTCGTCTATTGTTGAGTTCTCCGGCAGCCAACCGTTTTCGGCATACAATGTAGCGATAAGAGAATCCTTTGTAATCTTACATGGCCAGGCGCCTAATCTAATTGTTCCACCATACTGCTGTTTTTTAAGAAGTTCTTTTTGTTCTTTCATAATATGGATTACGGGATGAGGGGTGTGTGCATCAGCCTCTTCGGAGTTGGCTCTATCAAGACCGACTACATTTCTACCAAACTCAACTGTTGCCATCTGCATCCCAAAGCATAGTCCAAGATATGGAGTTTTTGATTCTCTGGCGAACTGAATAGCTCTGATTTTACCTTCTGATCCCCTGCTCCCCCAGCCTTGCGGAACAATGACGGCATCAGAATTTTTAAGTTTTTCGAGATTGTTAGGGTTTTTTTCCAGAGATTCTGAGTCAAACCAGGCGATTTCCGGATCTACACCAAGTGACCAGGCCGCGTGCTTAATGGCTTCAAGAACTGAAATATAGGAATCTGCTAAACTAAACTGGCCGCTGTTGTAGTACTTGGCTACAACTGAAATGCGGACTTTATTTTTTAAGTTTGCAAGTTTTGTACTAAGATTTTCCCATTTGGGTATGTTGCATAATGGGGTTTCTAAATGTAGTTTTCTGAGAATTGGTTCAAGAACATTCTGTTCTTTTAATATTTTTGGGAGCTTGTAAATCGAATCAACATTAGGGCAAGAGAAAACTTCATTTTCAGAGAGACCAGCGGCAGTGGCAATTTTTGCAATTCTTGGTTTGTCTATCGGATTTTCACTGCGGCAAATGACGAGATCTGGGAAAATACCCAGCTCATTTAACATCCGTACTGACATTTGCAGAGGTTTAGACTTCATTTCTCCGAGCGAGGGTGGCTGAAGGATATAGCCGATGTGGACAAAACAAACATGCTGACGGCTACAAGCAACCATCATTCGGGCTGCTTCAAAAAAGGCCTCATTTTGATATTCCCCAACAGTTCCGCCATACTCTACTATGACAATATCGGTATCATCAGGGAAGCGGTTAATATGTTCAATGATTTCTAATGGTATATGGGGAAAAGCCTCTACGCAGGCGCCGTTGAACTTAAGCTGTCTTTCTTTGTTTAAAAGTGATTGGTAAATCTGGCCGGCAGTAAAATAATTTTGACGGTTTAAATCCCGGTGCAAGAAACGTTCATATGTTCCTATATCCTGATCGCACTCCAAGGCGTCTGCAGTAACAAATGTTTCCCCATGCTCTAAGGGATTCATTGTTCCAGCATCAATATTAAGGTACATGTCAACTTTTATCGGAAAGACTTTTAGACCACAACCTTCAAGAAGTGCAGCTAATGATGCAGCAGTTGTGCCCTTACCAAGACCGGAAATAACACCGCCGGAAACAAAGATAAATCTAGTTTTTGAAGATTTAAGTTTTTGACAGAATGAATGCATAAGGTATTATCTCATACACTCATTTCTAATGTAAAGTCAGCTTTTAGTTACTCTGCGAGAGCCTCGGCAATAATGCCTGAAACACTGATAATGTTTGTTTCAAGTGAAACCTTAGTGTCTAATTGCGGCATATCTACAGTGTCGGTTATATAAAGCTCATTAAGAGAACTCTTTGCTAGTTTTTGCTGAGTTCCTTCTACAAAAAGATGGTGTGTAGCTGCTACTATTGTTTTTTTAGCTTTATTTTTTTTGAGAAAATTGATGGTTTGAATGAGTGTTCCTCCGGTAGAGATAAAGTCATCCATAATAAGAGCTCGCTTATCTTTGCAATCGCCGCTGATACTTATAATCGAAACCTCTCCGGTTTTAAGGTCTCGTTTCTTATTAACAACCACCATAGGTAAGTTGAGTTCATAGGCGATCCTGGTGGTTTCTTTTAAGGCTCCCACATCAGGAGAAACGATGCAGTCCACTGCCTTTTTCTGCTTTATAAGATCTATAAACAAGGGATTTGCCGAAAGGTGGGTAATAGGCACTGAAAAGAAACCTTGAATGGATTCATTATGCAAATCGACTGTAATAATTCTGTTTGGATTTACAGATTGGATAATGTTGGCAACTACCTTAGCGGATAAGGCTTCTCCAGGTCTGAAGATTTTATCCTGAATACAGTAGCCCATCCAGGGAATAACTGCGGTAATATGATGAGCGCCACATCTTCTTAGAGCGTCAATTAACAGGCAAAACTCAATAATTGCCTTATTTGGATCTCCGGCAAATGATTGGACAACAGCAACATCTTTATCGACTTTTTTCTCTTTTACCCAAACACGGAGTTCATTGTTAGGAAAAACGGAAAGCTCAACTTTTCCCATTGGAACATCTAGATTTCTGGCAATTTTGCGTGCTAACGAGGGGTTAGTTGAGCCTGAGAAAATTTGCATAAGATGTTTTTACTCTTAGTTATTAATAATAGTGGTATACATTATCAGAGTTTGTAACATAATTCAATGAATATTACTTATACACTTGTTTAGCTTCCAATAAAATTACTAATTATGTTTCTCAAAACTTTGGCTTCTGTTGCGGGACTTGGAGCAAAGATAATGCTTCGGCTGGCGTTGATAAGTGCCCCTCTTTTTTGAGAATTAAGCCCTACTCTTAAAACAGCTTCTAAGTCTCCACCCTGGCTACCAATCCCCGGAACAAGGATAGTCATATCTTCGACAAGTTTTCTGACAGCTTTGAGTTCTTCCGGATAGGTGGCGCCCACTACTAATCCACAGTTTTTGCTTGTATTCCATTCCTGGCTAACCTTTTGAGCAACTATTTGCCAAAGCGGTTTACCATTGCACACCAAGTCTTGGAACTCACCAGCTCCGGGATTTGAAGTTTTACAAAGAATTATTAATCCCTTATCTTTGTATGCTAAAAAGTTTTCCAAAGATTCTTTACCTAAATATGGATGAAGAGTGACGGCATCGACTTTTAAATACTCAAAAATATACTTGGCATAAGCCTTATTGGTATTGCCGATATCGCCCCTTTTTGCGTCTAAAATAATCGGGATATCCGGAAAGTTTTGGGACAGAAAATCGCATGTTGACTTTAGCTCGTGAACTCCCTGCTCTCCCCTGCTTTCATAAAAAGCAGTGTTTGGTTTATACGCACAAACATAAGGATTAGTTTCACTAATAATGAACTTATTAAACTCAAGCTGAGGAAAGTCCAAGTTCTTGAATTTTGCTGGCAAGTTTTCAGTATCGCTGTCAAGTCCGACACAGAGAAGAGAGTTGGTTTTATCGATACGCTTGTTAAGTTTTGTGAAAAAATCCATACTACTCCAATCCCTGGCGTTTCGCCCAGCCGTAGGGTTCGGCAAGCCAGTCTTCAATAATCTCTTTTTCTTCTTTACTAAACTTACCCATAGCAAGTGCTTCTTCAAGGATTATTGGGAACGTGGTTAGGGTGTGAAGATTTACGTTGGCTTTAGCAAAAGCCTCTTTTGCCTGCCTAAAGCCGTAGCTAACAATTATTAGGCAGTCAGAAATAACTGCTCCTTCTTTTCTGAGAGATTCGATACTTGCCAGGCTACTACCTCCGGTAGTAACTAAATCTTCGATAAGGATAACTCTCAAACCTTCAATCTTACCGCCTTCGACCATACTCTTTGTGCCATGGTCTTTGGCTTTTTTTCTGACAAACACAGAGGGTTTATCCATAAAAAATCCTAAAGCGGCACTATGAGGAATACCGGCAGCTTCAACTCCGGCAATAACGTCAAGCTCTAACCCTTTTTCTTTTATAAGATCCTTAAAACCCTGGATAACTGTTTTCCACTCTGAAGGGTGAAAGGGAAACTTACGGTTATCAACGTAGACCGGAGACTTAATGCCTGATTTAAAGGTAATAGGGTTTTGGGGAGCAAAACCAACTGCTCCGATAGTAAGTAAACTCTTTGCAACCGCCTTTTGGTAGTCCATAGGCTCTCCTTTTTACTTTAGTAATAAACTGGAGTCAAAAACAGGCCCTTCCTGGCAAACGAGATGACCTTTGTAGTTGCACTCGCCACACAGTCCTAATCCCCCACACTTGAAAAAGGCCTCAAAACTTACCTGGCAGGGGAGGTCGTGCTTATGGCAAACCTGGGCTAGCGTTTCCATCATAATGTTTGGACCGCAGGTATAGGCTTGGTCAAAGGTTTCTTTACCAAGAAGTTCTTGAGCTAGTTTAGTGGTGAAGCCCTTAAAACCCTTAGAACCGTCATCTGTTGCAACTTTAACTTTGCAACCCAGTTCCTTAAACTTGTCCACAAAGGGTAAGTGCTTGGCTGTTTTAGCGCCGATGATGACGGTGATATTTTTACGTTTCTCTGGAACTACCTGGGAAGCGAGTAAGTGCAGAGGTACAACCCCGTACCCACCGGCAACGATGAGCAACTTTTCGCCCTTGAGTGTAAATGAAGTGCCGTACGGCCCACGCCAACTAAGCTTATCCCCGACTTTAAGTTCATGCACCTTTTGGGTAAATGAGCCGATATTAGCGATCGAAAGCATAAAGGGATTTGTTGAGGCGACACCAAAGGGCTTTTCATTAACTCTCGGAATCCAGACCATGACATACTGCCCGGGTTTGGCTTTTACTTTGGTATCCAGGTAAAAACTTTTAACAATAGGAGTTTCCTGTTCGATTTTAGTGATAACAGCGGTTTGGTAGGTATTTTGAATAGAAGATTTTTTCATAATAATTTCCTGTATTAATAAGTATTTTTCTTTGTACAAACAAAGAAAAATACAAAAGAAAATTCTCGCTTAATGAAGTGATCTTCAGGAAATGATTCTATTTCATACCTATCCGTAAAAAAAACTCGTAAAAATTTTGCATGTCTACAGAAATTTTTACTCAAACAGTTTTTGACTTTAAAAGTTAAAGAATTCATAAAATCATTTCTTGATAGCTCCACTTCAAAAAGCGAATTTAAAAACATATTTTCAAACAGATTTGTCAGTGAGCAAGACCAACTAGGCTACTAATGGTTTTAACTTTGTTTTTTTGCATCCAGGCAGAGGCTTCCTGACAGACTTTGGCAAACACATCAGTTCCCCGATAGTGAATGGCGGTGCCAATACCAACGGCTGAGGCTCCGGCCATAAAGGCTTCAATCATATCTTCGCCTGTGGTTATTCCGCCGGTAGCAATAATCGGTATTTTGACAGCTTTATAGATATCAAAAACAGACCGTATCATAATAGGCTTTATTGCCGGGCCGCTCATTCCTCCGAACTTAAAGTCCAGAATGGGCTCAGCCCGGTTGATGTCAATCTTCATGCCCGGGCCGTGAGTATTACCCATGTTAATCGCATCTGCTCCGGCTGCTTCAGCGGCTTTGACAATTTCACCAATTGCAGGAACTGACGGTGAGAGTTTGATGATTAAGGGAAGATTTGTTACCTTTCTGACCGCTTTAGTAATCTGCTTGGTTGCTTCCGGTGTCCCTTGGCCTGCCAGTAACCCATACCCGGGTGTATGTGGACAGGATAGTGCCAGTTCGAGTGCTTGGATTGGTGCTTGGCACATCTTTTGCGCTAAGGCGGCAAACTCTTCCGGGTTGCCGGCAACAACGCTGCCGATCATTGGTATCTCTCCATTCCACTTTCTAAACTCTTCCACTCCTTTATCAATCCCTTTATTAGCATAGCCAACGGCATTTAAAAAGCCGCCTTCAACTTCGACTAATATAGGGTTATTGTGTCCTGCTCGTGGTTCGGTTGTTAATGATTTAACGGTGACTGCCCCAGCTCCGCCCTTTGCTACTCTGTGCAAGGAGTCACAGTAAATGCCTAGAATGCCTGAAGCTAAGATCGTCGGGTTTTTGAGTTTAAGCGTTTTAATTGAAGTTGAAAGGTCAATTGAGTTTTTTAGCATATTAGCTTACTCCAAGTATTTTTCTGCCGTTTGTTGAAGCAATAGCGACTATATTATCTATATCATAAAAGCGGCAGGCTTCAAGCAGTGCCCGTGTCTCTGTCCAGATATCTCCGTCGGCAAAGGGCATATAGACATCAGCGATGTTATCAACTCCTAATCCAACCGTAACTCCGGCTGCTACCATTTCTTCAACAGGTGCAATAGAGTTATGGGTGGGTGTAAGTTCTTCATGCCGTTTGGAAGCAAGCCACGCCAAAGGACAGGTAACAACGCCAACGCCAGCTTTGGTTAAGAGTTTGTAGACTTTACTGCGGTAGTCTTTGGGGTGAGCGGCTAGGGAGATACAATGAACTGCGTTAACTCTGCCTTCCAACCCGTGTTTAACTGCTTTTTTTGCCAGAAGCTCAGTTTCTTTCTCAGAAGCTGTGTTCTCCTGGTCAACGTGCATATGTACCCTTTTTCCAGTTTGTTTGGCATACTGCAAAAGCATATCGATATGTTTGTCCTGGTGAGGAGCATCCGTTTTAGGCAACCCCCCAATAATATCAATGTAGGGCAAACCCTTTTCAAACCACTCTCTCGCTTCTTTTAAGAGGACTCCTTTTAACGTTTGGCTGGCAAAAAGAAGGCTGATTTTATCTTTATATCTTTTTCTGATATTGTGAGCAGCTTTAATAGCTTTAAGCCCTACGGCTTCGTCAATATCTATAAAACTGCAGGCAATCCTGACTCCCTGGGCAATCATTTTCTCAACCGCAAAACTAATTCTCCTCTCATACTCCTCCTGGGAAGATGTACGTTTAAGTTTGTCCACTAACTTCCATTTTTTATGCAGATGCTCATTGGCTAGAGGAAAAGTTTCTGGGCTAATCGTATAGGCTCTATCAAAATGGGCATGGCAGTTAACAAAGCCGCCTAGACTGCCGATTTTTTCTAAGAGAACCTGCTTCAAATCCCAATTATTGTTACTGTTAGCCATTATGATCTCCTTTTTACACTTGCCATTTTTTCTAAAATGCCTTCAGCAACATCAATTTCAGTAATAAGCTTAATGCCTTTATCCATAGCAAACTGCTTAATTACTTCAGCATCGTGAAGTGTTGTATTCTTTTTCCCCGGGGTTGGGGTGTTAATAATTAAGTCAAAGCGTCTTTGCTGCAAGAGCGTATGGATATTTGGTTGACCGTCTTCACTGACTTTATAGACAAACTGTGACTCAACCCCATTCTTTTTAAGAAAGTCATGTGTGTTTTTGGTTGCAAAAAAATGGGTGTTGTTAGCTTTATAGAGTTTTTTAATTGAAGGCAGGAGTTTGGGTTTATCCTCATCTCTTAGGGACAAGAGGACCTGAGGGATTGCCTGTTTGGCCATTTTCATTTGCAATGTCCAGAGTTCAATAAAACCCGGAGCAGCATTCTGATTAAATGCCTCTGATTTCATAAAGGTAGCCATTTTCTCATCAAATAAAGACTGCGGCGTTTCCATGGCCATTACATCAGCTCTGCCTTTGTAGAGTTTAACCGTTACCTTGCCGTTTACTTTTTCATTGACCGAGTCCAGGTATGCTTGTAAGTGTTTCATCGTCGGTTCATGCCACAGTGCACCGTAACAAAGGTAGGCAAACTTCTGGTCAACCAGTGTTTTGAACTCATTTTCAATCCTGGTTGAAACGAATTTTTCCAAATTCTGGTGGGCTTGAATAATAATTTCTGCTGCCGGTGCTTCGTAGACTCCTCTTACTTTTAACCCAACAATCCTGTCTTCAATGTGGACTGTTACTCCTACTCCGTGTCTGGCGCCTATTTGATTAAGCTCAGCGATAAGCGTAGTTAACTTCATTTGTTTGCCGTTAACTGCAATCGGAAGACCTTTAACAAACTCCAGTTCAATTGTTTCTGGTTTATCAAGAGCTTGCTCAACCGGTTTACAAACTTGCAGAATTTTATCAAGGGGTGGAACCAGCTTGGGATCTTCAATCTCCCCTGATTCGCCTGTTACACCCCACATGTTGTCATCCCAAGAGTACGGGCAATTACTCGTTTGTTTAACCGGAATGCCGTGTTTTTTAGCATAGATAAGTTCTTCATCTCGTCCCATACTCCACTCTCTTACTGGAGCAATAATCTTCATCTCCGGATTTAGGGTTAAAATCGTGCCTTCCAAACGCACCTGATCATTGCCTTTGCCGGTACAGCCGTGGGCGATGCAGTCTGCATCCTCGGCTTCAGCAACTTCAACAGCGAGTTTAGCTAGAAGGGGTCTTCCTAAGGGAGTACTTAAGTGGTAGGAACCTTGGTAACTAGCATTGGCTTTAATACCCCTAGCAATGTATTCTTCGGCAAATTCATCTTTGGCATCAATGACAAGCGCTTTGACTGCTCCCAGTTTGAGAGCTTTTTCCTTAATGGCACTTAGATCATCCGCTTGCTGGCCTATATCAATTGTCAGGGCTACTACTTGGGCTTTGTACTCATCTTTAATCCACTTAAGCATGACGGATGTATCCAGTCCTCCGGAATAGAGTAAAACGACTTTTTTAACATCACCTTTCCGGCCTTCATAGTTTGAAGTTTTGATGTAGGGAGTTTTTTGCATTTCTCTCCTTACCTTCTTAAGAATCTAAGAAGGTAAAGCCTCGTAGTTTTCTTTTATAACATTGGTAAGGCAGCGGATTCCTCCGCCTGCCTTCATAAATTCACTAACATCTACTAGAACCGTTTTATAGCCCAACTGTTCAATCTGCGATTTAAAGCGGAAGTTGCCTTCCTGTAGAACAACATGGTGGTCAGTGGCGACACTGTTGGCGGCAAAGTTGTATGCCTCTTTTTTTACCAGTGGGATAAGATTAGGAATACACTTTTTAAGCATTCTTCTTGAGATTAAATCAAAAGCTCTAGGATAATAAAATGCAGTCGTTTCGTTGAGTAAAAACAGACATGTATCAAGGTGGTAAAACTCTGGTAAAACGAGAGTTAACGGAATGAGTGTAAATGAAAACAAACTAGCAATTTCCTTGATCGTCTTTTTAGTTGTCCGGAAACCGTTGCCAACATAAAGAACATTTTTCCAGCTTAAGCAATCTCCACCCTCAAAAAAGTTTGTCTTCGTAAGACTTTTTACATCATATCTATTTTTCTCAAACCAGTTAGCATAAAGAGGTGTTTCACCTTGTCTTTGAGCAAAACGGAAATTGCTTAAAATAACAGTGTTTTTGTGCAGAAGGTTTTGATCAACACTAAAAACCATATCGGGCAGCCCCTTTTTCTGCTCAATGACCAACACTTCAATACCTAGGTTTTTGTAAACCTTGACTAACCGTTCCCACTGCAAACTTGCCCTAAACTTGTCAACTGAACCGACCTTCATCCAGGGGTTAATTGAGTACAGCACATCAAAGTAAGTCGGGCGGCACATCAGTATTCTTTTTAAAACTTTTGTTTTCTGCATTTGGTCAAAAAAAAGCCAACAATACGTTGGCTGCTACTTAAATGTGATAATGTTTTGAATTTTGCCCAAAAAAAACCAGCTGCTAATTTTTGCATACTGGGATTTCAGTCTAACAGGATTTTTCAGTGCTTGTCAAACAGGATTTTGAAACTAATGTATAAGCTTATCAATCTTCTGTTGCAACTCTTTAGTATACCTGATCTTATACGGTAGATTAACGCGTTTGGGAATTTCTCCGCCATTTGGTAGCATTAAAATAACATTATCACTCCCCTTATGTTCTTTAAGCAAGTTACTTAGTTTAAGCAATACTTCTTTTGAAGTGTTTCTGGGAATAAGGATTTCAATATTTTGTTTCTCTTCCAAAAAAGAAAGATCCTTTTCATTTACTTCAGTAATACGGTTGGCGATAAAGGATAGAGCATCTTCCCGAACATCCAGCCTACCCTGGCAAAGAATGACTTTGTCTTCCTGAAGAATATCTTTAACTTCGCTGTAGATTTTGGGGAAAATAACCATATCAATTGAGCCGGTCTCATCATCAAGAGTGGCAAAGGCCATTTCAGAGTTGTTTTTCTTAGTAAAAACTCTTCTGATTGAAACTATCGCTCCTCCAAGCACAACCTGCTGACCTACGTGGGTTTCAGGATTGAGCTCATGCATTCGATGTGAAACAGCGTTTTGGATAATAGCCATTTGTTTAGTAAGTGGATTTTCAGTTAGGTAAAAACCGAGTAGCTGTTTCTCCCACATCAGCAATTGTTTTTTATCAATATCTGCAGTTTCAGGAAGCTCATCCCTATCAACTGTTTGCTTTTCGGTTGGAGTGTCAATGGTTTCAAAAAAGGAGATTTGGCCAGTAGCCTTTTTTGCCGCGATTGTAGCCGCCTTGCTGCGGATTTCCTCGTACCCATTTAAGATTGCTGACCTTGAACCGAACGCATCAAACGCTCCTACCTGGATCAGACTTTCAATAACTTTTTTGTTGACTTTCTGATTGTCAACTCGGCTAAAGAAGTCAGTTAAGGACTTAAACTTACTGCCTTTGCGGGCACTAATAATACTTTCAATTGCAGCTGAGCCTACATTTTTAATTGCTGACAATCCAAAACGGATCGCTTGGTTATTAAGAGACTTACTGTTTTTCTCGATGGTGAAGTTTACTCCTGATTCATTAATGTTTGGGGGAAGGATGATAATCCCCATATTTTTACACTCGTCTATGGCAATAGTAACCTTGTCCTTGTTTTGAGACTCGGCCGTTAGGACTGCGGCCATAAACTCAACAGGATAGTGGACCTTCATCCAAGCTGTCTGATAAGCGATCATGCCATAAGAAACCGAGTGGGCTTTGTTAAAACCATAACCGGCAAATCTTTCAATGTATCCCCAAACAGTCTCGGCGACTTTCTCCGAATACCCTTTTTTCTTGGCTCCTTCCAAGAACTTTTTCTTCTCAGCCATCATGACCTCAATCTTTTTCTTCCCTATGGCTCTCCTTAAAATGTCAGCTTCTCCGAGAGAATATCCCGCCATGATGTTAGCAATCTCAAGACACTGTTCCTGGTAGACAGCAATGCCGTAAGTTTCTTCAAGTACAGTTTTGAGGTCTTCATGCGGATACTTTATAAGCTGGGGGTTTTCTTTACCGGCGATAAAGTCATCAATAAGGTCCATAGGGCCGGGTCTATAAAGAGCTACTAAAGCAGAGATATCTGAAAACTTGCTGGGTTTCAGGTTTTTAGCTACTCTTCTCATGCCCGCTGACTCCATTTGGAACACACCAGTAGTATCCCCCCGGGAGAACAGCTCATACACTTTGTTATCTGTTAAGTCCAGATTATCAATATCAACAGCTTCTCCTCTTTCCTGCTTAACCAGTTCGATAGCTTTTTGAAGAATTGAAAGATTTCTAAGACCCAAAAAATCCATCTTAAGAAGCCCAAGAGCAGTATCATCGACGTTGCAATCAAGCCCGTGCATATCAAACTGAGTAACAATTTTGCCGTTTCTTTCATCTTTTTGAAGCGGACAGTATTCTGTAAATGGTTCTGGGGCAACCACAACAGCTGCAGCATGGATTGAAGCATGGCGGACATTTCCCTCAACTTTCATAGCCAAATCAATGAGCTTCTTAAACTGTGGTGATTGGTATGCCTCACGAAACTCAGTGACTGTATTAAGGGCTTCCTGAATTGAAGATCCTTGAGGAATCATTTTGGCGAGCCTGTCAGGATCTGAGTACGGAAAACCCAAAACCCGACCAATATCTCTAATGGAGGCTCTGGCTTCCATCCTCCCAAAGGTGATAATTTGGGCTACTTTATCTTCGCCATACTTGTTACGGACATAATCTATTACCTCATCACGTCTGTCATCGGCAAAGTCCATGTCAATATCAGGTGGAGTCGGCCGGTGTGGATTTAAAAAACGCTCAAAGGGCAAGTTATGCACCAGAGGGTCTATTGAGGTTATATTGAGTACGTATGAAACTAATGAACCTGCGGCACTGCCTCTTCCAGGCCCCACTCTAATGCCATGCTCTTTTGCCCAATTAACAAAGTCTTCAAAAATCAAAAAATAAGAAGCAAAACCTTTATCAATAATAACGCCCAGTTCATACTCAAGCCTGTTTTTCATCTCTTTTGCTCTATCTGGAAAACGCTTCTGTGCTTTTTCAAAGGTGTGTTTGCGTAAGTATTCATCTTCGGTCATGCCTTTTGGTATAGGAAAGTGGGGCATGATGCGCTGACCAAACTTAATAGTAACGTTGCATTTGTCAGCTAACTCTTTGGTATTTGTAACTGCTTCGGGGATATCAGCAAACAAAGATTTCATCTCATCTTCGCTTCTAACGTAATAGGTTCTAGAGTCCAGCATAGTTAACCGGTCAGTGTCAGAGATAAGTTTTTTAGTTCCTATTGCCAGTAAAGCATCTTGAGCTTCTGCGTCCTCTTTATTTACATAATGAATATCGTTTGTGGCAATTACAGGTACACCGAACTTACGGGAAAGCTCAATAATACCCTTATTTGTTACATCAAAAATTGGAATGTCATGTCTTTGAATTTCAAAATAAAAATCGTCTCCAAAAATATCTAAATAGCGCTTTGTTAGTTTCTGGGCCTTCTCCATGTCACTATTTAAAATCGCTTGGGGGATTTCACCCTGAGGACAACTGGAAGTAACAATTAAACCTTCATGGTATTTTTCAAAAATTTCCCAGTCGATACGCGGTTTATAATAGTACCCTTCCAAATTTGCCAGGGTAACCAACTTCATGAGATTTTTATATCCTGTATTGTTCTTTGCCAGGATAACTTGGTGATAGCGGACTTTATCTTTTTCAGGATCTTTATCGAATCGGGTTTTTCTGGCCATGTAAATCTCACAACCAAGGATCGGTTTAATCCCTTCTTCCACGCACGTAACGTAAAACTCATGAATTCCGTACATAACACCATGATCAGTTAGAGCAATAGCACTCATTTCTAGGGATTTTGCTTTCTTGACCATGTCAGAAATTGGTGCCAACCCATCCAAGAGTGAGTATTCTGAGTGGTTATGGAGATGAACGAAACCTGCCATGGATAAAGGATAGCATAAAAATCACCTCTAGT
The DNA here is from genome assembly GCA_050942955.1 of Patescibacteria group bacterium. GTDB lineage: Bacteria > Patescibacteriota > Microgenomatia > UBA1400 > UBA1449 > JBMNOG01. The sequence goes on along the minus strand of JBMNOG010000002.1, from coordinate 27,831 downwards.
CAGGTGGTGTAAGCAGTTTGTTTCTTCTGTTATAAGCTTCAAAATGAAAGCAAAATACTGTTTAGAATTTCCCATTTTTAAGCAAGCACTTTTTGTGTTAGTGTAGTAATAGTAAATTACTATGCCCGGTGACAAATACACGGCCGTTTGGGTTTCTCATACATCTATTGGTGATTTTCTCAAATGCCCACGTGCCTACTACCTTAATAATGTCTATCGCGACCCAAAATCTGGCCACAAAATCCAGATTATGGCTCCGCCTTTAGCTCTAGGCCAAGCGGTTCATGAGGTTTTGGAGTCGCTTTCGATGCTGCCCACAGAAAAACGCCTGTCAGAACCAATAATGGGCAGGTTCAACCAAGCATGGTCAAAAGTGAGTGGGAAAAGAGGTGGATTCCCTGACCCTGATACTGAAGAAAAATATAAAAAAAGGGGTGAAGAAATGCTAAGACGGGTGATAAATAACCCTGGTCCTTTAGCTCGAAAAGCTGTTAAGATTCAGATGGATTTACCCCACTACTGGTTATCTGAAGAAGACAATATTATTCTATGCGGAAAGATTGATTGGCTTGAGTATTTGGAGTCTGATGATAGTGTACACATAATTGATTTTAAAACGAGTACTAGGGATGAAGATCCGGAATCGCTTCAGCTTCCGATCTACAACCTGCTCGTACATAACTGCCAAAAACGGAAGGTATCAAAAGCGAGTTACTGGTACCTTGAACGGAGTGATACACTTACTGAAAAGACGCTTCCTAACCTAGAAGAGTCAAAAGAAAAGGTGCTAAAGTTAGCCAAAGAAATTAAGTTAGCCCGTCAGTTGAACCGGTTTAAGTGCCCACACAAGAATGGTTGTTATGCTTGCAGACCCTTAGAAAGAGTTGTAAATGGAGATGCCGAATTTGTTGGAGTTAACGAGTATAATCAGGATGTGTATGTTATTAACAAGTCTTCTGACGATATTGAAGGAGACAGTATTATTTTATAAGTAAATATTGCTTCAAAGAACAGTTGAGGGATATTTATTAAAACTATGGCAACTAAGAAAACCGACTCTGTAAAGAAAGCGAAAAAACCAACAGCTCCGGTTAAGGCTGGCACAAAAGTTACTAAAAAGGTAGAAGCAGTTAAAGCTGAAACTCAGGAGATGCAAACACCTGTCTCAACCTCTTTTCTTTCTCAGCTTAAAAGCAGGAACTTCATTATTCCGGTAATAGTTATTCTATTGCTTGGTGGATTTTATGCTTTAAGAAATCAGTTCATCGTGGCTACAGTTAATGGTAAACCGATTACCCGTTTCGAAGTGATCAAGGAGCTTGAAAAACAGGGCGGAAAACAAGTTGTCAGCGGTCTTGTAGCTGATATTCTTGTTCGCCAGGAAGCGCAGAAACAAGGAGTAACAGTAGAAGACAGTGAAATTAGTGATGAGATTAAAAATATTGAAGACCAAGTTTCCGGCCAAGGACAAAATCTGGATGATCTACTGGCAGCAGAAGGCATGTCTCGCAGTGATCTTCAAGAGCAGATAAGGGTTCAGAAACTAGTTGAAAAGATGGCGGGTAAAGATATTTCAGTTACTGATGAAGAAGTGGCTGAATACGTTGAAATGAACAAAGCCTTCTTTCCGGAAAACCTTTCAGAAGAAGAGATAAACACTGAAGCAAAAGACCAACTTCATGAAGAGAAGCTGCGAGCTAAAATTCAGGAGTGGGTGGCTCAGCTTCATAGCAATGCAAAGATAAGCTACTTCAGATACCTTTAGAAAATGGTTTTAGCTAAATTGAAAACACAGGACTAAAAAGTCCTGTGTTTTTTGTCTTAAAAATAAGTAAGTAACTACTTAGGCCTTCTGAGGTATTTCCTGTTTAATTCCAAACAAGTTACCTTCAGTATCCCTACAGTAAGTTATATTGCCCACTCCAGGGACAGGTATAAATGGTTGGATGACTGATTCTCCCTCATCACGGATTTTAGAACTATATTCGTCTATATCGGGGACGTTAATTATCCCAATATATGAAGTACCCAACTCTCCTTGCTTGTCTTTCTGTCTTACTGTCATACCCCCGTTTATGCCCTGCTCCGAAGCTGGTCCGGTAGTAACTAGCCAATAACTCTTGATATCTTTGACTTTTGCAAACTTCCAACCAAAGACATGTTGGTAAAAACTGACAGCGCGGCTAACATTTTCGACATGTATTTCAAAATAAGCTACTCTTGGCATAGGGAAAATCCTTTTCTTTGCAGACTATAAAAATTCTAGGTGAAAAATAGGTAAGATTAGCGTCAGACTAAAGTAAAACGTACTTTAAAAAACTAGGGCTGCGGAGACTGCATCTACAAATTCAATTTTGTGAATTTTGCAGTTCTCCGCAGCCAGTGTCTCAAGCAATTTATAGCAAGCAGTCAACTCTATCACTGACGTAGCGCAGTTGAGGCTTACCATCTAGTTTCCAGAGCTGCACAGCTTCGAGCAAGGGAAGCTCTTGATGCTCCTGGGTAGTCCAGATGAGAAATAGATTCTCACCTTCAGCTAGCTCAGCGGTAAAAGTGGCTAACCCACTTCCCCATCTTTCGATGTCTCCGATAACCATTGTCAGTTTTTTGCATTCACGTTGTCCACTTCCCCTACCTTCTAGAGAAACACAAACCTGTTTTGCTGTCAGAAGACTGTTATTGTAAACAGTAGCGGTAAAAATGAGATGATCATCTTCAAGCTCACAGACCACTTTTACCTTAAGGTTTCTTCCTGTAGCAGTAGATGATGTTAAATACAATAACAAGAGGAGTATCATTAACACTCCCGAGACTGACAGAACAAGAATCTGTACAGGGTTCACTGGATCTCTCCTATCTCAGCTTGAGACTACAATGTATTTTTCCGCTATTTGCTAAGCATAGATAGCAATAGCAGAATATTTGTTTTGTCCAAACAGTATACGTTTAGACAAGGTCATTATATACTATAGGATTAATTGTTTGCTCAGGTAGGTTTCTCTGAAAAGTTCAAATAGGAAGGTCCTAATAATTCAACATTTATTTCTTCTTGAATTTTTATCTTATATTATTTAATTTTCTTGTATGCTGAAAGAGCGCTTAAATGTTCTGCATACGCTATTAAAAGTTGGGACAGCTGCAGGTGCTGCTTGGATGTTAACCGATTTAGCGTTTGGGGCTGCAAACGCTAAAACAAGAAAAAGAGTGCGGGAAAGAGCTAATGGTTTTTGCGAGGACTGTGGAAAGGAAGTTTCTTCAGGGAAAATGATAGTTGGACATCTAAATCATGATTCTAACAATGGCCGCAATGATCAGAATAACCTAAAAGGTCGTTGTCCTTACTGCGAGGCAGAGTATCACATACAACATGCTGATAAGCCAGGTGAAATTGGCTTAAGAAAAGTTGATAATGATGCAGTTGTATATGGTTACTTTTGCAGTCTCCTTCCAGAACAACAAATTGAATTATATGAAATGTATAAATCGCAAATAGATGGTGTATTCAAAAGAATGCGTTTGGACTTTGACCCTGAAGATCTAATCGTCTTTTCAGAAGAGTTAATGTAGTAAAATAGATATGTATACTGATACCTATGAAATTGAGGAAATCAGAAATCATTATTGTCGGTATTATTCTCTTCTCATTTGCGATTAGTTTCTATGTGTATCCCAGACTGCCCGAGCAAGTTGCCTCTCACTGGAATATAAGGGGGGAAGTTGACGGCTACATGAGCAGATTTTTAGGTGCTTTTTACATGCCAATTCTCTCAGTGATTTTAGGAGTTCTGTTTTTTATAGTTCCCAGAATAGATCCAAAGAAAAATAATATTGAAAAATTTCGTGAATACTTTGACAACTTTACTGTCCTTATGTTTCTGTTTCTCTTATACCTTTACTTTTTAGTTTTGAGTTGGAACTTTGGCTACCGCTTTAATATTGGGGCATCCCTCTCGCCTGCTTTAGGGTTGCTGTTTTACTATATTGGAGTAATGATTTCCCATGCAGAACTTAACTGGAGTATTGGGTTACGTACTCCATGGTCGCTTAGCAGTAAAGAAGTTTGGGCCAAAACCCACAAGTTAGGAGGAAAACTTTTCAAGGCCTCAGGTTTAGTAGCTACTTGCGGAATTTTTATGCCTTCGTATGCTTTTTGGTTAGTAATTCTTCCGGTAACATTTTCGTCTTTGGTAGCTGCAATTTTTTCCTACCTTGAATTTAGGAAGCTACATGGTAAATAACCGTATCCGTAAACTGGTTAAGCAAAGAGCTCAGGGAAAGTGCGAAGATTGCGGGGTGCAAACTAACCCTTATTATGCTGTTGTTGGCCATCTCAACCATGCTAGAGATAGTAACTACGCTAATCCTCAAAACATTGTCAGCCGGTGCCTTCTTTGTGAAACTGAATACCACCTTAAGCATGCGGACAACCCTTCAGTAATTGGTTTGACAAAGAAAAACAACGATGCAACAATTTTTGGCCACTTCAAACGGCTTACACAAAACGATCAGGCATACCTTGTTAAAAAGTATCGACTGACTTTAGAGAGGGTTTTGAAGAGGTTGGATTTAACTGAAACTATAGGTTTTATTTAATCTTCTAGTGTTGTTATTGTTACACATAGAGATTAGCGCTTCGGAGATTTCCTGCGCTTTTCAATTTTTTTTAGCGTATACCTAACACGGTCGTCAAGATTGATATTCTTGATCCTGGCAAATCTTAGGATCGAAACAAGGATATCACCCAACTCCTGCTCATATGTCTCATCCTGCTGAGCTGCAATATTAGTTTTTTTACGGCCATGTTCAGCCAAATAGGCTCTAGCCATCTCTCCTATCTCTTCAACCAGGGATAGAATGAGAATTGAACCAAACTCGTCGGTATCTTTTAAATCTTTGTCAATACGATCAAGCTCTTTGAAGTAAGAACCAAACGGTGTATTCATTAATGTTTTCTTTACCATGTTTCCCTCCTTTCAATGTTTAGTTAATAAGAAATTACATGTGAACTCTTTTTTAAAAGAGTCGCGTGAATCTGCTTTTGATGTCAGTGAGATTAAGCTAACGTAGAAAAAATGCTTAAAGAAAGCGACAAACAATATTGTAATTATAGCAGATATGTATGATAATTCCAAAATTATGGGATTAATAGAGCGCATTTCATATTTCTGGCCAAAAGAGAAAGCTCTTAGGGTAAGTGGATTTAATGAACCGATATCTGTAGGCAGTCTTCCTGTTAGGGATCGTATGCCAAGCAAGCGTTATCCAGATACATTGCACGTGACCCTAGACTTTGGTGATCATGGAAATGATGCTGTTGAGATTGAAGGTGTTCCTTTAGAATGGGGGCAAAGAAAATGGTTTGAAGTGTTTATGGCTACAGAGACCCGAGCAAGACAGTATGTCAGAGCGATGAATGAAATAAAAATTGCTATTGCAAATACCAACTGGTACGCTAATCATAATACTCTTATTACACCTATTCCAGAATTTACTTCAAGAGAACAGTTAGAAAAATGGCTTGATAGTAATTCTCTCCAGTATCTTATGGCAGTTCGGTATCCTCGTGATGTGACTATCGGTAAACCTCTTTCATTTTCCAACCCTGATGATTTAAAGGTACTGGAAATTCTGGAGAGAAATTGTTTCTGTTACCACCCAAACAATCCTTCAAGGGTTGTTACAAGGTTTTTAAAGGTAATCTGATAACACTGGAAAGAGCTAATATCTAAATGATTGTCAATGGAATAACTAAGAAAGCTTTTTGCGGAAAAGATCTTGCACAGCCTTAGCATCAGCTTTGCCTTTTGTTCTTAGCATTACTTGCCCAATGAAAAAGCCAATTACTTGCTGTTTCCCTGCCTTGTAGTCTTTGACAACTTTGGGGTTTTGAGTAATGATTTCATCAACTATAGGTGAAAGCTGTTTTTCGTCTGTAATTACATCAGTTTTTTCAGCTTTGAGTTTCTCAATTAATTCTTCCGGTTCTAGCTTTGTCCAGTCGTACTTCTTATTTTTAATAGTATTGGCAATATCTTTAGGATCAATACTAGCTTTAGCGCTTATAGCAAATGCCTTGCGTGTATAGGTTACTAAATCAGGTGTCTCAGTTAGGAAGGCAGCTGTTTCTTTGGGAAGCCCATACTCTTTTTCAAATCTATCTTGTATTTCCTGAGGGAGCTTCGGAGATTCCTCTTTAATCTGTCTGAAATCTTCCTCTGTAAAACACATTGGCGGAATATCGGGTTCAGGGAAGTAGCGGTAGTCATGGGCTTCTTCTTTACTTCTTTGGGAAATGGTTTTATCAACATCTTCCTGGTAGCCGCGGGTTTCTTGTCTGGGTGTTTTTCCGGTATTTAATATCTCTGATTGCCGTTTATATTCATATTCAATCGCTTTTTTTACGAACCTGAAGGAGTTAATGTTTTTAACTTCCACTTTATAAGAAGGGAACTTGCCTTTATCCTTGTCAGTTAAAAGAGACATATTAACCTCAAGCCGCATTGAACCCTTTTCCATATCTGCATCTGAAACTTCGAGGAAACGAATGACTCTCCGCAGTTCTTTTAGGAATTCGTCTACTTCATCTGCTGAGCGAAAATCAGGTTCAGTGACAATCTCAACCAGGGGAACACCTGAGCGGTTGAAGTCAACTAAAGTCATATCTTTGCCCTTAACCTTGCGGTGAACATTTTTAGCCGTATCCTCCTCCATATGTACCCGTGTAATGCCGATTTCTTTGCCTGTAGAAAGGGTAACTTTGCCTTTAAAGCACAGCGGCTGGTCGTACTGGGAAATCTGGTAGCCTTTAGCTAGATCAGGATAAAAATAGTTTTTGCGGTCAAACTTACTCTCCTCTGCCAACTGGCAGCTCAGCGCCAAACCGATCCGCTGGCACCACTCGACTGCTTTTTTATTTGGAACAGGCAAGGCGCCGGGGAGTCCCAGGCACACCGGACAGGTATGAGTATTGGGTTTAACCTGGAAATGGTGAGCACTGCAAGCGCAAAACATTTTAGAGTTCGTTTTGAGCTCAACGTGGATTTCCAGGCCAATAATGGGTGTGAATCGAGTAGGTACTGACATCATGGTATTGTTTTTTTTATGTTATCTTTTTAAGTCCCTGCCACCAGGAATTAGTAAAATCTTTTTGCATTCTGATATCAGCCAGAATAGATTTAGCAGATTTTGTTTTTAAAGCCTTAGCAACATTTTTTATCCAATCTTCCATTCCTTTATATCCTGACTCAACCATTTCTTTGGCGGAAACTGCTGCCTCAAGCAAATCTGCATCTCTCGCAATGATTCCTTCTTTAGAAGAACACTCTTCATATTCTTGGTAATACTCTAAAATCCTATTTGCTAATTTTTTTGGCAATACCTCCATTTGTTCTTTAATGGCTGTTCTTTCACTCTCAGAAATATCAACATACCTAGCTGCTACTTTATTGTGATCACTAACCCTTAACTCACCATTATCATGAAAGAGAACAATTGCAGCAGACTTTTCTGGATCAGCTTTTTCAAGATGAGCTAAAACATAGGCTACTTGAGCTGCGCGTACAACGTGAGAGGACAAGTACTCTTCCGACATTACCCCGGCAATTTTTGGACCAAGCCTAGTGGCTCTTTTAAACATTCCTAGTTCCGAAAAAAAAGTAACTATAGATTTATTCATAGTTGCGGTTTTTGCTTGTGCCACTCCGTTTGTGTTTGGTAATAGTGAGCCACTTTCACTAAAGTAGCCTCATCTCTCATCTTGCCGAAAATCTGCATGCCAACAGGTAGCCCATTTACAAAGCCGCATAGCACATTTATCCCCGGAAGCCCGGCAATAGAACTGGCTTCGACTAAGATGTCCTGCATTTCCCCGAACATGGCCTGACCTTTTGTTGCACCTAATTTCAAAGCTACTGATGGTGATGTGGGTGCAACTAAAACGTCAACTTCTTCAAACACCCGCTCAAAATCTTCCAATATTTTAGTCCTAACCTTCTGGGCTTTTTTATAGTACGCATCATAATAGCCGGCTGATAGCGCATAGGCTCCGAACATCATTCTCCTTCGTGCTTCAGTACCAAAGAAACTGCGATCATTGCCATAGCGGATGCCATCAAATCTGGCCAGATTTGATGAGACCTCGCTTCTTTGTAAAATTGTATAAACAGCAATAGCGTACTTAGGATCAAGCAAGGTTACCTCTTTAAATGTTAGATTAGAGTTCTTTTTCAACACTTCAATCGCTTCTTTAACTGTCTCATTAACACCCTTTTCAGCATCATTAATAAAGTAGTCGGTGACGATGCCAATACGTAGAGGTTTTTCAATCTTGAGCGTACCCATTGTCCATTTTGGCTCTTTAATGGTAGTGGCATCCCATTTATCCTCTCCGGCAATAACTTCTAAGATTACCTTTGCATCCTCAATTGTTTTAGTTATGGGACCGGGCGAATCGGTTGATGAAGCCATAGCAACAACACCGTAACGCGAACAGCGTCCGTAAGTTGGTTTAATACCGGTCACTCCGCACCATGAAGCCGGTTGCCTAATTGAGCCGGCTGTTTCTGAACCAATGGCAAAAGTGCACAGGTGAGCTGCTACGGCTGCAGCGCTCCCGCCCGAAGAACCGCCCGGAAGTCTGTCTGTGTCCCAGGGGTTTTTTGTCGGCCCATAGGCTGAGGTTTCGGTGCTGGAACCGTGGGCCCAAGCATCCATGTTTGTTTTTCCGATAACAATGGCACCGGCCTTTTTAAGTCTTTTGGTTACGGTAGATTCATAAACAGGAATATATTCGTCTAATACTTTTGAGGAAGCAGTCGTCCTAAGCCCCTTGGTTAAGAAGTTATCTTTCAAAGCGTACGGAATTCCTAATAAAGGCTTCTCTTCGAATGCTCCGGAATTTCGAGCAATTTCTTCATCAGCCTTTTTAGCTTCATCAAGAGCAATATCTGAAAATGTGAGATAAGTGTTCAATTTCTCATTTAGTGCTTTGCTTCTATCAATACAGCTTTGAGTAAGCTCTAAAGAAGAAAACTGTTTCTGCTTCAGTCCTTTGAGTGCTTCTACTAGCGTTAGTTCATGAAGCGGTTTATCTGACATTTTAAATAATTGTTAACTGATAATTGCACATTGTAAATTGTATTTACTCTTTCTCAATAACAGCCGGGACAGCAAAGTAGCCATCTACTGTCTGCTTGGAATTTTTCAGCGCTTCTTCCTGGGTTAATGACGGTTTAACCATATCATCACGAAAAACATTTATTAGCCCCGTTACCTGGGAAGTAGGTGGAGTTTGAGTAACATCTAATTCGTTTAGTACCTCAACATATTCAACTGCTTCAGATAACTGGGGTGCAATAGCTTCCAACTCGCTATCGCTTAGCGGAATTTGAACCAATTCTGCTACGTGTTTAACGCCATCTTTGGAAAGTGTCTTTGGGTTCATGATCTGTAGTATAGCAAAAAATGAAACCGACCAGAAGTGAAGCTGTAAGTAGTTTAAGAGTAAGAATTCTAGCTGACAGTTTTTTTAGATTTCATCTCATTATAACTTCTGAGTTTGTTAAAAAAATGCTCTAGTGTCGTATTTATAGGAATCTACCGGGTTGTCATTAGTTTCATTATCTGCGCCGATAGTCGCGAATGTAGCAAGATTCAGGATTTAAAAAAGTGGTTTTACGTTATTAAAATAAGCTTCACTTACGGCAGCAGACGCTCTACAATCTGCTTTCCATCTTCCCATCATTCTCTTTGCCTAAGTTTCTGTCTACAAGGGCTGTGTATTCTATTCTCAAATTACCTCTTTCTAATGCTGATAAAACTTTATCTACCTGTTGCAGGTTGCGTACAAAGACTGTATTTATGTTTGGTACAAAATTAGTTAAAGCTGTTGAAGTAACTATAGTCATTAGCTCCTGATCTTCAAAAACCACAACATCAATTTTTTCAGGGAGCGTTTCTCGCTCTGGTCTACTAGGTTGGCTTAGATCTTTTTCTGGGACCTCCAGTAAGAAGTTTGATAACGTATAAGAGAAAAGCTTACTCATGGAGGGTATACTAACCACCAGTAAAGATAATCACAAGTGAAGGAATCAATATTTTATGTTTTTATTACAATAAAAATAGTACCTGCCTCAACAGAAAGATAAGAAATCTTATCTGTGTAAAAGGAAGTTTTTAGGTACTGGAAGTTAAGGAGATTCTGTCGTTTTTAATTTCAACCTTCACAGTATCACCCTCTTTAACTTTGCCTTCGATAATCTGCAAAGCCAGGTCGTCAAGAATCTCGTTTTGAATAACTCTCTTAAGAGGTCGTGCGCCAAAGACAGGGTCATAGCCGGTTTTAGCTAGTTGTTTTTTAGCTTCTTCATCAATTTTGAGTTTTATTCCCTGCTTTTTTACCCGAGCTTGAATGTACTCCAGCTGCTTATCAACAATTTCTATGAGCATGTCTTCTGTTAGATTCCTAAAAAGGATAATATCATCAAGCCTATTGATAAACTCAGGTCTGAAGTATTGTTTGATAAGATCGAAGACTTTTTGCTCAAGCTCTTCCCGTTTTTTTGTGTCCTCTATTTTTTCGGCATACTCCTCAATAAGTTTACTGCCAATGTTTGATGTCATAATGATGATTGTATTCTTGAAATTGACTACCCTACCTTTACCGTCAGTGAGTCGGCCGTCATCAAGAATCTGCAAGAAAGCATTGAAAATCTGTGGATGGGCTTTTTCAACTTCGTCAAACAGGATAACAGAATAAGGTTTTCTTCTGACTTGCTCGGTGAGCTGGCCCCCTTCCTCATAGCCGACATAGCCGGGAGGTGCACCGATAAGTCGGGCAACTGAGTGCTGTTCCGAATACTCACTCATATCGATTCTAATCATAACCCTTTCATCTCCAAATAAACTTTCTGCCAAAGCCTTAGCCAGTTCTGTCTTCCCTACTCCGGTTGGACCTAAAAAGAGGAATGAACCAATAGGCCGATTTTCTTCAGCAAGGCCGGATCTTGACCTTCTGATCGCGTTAGCTACTTCCTTAACAGCTTCGTCTTGGCCTACCACCCGTTTGTGCAGCTCTTCTTCAAGCTCAGCCAATCTTTGCGATTCTGACTTTAGAAGTCTGGTAACGGGTATATTTGTCCAGGAAGAAACCACTTCAGCGATATCTTCTTCAGTCACAGATTCACGAACAATCTTTTGCTCTTCAGGAATTTCGTTCCACTTCATCTCAAGTTCTGCAAGTTCTTTCTGAAATTTTGGCAGTTCGCCGTACTTAATTTTAGCGGCATCTTCTAAGCGCACTTCTCGTTCGGCAATTTCGAGCTGAGTGCGGAGTTTCTCAATTTGCTCCCTTTTGTCACGCAATCCCTGAATAATCTCTTTTTGGTTTTGCCATACAGCTTTAAGCTCATTTAACTTCTCTTTTTTGTCTGCAAGTTGTTTTTGGAGAGTTTCGAGTTTTTCAGACTTTTTTTCGTTTTTCAAAGCGGCCTGTTCAATCTCTAGCTGGGTTATTTCTCGGGTGAGCTGGTCAAGCTCTGTGGGCATGCTTTCGGCTTCAATTTTTATCCTGGCTGCTGCTTCATCAATGAGATCAATGGCTTTGTCAGGAAGCTGCCGGTCGGTAATGTAGCGGACGGAAAGGTTGACTGCAGCAAAAACTGCATCATCTGTAATCTGGATACCGTGGTGGACTTCGTACTTTTCTTTTAGGCCACGCAAAATAGCAACTGTGTCTTCAATATTGGGTTCGTCTACAACTACAGGTTGGAATCTTCTCTCAAAGGCGGCATCTTTTTCAATGTACTGTCGGTACTCTTTAATAGTGGTCGCACCAATGGTTCTTAGTTCTCCTCTTGCCAGAGCCGGCTTGAGCATGTTTGAAGCATCAACTGCTCCTTCAGCGCTGCCGGCACCAATAATCGTGTGAAGTTCATCAATAAAGAGAATGTAACGACCGGCAGCTTTTTTGACTTCAGCGAGCAGGGCTTTGAGCCGTTCCTCAAATTCACCTCTGAATTTGGCTCCGGCTAAAATTGAAGCCAAATCAAGAACCAAAATTTCGCGGTTTCTTAATGTGTCTGGAACATCGCCAGCCGCTACTCTTTGAGCTAGACCTTCAACAATGGCAGTTTTCCCTACTCCGGGATCTCCAATTAGCACGGGATTATTTTTCGTTCTTCTGGAGAGAACCTGCATCACTCTTCTAATCTCAGCATTACGGCCAATAACCGGATCAAGCTTACCTTCTTTAGCCAGCTGAGTAAGATTTATTGTGTATTTTTCCAGAACCTGATACTTACCTTCAGGATTTGGATCAGTCACCTTCTGGTTGCCGCGGATAGCCATGAGCACCTCCTTAACAGAATCAAACGTAATATTTGCACCGTTTAGTATAGACTTAGATTGGCAGTCTGTCAATAAGAGTGCTAAAAGTAGGTGTTCACGCGAAAGGTATTCATCTCCCATTTTCTGAGCTTGCTTTTCAGCTCTGTCAAAAACTTGGTTGAAAGTTTGAGAGCCTGTGGGTTGAGAAGCTTGTGACATTGTCGGTAAACTGCTGATTTCATTGTCAATTTTAACTTGGAGTGAATTAAAATCTGTATTGAGTCTCTCTAGGGTCTGGTGAACCACTCCTTCAGGATCACCTATCATTGCTTTGAGAAGATGAAGGTCGCTTATTTCAGGATTTTGGTTGTTTTTAGCTAGATCTATAGCCTGTACTAACGTTTCCTGAGTTTTGTAGGTAAGGTTTTTAGGATCGATCATAAACTGAACGTATGAACTAATTTAAAACTATTGTAACCAAAAGTATTTTTTATCTGCAAATTAAAATAGCTGAGAAAAAAATCTTACTTCTTTGCCAGTTCTTTTTTGACAAATTCCTGAACACGCTTAATTACCTCTCTGACTTCTTGGACTTTTATGTTGTGAATGGCAGCAATTTCTTTTTCTGAATATTGACCCATGGCATAAAGATCAAAAATAGTGCGCTCATTTTCCGGAAGTTTACTTAAAGCTAGAACAATTTTTTTAATTTGATTTTCGCGGCTGATTCTATTTTCTGGATAGTTTTCTGCCCCTCTATACTCAGGACCATAGGGATCGTAGCCTATTGCCATTTGCTCAAGAGTGGGCTCTGTGAGATCCTCCAGATGTTCTGGTTCGCCACTAAAGTTAACAGTTAAGCGCTCATCAAGATTTTCTATATTCATGTCGTCTAGATCTTCCCAGCTTTCAAATGTAGCCTCAAAGTGTTCCTCATTAAGCCTTTGTCGCAAGATGTCATTTGCGATATGGAAAAGCCAGTGCTCCAAAGTTCGGCTTTGTGGAATTGAAGTAAAACCTTCATACGCTTTTTCAATAACTTCCTGGACTATATCATCAACACTTAAAGTCCCCGGTGTGATAACCCCTCTTACTTGGCTAAATCTGATTCGTCTTATAACGTACTGCTTTAAATCTTTAAGAAGCGGAATAAGTATTTTTGAAAAAGCTTCTTTATCTTGGGTTTTAACGACCGTTACCAGCTGTTCGTAGGCTTCATTGAGTATAGCTGAGCGCTCAGCTCGTGATGATACCTGAAGGTGCTCTCTTTCCTTATTAAATTCTTGCAGGATGTTTTCCTTTAAATCATTAAACGCTATCTCCAGAGCTTTAAGGGGAGTTCTGGCATTTCTTTTTATAATGATTGGCTTATTTTTATGAAAAAGTTCAGCTTTCACGCTAAAATCGCTGTTTTTGAATTGTTCAGCAACCACTCGTAGGATTAACGGCTGATCGTGAGATTTAAAATGTTTGTTAAGGAATTGAATTTTTTTTTGAAGCCTTTTGTAAAAAGAATCTTGAAGGTATTCCGGCAACTTGTCATAAAATAGCTGCAGAGTGATCACACTTTCCCCCTTTTTATAATTGCTAACTACCCTTATGGTATCACTCTAAAATGAATATTTTTTGAAGTTATGCTTGTTTAACAGTTTTATAGCATTGAGCGGCAAGTTCTCTCCAGCTGGCTATTGCTCGTCTTGTGTAAAGAGTTCCTTCTCTTTCATTATAAGTATCGTCTTTTGGAAGTTCTTTCTCCAAAGCGTTAGCAGTTGCAAGACAAATTTCTGCTTTTCTCTGGATGTTGCCTGATAAAGCTTCCTCCATCCATGGTTCATACGGGGAGACTTTACTCCCGTTTTGTTCCCTTTCTGTTCTCATCTCTTCCAACTTTAAGTGAAGGTAGTCATCCAACATTTCAAGAGTACCCCTTCCTTCGCAAATATGGGTAAAAAGTATTTGAGTGCGGCTTATGGTGACTGTTTCTTGATGGGAGGTAGTCTGATGTTCTTCTTGACTGATTTTGACAAATGCTTCTTGGGCTTCAATAATCATAAGGATATTATACCCAGCAACTCAAAAAAAGAAAAATTAAGAGGAAGTTACGGAGTGAATTTGAGTTACTAAGTGTTCTATTGATTATTCAGAAGCTACTGTTTCTCGAACGGTTTTCCAGCTCTCAATTCTGTCTTGAAGATCTTTAATAGCTTCCTTGTTTTCTGTTTTTGCTATCTGCTCTTCCAATCTTTCGATTTCATAGTCGCACAGCTCTCGTTGCCCTCTTGCTCCTCCGAGCTTAGCTCTTTGCAGTAAATCTAAATACTTTGTTCTGGGATCATCTTTTGCAGGAGTGGGATCTCTTTTTGTTTTAATATCACTTAGTAATACTTCGAATTGGTGTTTTGCATAGCGCATAATATCATTCGGGCCAATTGTCTGATCTTCTTGGGAATGTTCAATTCTGTATCTAAATATACTTGCATCTCTTTCTGCGTCAGTTTTGGGGAAATCATTAAAAGTTGGATTATCAGGTGAAGGAACCATAGTACAAACTTAGTTACTAATACATCGATTGTAGCATTTTTATTCTCTCTTCGATAGGTGGGTGGGTTGAAAAAAAGCTGGCAAACCAACCGATACTGTCATGCCGGTTTTTTAGAGGATTAACCATGTATAAGTGTGCCGTAGCTTTATTGGCTGCTTCAAGAGGCTCTCTGTCAGAAGCAAGTTTTTGCAGAGCGCTAATCAGACCCGAAGGTTGATGGGTAAGCTGCACTGCAGCTGCATCGGCAAAGTACTCGCGTCTACGAGAGAGCGCTAACTGGATTAACTTGGCAATAATCGGGGAAAGTAAGGCCAACACTACCCCAGCGATAGCAATGATAGCCTGGAGTTGACCACTATCGTTTCTATCACGGCTGCGCCGTCTTCCTCCCCAAAAAGAAGCTCTGATAAACCAATCGGAAAGAAGGGTTATAAAACCGACTAAAATTGTGACAATAGACATTAAGCGCATGTCATAGTTTCTAATATGGGAGAGCTCATGGGCAACAATTCCTTCGAGTTCGGTACGGTTAAGTCTGGAAAGAATACCAGTAGTGGCGCAGACTACAGCGTGCTCCGGGTCACGGCCTGTAGCAAAAGCATTCATGGCGCTATCATCAATGACATAGAGTTTTGGTCTAGGAATCCTGGCTGCCATACTCAAGTTCTCTGCCACAGTGTAGAAATCAAAAAATTCTTCTCTGGTAGCAGGTCTGGCATTAGAAATGGCTAAAATTATCCTGTCGCTAAACCAGTAACTTCCGAAACTCATAAAACCGGAAAGTACTAGTCCCCAACCAATGAGGCTTGGGCCGTACCCCAGAGCCTCACCCATTACCCAGGCTGCGGCGGTAATAAAAACAATAAAAAGCGCCATAATTACCCATGTACGGCGCTTATTTATGGCAATAGATTCATAGATATTTAACACGTCAATTCAGTCTATCGTTACTAAAGCCTAACTTCCTATTACAACTCGACTTTTGGTGTTTTGGTTTCTTCAGCAGTTACAGTTGTAGCTTTAGCAGCTTCGGGCATAGTTAGTCCCGGTTGTTTTTCAAAATTGAATAGTGTAGCGATAATATTGCTTGGAACTGTAACTCTGGCAATATTGTAATCGGCTGTTAGGTCAATAAGAGTTCTCCTGGCATACATAATTTTATCGGCTGTGTCTCTAAGTTCATCCATAAGCTTTTGAGTTGGAGCAGCAGCCTGCAGTTCCGGAGTTGATTCCAAGACTGCTCTGATTGGAGCTAAGGCCTGCTGGAGTTTGCTGCTGGCATCAACAATTGCCTGGGCATCAGATCCGTCTTTAGTAATTACTTCCATGACTTGTTTTCTGGCATCCGTGATACTTTGGAAAATTTCCTTCTCATGCTTCATGTAGCCTTTAACGCTGCTAATTAAATTTGGAATAAGGTCAGCTTGTCTCTTTAGTTGGTTTCCAATTTCCTGAATGGAAGCCTCAATCTGTGTTTTGAGGGTTACAAAACGGTTATAGGTGCCGAAAGCCCAGATTACGGCAATAATTAGGAGGCCAAGAAGAATCCATACGATCATATATTTTCTGTACAGACTACATAAATAATCCTGTAGTACTATACAGCTCCTGTAATTAAAATTGTATGAATCTAATATAGCATAAAGATTGAGGTATTAGCAATTATTAACGTAGTTTGCTAAGATGAAGAAATAACTAAAATACTTCACTTAGAAAATTTAGGTAGCGACGATACCTTCTCACACTACGTGGTTTATGTTATTTTCAATTAAACCAAGATACTATATGTTCCAAAAGTTAGTTAAAGATTTAAGGAAAGTTTCATATTCTAGTTTATCAGCTCGTTCCCTGGCAACCATTCTCATTCTTTTGGCTGGATTAGTGTATGGCGCAACTGTAGCCAGAACTCATGTTTCTTTTGCTGATAGCGATGAGTTGACAGTTGTGGGATATCTAGGCGGCGTTGCCCACCCTCCCGGTTATCCCCTGTTAGTTAGCTTGATCTATGGTTTTACCCATTTACCCTTACCTATAGAAGTTGCTTTAAAAGCAAATATATTAGCCGCGGTTATTCAGCTAGCTAATATCATCCTAATCTTTTTCATTACTAAAACTCTTATTTTTAGGGTAATTGGTGAATCCAATATTGCCTCTATTGCTGCATTTTTTGGTAGCCTTACTACAGCTTTCTCAGCGTATGTTTGGTTTCAAGCTAATGTGATTGAAAAATATTCCTTGGTAGTTTTACTTATACTACTGAGTTACTCACTAGCCCTCAAAGTGTCGCGGTCTGGGTTTAACTGGATTTTTTTAGGTTTGATAGTAGGTTTAGGATTGACATACCACGAAATATTTTGGTTATGGTTACCATTTCTGTTTTTTCAACTCTTTAGCAGTTGGAAAGAAATTTTATGTTCCTTCAAGAATATTTATTTATTTGTTCTGGCAACAATTATAGGTATTACCCTTAATCTTACGCTTCTTTGGTTTTTTAATCAGCAGATTCTGCCTTTTTCATTTAATTTTCCGTCTAGCTTTAATGGGATTGTTAATCATCTGCTCCGGGGGGAATACGCCCTAACTGGGTCCATATACCTTTCCTCAAGCAGTTTTTTCCAACCTGATAAGGCTGTAGAACACTTCATTGGCAATACGGTAAAGAGTTTTCTACTACTGCCACTACTTATTGCTATCTATGGTTGGCATCAATCATTTCAGCGCAAAAAATACCGTACTACCTTTACACTTCTCGGGTGCTTTCTATTTTTTGGGGTTGGGTTGGTTGTGTATATTGGTTACCCCGGGTTTGATCCTAATAGCACTGCTATCTACTTTGAGCAACTAGTTATGCTAGAGCGTTTTTATTTGATTAGCCATATATTTTTGGGGATTAGCATTGGTTTTGGTACTGCTTTTTTGATGCAAAAATTTGTAAATAAAATAATGTCGGTACTCTTAATATTTGGAGTATGGATAGTTATACAGGCGAGCTATCTTCGCCAGCACGTTGATTTAAGCACCTTTACACAGACAGAGCAGCTGGCTCGTCATATCCTGTCGGATACTCCAGCAAATACGTTGGTAGTTACGCATGGAGATTATGCCAGTTTTAGTCTTCAATACGCTAGTTTGGTCAGCAAAATTCGGCCAGACGTAGATGTTAAATTAGTGAATTTCAGATACCAACAGCTTGATCGACAGGATAAAACGCTTACTCGGTTTAATTTTCCGCTTAATCCCGAATACACTCTTGATCTGGTTAGTAATAATATCTATAAACGGCCAGTTGTTGCTGTTGATCTGAACTCTGCTTATTATCAACATCTCGGTCTGACTGAAGGTGTGTATTTTGCATCTGCCCAAAATCAGGCTCTTCGGCTTTACTCTACTATTGAAGAACTTAAGGATACTGAGGTAGTTCCTGAACCTAAGGTATGGCAAGTAAATACTGCCTCATTTTTGCCCTTTTTTACGTATGTGAATACGCTTCAGTCTGAACGGTTAGCGATATCAGGGTATTTTTTGGTGCAGCGAGGAAGTTATAAAGAGGCCAGTCAGTACTTATTGGAGGCAAAATCCCTGCATCCTTACAAGTTTTATCCCTTTGCAGAACAGCAGTTTACAAACCCTCAACCAAATGCTTTTTATACAGAAAAAGTGAAAATGCCGGAACTTTCCGATTTTATGTCTGCAAGCCTTGATGCTCAGAATGCCGGCGATTTGCTTCTTGCCCGTTCCTATGCCACAGGCGCATTTCTGAGAAATCCTGATAATCCTGAGACGTGGAGACTGCTTTCCGAAATAAATCTGAAGTTAGGAGATGATGACAGAGGAAAAGTTTTTCTATCTAAGTACTAGCCTGATGTTGCGCGTGAAATACTGGTGGTTTTTGCTAAATTTTGTTATACTATGCCTGATTAGAAACCAAGAGTTTCAAGTTTGCTTGTAAGCAAAACCGAGGGTTAAGCCCTCGGAACTTAATTTTGGGGTAGTACGGAATAATGTAATGGCAGTTTGGGGTGATAGCTCAGTTTGGTTAGAGCGCTGCCCTGTCAAGGCAGAGGTCGCGGGTTCGAGCCCCGTTCACCCCGCAAAGCACGAAAATTCGGCTGAAATGCCGATTTTTTTGTGCTTTAAGAGATTGAAACGGGGCGAGAAGCAAGACACGAACGAAGTGAGTGGCAGTCCTGAACGAAGAGAAGGGAGCCCCGTTCACCCCGCAAAATTCTTCCTCTAAAATCTACTTCTACCTAACTAATCTATACATAAAAAGTAGATAGTTTCTGTTTCTTTGTGTTCAGATTTCTGGAGAACTAATTTAGTAATTTTATTTTTTATCGTTATCCAGACTTCTATTATCCGTTTCTTACCTAGCTCTTAATATATCTACAATCAAAAAAGTTAAGGTTAGTATGTTATAAAAATGATTTGAGGGGAGGTGGAACGTATGAGAAACGTAGTTGCACTTGTGGCAGCATTTATCTTAACTCTAGTACTAACTGTGGGAGTGGTTTCGGCCCAAACACCCACTCCAAGCCCCACTCCGGGTGGTGCCCCAGCAACAGGCATGGGAGGCACTCAGTAGTGCTGTATAATACAAAATCTTAGGTAGGGTACTGAAGAAAGGCTATGAAATTTACGCTGGTAATGTTCATTATGGGGGGTATATTAGGCGGGCTTTTAGTGAGCAGAATTGTTATATCAAACTCAATACACGTTCCAGAAGCGTCTTCATGGGAAAGTGTTGAGTTTGATGAACCTGCTCATCCTTCTCAGCCTACTAAGCAATCGGAACTAAAAGAACCGGAGACATTTGTTATTCCTAAACTTGGTATAGAAGCACAGGTGGAGGTTGTTGGTTTAGACGAGAAAGGCAACATGGATGTTCCGAAGGAAGACATGAATGTTGCGTGGTATAAGTATGGTCCCAAACCCGGAGAGATTGGCAGTTCCGTCATTGCGGGCCATCTAGATTCGCCAACAGGCCCGGCAATTTTTTACAACCTACCCTCCCTTGTTATCGGGGATATTCTTGAAGTAATTGATGAAGAAGGCGAAAAGCAGGAATTTATTGTTACTGATATTAAATTCTATGAGGATAAAGCATTCCCTATTGGTGATGTATTTACCAAAAACGATAAAGCACGCCTAAATTTGATTACCTGTGCCGGTACATTTGATCGGAACTTAAAACTTTACTCTCACCGCCTAGTGGTCTACTCAGAACTGGTAGACCAAACTCTGAACTAGTTTTTTTCTTCGTTTCGTGCTATTTGGAGGCTGAGATAACAGCATACTCAATCAATCCTTCTTTAAACATGTTGTACTGAATTTTACTGGCATGGCTATTGTTGGTAAGAAACGGAGGGGATATCTTTAGTTTTTCCATGATTTTAACTACAGGATAGGTAAAGCTATTAAGTTTATGTCTCTGTTTTGAGGTCGGGATGATTGCCTGGGTTTTGTTAGCTAAACTAATATCGTTAAAGCCACCCACCTTGAGAGCTTTTGTAAACTCATTAGCTGTAACAAGGTTTATTACAGTAAATCCTCGATAAAATATCTCAAGCCATTCTTGCTCTTTTTTAGTATTTGCTTTACGTTTTAAGAATACATCGCCCACAACAATTTTTCCTTTGTCGCGCAATAGTCTAAACGCTTCTTTTGCTAATAGCAATTTATCTGCAGCATATATGGTACTCTCAAGTGCCCATACAACGTTAAACGTTTTATCAGAAAACGAGGTCTGACAGTAGTCCATAACATAGTAATCAGCTAAGTGGTCAACTCCAAACTTACTTGCCAGCTCTTTAGCTTTCAAAATCTCCTTTTTGCTTATGGATATTCCTGTTACTCTGTTGCCATAAGTTTCAGCCAGCCACAAGCAACTTCCCCCTACCCCGCAGCCAAAATCCAGTACCTTCGTTATTCCCGAGATTTCAGCGGTTTCAGCCAAGAATCTGTTTGTATTAATAACAGCTTCTTTGGCATTTTTGGTATCTTTATTCCATATACCAAAGTGAATGGCAAATTCTGCCGGATCATTCCTACCGAAGTAGCGATAAAAAGATGAGCCAAAGTCGTAAATATTGGCAACGTCTGCTTTACTATGTTTAGTTTTAATGCTGTTCACAACTGAAACAGTAGCTATTTAATGTAAAGAGACTATTAGGCTTTTGTAAGGAATCAGAGAAGTGATTATTATAAGGAAAGCGGTGAAAGGCTCTCAATATATAGCATAAGATGTAAAAATTCATCAAAATATATAGTAATACTACTTTTTTGTCTTCAATTTTTTTACTGCTGGACTGTGAACAATATTGCCTTTGTAGTCAAATCTTGATCCGTGACAGGGGCAATCCCAGGTTTTTTCGGCATTGTTGAAGTTAACGATACATCCTAGGTGCGTGCAGACAGCTGAGACTGTGTGAATAGTGCCTTCCTCATCTTTGTAGACAGCCACTTTTTCTCCGTTTACTTCCCTGACCTCCCCAGTGCCATTTTTTAAGTTCTCAGAACCTTCTTTAGTGTTTTTAAGGTAACGGTCTTTGATGAACGTTTGGGCTACATGAATATTCTGCTTTGCTAAATTAGCAATTTCCTTTAATTGCGTGCCCCTACTTGGGTTGTAAAGATCTACCCAGGGGTTGTCGCGCTTTAAGATGAGGTCAGACAGGATCATGCCGGAAAGAGTTCCATTAGTCATGCCCCATCCTTCAAACCCCGTAGCTAGGAAGAGATGTTTACTGAAAGGTGTATACCGACCAATAAACGGTATATGGTCAGGGGTGTAGTTATCCTGTGTGGACCAGTAGTAAGAAATTGATGGATCATTGAACCTGTCTTGAGTAAGTTTATAAAGCTCTTTGTAACAACGCATGGTATTAGGCTCATGTCCAGTTTTGTGTTCAAAACCGGTAATAATGAGCATCTCTCCCTTTTGTGTTAGTTGTGGGCGAACAGAAAATAAAGGCTCACTGTAATCGATGTACATACCCTCAGGATTTTTGTTTTCTACATAAACTCCTAGCGCATATGATCGCAGTGGCACTAGGCGGGTGAAGTAACCACCTTTATTGAGAATTGGATAGTGGGTAGCTATGACTACGTCTTTGGCTTTGATCTTCCCTTTTTGCGTTTGTACATTAATACTGCTGTTCTCATCGATGTCAAATACCTGACTGTTCTCAAAGATATAGCTGCCGTTTCCTGAAATAAGTTTGGCTAGATGTAGCAGGTATTTGCGTGGATGAAAGTAAGCCTGGTTCTTAAACCCTACTGCCCCTTTTACTGGGTAAGGCAAATCCAGAACACTGGTAAAAAAGGCGGGTAATCCTAGAGATTGAGCTATCTTAGCCTCTTCTTTAATTTCTTCGAGATTACTTTTAGTTTCAGTATAAATGTACGCTTTTGCACGTTTGAAATCGCAATTAATCTTTTCTGTTTGGATTAAACTGGCTATAAGTTCCAGGGCAGTTTGTTGTGACTCTCCATAAATTTGAGCTATCTTGTTACCGAACTGGCGAGATAACTGTGAATATATGAAACGATGTTGGGAGGTGATTTTTGCTGTCGTATTCCCAGTTACACCGGCTGAAATTTTTCCTGCTTCAACTACGGCTACAGTTTTGCCGGAATTTTTAAGTAGGTATGCGGTAGTTAGTCCGGCTATGCCTCCGCCAACAATAGCTACGTCAGCTTCAATGTTTTCTTCTAAGGTTGGGTACGAAGTTTCTGGAGTAGTATCAAGCCAGTAAGAAATATGCTTGCCACTAAGGTCTTCAACCGGACATCTATCTTCCATAACAGTATTATTTTCTGCTATTTAAGGAAAAAAGTTTGTTAATGGTAAGAGCTGGGTAAGAGCTTTTGACTACCCACTAATGGCTATGTTAATACTTCTTAACCTGGTGGCGTTAAACACTACAATAACAGTGGAAAGACTCATAAGAATAGCGCCAATTTCTGGTGAAAGTCTGAAGCCAAACGGAATGAAAACCCCTGCAGCTGCAGGCAGAGCAATAATGTTATAACCTAAAGCCCAAAATAAGTTTTGCACCATTTTTTGATATGTTTTCTTTGATAGAGTCACTAGCCGTGGGATATCGGCTGGATTGTTTCTAGTCAAAATAACGTTGCCAGCCTCAACCGCAATATCTGTGCCGGTGCCAATGGCTATACCTACATCTGCCTGAGTTAGCGCCGGTGCATCGTTAACTCCGTCACCTACCATAACCACCGTATGGCCTTTGCTTTGAAGTTTTTTGACATATTCATACTTGTTTTGTGGTAACACTTCGGCAAAATACGTATCTATACCGAGTTCTCGGGCTACGTTTTTGGCAACCCTCTTACTGTCACCGGTTATCATGGCTACTTGAATACCTTGCGCGTGGAGATCTTTAACTGCTTTATAGGAAGAGTTCTTAATCTGGTCTGCTAGCCCGATAATTCCAATAATTTTTTTGTCATTTGCTAAAAATATGACAGTTTTCTCTTCACTAGTCAGTTTCTGATGAATAATTTCAGTTATTTCGTTAAGTAAATCTCTTTCTGCTGCCAAGCGCTTGTTCCCCAAAAAGTATGCTTGGTTATTTACCATTCCTGTCACACCCTTTCCTAATATATTGTGGAAGTTCGTTACATCTTTCAATGCAATTTCATTACTCTTTGCAAATCCAGTAATTGAAATGGCAATACTGTGCGAAGATTGTTGCTCAAGAGAAGCGGCAGTTTCCAGAATTTGTACTTGGTTAGGAGTTAAGTCATTTATATTTGAAACATTTCGCACCTGTTTAGTAGATGAAATCGGAATAATATCCGTAATCCCGAACTGACCCAGGGTTAAAGTCCCAGTTTTATCAAACACAACGTAATCAGTCCGGCGCATAGTTTCAAGTTTTGCCAGATTTTTAATAAAAAATCCATTATCAACTGCAATTTTTGTGGCAATGGTGGTAACAGTGGGAATAGCCAGGCCCAAAGCGTGCGGGCAAGCAATTACTAAAACTGTAATACTAAGTGTTAAGGCAAACACGAAAGTTTCTCCCAGCACAAGCAGCCAGATAAGAAAGGCTGAAATAGCGGTAAGTAAGGCAACGAATGTGAGCCAGCTAGCTGCTCTATCTGCAAGGCGTTGAGTAGCTGGTTTAGTTTCTTGTGCTTGGGTAATAAGTTTTTTTATCTGACCGACAGTAGAGGTCTCTCCTACTCTACTCAACCTGATTTCGACAGCAGAGTTAAGGGAAATTGCGCCAGCTACCACCTCATCTCCTTTGGTTTTACTAGTTGGCTTTGATTCTCCGGTGAGGTGAGATTCATCAAATTCAGCTTGCCCCTTTATAATAACTGCATCTGCCGGCACTTTTTCTCCCGGGCGAACCAAAACCAGATCTCCTTTTTGGAGACTACCAACTGATATATCAATGATGTCTCCATTTCTAATTACGTGTGCCTGGCTTGGCAGAAGTTTTGATACTTCCTCAAGCGCATTTCCGGCAGCTGTTGCAGATTTAGCTTCAAGAAAGTGGCCAAAAAGCAGAATCCAGATGAGGGTAGAAATTTCGATGTAAAACTCTTCTTCAAGTTCGGGCATAAATGTTGAAACAGCAGAAAACAGATATCCGGCACCTACAGCAACTGAAACGAGAGTCATCATCCCAAAAACACGCATTTTAATTTCATGCCATGCATGTTCGAAGAAAACTAAACTAAAATAAAAGATTACGGAAGCAAGAAAAAACTGTACGTATGGTCTGAATGCAAAGTTTTCGTACCCGAGTAGATGTTGTCCTGGTGAGCTAAGTATAAACAGAGGAACTAGAAGAATAGAAACAATGTAAAACCGGCGAAGAAAGTCCTTTGCCATGTCGATGCCATTGTGTCCTTTGTGAGCAAGCGCCTGCTCAAGGTATCCTGCTTCTAAACCAGGGCTGGCGTGAACATGCTGGTGGTTTTTGTAAGAATGATTACGATGCATATCTGTCTCCATAGTAAAACTAACTATACCAAGTTCTTATGAAAGTATAGTTAATGAAGCTCTAGAAGTGTTATACAGCAGTTTGAGGTCTTGAATAGATGACAGCGGTTTGTCTTTCGATTTGGTGGTAGCGCTGTGGTTTGCAACTCCCATCTTTTATAGCAGCTACTATTTCAGAAGCAGTGCGGGGATTATCAAAAACTCTGTTATGCTCACAACCTACTCTGCTTTTGGTATGAGCATCTGAGTTTCCTACAATAGTTAATTCGATTTCCTTTGCCAATCTAGCTCTTTGACGGTAATTTTCAAGGACTTTACGACTTTTCACTTTTCCACTTAATTTTAATTCACCGGCACCGTTAAGACCTTCAATAGCGTGAAAAAACTCTCCGTATTCTCGCAGCTCTTCAAAATTGAGGGAATTTATAGTTCCTTTAGGGTGCGGATGTGGGGCAATGACAAGTATTTCAGGATAGATATGTGCCCATTCTAACGTTTCTTTAAGAGTTGGCATGTGAAGTGGAAATGTATGCTTTTTTAGAAACTCTCTAAGTTCATCAGGTGGAGTATTTACAAGCAATACATGAGGGAAGTGTAAAGAAAGAGAACTATCTGGTTTGGAATAGGTTGTCACTTCGCACCCGGGTAAAAGAAGAATACTGAATTCTTGCGCTTGCTCAACTAGTTGAGAACTGTGTGTAACTCTGTCATGGTCAGTAAGGGCTATTACTTCTATCCCTAGTTCTGAAGCCTTTCTTATAACGTCTCTAGCAGGTACCTTAGAATCAAATCCACCCTTTGTATGGATATGAAAATCAGCAAGAATTTCCTTTGACATGGGTGAAGTATAAGCGAAAAAGGTTAAAATTTGCAAACTTAGATAGTTTTCTTACCCTGCTTTGCATTCCTTTTTACAGAAATCTATTTTTATACTTCTAAGGTAGAAATATGGATAAATCTCCGGAAATTACTATCGAAAAAGACATCAACATGCCTGTTTTGGGGTTTGGTACGGCTGGACTTTTAGGCAGCGTTTGTCAAAATTCCGTAACGTACGCGCTAGAACTTGGATATAGGCATATAGATACTGCCAAAGACTACAATAATCAGGAAGACATTAGGTTTGCTATCAAAAATTCAGGAGTGAAAAGAGAAGATATCTTTATTACTTCAAAAGTTCCGGGTAGATTTCTTGGAAGAGATACAGTTTTTACAGACTGCGAGGAGACACTAGAAGAATTGGGAACTGGATATTTAGACCTTTACCTTATTCACTGGCCAAACCCCCAAATACCTATAAAAGAAACTCTTATTGCAATGCAGGAACTCAAAGAAAAAGGAATGGTTAAAACTATCGGGGTTTCAAACTTCACAATACCGGATATTCAGGAAGTTCTTGAAATTGGAAGAACCAAAAAAATCAAAATTGCTGACAATCAAATTAGAGTTCATCCGAGCTATCAGAATACCGAACTAGTAGGGTTTTGCCAGAAAAACAACATTTCCGTTACTGCCTACTCTCCCTTGGGAAAGGGTTCTGACTTAAACTTGCCAGTTATTGAGAAACTAGCTGAAAAATATGGAAGACCTGCTTCGCAAGTAATCATAAACTGGATTTTAGCTAAAGGTATGATCACTATCCCCCGGTCCTCTGAGCGTATACATATTAAAGAAAACTGGGAAGCACTTGAGTGGAAACTGGAGGATGGGGATGTAGCGAAAGTTGATAAGCTTGGCTATTGGTAGTTAAACCTCAAAAAAAACACCCCACCCTGTTAGGGGGTGGGGTAAAACAAGCCGAGTTCTTTCAGTTTTTATAAAACAATTGCTGTTACTGTAGTTGAAGTCTGATTATTTTCAAGGTTTGCATCAAAAGTGTCGCTGGTTACTGCAGATGTGCTAGTTACGTCACGAGTTTCTCCTTCAATTTTAAAAATATTAACATCGATAATAACCGAACTTCCGGGTGTAAGAGTTTCGTAATTGCACGTAATCATGTTCTCTTTTTTGTCACAGCCTCCTTTAGTTCCACCTATAATATGGCTGACATACCCTGACATATTTTCAGGAATTGGATCTTTAATAACTACGTTAACAGCGCTCACCGGACCTTTATTAGTTGCAATAATTCTATACTGGTAACTACCTTGAACTACTGCACTTGTTAATACTGCCTTTGTGATAGAAAGATCGGCTGAAAAGTTAGCATCATCTGCTTCCTGTGCATTAACTTGGAAATTACCTGCCAGTGCACTTGAAACCGCTAGTACAAAAAGTATGAATCCGAGCAGACCAAGCAGAGGAGATTTTGTTTTATTCATAGCTTGATAATTAATTGGTAACAAGATAATACTGAAGCAGGTAAATAAGAGTAGTGTCGGAGAAGTGTTAGAAATATGTATGAAAGCGAGCAGTTTAGATTAAACTGTGAGGTTTTAATGTTCAAACAGTAGTTTTGTCAGGAGCATAAAACCAACCCCTAGAGCGAAAAAAACAAAAGAAACAACAGACTGGCTTAACTTTTCTTCTTTATGTAACTCCGGAATGAGATCAGAGGCAGCGATATAAATAAAACCACCGGCTGCAAAAGCTAGGATATAATTGGCAAAATATTCAATGCCTGTAGCTAGAAAAAATCCTACAACGACACCAATAAGCGCCATAACTGCCGAAAGGAAGTTGAAAAACAAGGCCTTCTTCTTACTAAATCCGCCGTAAACCAGAACGCCAAAGTCGCTAATTTCCTGAGGAATTTCATGAGCCATAACTGCCAGCGTAGTAGCTACTCCTAAGTTAGTGCTTGAGAGGAAGCTGACTGCGATAGCCAGACCATCGGTAAAGTTATGAACGCCATCACCGAGAAGGTTCATGTATGAAAAAAGATGAACCTTGCATTCACCAGAATGCTTATGGCAGTGATGCCAGTGTAACCCTCTTTCAATAATGAAAAAAAGTGCAAAACCAATAATTACCCAAAGACCAACAT
>JBMNOG010000036.1:0-5803 GCA_050942955.1 Patescibacteria group bacterium | reverse complement strand
GCTGCGCCATTTAACACTGGCCTCGAAGGTTTGCTCTCTGATTATGGAATCACCTTAAGTAAAAGTATTGCCTACGATCTCCAGCTTAATGAAACTATTACCTTAAATGCTGGTAACGTAAATTACCTTATGCCGTACCCGTTCTGGATAAAGGCAGTACCTTCCAAGGATGAGTTTTCAGCTACCAGCGGTATTAACTCCGTAACTCTTACCTGGGCAAATCCATTTGAGCTGGAGACTGTTGAAGGAGTCAATCACGTCAAGCTTTTGCAGACAACTCCTAACGGTGGGGCTCAGTCAGGTGTCTATACTATTTCTCCTAACCAGCTAAAACCAGATGCGTTTTCAGGAGATAAGAAAGAGCAGCTAGTAGCGGTAGCCGCTGTCAAAGGAGAGAGTAAGCTTGTAGTAGTAGGAGACAGTGACTTTATTACTGATTCGTTTGTCAGTAATACTGCCCAGAACTTGGATTTTGTATCAGCAATCATTGATTGGGTTGCTGCTGATGAATTAGTTGCTTCAATCAGGCGCAAAACCGGAGATAATCCGATCTTTGAGTTTAGTTCTGTTTCTCAGTCAAAGGTGGTTCATTATGCCAATCTTATCGGTGCACCGTTAGTGGTTACTGTTTTTGGTATTTGGTATTTAAACAGACGTAAACGTCTAACCCAAAGAATCTATAAAGTTAACTAAACAGCTATGAACCAGAAAAAACTCATTAATCTTACTCTAATTCTTGTTATTGGCTTAGTTCTTGTAGTAGTCCAAAACCTTTGGTCAAAATATCAGCAAAAACAACCTAACGACTACTTGAAAGCCATTAAAGAGATAGATGCGAGTTTAGTCTCTGAAGTAACTTTAAGTAAGGGAAATCAGCAACTTCAGTTTACGAAAACAAACAATGGATGGAAGGTAGCCAGTAAATCTGCTGATAAGACCAAGGTTTCGGAACTTATTAACGGTCTTCTGCCCTCAGAATCTCCGGTTCTGATTGCCCAGTCTCCTGAAAAACTTAAGGATCTAAATGTAACAGAAGATACGGCTACAAAAGTAAGCTTAAAAATAAACGACAAGACTTCGGAGTTTCTGGTTGGAAAAAGAATAGGCTCGCTAACCTCTGTAGCTCTACGTAATCAAAGCTTAGCTTATAATCTCAGGAATATTCCCACCCTTTCTTTAGAACCTAATTCCTGGTATGACTTAACAATAGTTGATATCGAGTCTGAAGCTATAAAAAGTTTTAGTGTGCAGTCTGGAATTTCGATCTATACACTTACCCAAATACAAGACAGAGAATGGCGTTTTGAAGGAAAAGAGAATGAGGTTAATCATGAGGCTGTTAACACGTACGTTATGAGACTAAATCCGTTTAAGGCTAAAGAGCTGGCTTTTGAGGATAAGCAGAGACAGTACAGCCAGATATCCCCATCGTTTACTCTTTTACTTACTGATAAAAATGATCAGAAAACAGTGCTGGAATTTTTCAAAGGTAAAAATGACTATTTGGTAAAGCGTAGTGGAGATGAGGAATACTTTATTGTCAGTACGTTTGATGCGGAAAGTATCAATGAAAAGGCAGAAAAATTTACTCTCTCAAGTCCACAGCCTGAGGAGTAGGGGTTTACACTCTACTTTGCTAGTTGGATTTTTTCCCACTTATGGTTATTAAAAATCCAATCAACCAGTATCCTGGTTTCTCCGAACCGATCGTAACTCCCCAGGATAGCAGTAATAACTCTATGTCCGTCTCTTTCGGTATATGCTACTAGGCATTCACCTGCATTTTCTGTCCAGCCGGTTTTAATTCCTTTTAAACCCGGTACAATTCCCAGGAGTTCATTGATATTTTCCAGTTCATGTACAATTTCTCCGCTTACGTCAGTTACAGTTATAGTTTTTGTTGAAACCATTTTCTCTAATTCTGGATGGGAAATGACTTCAGCGCCAATTATTGCCAGATCATGAACTGTGGAGTAATGCTCACTATCTTCAAGTCCTGTAGGGTTGGTAAAGTGCGTGTCTTTTAAGCCTAAGCTTTTTACAATTTCATTCATTTTTTCTATGAACACTTCACTTCCTCTAGGGTGAAGATCGGCCAGGGCTTGTGCTACATCATTGCCTGAATGAACCAGTAGCCCATAGAGCAAGTTTTCTATTGTAATTTGCTCGTCTTCCTGAAGCTCCATAATCTGTCCTATATAAACTGGATTTTTAATTATCACAACGTCGGTAAGGTTATATTCCTGCAAAGCTACGAGAGCTGTCACCATCTTTGTGGTTGAGGCTGGCAAAAGGTGCTCATCAGGATTTTTGAGAAAAATCACTGCTTTTGAATCAATATCAACAGCAATAGCTGATCTTGCTGTTAAGTTTGGTGCAGCAGCCCCAGTTTTATTTACTGGATACAGGTTTGGGGTAGGAAGAGGCATATCGATTTCCCGAAATATTGGGCCACGGTTTTCAAGATTAGGAAAGCTATAGATTAACCGGGAAGGAACGGTTAGAAAAAATAAACAGATAGCACAAAAAAGTACCAGGCGGGTAGGATTATCGATTAAAAAGCGAAAATACTCCTTGAATAAACTCATAAGGAAATGATAACACTTTGACTGCAAAAAATACCAATAACTCCCAAAAGGATACTTTATTTTTTAGATGTTTCTAAACTAGTCAGATTTATCTTGAAAAGTAGAATAAATAGCAAGTATTAGCCAGGCAAAACCCAATAGATATCCCCCAATAACATCAATAAACCAGTGTGCACCAAGGGATATTCTGGCAACTCCAACGAGTAAAATAAGTAAAACACAGTTTATTTTAATAACCTTTTGCAGAAAATAAGAGCTGGTAATTATGGGTGTTAAGTAGTAAACTACTCCCCAAA
Source organism: Patescibacteria group bacterium (assembly GCA_050942955.1). Taxonomy (GTDB): domain Bacteria; phylum Patescibacteriota; class Microgenomatia; order UBA1400; family UBA1449; genus JBMNOG01. Next base: position 2,919 of record JBMNOG010000036.1, on the reverse strand, counting down.
AAGAAACATAATTAAAGACGTGTCCCGAAGGATACGAAGAGTTGGCTGTTGCTTCAAGATTGAGGTTAAAAACTTCTGAAAATAGGACACTTAGACTTGGGTAGACGTAGATAGTTTCAACTTCTGGTCCGAACGGTCTGGCTATAGAAAATACGCTTTTGAAAATAGTAACAACTACCCAAGATAAGCTGCTAAGCAAGATTATTCTAACAATCCAGTGTTGACGTTTTCTAAGAAAAACAACCAAAAGCGCAGGTGCTAAAAAGATAATTACAAGCTCTAAACTGGAAACAAACTTACTTACTTCAATAAACCACTGGGGTTGAATAGCTTGAAGGCCTTGACTAACTCTTAAGTTTAATAAATCAAAGTATCCAAGTTTCTCAACTGCGCCTAAGATAAAACCTACAAAAGTCAGCAATAAAATAGAGAGGCTGTTTTTTTGGCAGGAGAATCTCATGATTTACTTGGCAAATATGCCAACGATAGGTTTTTCAATTGTGATAAAATCTCCAGCTTTCATTTGTATAGAATGAGTATGACTGCCGGCATTAAAACTAATGTTTTCCAGGTTAGCCAGCCTCTTATCTGCATAGGTAGGAATCTTAAACAGACTACCAAATGGGGGGATTGCCCCCGGTTCAAGGCCAGTTACCTTTAACAAGGTTTCTTTATTGGCCATAGAAACATCTTTAAAGCCGTAGTTCTTTTTGAAAGCTTTTAGGTCAAGTTTGTTAGCAGCTGAAATTACTACCATAACAGGGTTTTTATCTGCCAGTAAAACCAAGGCTTTGGCACCTTCTTTAAGAGGTGTATTTCGTATCTCTGCCGCTTCTTTACTAGTAAAGACCGACTTGTGGGAAAAAGTCTTGTAAGTTATGCCTTCCTTGTTAAGGTAGTTTTGAATACTGGTTAGAACATTAGCTTTTACAGTACTTGCCTGCATTGACCTTACTTGTATACCCAATTCTTTAAGTTGTTCATCAGGAACTGTAGTAGGAGCGTTAGTGACGGCTGTAGTTCCTGATGAGGTTTGAGGGAAGGCAACAACTTCACGCAAGGTATCTTCGCCTGTAAGGGTCATTACTAACCTTTCAACTCCATGGGCTAAACCTCCGTGCGGAGGAGCTCCGTAGGTAAAGGCTTTTAGCATGTGACCGATACTCTCCTCAATCTCACTCTCACTGTAGCCCATTACTTTATAAACAGCTCGTAAAATTTCTGGTCGATGAGAGCGGATACTACCGCCTCCGACTTCAAAGCCATTGCATACTAGGTCGTACTGCTGAGTTTTGATTTTCTCAATGTTCTTTCCGTTCAAAAGATCATCAATGTCTTCAGGCTTGGGCATACTGAAGGGGTTATGGGTAAATGTCCATTGGCCTTCGTCTGTTCTCTCAAACATAGGGAAACCTATTACCCATGCAAAAGCTAACACTCTCTGCCCTCTTTCTTCTTTAGTGCGTAGATCAAATTTGTCTGATCCGTATGTTGCTATAGCTTCTTCATAGCTAATTCGTGGGAAGGGTTTTTCCTTGAGTTTATATCCCATAGTCTCAACTACGGTTGTAATCATAGCTTCATCCAAAGCCATGACATCTTCTTGAGAAACAAAACTCATCTCAATATCAATTTGGGTATGTTCAAACCCTCTGTCTGCGCGCAAGTCTTCATCTCTTAAGCAACGAGCAATCTGAAAATAGCGTTCAAAACCAGCGACCATAAGCAGCTGTTTGTACTGTTGAGGTGACTGAGGGAGGGCAAAGAATTTGCCTGGCTGCAGTCTTGAGGGTACCAAAAAATCCCGTGAACCTTCAGGAGTTGATTGGGTTAAAATCGGGGTTTCAATTTCTGTAAAGCCATTATCAAAAAGAAACCGGCGACATCTTTCTACAAACTCGCTTCGCAGCTTCAGGTTCTGTTGCAGTCTTTCCCGGCGCAGATCCAAATAGCGATATTTAAGCCGGGCTTCTTCACTAATCTGGTAACCGTCAATGTCAAGAGGGAAAGGTAATTCAGTACTATGATTTAAAACAGTGAACTCTTTAAGTTGCACTTCAACCTCTCCTGTAGGTAGGTATGGGTTAACCATATTCTCAGGTCTTTTTGCTACTGTACCCGTAACTTCAACTACATCTTCAGGATGAAGGGTACCGAGCTCTTTGTCTCCTACGATCTGGACGCGCCCGCTTCTATCTCTTAGCTCAATAAACACAATTTTCCCATGGTCCCTGATGGTATCTACCCACCCCTGCAGGGTTACAGGACTGCCTATCATTTTGGGTGTATTCTGAGTAAGTGTTCTTTCCATAATCCTCCTATTAAAAATAAAAAACCGCCGTCTCCCAAAGGGCCAATTGGCGGTACCACCTTTTATTGTACTTATCCTGCTATTACGGGCTTACCCGCTTTGCTTTCTTAGTTGCCTAGTCTTGCAAAGAGCGCTCCTACTAGGATCGTTTGTTGTCAGCAAACTCAAGCGCTTTTATTGCTAATAAAATATATTGTACGTTCACATATGCAATAGGTCAATAATTCTAGCAAGCAAATACTACTTGACACATCCAGTGTGTACCCTAAAATGATTAAATATGAACTCAGTTTCTTGCGACTACCAACTTACCCTTACAAAAGCCTATGCCATTTGGGTTATTTTTGGCGTGGTTAAAAAGGAGGGTAAGGTTTAAGTAAGAAGCCAAAGCAACAAGTAAACCTAAGCCTCCTTGAAAACAAGGAGGCTTTTTTATTTTAAGGACAGAGTTATTAAGTTTTTATTGAAAGGAGGTGACTAAACATGAAAGAACGGCAACCAGATTTTGATAGATTGGGAGTACTCATGAGTGGAGGTGATTGTCTGGAAAGAGAAGATCCAAGAGTAGGTGCTGGAGTGGAAGCATTACAAAGATTGAAGGATGAAGG
>JBMNOG010000035.1:0-6039 GCA_050942955.1 Patescibacteria group bacterium | reverse complement strand
GGATTCCAGGGTTTTTTGTTTGCTTTATTCTCTTCGCTGCATTATCCTGTTATCTATATAAAAGCCTGTAGCTTACTACGTACAAGCAAAAAATAATATGCGTGTTGCCTTAGATGTTTCATCCACTCAAAGCAACCATCAGTTTAGAGGGATTGGGTTTTATACTGAACGTCTCCATAAGGAATTAGCTAAGTTGACTACTTCTAACTCCGATTTTAGTTTAGTTCCTTTTTCAGGGAATATTCCTAAAGCCGACCTTTACCATTATCCAGCTTTCTCTCCTTTTTTTATGAGTTTTCCTCTTCACCTTGCGAAAAACACGATAATAACTGTGCATGATCTAATTCCTCTTGAGTACTCAAAATACTATCCGGCGGGTCTCAGGGGAACAATTAAATGGCGGCTCCAACGCCACTTTCTAAAATATGCCAAACATATTATTACTGATTCAGAAACATCAAAAAGATCAATTCTAAAATTTACAGATGTTAGCAAAGATCGGGTGAGTGTGGTTTACTTAGCAGCTGATAAAATATTTGAACCTGTAGTTGAAAACGAAGTACTTAAAAGTGTTAGAGACAGATATCAACTGCCAGAAAAGTTTGCTTTGTATGTTGGTGACATGAACTGGAACAAGAACATAATGAAACTCGCCAGAACTTGCGTAGCTATGGAAGTTCCACTAGTGGTTGTGGGTAAGCAGGCGGTTGCGGAGAGTATTGAAGTTATGCATCCTTGGAATACCGAATTGGTTAAGTTTCAACTGTATGCTAAGCAATATCCTCATCTTATTAAAAGGCTTGGATTTGTTAAAACTCCTGATTTAGTAGCTCTATACAACTTAGCAACTGTTTTAGTACATCCGGCTATAGTTGAAGGCTTTGGTTTAACTGTTCTTGAGGCAATGCAATGTAGGTGTCCTACTATTGTGGGAGACAGGTCAAGTCTTCCTGAAATCGTAGGAGAAGCTGCTCTTCAGTTTAACCCTTCTTCTCAGAAGGACTTAGAAGCAGCTATTAGTAAAGTTTGGAATAATAAAACTCTAAGAAGGAAAATGGCGGATTTAGGTCAAAAGCAAGCCAAGAAATTTTCTTGGGAAAAGACAGCTCTTGGAACTCTTGCTGTATATCGGAAGGTGAACACTTGAATATGTTGCAAAAAAAAGATAGTCAACCAACTAATAAGATTATCCAACTGTTTATCTCATTGCGGTTTTTAACCTTAGTGGCGGCAGGAATTGGTCTGCTGTGGTTGAAGTTTAAACCCAGTTTTCCTTACTGGGATACGGTTTTAGTGAAGTATGGTTCACCTCTTCTCTGGTCTTGGGCAAATTTTGATGGTGTCCATTATTTGAATTTGGCAAAAGATGGGTATACCTATGGAGCCAGTCAGGCTTTTTTCCCGGCATATTTTTTGTTTATACGCGGATTAACTATCGTAACTCAAGACGCCTTGCTATCAAGCTTACTTATTTCCCATCTCTTTTTTGTCGCTAGTTTGTGGATGTTTTATAAGCTTCTCAGACTAGATTACTCAAAGAAGGTTGCAAACAGAGCCTTGTTATATCTCACTTTTTTCCCAACCAGTTTTTACTTTTTGAGTGCCTATACCGAGTCACTTTTCCTATTTTTAACTTTAGCTGTGTTTTACGGCATAAGGACAAAGCGATGGAAACTAGCTGCACTAGCTGGAATAGTGGCAACTGCTACAAAAGTTACAGGCGTTTTCTTAATTCCGGCTTTTTTGTATGAGTTACATCAGAATAAATTAGTAAAAGAAACAGTTAGCAATAAATATAAAACAATTATTACCCGTGTGAAAATATATGTGAAAAGTAACTTTCATCTTCTTTGGGGAATTGTTCCGCTTATTGGACTACTTGCATACATGCACTTTCTAAACACAAGATTTAATGACCCTCTTATGTTCGTCCATGTGCAAGAAAGCTTTGGAGCTGGTAGACAAACAGATACACTTATCTTGCTTTATCAGGTTTTCTGGCGTTACTTTAAAATGTTTGTTACTGTAGACAAACATAACCCTATTTATTTCACTATTTGGTTAGAATTTTTATCTACTATTAGTTTTATTGCCCTATTTATCTGGGGATATATCAAAAAGGTTCGGGTTAGTTACTTTATATATGCTGTCCCAGCATTACTTTTACCAACTCTTACAGGGATGCTTTCATCAATGCCGCGCTATGTCTTAGTGTTGTTTCCCGGATTTATTGCGTTGAGCTTAGTTGAAAACAAGCGTTTCCAGTGGGGTATACTGGCAGTGTTCAGTCTCCTTCTGGTTATTTGTACTGCGTTATTTACTCGGGGGTACTGGATTTCCTGAAAGAGTATATGAGTTAAAACAGTTAAAAAGTATATGAAAGTTTTAGTTACTGGTGGTGCTGGGTTTATTGGTTCTCATGTAGTTGAAACTTATCTAGAAGCAGGGCATGAAGTTGGTGTTCTTGATAAAAAGGCTGAGCAAGATTTACCTCAGGCTCTCTTAGGAAGGGTTCAGTATTTTAGTCAGGACATAACAAAAAAGGGTTTAGAAGATGTTTTTCAAGTTTTTCGACCCCAGGTGGTTAACCATCATGCGGCTTTAATTAATGTTTTTGATTCTCTGGTTAACCCAGTTATCTATACCAAAACAAATGTCTATGGCACGGTACGGCTTCTTGAGCTATGTCAGGCCTATGGTATTAAGCAGTTCCTGTTTGCATCATCTGTAGCTGTTTATGGTAATTCAACCATGTTTCCAATCACTGAGAATCAAGAGTGTAGACCTGAGTCTGTATATGCGCTTGATAAATATTGCGGTGAAAAGTACATAGATCTTTTTAAAAATAATTTTTGTACCACAATTTTCAGATATGCTAATGTGTACGGGCCCAGACAAAACAGTAGTGCTGAGGGGGGAGTAGTGGCAATTTTTGCCTCAAATTTGAAACAAGGGAAAATCGCTACAATATTTGGTGATGGCAATCAAACCAGAGATTTTATTTATGTTAAGGATATAGCTTTTGCTAATCTACTAGCTACTGAAAAGCAAAAGGGAGGATTATTGAACGTATCATCATCTAAGGAAATTTCTGTGAATGAACTACTTAAAAAAATACAGTTTTTATCTGGAAAAGATGTACCTCTTGAATATAAGCCTGCGAGAAAAGGAGATGTTTTGCGGAGTGTTTTAAGCAATAAGTTTATAAAAAGCACCTTAAAATGGGAACCTCAATACTCACTTGAGAGTGGACTTAAACAAACCTTGCAATACTTCAATATTAGTGTATGAAGAAAAGAAGATTAGCTATTATCCTTCCGGCATACAATGAAGCTAAAGTTATAAAAGGAGTGTTAACCAAGCTTCAATCTTACTTGAATAGGCTTAAAACAGTGGAATATGAAATTATTGTTGTTGATGATGGTAGTAAAGATAAAACCGCAAAGCTGGCAAAGGATTCTGGAGTAACGGTCGTAAGCCATATTCTTAACAGAGGTTTGGGAGGTGCACTGGCTACAGGACTGTCTTATGCTAAAAAACATGGTTTTGATATTGCCCTGACTATGGATAGTGACGGACAGCATAGTCCAAGCGACATTGCCAAAGCCATTGAGCCGATTATTTGTAATAAGGCCGATGTGGTTATTGGGACTCGTATGATGGGGCAGCGGGGTATGCCTTGGGACAGAATTATACTTAACTTTCTTAGTAATACCCTGACATTTCTTCTTTTTAGAATTTGGTCTTCTGATTCCCAATCAGGTTTTCGGGTTTTTAATAAAATGGCCCTGCAAGCAATTGATTTAAAAACTCAAGGGATGGAAGTTTCTTCTGAGTTTTTCGCTGAGATCAAAGAAAACCATTTACGCTATGCGGAAGTTCCCATAACAGTTATTTACTCAAAATACTCGCGGAAAAAAGGTCAAAGTAATTTAAACAGTATTCCCATCACAGCAAAACTCTTCTTAAGGTTGTTTCGGTAACTTGATCTGCGGTTTTTCCTTGGTATAGTATAAGGATACTATGAACATAGGGTATCTTCCGCTAAAACTTATCTTTTTTACCTTGCTTCTCTGGCCAATTTCGAGAGTCTGGCTTAGGTTTAAGGATGGAGGGATAAAGTTTGGCATGTTTCTGTTTTGGACTGCTGTTTGGTTGGCCGGAGTTTTTGCTGTTTTCTTTCCCGGGTTTTTAACGTATGTTGCGGAGCTAGCCGGTATTGGTAGAGGCAGCGATATGGCGCTCTATGTATCTGTAGCTGTGCTTTTTTACCTGGTTTTTAGAACAAACGTAACAGTTGAAAACGTGAAGCACGACATTTCAAAAGTAGTTATGGAAGTGGCGTTGAGTAATAGCAAGTCTACCAGTACACAATCTTCACCAAAAACACCAAAGACAAAGAGATAATTACAGTGGTGTTCTAAAATATATGAAACTGCTTAATTGCACGTTTAGGACTCCCCGTTGGTTTCTAAAATCTATTAATCAAAAAACAACTAGTAAAAATAAAAGCCTAAAGAAATGCATTAAAAAAAGTAAGAGCTAATCTATGAAAAAACACTTTAATATACATGTTAAAGGTAGAGTGCAAGGTGTAGGTTTTAGAATGAGTGCCAAACAAAAAGCGCAGATACTTGAGATTAATGGTTTTGTGCGTAATGAGCCTGATGGGTCTGTATATATTGAAGCAGAAGGAAATTCTGAAAATCTTCGGGAGTTCATAGCTTGGTGCAAGCAGGGACCCAGATTTTCTGAAGTGGATAAAATTGATGTAAAAGAAGGAACTCTTCAAAACTATGAAAACTTCACTATTCTCTACGGAACCTAATTTTTCACTTAGCTCCAAAGAGCGTACCTATGCTGTGGCTACCTACATCCCAAAAGGTAAAATCGTAACCTATAAAATATTGGCACAGCTAGCTTTTGTAACAAACCCACGTCTTGTGGGTAACTATCTTCATAATAATCCGTACCCGGGAATAATTCCTTGTCATCGCGTTGTTAGTAGCCAGGGAAAAGTTGCCCATACTTTTGCTTTTGGAGGTGAAGATGTTCAAAGAGAAATGTTGGTTAATGAAGGAATTGAGTTTAGAAACGGTAAGTTGGCTGTTTCTCAATACCTCTGGTATCCGAATCAAATCATGCAGCTTTACTGGCATCTTCTATTTTTGTATGGGTATCCGGGTGAATGGCCTTGGTTTGGGCAAGATGTGCCGCATTCTCCTGAGGAAATTACCCTAGGTGCGATTCTGACACAAAACACAAACTGGAAAAACGTTACTTCTGCTTTGAGAAACCTACGCCACCATAATCTTTGTTCAATTTCAGCTGTTGGCAAACTTTCCAGTAGCGACTTTGAAGAACTTGAAAATCTAATAAAGCCGTCAGGCTACTACCGCCAGAAGGCTCTCTACCTTTACGGATTCTGTAAACATATTGTTGAATTAGGCGACTTAAGCGCATTATTTGCGCTTGAAGTTTGCAAAGCAAGAAAACTACTATTAAGCATTAAGGGTATTGGCAAAGAAACCGCCGATACAATTCTTTTGTATGCTGGTAAGAAGCCTGTGTTTGTAATTGACACCTACACAAAACGTTTCTGTAAACACTTTAATATATCAAACAATTCTAATTACGATTATCTCCAAGATTTATTTACCAAGCACCTGCCTCAAAATTATGAACTGTATCAGGACTACCATGCTCTTATTGTCCGTTGGGGTAAGGCTAAAAAATTTGAAAACGGAGTCAAGTAGTGCTAGGCTAGTAAATAATAATAGTTAGCAAATTTTCCTTATGAACGATAAACAAAATGATGAACGTTGGCAGGAGTTGAAACAACTTAAGGATGAAGTAGTAAACCTTAAAGAGTCTCCGCTATACGAGTATCGGAAAAAGAACAACTACTACCAAGTAATAGGTGAGGGGAGTCATTATGCAAAAATTATGTTTATTGGTGAAGCGCCAGGAAAAAATGAAGCTGAAACAGGCCGACCGTTTTGTGGGGCTGCAGGCAGGGTACTTTCTGAGATGCTTGAG
>JBMNOG010000012.1:0-30960 GCA_050942955.1 Patescibacteria group bacterium | reverse complement strand
CCAAGAATGGGTAGAGTTATATAACGGAACTAGTTCAGATGTTTTACTAGAAAATTGGACCATTGAGGATAATTACTCGAGCGACACGCTTCCAGCTATTACACTGCCAGCAGGCAAGTTTGGAGTCATTGTTACGGAAAGTGCGGCAACACCTCTTAAAACGCAGATTATCAGTAATGGCGCTGTAGTAATTGAATTGGGTAGTAACGGAATAGGGAATGGATTGAGCAAAGATGGAGATAGATTAATTCTAAAGAATGATAAAGGTGTTGTTGTGGATCAGGTAAGTTGGGGAGAAGATACTTCTATCTTTACTCTAGAAAACATTCTCTCAGGACAATCAATTATCCGAAACCCTTTGGGGAAAGATACAGATACAGCTGCTGATTGGCAGACAAATACGAGTCCTAATCCCGGTACAAACCCTCACAGCCATATTCAGGTTTCCTTAAAGCAGTCTAATAATGATTTATTGATCGGATTTACGAATGCTTTTGGGTTTGACTTGGTGAAGTACAACATTACGTACTCTCATGAAGTTGAAGGACAAAGGATTACTGAGCGGGTAGAAGGCGAAGAAAGTAAAGTATTTGAAAATACAGCTTTGGATTTGAAACCTATTTACTTTGGTACCTGTTCAAGCTTGGGTAAGGTTTGCGTTCCCCACAAACAAGTTGACGACGTAGTAGTTAGTTTATTGTACAAAAATGGTCAGGAGATTTTAGGAACTTCAACAATACCATTTACCTGGAACAATACGAAATGAAACTCCCATTCCTCAGTTTTTACCATGTTGTTACATTACTAGCTTTATGTTTACTTCTGCTTCAGCCACATTCTGTATGGGCAGCAGATTTAACAGTTGAGTGTAGTTCTGGAAATGGATGTAGTGTTTCCGGAACTGAACCATTATTTGGAACGCAAGACGGTTTATGGTATCCAGGTAGGATAGTCTCCAAAACACTGAAGCTTAAAAACGCCGGAGGGCAAACTCGGACAATGGCTATTAGAGCTAATAGAAAATTACCACTTTCCCTTCTTGAGCAGGTGATGCACTTAAGTGTCACTCAAAGTGGTGGAGGAATAATCTGGGCAGGCAGCCTGCAGGATTTTTATGACAGGGAAAAAGTAGATATGGGAATATATAACCCTGGAGTAGAACAGGAATATGCAGTTTCTGCTTCCATGGATTCTCAGGCTAACAATAATTACCAAGGATTGTCTTCTGAATTTGATCTAACCCTGGGATTTTGGGAGGAAGAGGTGGAGCCATCGCCCAGCCCGACTCCCACAGTTACCCCAATACCACCTTCATCACCCGGGCCAATTTCGACTCCTTCGGGCACAGGGGGAGGAACAGTTCTGGGCGTAACTGCTCCGGTTTGCAATGATCTCAAGCCGGGAAGTGCTCCTGTGCTTACTTCTGCTGTAGCTACAGGTCCAAATGAAGTGACGTTAAGTTGGATCAAAGCTGATGATCCGGTAACGTATTACCTTGTTGCGTTTGGAACTGAACCGGGAGTGATGAAATATGGAAACCCCAATGTTGGCGGACCTAACACAACTGCATATACTGTCAACGGTTTATCCGGTGGTACCACGTACTATTTTAGGGTTAGAGCAGGCAATGGTTGTATGCCGGGGGATTTTTCCAACGAACTCTCAGCTATACCTGGTGGAGTAGTCTTACTAACTACTCCTGAAGGCTTTACAGAAGGTGTTTTAGGTAAGCAGACTGAAAACAAGGAACTGCTTGAACAACCGGGTTTTGAACCGGTAGGCCAGGTTGCAGGAGTAGCTGTGTGCAGCGAATATCCCTACTGGTGGTGGCTGCCTTTGGTTACTCAGGGGATACTAATGAGCCTTTACTACCTTTTTGTTCAGAAACGACAGAAGAAAATGATGTATGTAGTAGTTCCAGTTTTTCTTACTGGTTTATCCTACTATATCCATACTATTTTGGGCTGTAACTGCGCTACAGGCCGTTTGTGTCCTTTTTACTGGGTATTTAGCTTGTTAATTCTCTGTATGTTTTTGGCTAGTTTCTACCTTATCTTCCGAAGACAGACCAGCCATTCCAATTGACGGGAAACAGATAAATGATCATAATGGAACCATAAAGCGTATTTTTGCGTTCTATGAAACTACGGTCATTAAAACGCCATCTTAGTAATCTTTTTATTCCTCATAACAGGAATAATCACCGTCCCAAAATTCTGCACCACGACTCTCTGAGTAAGCTCATTCTTATTTTGCTTTTTTTTCAGGTCATTATTACTTCTGTAGTTAGAACTAAACCTGGGATTTTAGGATATGCGTCAAACATTAGTGTCGAAGCTATTCTTTCTTTGACAAATGCTCAGAGAACTTCTGAGGGGTTGGAACCGTTACAACTCAACACTACCCTTTCCGATTCTGCCCGGAGAAAGGCTGCTCATATGTTTTCTCAAAACTACTGGGCGCACACTGCTCCTGATGGTACTACTCCCTGGTTCTTCTTTAAAAATGTTGGCTACAACTACCTTTACGCTGGAGAGAATTTAGCGAGAGATTTTGGTGATTCATCCTCTGTAGTTCAGGCTTGGATGGACTCGCCGACTCATAGGGATAATATTATGTCACCCAAATATAATGAAATCGGTATTGCTGTAGTAAATGGTTTACTAAACAATCAGGAAACTACGTTGGTAGTCCAACATTTTGGTAAACAAGCCTCTTTGCCCGCTTCAGTTCCCCAACAGTCTCAGCCAAGCCAAGCCCAGGCATCAGTGCCGGAAAAAACTGCTCCTCAACCTACGGAGCCTAGTGTAGCTGTAGCTGAGCCGGTAGGAGATGTTGTAGAAGAACTTATTCACGAACAAGCAATAGGGAGTGAAAGAGCTCTGCCTCAGTCGATTCTACCTGCGACTTTATCACAGTTGCGACCGGTTTCAGGAGCTTATACTGTTTCTGCATTTGACCTAACCAAGAGCGTTAATTTGTCTCTGACGTTTGTAATTATATTTGTGCTGGTGCTGGATGGGTATCTTATCTGGCGCCGCAAAACGGAGCGCCGTGCAGGCAAAAGTTTTATTCACTTATCATTGTTTGTGCTGGTGGCACTGGCAATCCTCCTGACAAATAGTGGTAAAATTCTCTAAAGCTTATGAAACATAAAAATTCATTTTTTCACAGTGCTTATTTGGTGCTCGTTTTAGGTTTGGGTTTTGGTGGTATTGCTTATTTTCTCACAATGGGACAAGCGGTAATTCAAGCGGGAGTTGTCATTGCTACCGGACTTTTCTACATTCTTTGGGTTGCTGTTCATCATGCCAGGGAAGGTGACTTTCACCTGAAAGTTATACTAGAATATACTCTAATTGCTGCTTTGGCGGTAACGCTACTGTTAACGCTGATTTTTAGAGCTTGAGCATTATATAAATTCCATTTTTTGATAAGCCTGCCACTTATCAAGCTATTCTATGAAGGGTGTTATTTTAGGCGGTGGTAAAGGAACGAGGTTATATCCTCTCACCTATGTAACCAACAAACATCTTTTGCCGATATACGACCGACCCATGGTTTTTTATCCTATTCGGACTCTGGTGGAAGCTGGAGTTACTGAGATCCTTTTAGTAGTAGGTGGTCCGTATGCCGGAGACTATCTAAGGGTCTTAAAAAACGGTAAAGAGTTTGGAATTAAGCACTTAGAGTATGCCTATCAGGAGAATGAGGGTGGTATTTCGCAGGCAATTTCCCTAGCCGAAGATTTTGCCGGTGGAGATGCTATCACTGTCATTTTGGGGGATAACACTACAGATGCAGATATTTCAGAGCCGGTCCACTCTTTTGAAGAAGGAGCAATGATGTTTCTAAAACAGGTTAACGACCCTCAACGTTTTGGTGTGGCTGTATTTGACGATAATGACTCAACGAAAATTATTAAAGTTGAGGAAAAACCGAAAGAACCAAAAACTAACTTTGCCAGTACAGGACTTTACATTTTTGACAACACCTGTTTTGAGCGAATCAGAAACCTTCAACCTTCATCTAGGGGAGAGCTGGAAGTGACTGATTTGCAAAATAGTTATATTAGCGAAGGTAAGATGCGTTGGACAGAGTTGAAAGGGTTCTGGTCTGACGCCGGTACGTTTGAGTCTCTTTATCGATCAAGTAAATACTGGGCGGAAAAAGCCCAAAAATAGTAGTTTCAAATGAGACTATCAATTCCCATGTTCAACATACGATGTTTTTTAAGAGCCGGTTTATTTCTACTGGCAGTTATTGGTTTTCGAATTGTACCGCTGATTTATGCCCAGCAGCAGGTTTCAGATTTTCAGTTTCAATATGAGCAGTACCGTCAGGAAGTAACACAGTTTGAAGTTGCCCGTAATGATTATCTCAAGCATGAGACGCTGGCTTCAAAAAATGAAGCTGCAGCCAAAACCCAAAAATTTATCCTTCAAAGAGCTGCTACTTTTCGTACCTATTTTGCAGCTTTGCGGCAAGCTGTTGCCGAAAACAATGGTATCAGTGAAAGTGACAAGAGTTCTACTGACAGTAAACTTAACGAACAGATCAACTGGCTTAAGGATTATGAGGATAATATCAACAATCTAAGCAATCCTTCTTTGGAGCAACTGTTTAACTACTCAGATATATTTGAAGCTCGGGAATCTGACTACCGCCTTTTGGGATTTGAAACTCTTGCACATGTTCTCATAGGGAAAATTGTCAGTCTTAACCAGGAATACTCTTTACTACTCAATGATCTCGAGCCATATGTGCAGAAATCTCCAGCAGGCTACTTAACAAACTGGCTAAAGGAAGCTAGAAAAAGCTTAAGTGAGTCCGAGCAACACATTGAGGCTGCAAAAGAAGTCCTAAAAGACATACACAAAGGAACTGTTACCCAGCAGCGTGCTGAAAGAATCTTTGCTTCAGTTCAGACAGAAGTTAACGCCAGTCAGGAAGTTTTACAGAAAGGCATGGGGTATCAAAAAGAAATTGTGCGCAAGCTGAATGAAACGTTGTCTATAGAAAACTAATACTTGTATTATGGATACTCAAAACCAGTCACCGCAGAACCCCTTTGAAGCTCCGCCTATAAGCGGCGAAAATGTTCCCTATAGAGAATTGACTCCAGAAATGCCTTCTGTTCCAGCTGTAGACCCCAATGCTCCCAAGCTAAAGAAGGGTGTAAATAAGATTCTGGTTATTGCTTTTAGCATTTTTGGACTTTTCCTACTTAGTCTAGGAGGGCTACTGTTCATTAACAAAAAGGTTGAACCAACACCTACTACTCAAACTACTGTTTCCCCAGTGCCGGTAGCGACACAATCAGCTGTTAAAACCGCTGTGCCGGTTGAACTCTCAGAAAGGATTAGCAACCTGGAGAAAAAGATCAACACAGTTGATCTCCAGGAGCTTGATCTTGCTTATCCGAAGGTAGAGTGGGATATTCGCTTCTAATAAAAATTTCCTTGTGGGATTGAACAAATACTGACTGAGTGTTATGCTAACCCCATATGGAGTCTACTATTCCTCTTGCTGATGTACTGCGTCCAAAAAACATAGAAGACTTTGTCGGACAAACACACTTAGTGGGTGCAGGTATGCCGCTTCAGAGAATGATGGAGCAGAAAAAGCTGGTGTCGATGATTTTCTGGGGCCCTCCAGGTTCAGGAAAAACCACCTTGGCAAAACTCATGGCCAGAAATATTGACGCCCGTTTTTTTTATTTATCTGCAGTTTCTGCGGGAAAAAAAGAAGTTAGAAAGATTGTAGAAGAAACTCTTAATCATAGAGAAGAACAAACTTTATATTCAAGTGAAAATGACAAAAATCATCGTGAAAAACAAACTGTACTTTTCTTGGATGAGATTCATCGCTTTAACAAGCTTCAGCAAGATTACCTTCTGCCGTATGTTGAAAACGGGACAATTATCCTCATAGGTGCAACCACAGAAAATCCATCATTTGAAGTGAATAGTGCATTACTTTCCCGTTGCCGGGTATATGTCCTTAAGCCTTTATCTGTTGAGGAAATTAAAACAATTATCGAAAGAGCGGTTAAGCATGTAGGTTTGAGAATTGGAGTAAAGGCTAAGGATTTCCTGGCCCAGTTTAGTAATGGGGATGCGCGGATAGCTATTGGTGTTGTCCAGATTTACCGGGAAATTACCAGTTCATCCAGAAAGAAGACTATCAAACTTGAAGAAATAAAAGATATTCTTCAGAAGAAAACCTTACTATATGACAAGTATGCGGACCAGCACTATGACACTATCAGCGCATTTATCAAAAGTATGAGAGCTTCGAATACTGATGCTGCCTTGTATTACTTAGCCAGAATGGTTGAAAGCGGGGAAGATCCGTTGTTTATTGCGCGGAGAATGGTTATCTTTGCTTCTGAAGATATTGGTATGGCTGTGCCGACGGCTTTAGTGGTTGCTAATGAGGTATTTCGGGCATGTGAGACTATTGGGTATCCTGAATGCCAGATTAATCTAGCCCACGGAGTTGCTTACCTCTGCAACTGCAAAAAAGACAGATCAGCTTACAATGCCTATTTTCAAGCCTTGGATGATGTAAAGCAATATGGAAACCTTCCGATTCCGTTACATTTAAGAAACGCCCCTACTAACCTTATGAAAGAATTGGGGTATAGTAAAGGATACGAAATGTACTCCAAGGAAAGCCTCTTACCTGATAAACTGAAAGAGAAGAAATATCTTAAGTAAGTTAACTAGTAGTTTGTATGAATTTTGATGATGCTCTTTCCAAACTTAAAAAAATTAATCAAAGTCTGCAGGAATCTGATCCGAATTTAGGTAAGCGTGAGGTTGCGATGGTAAGAACGATAAAAGTAGCCGAAGAGTTTGGTGAACTTTCCAATGAAATACTAGGTTTTTTAGGATTGCATAGGAAGTCAAAAATGGACAACCATAAGTTTCAGAAGCTCGTTGAGGAGTGGACAGATGTTTGGATGGTCTTAATGCTTCTTGGTTTGTATTTGGATGTTGATGTTGGCACAGCTATTGATGAAAAGTTTGCCAGCTTAATAAGCGCATGAAGTTTTCTACATGAAGCCCGCTTCCAAGAATATCAGTTTCACAAATATTTTCATAGTAATAATTTTTATACTCATAACAATAATTCGTCTAAATGGAATAACCAAAAGCCCTCCAGGTTTTTATAAGGACGAAGCTGGGATTGCTTACAATGGCTACTCAATACTAAAAACCGGTAAAGATGAGTTCGGAGTTGCCTGGCCACTTTTTTTTCGTAATTTTGATGACTGGAAAGAGCCGATTTTCATCTATTCTCAACTACCGTTTTTAACAATTTTTGGTCCAGATATCTATGCTACTCGTGCAACTGCGGCTTTTTGGGGACTGGCTACAATCGGACTGCTTGGATACTTAGTTTGGCTGCTTACTAAAAGCAAATATGCAGTTTTGCTCAGTCTTATATTTTTAGGGTTTATGCCTTGGCATTTTCATTTCAGCCGGATCGGTTTTCAGCTAATAACCCTCCCTTTTTTCTTTTGTTTGTACCTCATTTTTATCTATACGTTTCTTAAGACCAAACAGACCAAGTGGTACTTGTGGGCATCTTTTATTTTAGGAACGCTGTTTTATACGTACTATGCCGGCAGGTTTTACGGAGTCTTTTTTTTAGCTATCCAAACGTTACTTTTTAGGAAAGAAGTAACGACAAAAACACTTGTCCACTCTTGGTTAATGTTTGGATTAACTCTCCTTCCTGCTTTTGTCTGGAACGCATCCTATCCTGAAACAATAACTGCCAGATATGATGCTGTTTCTCTGTTTTCTCGATACAAGCAGATTTCCGAAGTTATCAAGGCCTATGTGGAAGGGTATATAAATCACTTTTCTCCTAACTTCTGGTTTGTAAAAGGAGATACTAATGTGCGGCACTCGCCGGGTTTTCACTATCCGCTGCTTTGGGTAACAGCTCCTCTTGTAATAGCAGGGTTGGTAAAACTTTTGCAAAACCGAAAATCACCATTCTATTTATTGGTTATCGTCAGTGTAATAAGTTTTCCTATAGTTTCTGCTTTAACTACAGATGCCCCTCATGTTCACCGCACTGTTCAGTTAATGCCGGTGATGGTACTAGTAATGGTTCTTGGGAGTTTAAAGCTGAAGCAGTGGTTTGAGAAGGTGGTTGGGACATTTCTGGTTGTTAGCTGGAGAATTATAAGCAAGCGCTATTTTTTACTTATTGAGTTTTTTCTAGCAATAATATTCTTTACAGGATTTTTCCTGGAATGGAGTCTTTTTAGTCATTACTATTTCTCTACCTATCCCAAAAAGGCAGAACTATGGTTTCAAGTTCCGGATATTAAAGCGATTCAGGGCTTACTCAAATATCCCACTCCTCATGTCATTGACATAAATATTACTGAGTATCGGCCCAGTACGTATGATTTACTCAGACAAATTGACCCTTACAAAGTCCAAAATGGACAGCGAATAGCTCAATTTGTTGCTATTCCCGAATTAAAATCAGCGCAAAAGGGTTATTATTTAATGAGAGGAAATGTCTGCAATACGTTTAGTGAACGTTTTCCAAATGCCATATTTATTGAATCTCCGGCTGAGGGCTTCTGCATTTTCCGGATAAACTAGTTTCTGGTAATTAGGCAACATCTGGTAATATATGGCAATATATGGTAGAGTAGAGCCATGCACATTCCTCCAACCTATCAGTTAACCCGCAAGATTACCGTTTCTCTTCAGGAGATTGAACGCCTGAAAGCACGGCTTGATTACTATGCAACTGATAAAACCCTTGAAAAATATTCCAGACAAAAGAGCCTTTTAAAAAGCTCTCTCTTTTCGGCGAGAATAGAGGGTAATCCCCAAACTCTGGAGCAGTTTGAGAACGGTGGCTGGATAAACAGCCGTGAAAAGCAGAAGCTGGAAGTAGCTAACTTATATCGGGCTTTGGAGTACGTTCTTTCAAAAAGCTGGCGTAGTGATGTTACACTTGATGATCTCAAGTTTATTCATAACCAAGTTATGGATGGTCTCTCTAGAGAAACGGGCTTTTTGCGAACAGAACCCTCAGCGATTTATAACACAGCCGGAATTGCTATCTATGTCTGCCCACTTCCAAACGAGATTAAACCTCTATTGCAGCAGCTTTTAGTGTATGTAAACCAGGATTTTGAACCCATAATCCCTATTAAAACTGCTTTGAGTCACATAGTTTTTGAAAAAATCCATCCTTTTTTGGATGGAAACGGAAGACTGGGAAGACTCCTGATCCACCTGGTTTTAAAAAAATGGCAGTATGATTTTCGGGGACTGGCACCGGTTGAGGAGTATCTGGATAATAACCGGCAGACGTACTACGATTTGCTGGCTGAGAATAAACAGGACAGGACGGAGTTTATTGAGTTTTTTCTTGAGGGCTTGATTTATGGCCTAAAAATTGGTGTATCAGAGAAAGAAATTCAAAAAAACAAACTTCAAACTCCGGAACAAAAATTACCTCCAAGACGCTATGAAATTTTGCAGATTATCAAAGACCACAAGATCGTCAGTTTTGACTTTATCAAGAGACGTTTCTTTGCCATTCCATCCCGAACCCTTCGTTACGACTTAAAGCAACTAACAGACAAGCAATTCATCCAAAAAAGAGGGGTGACACGGGGAGTGGTCTATGAGATTATTGAAACGGAAAAGAAAGTTACATAGTTGTAAGTGTTTATGGCAAAGGCGAAATACAAACAGTACTTTGAAGAAATGTTTACTCAGAACCGGGAACTGTTCATGCGGTTTAAGTTTTTGTGTGATGACTACGGAAAAAACAAGCAAAAATATAAAGAGCAGTTTGATAGGGAAGGAAAAATAATTTTGGAAATTGTTAAAGATTGGGAGGCAAGGCTCTGCGGCCACATGGAAAAAGGTGACAATGCAGTTTTTTCAAGCAATTTAGCTGATAAGTTTTGGGAAGAGGTTAGGGCATATTTCCCCTACATTGACATGGTGGGGATGAAGGTGAGAAAAATTTAAGCACAGGAAACAGAGTACTGGGTTTAGAACTCCAAACATCCCTTCATACTAAATTTTCCCAGGTATGTTTTGTTATCTAAGATCGTGAAAGGTTGCAGATACAGGAGTTGATACATCTCAATCTTCCAGAATTTTTCATGGGTTTCAACTCTTCCTCCGGACATACAAAAAAGCCTGATCCGTAAGCGTTAACTCTTTCTCCAAGGAGTACTTCATTATTATCGTTTAAAACAATAATGCAGGCGCTAATATGCTCAAGTTTTTGCTCGAAATCTCTATGGGGTTACGGCATGAGCTATTAACTTTTCTTTGCTTTTACCTTAGCTTTAATGACAAACTCTCTGACCTCTCCGGTATTGGTTTCAAATTCCTGAACTCCAGTAAGTTGGTAAAGGGT
Organism: Patescibacteria group bacterium; assembly: GCA_050942955.1. GTDB lineage: Bacteria > Patescibacteriota > Microgenomatia > UBA1400 > UBA1449 > JBMNOG01. The sequence continues at coordinate 20,535 of JBMNOG010000012.1, read as the reverse complement.
TAAAAGCTGGGAACTAAGGGTTTCTTCAACATCTTTTAACTCTTCTTTCATTTCTTTAATTCTAGCCTTAAGAGATTGAGCTTCAGGGCTGTTGTTAAGGTCGGCTTTGCGCTTTGTAACAGCCTTTCTTACCTCTTTTAGCTGTTCTTCAGCTTCGGCTAGTTCAGCGTCGTTGACGAGAATATTCTTCAAGCTATTGTTCAGTTCCTTGATTTTGGCATTAAGCTCATCAGCTTGGCTGGTTTTGCGTGATACCAGATTTTTAACTGACTCATAGGTTTCTGTGTCAAATGAGTCGGGTTGACTAGTAGAACTTACTGATTCGGTTTGTGAGGTTGGTTCGGAATTGGTCTCAGAACTGACGATTTCTGCTCCTTCGATTGGACTGCTGATTGTATCGTCTGCCATAACTACTCCTAAAAACTTTGTAACGAGACCACTATACCGAGCCTCTCGGTAAGACGCAAGAGGAATGGAATAAGCACCTCAATTTCTGATAATTTTGCTACAATGCAAACATACTATGGTAAAAAATCCAGACCAAGATAAATATGTACTCAGTTCCAGCAAGAAATTTTCCTGTCCCTGGTTTGAGGTCTATAAAGAGAAAATTCGTTTTCCTAACGGCCATATAGATGACTACTTTGTCTTTAAAAGACAAAGTCCTTTTGTAGCTGTAGTGGCAGTACAGAAAGATGAAATCTTTATTATCAAGCAATGGCGGCCGACACTGAAAAGATGGATATACGAATTGCCCATGGGGGGTATTAACGGTAAAGAAACACCGCAAAAAGCAGCTCAACGTGAATTTTTAGAAGAAACTGGTTATAAAGCTAAGACCTGGAAACTACTGGGAGAGTTTTGGGTGGCTCCAGGGTATTCTTCTGAGAAAGGCTATGTTTTTCTGGCTACAGGTATTATCAAGATCACAGGCAGGGCTGAAGATAATCCCAAAGAGATGATTGAGGTTTTAAGAGTATCTGTGAGACAATTAAAAGAGATGATTCGAAAGAGAGAGCTTAGGGATGGACCAAGTCTGGCTAGTTTAATGTTGTACTTAAATACCAAAAACTCTAAACTCTGAAGCTTTATTAATTTAATAAGCAGCAGGATTTAGATCAAAAATTGTGAAACTACTTGTTACCGGAGGTGCTGGTTTCATCGGTTCTAACTTTATCAGTTACTGGCTTTCCAAGTATCCCCAAGACACAATCACTAACTTGGATAAACTCACTTATGCCGGCAACCTGGAAAATCTGGTAGACGTTGAAACTAATCCAAACTATAAATTTATTAAAGGTGATATCTGTAATCGAACTCTAGTTGAAGAGGTCATGGCAGATGTTGATATTGTGGTTCACTTTGCTGCTGAGAGCCATGTGGACCGATCCATCTTAGGATCAGATGAGTTTATCCAAACAAATGTCTGTGGTACTCAAGTTCTCCTTGAAGCTGCACGCAAGAAAAAAACTCGGTTTCACCATGTTTCCACTGATGAAGTTTTTGGAAGCTTGAAGCTGGGTTCGGAAGAAAAGTTTAGTGAGACAACTGTGTACGATCCCAGCAGTCCTTATTCGGCCAGTAAAGCAGCTTCAGATCACCTGGTAAGAGCATGGTACCGGACCTATGGGCTACCCATAACTATTTCAAATACTTCAAATAACTTTGGGCCATACCATTTTCCGGAAAAGTTTATTCCGCTGGCGATAACCAATATTTTAGAAGGTAAAAAAATCCCTATTTACGGTCAGGGTAACCAGATAAGAGACTGGCTTTACGTTGTAGATCACTGCGTGGGTATTGATTTAATTTTACAAAAGGGCAGAATAGGAGAAACGTATTGTATTGGTGGCATGACTCAGGATATTACCAACTTGGAAGTTGCCAAAATGATTGTAAAACTTATGGGTGAAAGCGAAGATAAGCTGGAGTTTGTCAAAGACAGACCAGGCCATGATGTTCGGTATGCTATTGACTGGACTAAGGCCCAGAAAGAACTGGGTTACGAGCCAAAGCATACTTTTGAGGAGTATTTAGCAAAAACAATAGAGTGGTACCGGAATAATAGACCGTGGTGGCAGAGAGTCAAATCAGGAGAATATCAGGATTACTATCAGAAACAGTATGGTGAAGCCGCTTAAGGTTCACTTTTAGAAGCAAGCTGTTATACAATAAACTTTGATTACTACTCAAAGTAAGGAGAACTATGCATGCATCAGAAATTACCGTTGATTGGCTGAAAAACCAAAAATTTGAAATTAAAAAAGATCTAACAATAGATGGTGTATATCTCAAAGAACTTGAAAGTCAGGTTGATGGCCGGGGAGATGTTATTGAACTATGGAGTGAACCTTGGGTTGACGGACAGAACATTATCAAACCTAAACACGTGTATCAGTCAGCTACCGATTATGGAGTAGTTAAATGCTGGCACTTGCATCAAAACCACACTGATCAGTTTACTGTGACCAGAGGGAAACTACAGGTATCCTTGGTTGACTTAAGGGGAGAATCCCCAACTTTTTTAGAGGTGAATACTATCTTTTTAGGAACGCAAAAACCGAGATTTCTTAAAATTCCTGCAGGAATCATGCATGGCTGGAAAGCTCTTTCCCAGCCGGAAGTCATTGTCGTGAATTTTCAGTCAGAAGTATACGAAGCCCAGGATGAGTATAAGTTCCCCTGGGACTGTATTCTGAAAGAGGTTTGGCAGCCAAGAAACGGCTAATTCAACTTTCAAAGTTAAGAATTACTATTAATGCACTATGTCTTTTGCGATTTTTTGCACCGGATCATCAGGTCTCGTGGCCAGTGGCTTTAGTCATATAACTGGCGTTAAATCAATTCCTTTTTATGGATTTGATCTTCATGGAAATGAAGAGAGTGTAGATATTCTTAACCCCGACAACCTTCTCCGTAATGTGCAAAAAAAACTTAGCGAAGCTGCTGCTCAAAAAATTCAGCCGGTGATGTTTCATTTTGCCGCGGCGACTATGACGGGCTTTGATCTAACGCCTGAGCAAATCAATCTGTCTTGGGAGCTTAATGTAGATGGTACACAAAATGTTTTAGAAGTATGCAAGCAGCTTGCTATTCCGTGTGTTCATATCAGTACAGACTATGTTTTTTCAGGCGGACAGAAAGAGACATCCTATTTTCCAGGAGATGTTTTGACGCCTGATGAAACAGTTTACTCTCAAACTAAAGCCAGAGCTGAAGAGTTAGTAATGGAAAGTAGTAGTAGTCAAAGCGTGGCTATAGTCCGCATCGCTTTTCCGTATGGCAATAATGAACATCCCAAAAGAGGTTTAGTCAGGAAGATGGTGGAATGGATGGATACAAAACCTCAGGTAGTTCTGTACGGAGACCAAAGAATTTCTCCCTCGCCAATACGTTTGATTGGAGAAGGCTGTCTTATCTTAGCTGAACTACTGGCTAACAAAAAAATTACTTCCGGGAATATCTTCCATCTGGTCGGTAAACCCACCACGCCGTTTGAATTTGGAAGTATGGTCAAAGAGATTTACGGTAAAAACACTCCTCTTGTTCAGACAAGTATTAACTCAAGTGGCCCCAAAAATCTAGTTCTGGACACCAAAAAAACAGAAGAAATGCTGGGTATTACAGTTTTAGATCACAAGGAAGAAATTCAAAAGATGTTTTCAAGCTAACTCTTTGGTTTTTTCCTGCCGCCACTTCTCAATTTCATGGTGATTTCCCGAAAGAAGGATTTCTGGCACTTTCCAACCTTTGTATTCCTGTGGTCGTGTGTATTGGGGGTATTCCAGATTAACCTGAACCGTATTCTCTGAAGGAGAATAGGATTCTTCAGTAAGAGAGTCAGGGTTAATAACGCCTGGTAACAGCCTTGATACTGAATCAACAACCACCATGGCCGGAATTTCACCTCCGGTTAGAACATACTGACCAATAGAAATTACTTCATCAGCCACATGTTCATGGACTCTGTGATCAATACCTTCATAGTGACCGGCAATTAAAATAACATATTCTTTTTGAGCAACCTCGACAGCTTTTTTTTGGGTATAGATTTGGCCTTTAGTATCCATAAGAATGATAGTTGGCTTAAGCTGGGGGTTTTGCTCCTTTAAATCAGTAACGGCCTTATCAATTATATCCACCCTCATTACCATTCCCGGGCCGCCGCCATACGGATGGTCATCTACCGTCTTATAGTTATCTGTTGTCCAGTTGCGCAGGTTGTGGACACTAAGTTCCAACTGCTTGTTTTCTACTGCCCTTTTTACAATGGACTCCTGAAATGGGCCGGAAAACATGTCCGGAAAAAGCGTGAGAATATCGATTTTCATAGGCATAATTGTACCTCATCTCTAACATAACCCAAAAACTGGTTATAAAAGCAAAGTAACGTTATAATACTACTGTTACTAACTATTAAATGCGTTATGTGGAAGTTTCTTTCCAATTTTTTCAAAGAGTTTCGACAGTTTGCGGTTAGGGGCAATGCTATTGATCTGGCTGTTGGTTTAACAGTGGGAGCGGCTTTTAGTCGAATTGTCACTTCTTTTGTAAACGATATTGTTATGCCGCCTATTGGTTTTATTCTTGGGCGGGTAAATTTCACTGACTTATATCTTAACTTATCGAATAATGAATATAGTTCTCTGGCTGAGGCAAAAGCAGGAGGAGCTCCGGTTGTTGCTTATGGCAGTTTCCTAAATAACCTTATTGACTTTACGATCATTGCCTTAGCTGTTTTTATCTTAGTGCGTTTTACTAACAGAATGAGCCAAAAACGGGAAATTCAGAAGACGCCGGATACAAAAAAATGTCCTTACTGTCTTTCTGCTATTCCCCAAAAAGCAACCCGTTGCCCGGAATGTACTTCCAGGCTTGATAAATCTGAGAAATAGACTGGAATATCGTTTTATAAGTAAGCAGTTTGTGCTATATTGTCTCCTATGAATATTGCAGTTATAGGTACAGGTTATGTGGGAGTTGTTACGGCTGCTGTTTTTGCTGATTTCGGCAACCAAATCTGGGGACTGGATATTGACGATCAGCGGGTTAAGGGCTTAACCAAAGGTAAAAGCCCGATTTTTGAACCCGGCTTGGAAGAACTTTTAAAACGGGGATTAAAAGGTGGACGGCTCCACTTTACAACTTCTTATAAAGAGGCTCTGGATAACAGCGACATTGTTTTTGTCTGTGTTGGTACCCCTCAACAGCATAACGGCGAAGTTGATTTAAGCTACGTTGAGGCTTCAATTGAAACGATTGCTAAAACCATGACTAAGCCTACGGTAATTGTTCTTAAGAGTACAGTTCCACCTGGTATTCACAAGCATCTTACAACCATTATTGATAAACATACTAATATAAAATATGAATTTGCTTCAGCGCCGGAGTTTTTAAGGGAAGGGACGGCAATTACTGATACCCTCAATCCTTCACGAATTGTTATTGGTGCTGAAAGTGAAAGAGCTAAAGAGATGCTTCTCGATATTCATGCCCAGCTTCCGGGAGAGAGAATTGTCACTGATATTATCAGTGCCCAAATGATTAAGTACGCTGCCAACAGTTTTCTGGCTACCAAAATATCATTTGCCAACGCTGTTGCCAGAGTTTGCGATCTTATAGATGCAGACGTTCAGGCGGTAATGAAGGGGATAGGCTTGGATCCGAGGATTGGAGAAATGTTTTTGTGTCCGGGTCTTGGTTTTGGCGGTTCCTGTTTCCCTAAAGACATTAAAGGTTTGTATCACATTGCTTTGCAGTCAGGGTATGACTTTAAGCTACTAAAAGAAGTTGATGATATTAACGAAAGTCAGGTTCCATACATTTTGGGACGGACTAAAAAATTAATTAACAGCTTTAAGGGTTTAAAAGTGGCAGTTTTAGGATTAGCATTTAAACCTGATACTGATGATATGCGTGATGCCCGATCAATCCCGTTAATTACATCACTCCTGAAAGAAGGAGCGAGTGTTGTTGCCTATGACCCCGTGGCTATCGAAACAGCCAGAAAAGTCTTTGAAGATAATATTACTTACGCAGATAATGCCTATATTGCCACACAGGAAGCAGATATTGTCTTTGTAGCTACAGACTGGAATGAGTTTAAAGAACTTGATTTAGCAAAAGTAAAAAAAAGCATGAGAGGAAATGTATTGGTGGATGGCCGCAATATCTATGAACCAAAAAAAGTAAAAAAACTTGGTTTTCAATACATTGGGGTAGGAAGAAGGTAAATTTCGGACTAGGGATTGCAATATGTCAAACACATGCGCTTTTATAACAGGTATAACCGGGCAGGATGGATCGTATCTAGCCGAGTTTTTGCTGGAAAAGGGATATAAAGTAGTAGGTTTGATAAGTAGGGATCACGACATTGGAGACCAGAATCTTTGTGGTTTCAAAGAAAAACTGGTTTTGGAAGAAGGAGATCTTCTTGACAAAACTTCTTTAGAAAGAATCCTCAGGAGTCATAAGCCGCAGGAGATATACAACCTTGGAGGCATTTCTTTTGTGCCGACTTCCTGGAAGAGACCGGCACTAACCTATGATGTCAATGCTATTGGAGTAATCCGCCTGTTAGAAATTGTTAGAGATGAATTGTCTCAAACCAGGTTTTTTCAAGCTACTTCTGCCAAAATTTTTGGAGAAGAGGGAGATGAGGCACAGACTGAAGAAACTGCCTTCGATCCCAGTGATCCTTATGGGGTGTCCAAGCTGGCAGCTCACTTAAGTATCAGGTTGTTCAGAAAACACTTTTCACTCTACCTATGTTCTGGCATTTTATACAACCATGAATCAGAAAGAAGAGGATTAGAATTTGTGACCCGCAAAATTACCAATGGAGTAGCAAGGATTAAGATGGGACAAACAAAACAGTTGCCTTTGGGTAATCTTGAGGCTAAGGCTGACTGGGGTTATGCGCCTGATTACGTGGAAGGGATGTGGCTTATGCTTCAACAGGAAAAGCCTGATGATTACATTTTAGCAACCGGTGAGCTTCACAGCGTCCGTGAAGTTTGTAAAGTAGCTTTTGAATATGTTGGTTTAAACTACCGCGATTTTGTTACAATGGATGAGAAGTTTTACCGCCCTACTCCCTCTAAAAGTTTTTATGGGAAACCTAAGAAAGCAGAAAAAGTTTTAGGATGGAAAAGAAAAGTTGGATTTAAAGAAATGATCGAAAGAATGGTTGAAAGTGATTTAAAACAACTATAGCAATTGTTAATTTAAAATTACTAACTACAGGAGCAAATATGAAACGAGCACTAATTACAGGGATAACTGGCCAGGATGGATCGTACCTGGCTGAATTCCTACTAGAAAAAGGGTATGAAGTATATGGAATCACCAGAAGAACCAGCACTTCAAACTACGGTAGACTCAAGAATGTGATCGATGATATCCATATGCTCTCAGGTGATCTCCTTGATCAACACTCCTTAACTCAGGCAGTTAAAGCAGCAAATCCTGATGAAGTTTACAACTTGGCAGCTCAGTCATTTGTAAAAACATCCTGGGATCAACCGGTTTTAACCGGTGATTTTACCGGTATTGGAGTTACCCGGATGCTTGAAGCTGTAAAAATTACCAAGCCGGATGCTAAGTTTTACCAAGCTTCTTCTTCAGAAATGTTTGGTAAAGTCAGGGAAACGCCCCAATCTGAATCCACGCCGTTTTATCCCCGCAGTCCTTACGGGGTAGCAAAAGTTTACGGGCATTGGATTACAGTTAACTACCGGGAATCATATGATATGTTTGCATGTAGCGGCATTCTTTTTAATCATGAATCACCGAGAAGGGGATTAGAGTTTGTGACCCGCAAAATTGCCAACGCTGTAGCCCGAATTAAACTGGGTAAACAGGAAAAGATCCAGCTGGGGAACTTAGATGCCAAAAGAGATTGGGGGTATGCCAAAGACTATGTAGAAGCCATGTGGCTTATGCTTCAGCAAGACAAGCCGGATGACTATGTTGTCGGCACAGGAGAAACTCACTCAGTCCGTGAATTTCTCAATGAAGCTTTTAAGGTAATTGGTATAGATGACTGGAATCCCTATGTTGAGTCAGAGCATCCTGATCATGTCCGCCCGGCAGAAGTAGATCTTTTAGTGGCAAACCCAACTAAGGCCCAGCAGGTATTGGGTTGGAAAAGTAAAACCAGTTTTCCTGAGCTCGTTCGCCTTATGGTAGAAGCGGATATTGAGCATGAGCAGCACTTATGAAAAAAGTAGTTATCATCATACCTACCTATAACGAGCGGGAAAACATTGAAAAACTACTTCCATACTTAGAAACAAAAGTATTCCCCAAAATAAAATCAAAGCATGATATGCATGTCTTAGTAGTGGACGATTCATCTCCTGACGGTACTGCTGATGAAGTAAAAAAACTGCAAAAAAAATACAAGAATATCCATCTTCTTCTTAATAAAAAGAAATCTGGTTTAGGAGGGGCATATCTTAAAGGGATGATTGAAGCAACTGATGAACTGAAAGCAGACATCATGTTTGAAATGGATGCTGATTTTTCCCACGATCCTAACGTAATCCCCCAGTTCCTAGAAAAAATGGATCAAGGATATGATTTAGTGTTGGGATCAAGATACATAAAAGGAGGCTCTATTCCTAAGGATTGGGGAATTCATAGAAAACTACTTTCAATTCTGGGAAACATTACTATTCAAGCGGTAATTACGTACTTCAAAATCCGTGACTGGACCACAGGATACAGAGCTCTGACTTCAGACCTTTTCAGGTCATTAAGAGGAGAGATGAAGCGCAGGGAGTTTTCTGGGTATACCTGGCAGATTGGGTTTTTACATAAAGCAGTTAGAAAGGGTTCAAACATTGCAGAAGTTCCAATAGTTTTTGTTGACAGACAGATAGGGAAGTCAAAACTTGGAGTTGAATATATTAAAAATACTCTTTTTTACATCTTTACAATTAGAATGCAAGAATTACAGCAGGTTATTAAGTTTGCAGTTGTTGGTACAATTGGATTTATTGTTAACACTCTCTCTTTTGAGCTATTTAGGAACGTTTTTGGGCTGAATGCATATGCTGCCGTTACTATTGCTTTTGAGTTGGCTGTAATCTCCAACTTCAATTTAAACAACCTTTGGACTTTTAAAGATAAGAAAATCAGGAACTTAAGGGATATTTTTTCAAAATTTGTGCAGTTCAATCTCGCTTCACTGGGTTCATTGCTTATTCAAAACCTTGGTATGTTCATTGGAAAAACTCTGTTTGGTGATGCTTATGAACTCCTGTACCTTGTTGTTGCTATAGGTGTAGGCCTCTTTCTTAACTACCTTATCTACACAAAAATAATCTGGAAAAAATAGATCAAACAAGCTTGCGCTTGTTATAATGATCGTTATGGAAAAAGACAGTTTCCTGAAAAAACTAAACTCAGGTATTACTGAGATTCTGTTGGCTTTTGTAAAAGTATTAAAAGCCAACTATGCTGTTGCCATACTGACAGTTGTAGGAGCTTTTTTGCGTTTCTATAACTTCCGAAGTACGCTTATGTTTTTAGGTGATCAAGGAAGAGATGCCTCTATTGTTCGTAACTTTCTTGTGCACTTTGACCCTTTTTTAGTTGGTCCGACTACCTCAGTGGGTAAAATTCAGCTTGGCCCTTTTTACTACTACTTTATGGCTCCATGGCTGGCAGTTTTTAATTTTGATCCTATTGGTCCGGCTATAGGGGTAGCGCTTGTAGGGGTTATTACGATTCCCATTATGTATTACGTGGTTAATAACCTTTTTGGAAAAACGCAGGCTCTATTTACAACTTTACTCTACACTTTTGGGACAGTTGTTATTTCCCAAACCCGTGCATCCTGGAATCCAAGCCCTATGCCTTTGGTAATACTTTTATTAGTTTGGTCAGTATATAAGGTGTATCAAAATAAACAGTACCGGTTCATTGTTTGGACATGGCTCTTGTGGGCGATAGCTCTTCAACTTCACTATATGGTTTTGCTACTTGCTCCATTCTTAGGAGTGATAAGCATTTTCTTGTTTATTGAAAATAAAAACGACACTAAAAAAATTATCCGCTATTTTGCTTGGGGACTACTTGCTTTTGTTGCAGTAGGATCACCCTTGATCATGTTTGATTTACGGCATAATTTTCTTAATGCTAGAGGTTTTCTTGAATTTTTCACCAAAGGGCATTATTCTCCCAATGTCTGGTATCAGCCTGTGCTAAATTTCCTGGATCGCATGCACCAAGGTCTTGGAGAAATTCTAGGCATAACTACTGATCAAACTCTGAGAAATGTAGTTTCTTGGGGGTTGATGCTCTCTTTTGCTGGTTTGTTTTGGAAAAACCGAAGTAAAAGAAGTTTCAGGATTTTGGGTATTTATCTAGTGTCTAGTTTAGTTAGTCTCAGTTTTTATTCCGGACAAGTAATGGAACACTATCTGGGCTTTATGTATCCGATACCGTTCATAATGCTGGGAATAGTTTTAAGTTGGCTTTGGAACAGAAAAATCATGTTTTTTAGGGTAATTTCAATCAGCATAACCCTTGGGCTGATTGTGTTTAACTTGCAGCATTATCGGTATTATGAGCCTTTGGGTTGGCAAGTTGATGACGTAAAACGTGTTTCCGAGGTAATTGCAGCTGATTCCCAAGGTGAAGAGTTTAACCTTGTTTTGCTTGATGAGACTAAAGATTATAGGGGAATGAACTACCGTTATTTTCTGGAACTTGAGGGTGTAAATCTTAAGGATGTTAGAGAGTTTGAGAATGTAGAAACACTTTATCTAATTAGTCAAAAGGAAGGATTAACTATAAGTGAATTAGAAACCTGGGAACTTGAGAAGTTTTTTGGGAAAACAGTTCTTACTATTAAACAAGAGGTAGGAGAGGGAGATATGAACTACTTGAAGGAAAAGGTGGTAAAAGAATGGTACTTTCCCGGAGGTCCCTGGGTCTATAAAATACAAAAGAGTAAATAAATATTGTTTTATGAAACCTTTTCTTTCTGTAGTAATCCCGGCATACAACGAAAAAGATAATTTTGAAAACGGTGCTTTGGATGCTGTGTATAAGTACTTAAAAGCCAAAAAAATGACATGGGAAGTGCTTGTTGTGGATGATGGGAGTACGGATGGTTCAAAAGAACTTATTGGTGATTATTGTAAAAAACACTCTGGTTTTCGTTTTATAGCTAATAAGCACATGGGTAAAAGCGGTACAGTGACAAAGGGAGTCAATGAAGCCAGGGGTACGTATATTTTATTTACAGACTTTGACCAAGCTACTCCCCTGAGTGAGTGGGAAAAACTATTGCCTTTTCTTAAACAAGGCTACTCTGTTGTGATCGGTTCCCGGGAAATAGCAGGCAGTAAAAGAGAAAGAGAACCTTTTCATCGACATCTTATGGGGAGGGGCTTTAACTTTGGGGTCCAGCTTCTAACAGTACGGGGGATATCAGATACCCAGTGTGGCTTTAAGGCTTTTGAAGCAAAAGCTGCAAAAGAAGTTTTCTCAAAGCTTCAAGTTTATAGACCAAGAGAAATCGCAGCTGCTTTTACAGGAGCCTTTGATGTTGAAGTTCTATTTGTGGCTAAAAAAAATGGACTAAAAATTGCCGAAGTTCCTATTGCCTGGCACTACGTTGAATCAAATCGGGTTGACCCTCTTAAGGACTCTCTACTAATGGCGCTTGATGTAATTAAAATCCGCCTTTTTGACCTCATGGGCAAGTATTCTTAGTTTCTCTGGCTTTTTTTAACAAGCTTGAATTTATATAATGAGTGTATGAAGAAGAGGTTTTTTCCCATTGCTCTAGTTATATTTCTATTTACTTGGGTTTCACTGACTCTCTTTTCTTTTACACAAAAAGAACTCAATCTGACAATTTATAATTTTCCTATTATAAGAAGCCTAATTGCTTACTTGGTCAATCTTGGCTATCACCTGAGACTTCTTAACACCTTGATTTTCATAGTTTTAGCTGTATCTAGCATTACATGCTATCTATTGTTATGTGTTGGCAAAAGACATCCTTCAAAAAAACAGCTTGCCTTTACTGTTTTCATATTACTTATTTCTGGGGTTGTTAGTTATCCTGCATTTTCCCATGACATTTTTAATTACCTCTTTTATCCCCGGATGATTTTGGTTCATAATGCCAATCCGTATTATCATACTGCCCTTGATTTTTCAGGTGACCTTTGGACGCGCTTTATGCATAATGTCCACTTAACTAATCCTTATGGTCAGACATGGACTGCATTGTTAGTTTTTGCGACTTTTCCATTTATCCGGAACTTTACTCTTAGTTTTTGGGCAGTAAAATTCATGATTGGTGTTTTATTTGTATTGCAAACTTATGTTGTTTACAAAATTTCCCTAAAAAACACTCCAGGGCAATCTTTGCAGCGCACTCTGCTTTTTTTGTTTAACCCACTTTTGTTAACCGAAACACTTATTGTAGGGCACAATGACAGTGTTATGATGTTATTCTTACTCCTGGCTATATATTGCAGATATTTTTCCAGCTACAAGAAGGCTACACAATATATCACCGCCTTTTTATTCTGGATCTCTTCAATACTGGTGAAGTATGCCACAATAGTTATGCTTCCAGTTTTTATAATTAAAGAAAAATTTAAGAACTTTGACATTTTTACTTGGGGAGGTGTGGTACTCTTACTGGTTCCACTAAGCCGCCCTGATCAAGTACACTCCTGGTATCTGCAGTGGGGAATAACGCTGCTGCTGCTAAGCAAAAAATCATGGGGAGTAGTCTTAGCTGTTTTACTATCTGTCGGAGGCTTACTTCGGTATGTGCCTTTCGTTTACTACGGTAACTGGGATTCTCCTGTACCCCACCTAAGATGGGTTATACTACTCCTGCCACTTATGGCTTTATTTTCAAAAAAAGTTAGACGCACTTTTTGTTAAGACGATGAAGAAACTACAATTTTCAAGAGAATACATTTTAGCTTTTTCTATTGTTTTGGTTGTCTTAGTAGCTTATTTAGCACAGCTCACTTGCTTTCCGATCTTTACCGATGAAGCAATATACATTATGTGGGCAGAAAGAATTAGAAACGGTACAGAAAATCTATTTGTTTCTCTAAATGATGGGAAACCACCACTTTTTATATGGATGATTAGTGTGTGGTCCAAGGTGTTCGGGAACAATCCTCTGTTTTCCGGCCGCTTTTCTTCAGTCTTCCTGCTGCTGCTGTTTTTTTCTTTTATTTTATATTTTTTCAGAAAGTACTACAGTTTTAAACAAGGGATGCTCGTTTTGTTTGTGTTAGCTTTTTCCCCATTTATTTACTTCCATGGAAGATTAAGCTTAATGGATGCTCCTTTAGCGGTGTTTATAACTACGGCCTTGCTCTTTTGGATTACACCTAAAGTCAAATACCATGCTGTGTATACCGGTTTTTTCTTAGGCCTTGCATACCTAATAAAAACTCCTGCACTATTTCTGATTCCCTTTCCTCTTTTGTCTGCAGTCATTTTTAACAGAAATTTGAAGACATATATCAAGGCAGCTATTTCGGTTTTTATCTCCATACTTATTCTGCTCACTTTGAGAGTTAGTGTGTTTTTTCCAAAACTGTTTTCTCGTTCCCAGGATTTTACGTTTTCTCTATCTGAAATAATAAATGGGGAAACTAATCACATTGCTGCTAATGTTCAAAACTTCCTAGATGCAGTTGTTCGGTATGATTCATATCCTCTTCTTTTGGCAGTAATAATATCAATATTTTTTGCCTTTAAAACTAAACACAAAACTGCCCAAAACTTTTATTTGGCTGCAACTGTTTTTATAGTCCCCTTTATTCTTTTTGGAAAAGTAATTTCGCCAAGATACTACTTGCCGGCAATTTTTTTACTGTATACCGGTATGGCGTTAGTTATCTCGAAGATAAAAGACAGACGCCACCTTACAGCTGTTATTGTGATGCTACTAATAGTACCTGTTTTTCAAATAACAAGACTGTTAACAGATTATTCTAGGTTTAGTTTTCCCAAAAAAGATGAGTATCAGTATCTGAAAGAGTGGTCTTCAGGTGTCGGAATCAAAGAAGTAATAAATTATTTAAGCAGTGAGGCGAAAAACAAGAAAATTGTGGTCCTGACAGAAGGATTTCATGGGACTACTCCAGATAGTCTTTATATTTATCACTCAATCCTACCTCAAAACATCAAAAACAACATTGAGATAGTTCCTGTGCAATATATTGGCAATGAATTATTTATAAAGGCGTTAGAAAAATATGCAGATTCTAGCGTTTACTACATTGGACACAGTAATCGGATAACTAGCAATAGTCTCGCAGACTACCATCTTAAGTTGGTACAATCGTATCCAAAGAAAGATAATTATGCTGCTCTTCAGTTATATAGAAAAGAATAATGATTTATACGTAATATGTTAAGGTTTAAGGTTATTGCTCCAATTGTTTTCTTTCTTACTGTTTTTGTAACTAACTACTATTTTCTAAATAGCCAAGCGTTTTTAGTCCATGACACCACACTACCTGCCCGACTAATCGAACTCCATGAAACCCTAAAAGACGGACAGTTTCCTCCCCGCTGGTCAAAGAATCTTGGCTTTGGATATGGAATGCCCTTGTTCCAGTACTACTCGCCATTTGCCTATTTTATGGCTGAGGTATTTTACATTCTTAATTTTTCTCTTCTTTCCAGTCTTAAACTTACTTTTATCAGTATTTCTGTGCTTGCATTTACTGGTGCTTATTTTTTGGGTAAGGAGTTGAGTAATAAGTGGGGAGGGTTGGTATCGGCAACGGTGTTTTCATTTTCTGCTTATCATGCTGTTAATGTTTATGTTAGAGGAGCACTATCAGAAATGTTGGCTATCTCGTTAGCCCCTTGGCTCCTTTATTTGCTTGTAAAGAATATTCGAATTCCGAGTAAAAAAAACTATGTATGGTTAACACTAGGGTTTAGTGTTTTCCTGCTTTCACACAACATATCTATTCTGACATTCTTGCCCTTTTTTATTATTTTTGGTCTCATGTATGCATTTATTGAAAAAAAACTAAAAAATCTTCTTATAGTCTCTTTGTCTTTACTTCATGCAATTGCAATTGCCGCCTTTTTCCTCTTACCGGCTTTTGTCACAAAGGATGTAACGAGAGTGGCTGCTATAACTCAAGGGTATTTTAATTATAAAAATCATTTTGTTGCGTTTAGTCAACTGTTTGTTCCTAATTGGGGGTATGGCGCTTCTCAGCCGGATCTGCACGATGATATGTCTTTCTACTTTGGAAATGACGTGTTGTCATTAATAGCTGTTGTCGGAATTATGACAGTTGTAAAAGAATTTAAAAAAAGAACTTTTAGCAAAAGTGCAGTTCTCTTTTTGGCACTTTTGCTTTTGTTAACTTTGTCACTCTTTTTGACATTTACAAAATCAAGGTTTCTTTGGGATATGTTTCCCATTCTTGGATATATACAGTTTCCTTGGCGGTTTTTAGGGGTGGCAACAGTCTTTGCATCAGCTCTGGCTGCATACGTATCTAAGATCACTAAAGCAAAGGGTGTGATTATGGCTCTTATTGTTATGGTAATGGTATTAAACACCAGATTCTTCCGTCCGGAAAAGCTGAGTAACTTTGATGAGGTGTATGATGTGAGCACTCACAGTCTTCAAACAAGGGTCAGCAGTATTATTCCGGACTACCTCCCTAAAGGAGTTAGTGTGGGGAAAATAACCCCAGCTTCTGGTCCTGTTAACCCTGAAGACGGAATAGAAGTAACTATTAACAGAAATAAGACTGACCTTCTAACAGCTGAGATGAATGCTAACTATGATTCGGCCATCAAGATTAACAAGTTTGTTTTTCCTAACTGGAAAATCAAGATTAATGGGCAAGAAACAAAGTGCAGCGAGATAGATTACTTATACCGTTGTCCTATTCAGAAAGGGAAAAGTACCCTGGAGCTTTACTGGTCAGAAAAAGGAATAAATCAAACCTCTAACTTAGTTTCTCTAGGAGGTATCCTAGTACTGTTTTTATTCTTACAGTTAAAGAAGATTCGCTTTTCTCAGTAACTTCAGCTTGAGTTTTTCGGCTGAATTTTTGCTTTCTCTGATTTTCAGCTCACTTTTCCACCACTTAAAATCATGGGCGGCATTCTCAAACTCAGTCTCAATACTGTTTAAGTTGGTTTCCTTTTCTGAAAAATCATCTTTTTCCCATATCTTAGCAAGTATTACAAGTTGGTAAAAAGCTTGAAGCAATGACAGTAGTAAGCCATGAAGGCCATCTTTGTAACCCTCCAAACTAATAAATCGCTTAATAAACTCATCACTTGGCTTTTTAACAAAATCAAGCGCACGTATCTTGTTCTTGGAAGTGTTAGCCTCAACCTCTGTGTAGTGATCAATACGTTGGATAAATTGAGAAATTGTTTGATAATTTTCGTGAATAATCACTGATTTCAGTATTCCGGTCTCAGTTTTTACTTCCGGATGTTGGTGAAGCTTGGTAGCTGAAAATGTTGCGAGTCCCTTTTTAAAAAGTCTAATCTGGTAGTCTGGGTACCATCCGCAATGTTTTATCCATTTGTTAAAAATAATGTTTTTTCTGGCAATTTTATATACACCATAATCCGGATTTTGGATTGTATCTGAAATTTCTTTTTCAAGTGATGGGGTGATAGATTCATCTGCATCCAGAACAAGAACCCACTCATTACCGGCTTTTTCAACAACTTTTCCCTTATTTAAATCAAAGCTACTATTATGCTTTACCTCAAAAATATTGTTAGTGTATCTTTGGGCAATCTCTTTAGTTTTATCAGTTGTAAGGCTGTCAATGCCAACAATAATCTCTTCTGATATATTTTTTACAGACTCTAAAGTATTTTTTATTGTTTTTTCTCCATTAAGAACCAGAATACAGACGGATAATTTAGGCTTTTGCTTTTGCATAAGATAAGAATTTTGTTACTTGGCTTTTTAGATGTAATCCGTCAAGTAAGTAAAGTAAACTTGTATAAGTAAATATACCAGCAAACACTGTTTGTACAATTCCAATTATTCCTTCAGAGAATAGAGGATTTACCAGCGTAACAATAATAAACATCGCAACAGATGAAGTAAGGGCTGGTGTTATTTGGCGCAGAAGGCTAAAGGAAACAACTTTGCGTACAAGTATGTATGGGATGAATGAGGTTAACCCGATTATGATTGAAGCTATAGCCACACCTTCATAACCCAATGCAGAGGCCATCAAAGGATATAAAGACAGTGTCAATATTGTCCAGAGGATCATTAAGCCCAACACTTGTTTAACCTTGCCAATAGCGTTCAGAAAATTAGTGAAGAAGGTTGAGATTGAGGCAATAGCAGCAGAGACAAGAAAAAGATTGAAAGTAGTAAGACCAGGCTCCCACTTAGAGTATTTGGGAATAACCTCAATTATCCTGGGCATAAGCAAATATGCTCCGACAAGAGTGGGAAAAACTAAGGTGCTGATGAAGTATACTGACCTTTCAAGAGCTGATTTTGCTTTAGTTAAATCTGTTTGAAGTCTTGAAAACAGAGGAAAAGCTACCTTGGCCGTGGTATCCAAAAAATAGCGCAGCGGCAAATTAGCCCATTTTTCTGCCCAGCCTAGGATTCCCATACCTTCAAGTCCAATGATTCTTCCCAGGATTAAGAGTGAAACCCTATCTTTAAAAACAGCGACAAAGCTGTTGAGTTGATACGGTACACCAAATCCGAGAAGTCCGCGCACTGCTGCAAAGGAGAAGTTTAAGCGAGGTTTCCATGGGACTAGTATGTATATAGTAAGTGTTCCGCTAAGAGCTCGAGCTAGTACGGCAATGATGAAGCTGACTAACCCATACCCTCTCCAGGCAAAAAAGATAAGTAAGAGATTAAACACTACAGTTTCTACAATCTGAGGGATGACTACCTTTTCAAACGTAAGTCTCCTTTCAGAAAGTACTGAAGGGATAGTTTTTAGAGAAGAAAAAAAGAAGGCGATTAGTAGAGAATAAAAGAGCCAGATACCTGTTTGGTCAAGGCCATAAAAGTTTTGTATTGGTTTCGTAAAAAGACTAGCTACCAAAATGCCTGTGGTAACCAGGGCCATTTGAATGGTAAATGTGGCGTTTACTTCCCGGTCGTCAAGACCACCTTTTTTCTGAACGAGCGCCCCAGCTAGGCCAATATCAGAAAAATAAGCTAAAATGTCTACAACTGTTGAAGTAATAATAAATATCCCAAAGTGTTCTGGAGACAAAAAAATCGTGAGAGCAAAAGCACCTGCAAAATTTAAAGCATTTAGTAGGAAAGTTCGGGAAGTGAGTGTGATTACTGACCGGATTGCCCGGTGACCTAGAGTATTAGTTTTTGACACAGTTCAATTCTACTAGAGATAGTAATTTTACGCTAGGGAATGCTACTATATAGATGTTGTGATATTCCAGACAGCGTTTTTTGCAGCGCTGTTAATTTTAAGAGAAAACATAGCAATGCAAGACAAAATTGGAATTATTATCCTTAATTATAATGGGTTAACTGACACCCGGAACTGCTTGCAGTCACTTAGCAAAATAAAGAAAAACAGTTTTACGGAACAACTTTTTGTTATTGACTATAGCAGCAACTCCCTTGAGGCGGATATTCTCAGAAAAGAATTTCCTAAAACTACTGTTATAAGGAAGGAGAGGAATCTTGGTTTTGCAGGCGGCAATAATATTGGTGTTAAAAAAGCTCTTGATTGGGGTGCGGATTACGTACTACTGCTTAATAACGACACTGTTGTTTCTGACGATTTTCTAAGTAACTTATATGCGTATCTAAAAAAGCATCCAAAAGTGGGTTGTGTTTCTCCTAAAATCTATTTTGCCAGAGGATACGAATTTCATAAAAAACGCTACAAGCAAACAGAGTTAGGAAAGGTGATTTGGTATGCTGGAGGTATAATCGATTGGAGTAATATGTATGCCTCACATAGAGGAGTAGATGAGGTTGATAGAGGACAATTTGATACAGTAGTAGACACCGATTTTATCTCAGGATGTTGCGTTCTTGTCAGACGCAAACTTTTTAAAGATTTGGGCCTCCTAAATGAGAAGTTGTTTCTGTATTGGGAAGATAACGATTTTTCTATACGCGCCAAACATGCTGGGTGGAAACTACGTTATGTTCCTAATGCTTATATTTGGCACAAAAATGCCGGCAGTTCCGGTGTTGGTTCAGAAGTCCAGGACTATTTTATGCAGCGAAACCGTTTATGGTTTGGATTTACCTATGCACCATTAAGAACTAAACTAGCCTTAGTAAAGCAGTCACTGCTACAATTGGGTAGATCCAGCAACTGGAGTAGGAAAGGAATAGTTGATTTTTATTTAAGAAGGATGGGACGAGGAAGCTGGGACAAATAATGTATTATGAATCTTACCGCTATTATCTTAACTCATAACGAAGAGCTCATGCTGCCGGACTGCTTAAAGTCTGTAAGTTGGGCAGATGAAATTATTGTTATTGATAAAAAGTCCCAAGATAGTACCCGTGAGATAGCAGAAAAATTCGGAGCAAAAGTAGTAACTTTTGAAGGGGAGTATTTTGATGAATGGAGGAATGTAGGCATAACAAAAGCCTCAAGTCCCTGGATCTTTTACATCGATCCCGACGAAAGAGTTACCCCCGAACTCAAAGCGGAAATTGAAAAAGCACTAGACCAAGAAGAGTATAAAGCATTCCGTATGCCAAGAAAAAATTTTTGGTGGGGAAAAGAATTTAAAGCCTGTGGTGCATCTCCTGATTATGTAACTCGTCTATTTAAGAAGAATGCCTTAAAAAAATGGCAGGGGATTATACATGAGTCTCCACTTGTTGAGGGGGAAACTGGTACATTTGATAATCCATTATTGCACTACACTCATAGAGATCTTATGTCTGGGCTTAGAAAAAGTATGTCATGGACTGTGATGGAAGCTCAACTTCTTTTCGAAGCAGACCATCCCAAAATCTCATGGTGGCGGTTAGGAAAAGTGAGTCTTGAAGCTTTCATAAGAAAGTATATAAAAGAAAGAGGATTTACAGAAGGGACTGAAGGATTTATTGAATCTTTTGTTCAAGCCTGGAATCGGTTCATGGTTTATGAACAGCTGTGGGAGATGCAGCAAAAAATTCCCAAAAAAAGATAAACTATCCTACATATGGAACAGCTATCTAATAATACAGAAGCGTCTGAAAGCGGTTCTTGGAAATCTAGAACTACTTTTACTATAGGCTTTTTTCTTGGTTTTATTGTATGCTTTTGTTTCTTCCAATTTCTTAACAGAGGGTCTGCAGTTCTGGGTGAGGTTAAGGAAATCCACTCAAAAAACGGTATCCTTACCAATCCGCTAATTGGGTGCGAGTCTTTGAATAATAAAACAGTTTTAGGTTTAAGGGAGCTTGAAGAAAAGATCAGAAATTACATAGAAGCCCAGAAAAAGCAAGGAGCAGCAAGCCACATCTCAGTTTATTTCAGAGATCTCAATAACGGCCCATGGTTTGGTATA
>JBMNOG010000034.1:0-6893 GCA_050942955.1 Patescibacteria group bacterium | reverse complement strand
CTTTGCCTCAAGAAGGTTTTTAGGCTTTTTATCTGGACAAAAGTCAAATAGCCACATTTCTATATCTTCGTTGGTTATCAACTTTCTTTGTGTACTTGGTTCATTGTGTAAAATTACTGCCGCTTCTATTCTTTCGTTTAGCCACTGTCTTAAAAAGCCAATGTTTTGCTTTATCTCCCTCTCCTGCTCCTCTAGGGCTTGTTTAAGGAAGGTTTTTATTTCGCCATGCCGAATAAACTGGCTATGCTTAAATTTTTTGTCGTATTCTTCCAGCTTCTTAGTAATGTAGGTCATAGGTCTTCTTTCCTATTTCTGTAACTACGTTGGTAGTAACCGCTTTTTCTGTCATGCTGAGTCAATCCTTGCTTTAGCAATCTCTACATACTCAGGCTCTTGCTTTAATCTATTTTCTGCTATGTCACAGTATTCTTTTGAGATTTCCGAGCCTATGAAGTTGCGGTGTGTAGTTAATGCCATTTTTGCTGTTGTTCCACTTCCTATAAAAGGGTCATAGACCAAGTCGTTTTGGTAGCTGTAAAGTTTTATAAGCCTGTATGCAATTTCTTCAGGAAATACAGCAGGGTGGGCTTTATTACTTTCGCCTCTTAAAAACCAAACGTCCAACGTCCATGCCATCCACTCGTCCTTTGTCATATCTCCTTTTACACAATCTCCGTTACCTTTTCCTGATATTACCTTACGTCCCCTACTTTCTTTGGCAAATATCAAAATTGGCTCTGATGCACATCTTATTGCTGGGCCTGATGGAGACATGTAAGTCCCCCATCCTGAGCCGTTACCACCATAACCACCGCTTGTATGCACGTTGTTGCTGTCTCCTTTTATCCAAATTATTTTATCTAAAAAAAGCCAACCTTTATGCATCGCTATGGTTTTGAATTTATACACAACATCTTTTCGTGGTTTTTTGCCCATCCACCAAGGCAGATTAACTGCAAGCCTACCACCTGACTTTGTTGCTCGGTAAAGTTCTTGCAACCAATCTTCGACCATATTCCAATACTGGTCAAAAGGTAAATTATCAGACACCCCTGAATATTTCTTACCGCAATTATATGGCGGTGAAGTAACGGTTAAGTCAATGAAGTTATCAGGCATACGCTTCATCGTTTCTAGGCAGTCCTCGTTGTAGATGGTGTTTAGTTTGATGCCCCCTTGCTCTGGTATGTCTTTCATTAGCTCTAGGCAGTCATTTAATATTAGTTTCATCCTGTTTTCTTTAATCGTGCTTTTTTCATCTTTTTTCAATTCCATAATGAAACCCCCCAACCCCTGCAAATAAATCTATAAATTTAATAATCTTATCTACTTTCATATCACCCCTTTCTCTTGTAGGTTTTGTTCTTTTAATAATACTTTTTTAATAATACAAACATTAGGGATAGCTATCTGGCTTCTCCAGCCATCATCACCCATATCATCTCTACAAATAACTATATAATCTTCGTGCTCTGATACTAGATGACCAACAGATGTAATAATTGCTGGTTTAGGTTGTATATCTGTTTGTTCGTGTGCCATATTTGAGTCAACCCATTTAATTAAGACATTTGACATATTATTCCTCCATTAAACTCATTTCCCATCCATCAAATGGGAGTTCGTAAAAAAACACATCCTTATCAACTAATCCTTTCTTTTTTTCTACTTTTATTTTCTTTCCATCTTGCATTGTTTCGTGAAAGTAATACCTCATTCCTGATATGCTTAGGTATGCCCTTACTACTTCTCCTTTTTCAACTGTAACCGTAATCTTGGGACATTTGCCTTTAGCTTTTAAGTCGTACAATACCTTTGTAAGGTTGAGGTTTTGTGCTGTTTTTACTGCTTCCTCTCCGTATTGGCAGTAGTATTCTTTTACGTATGGTTTATGATTAACTTCGTCATTCTGATTCATATACCTCCTGTGCTGCTTTCAACGCAGAGTTTAGTTATATTAACCATCTAATTTTATTTTGCTGGTATATAGCTTGTTCTATTCTTTTCCTATTTGGTCTGTTCCATGTAACAGGGCTGGTTAATGCGTCTATCTTTGCTCCCACTGCCTTTAGCGATGAGCCGCTTTCAGTTTGTAGAGTGTAAGTAATTACCTTCTCATACCCCATTATCTGTGCAATTTGCCGTACTTTACCGTATAAAAAACTATTAGCGTTCCTTGTTCCATCAGTACAGACCCTCAATATTTCTAATGTTTTACCATTATCAAGTAATCGTGCCACTGGTCTACCAGCTATAGCCACACCTACTAACTTTCCAGCTAATTCAGCCCCTATTGCAAATCGGCAACCTCTCACTGGTGCATTGTGTCTATGGAATTGCCTAACGTACTCATTCGCTTCTCTTAATGTTAATGGAACACTTTTCATATTCTCCTCACTCTCTCCCCTTTGGTGGGGGCTACTTTAATAACTCTTTATTCTCATATGCTTTATAGCTTCCTCTACCTCTCTCTCAAATGTGTTTTTCATAGGGTTGGGTCTTTTAGTCTTCATATTATGCAGTAAAAACAATAAATAACTGGAAAATGTGAAACGCTTGGTCTGGGTAAATCATCCACCAATTTTCAGGTGTTTTAGGTTGTCTTGCTTTCCAACTATCCATAATGTAGTGACCTAAAAACAATCCTAGTGCCTTGCTAATACTAAATATCCCAAGAAATTGTAAGGCTATAGAAATACTGCCAGCCCAAATCATACAGTGGCTTAACATTACATACCAATACTTTCCTTTATTATCAGCTTGCCACGAACTCTGAAAGGCAATATCTCCAAAATAATGTGCAAAAAGCAACCAAATAAAGTTTGTAATGTAGGTCATACCACCCCTTTCTCTTGTAGGTTAGTTTTAATGGTGTCTAAGGTTTTACTAGCTCCACAATCACAGTAGGCACTAGCTCCTGTATATACCGAACAAAACTTAGCGTGCTTTATGTTTTTCTGTTCTTCCTCAAAGCTCTCTAAGACGGTTTTAGATACGATGGGTAAAACCTCTTTGACTATTGCCATAGCTAAGTCGCTATCCATTTCTTTGTTACTGTTTTTAGGGTGGCACCAGCCTCGTGCTACTGCTCCTGCTATTTCTTTTTCAAATGTGTTAGTCATAGGGTTGGCTCCTTACTTACTATCTAATTCTTCTTGTAACCTATCGTTTTCTTCTTCAAGTCTATCTATCTCATCGTGCAGTTCGTCAATATAATCAAGCATATCGTCCCAGGCCATAGTTATATTATCTCTATTAATTTGCAATCTATTATCATCTTTTTTCATACTCCTCCTATATAAATGTAATTATAGGGTTGGCTTCTTTAATTTTTAATAACGGCTAATGGTTTTAGCTCTACTAAAATATCTACTAAGTCTTTCTGGTTTTCCATAACAACACTAATGTCTTTATATGCTCCTGGTGCTTCCTCTAAGTCTTGTTGTCCTCTAGGTTTACCTAAAATGCCTTCCATTTTCTTCTGTTCTTCTTCTAGGTTAAGCGTTCTAATGGCTTGCTTTCTTCCCATTTTCCTTCCAGCACCGTGAGAACAAGACATAAAACTCTCTTGATTGCCTTTTCCTTTGACAATGTAACTAGCACTTCCCATAGAGCCAGGGATAATACCAATAGTGCCTTGTCTGGCTAAAGTTGCTCCTTTTCTATGTACCCACACATTCTGCCCGAAGTGGTTTTCTAAAGAAGCGTAGTTGTGAGCAATGTTAATAAAATCCTCATACCATATCTCTGTTCCAAAAACACCAGTAAATCCTTCTTTAATTCTCTCCATTATTAGCTTTCTATTAGCCAGTGCAAACTCTACACAGTAATTCATTTCCTGAATGTAGCTTTGCCCCTCCTCACTATCTACTGGTAGAAACGCTAATCCATCTTCGCCCTTAAATGGTGGCACATTTGAATACCATTTCATATTTAACTCTTGGGCTAGTTTGTTATAGTGGTTAGCGACTTTATAGCCTAAATTTCTTGAACCAGAATGAACCATAATCCAAATGTGTCCGTCTGAACCTTTTTGGATTTCAATAAAATGGTTTCCTCCTCCAAGAGTGCCAATCTGTTTAGTAGCATTTTCAAATTCAGAATTAACTATAAACAATTTCATAGCTTCTTCTGTTTCTTTTAAAGGCATTAAGTTTCTATCTTGTGGTTCTTTATGCTTATTAAACCCTAGTGGTATTACTTTTCTAATCTCTCCCATTATCTTTTTAAGGGTTTCAGTATCAATTTCAGTTAGAGAAGTCTTAACCGCACACATTCCACAGCCAATATCCACACCGACTGCATTGGGAATTATTACATCTTTAGTTGCTACCACCCCACCAATCGGCATACCATACCCTTGATGTGAGTCTGGCATAATAGCTATGTGCTTAAATGCAAAAGGGAGGTTAGCTAGGTTCTTAGCCTGTTCTAAGGCTCCGTCTTCTATGTCGTCTAACCATAGCTTAATTGGTAACTTTTCTGAATCAATTACTTTCTTCATACTCTCCTCCTATATAAATGTAAATAAATAACGTATGACACTCCTGCCAGCGAGGAGTTGGTTCATTTCCCCTCCTTCACTAGCTTGATAATCTCCTCAGCTACTTCTTCAATTGTTTTTGTAGTACATCCAAATTCTTCCAGCTTCTCTGCCACCTTCTCTACTAAGCTGTCTTCTTCCTGTCCGACTACTTTCCAGCCGTACTTTTTGGCTTGTTCAAAGGTGTCCCAATAATTAGCTATATTAAACTTTCCAATACGAGACCGTAAAAAGCTGTTTACCCCTACTTCTAGCACTTTGGCTTTTTCTCCGTCTACCTCTATCACATCCCCTACTAAGAGAGTTTCGAATGAAGGGGAAACGGGTTTAAGGTCGCTTGCAGCGAAAAAATTTCTTTTCCCGTCGTTAAATAAAACCGTATAGTCTAGGTCTACTATCTTTCCGACTAAACCGTAATAAGGACTACATTCATCTATAACTCGCACTCTGTCATTGATTTTCATAAGACCTCCATATAATTAAATAACTCCATATAACTATCTAACCTCTATATCAGGAATAATTGATAAAGGCTTAAAGATAACTTTGTACATATCCTCGCTGACTGCTCTAGCTTCTATCTGTTCGGCAAAATAGGTGACGTTATCTGATAATCCTAGAAAGTGCTTTTTATAGCTTCCTTCCCCTGTTTTACAGGTAACACTTAGCTCTCCGTCTTGATCGTAATTACCAAGAGAGCAGTATCCTTCAATCGTTAAGATGTATTCTCCGTTTATTCCGTTGTAGAAAACTATCCGCCTAGCGACTTTAAAGTTATCTGCGTCTTTGGATATATTGCGGGAGGCAACATCAGCATCAGCAGAACAACCAGCCAGTAAAAAGGGGATTAATAATAAGAGAAAGAGTTTTTTACTCATAGACCTCCTTTGCTGTTGCCAGCTTAGTTTGTAACTCCTCAATTAACTGAGGGTAGTTTGGTTTATAAATCTTATGCCTGAGTCTTCGCAGCTCCGCATACGTTTCCTCGCCTAAGTATGCTTTGACAAACTCAGTAAACTCTACCGGTTCCTAGTGGGCTTTGAAGTGGCACTTTGCACATAAGCATAAGGCGTTCAAGGAAGCCCAACGGGTATTAAGGTACTTTCGACTAAAGATATGAGCACATTGGAGGGTATCGTTCTTAGCTCCGCACCACTCACACTCTTCTCGGCTTCGTGCCAGTTGGGAAAAAAGTTTGTCTGCTTTGAGCTTGAGGGTTTTGTTACTTGGTTTTCTCATCACCTTCTAAAAACTTTATAAAATCCCAGATAGCCGTAGCCTGCTGGATACTCAGGGTGCGGTACTTCTTAATAAATTCTTCTGCTTTACGGTTAAGATATGCTAGTGTCATAAATCACTTACCTCCTTAATAAAAACTACGATTGCTATTGCCAGGAGAAAGAGGAGTAATCCTGTTTTGATAATCTCCTGCGTAAGCTCTAGCTGGTATTTAATAATAAGAACGTCAGCTCCGTACACGTTTCCTCCTTTTGTCGGTACGCTTCTGCTTGCATGCTAAACAGAGCTTGGCAGACTTACCCCAAAACTCCTCTCCACAGTCTTCACACACAATCCAGGTAGAATAATGGTTGGCTTTCATTTCTCCTCCTCTTGTGTAAGTTCAATTCCCTCGTTGTGCCAGAGGTCAATCGTGTTAATAATCCGGTCCCTCCTGGTGTTGCCTATTTCAGTGTTGTTAATGTGCCTGGCTGCTTCATCTAAAAGTAGAATTGCTCTTTCAGTGGGTACGATCATAGTCCCCCCTTGCAGACACATAACACATTCACCCCGTACCCCATGCCAAGAATAAAGCCAATAAGTGCGTATAAAATTGCGAGTAACATATCTTTGTTCATATATCCTTTTTACTTTTTGTTATAGGTTACTTCTTAGGTTTCTTTTGCTTTAATTTCGTAGCAACAACTTCCTCATCGCTAGACGGTTTTGTAGTAAAAACAACTTTGAGGTGTTTAGCTAAAGCATCCAGTTTTTCTTGCGTATCTTCTATTTCTTCTTCTAAAGTTTTAGGCTCCCATTGTGTGAATGAAACATAGTAGGGGGAGGATTGCCAGCAATTATTATTTTCTTCCCTTTCTCTAAAAACTCTTTTTTCTAAATCCTCAATTTTCTCCAGTAAATCTGCTCTGCTTGGTTGGCTAAAATACTTTTTAATTTGTTCGATAAGTTTCATACGTTCTCCTAAAATTTAGTAATTTACTTAATTAACTTATGGCAGTGGTTACTTGCACGCCAATGTGTCCACTGATACCCGCTTTCAACAAATAGCTGGTAAGCAATCCTGATATTGATTGACTGGTTATTCAGCCACTTGGTTCTAACTCCGTGGACT
>JBMNOG010000011.1:0-33396 GCA_050942955.1 Patescibacteria group bacterium | reverse complement strand
GCTCGAGTAGGAACTTTTAGCACATATTCGTACTTGTAGCGCAATGGACAATTTTTGTACGCGCTTACTTGAGAATAGGAAATATTCCCTAATTCAAGTTTACCATCAATCACTCTTTTTGGCTTAGAAGCTGCCACTCCACGAAGCTGTGTTAACCAAGATAATTGACCCCCTTTTGACTCCCAAACGGTCGTTTTAACTCCTAATTCTTTTAAGAAGCACGAAGGTCGTTTAGGTCTGGCTCCACCATAGTCTTTTCCATACACAGCAAAAAGATAATCCCGAGCTCTGGTAACACTAACATAGAAAAGGCGTCTTTCTTCTTGAATGTGAACATTGCCTGAAGGCAAGCTTTGCTTGATGAAAAATTCAGGAAGTTTGATGGTATCACTCCGGTTACGACTGGGAAAGCGGTCAGCTACCATGTTAACTAAAAATACAACTGGCCATTCAAGTCCTTTGGCTGCATGAATAGTAAGCAAGTTAATCGTATCAACGTCCTCAATCTCGGCCTGAGCGGGATTCTCGCCAGCTTCAATTAGGAGATCAAAATATTCGATACATTCGGCAAGACTGGCTTTAGGAAATTCAGTATCAAACTCTTTGAGTTTGTTGAAAAACAGATTCACATTTTTAATTTTCAATTGGTTTTCAAAGTTGTCATCCTGACTTAGCTGAGCAAGGTAACCGCTCTCCTGAACAAAATGTCTCAGTATTTCAATAACTGAAACTTTAGTATCATTTTCTTGGGCAGTAGCTACATATTCCACGAATGCTTTAAAACGAGGATCAGTTTCAGCTCTTTCTTTAATAACTTCCCACAGAGGAAGAGTATGCTGTCGACTGTAAGTTAAAATTTCTAAAATTTCTTCCGATTTAATAGCTAAAACATTAGTGTGCAAAAAATAAAACATGGAAGTTTCATCTCCGGTATTGGCTGCTACTCTTAGGAAAAAGAGTAAGTCTCTAACTTCATCTTGATCAAAAAGACCACGGTTACCAATGAGTTGGTAAGGCAGACCTGCCCGCCTTAGAGCTGAAACGAATGGATCGAGATAGGAATTGGCTCTAGCTAATATAGCCACATCTTTAAACGTGTAGTCTTTTCCTACTAGTTCCAGGATTTTTTCAACAATAAAATCCGTTTCTTTTTCAAGAGAGGCCACCTCGATAATCTCAGGCTTGGGGAGCTTATTACCCCTAGCCGCTATCAGTTTTTTATCAATCTTAAGTAAGGCTTCCAGCCTGTTGGGGTCATTCTGCTTTACTGAGGTGTACGCAGCATTAAGAATGTGTTGCCCACTCCTGTAGTTTGTGGTTAATACAATTTCTTTGGCTTCAGGATAATGTTTTTTAAAATCAAGAATATTGTGAACTGAAGAACCTCGAAACGCATAAATTGCCTGGTCATCATCTCCCACTACTGTCAGATTGGCTTTTTTACCCGGAGGAGCAAGAAGCTTGATAAGCTGCAGCTGGGCAAAGTTGGTATCCTGAAATTCATCAACCAGAATATACTTAAACTGCTTCCGATAGCCAGCCAAAACTGAAGGTCGTTCTCTGAAAAGGGTCAGGGTCCAGGAAATAAGATCACCAAAATCTAGAAGATTTTCCTTGAGTTTTAGTTTTTTATAGTTTTCATACGCTTTGAATATCTCTTTATACTTTTCGTAGTATTCTTTTTCAGCTTCGTCTTTTGCCTCTTTTCCTTGCTTTAAAAAGTTATTGATTTCTTTCTGGCTCACATCCTCATCTTGCAGCCTTGAAAAAAACTTCAGCAAGGCGCTAATAAACTTATTTGGGTTACTAAGGGGAGAGTAGTACTTTAGCCCTAGTTGGAAAATGTTTTTCTTAAGCAAAATCCACTGCTTTGCCGCGGAGAGAACACTGTAGTCAGGAGAAAGACCAATTTCAAAACCATCCTCCCTCAAAACCCGATCACAAAAACCATGAAAGGTGTATATCCAAGGCTCTTCGTACCCATAGGGCATAATTGCATCCAACCTCTCAACCATCTCTTCTGCCGCTTTTTCTGTAAACGTTAAAGCCACCATTTCGTGGGGCTTAACATTCTTTTGGCTAACCAGAAACTCAATTCTTTTAGTGATTACAGTAGTTTTACCTGTGCCGGCTCCGGCAACGATAAGCAGAGGTCCTTTAGTGTATTTGACGGCTTTATCTTGAGAGTCATTCAGTACGGTATCCATAGTGCCTGCTAACAGTAGTAAAGAAGCGGGTTTTCAAATAATACCACAACAACCAGTTTGTTAATCGCCGCTTTCCAGTAGTTCTGTTTGTGATAGTTTCTGACCTAAAACTGTAGACTGTTGGGAAGCATTGTTGTATTGATTTGAAGCATTCATAAGATGTTTTCCTAAAACCTGGAGATTCTCGTCCAGTTTGTCATACTCTTTTTGAAGCGATTTCAAAAGACTCATAACTTGCTTTGCCCTCTTCTCAATTCGTTGCCCTTCAAATGAAAGAAGTACGGTTTGCAGGTGAGCATAAAGGGTGTTGGGCGAAACAGGATATATCCGGTTTTGGCGTGCATATGCGAGGAGTTCAGGTTGATTAGCTATCTCAAAAAAAACAGCTTCTGAAGGAAGGTACATAAAAGCAAAATCTACAGTTCCTTCATCCAGCAAAATATACTTCTGGCTTATGTCTTTTATGTGTTTTTTCACATCGTTTACAAATTGTTTCTCGAACTGAAGTCTCTCAGTTTCGGTCTCTGCTTTTATTTTTTTTTGGTAGTTTTCAACCGGAAACTTAGCATCAATACACAGAACTCCAGCTGTGGTTTTAATTGCCGCATCAACCCTCACTCCGCATTTAAAACTATGCTGAAGGAAAAAACTACCCTTAGGAAAAACCTGCCCCAGCATATCAGCCAGAACTTCTTCTCCCAGATTACCCCTTAACTTAGGAGCTTGAAGGATAAATTGCAAATCTTTTATAGATTTACCCAACTCATTCATCCGAGCAATTTCTTTTGAGGCCTCAGAAACAATCCCTACAGCACTATCCAAGCGGCGGTTAATAATCTCCGTAGACCGGGTAAGAGTATCATTAACATTCTTATTATTTTGACTAAGTGCCGCAGTAAGATTGGTGTTTGTTTTCTCAAGTGACTGCTGCATAGTGCTGAGCCACTGAACGAGGGTTTGGTCATGTCCAGCAGCATTTTTTATCTCACCAAGTTTTTGTAGCAGGATAAACAGTAGTCCCAGGAACAAAATAAAGATAGAACCAATGATAAGTACTAATTCCATTACTGCCATAAAATATCACAACATAATCATTACTCCCCTTCATTCTACCACTACTTTTCTACTGCTTCGTGTACAATAAGAATATGGTTTCACGCGCTACCCGCCGTCACTTATTTACACGAAAACATTTTTCTCTTTGCCTGGCTGTTATTTCCTGGAGCCTCTTTTTTTACACTCTCTTTTTTGTCACCCCCTCCACTTGGAAAGATATTTACTATTCACCCTTTTTTGTCCTTATCCTCATAAGTATTTCTACTACTCTTGCTTTTTTCTTCGCAGAAGCCGCAGTTTTTTTGCTTGTTCCGATGGCCATAGTTACTGTTTTAGTCCTGCGTTTGTTCGGAATCCGTGATTGGTTTAATCCTGTACTTATTGTAGGTCTTACAGTGACTTTAATTTATTTCTTTACAGTTAAAGATGAGAATGGTAAGCTAAAAAAGAATACTTCAATTAAACAAAGTGATGCTTCTGCCCAGTCTAAATCTTAATGCAGATATCAAAAAGACAGCTTAATCCTCGTCTAGAAAAACAGATAAAAAACATGCTGGCTCAGGTCATTGCAGATATTTCCAGCAAAGAAAAAGCCTTAACCTTTCTCGAAGATTTTTTAAGCGAAACCGAATTCATGGCACTTTCTAAGCGTTTAGCCATCATGCTCTACCTTTCTCAAAACAAATCATACGAAGAAATAAGAAAAGAAGTGAAAGTGTCTTCAGCTACTGTTGCTAGTGTTCAAAGCGCCATACAGGAAAACTCTCCTGGTTTTACACTTGCACTTCAGTATATCAAAGCAGAAGAATGGGCAAACAAATGGGCTGAGAAGATTACTCAAATTTTCTCTTCAAAACGAAAATAGACTTACTACTTTATAGTTTTAGATTGTACTTCTTACGGACTGTAAATTACCCATTCTGGTCTGATACAATACATAGTTATGGCAAAAAATATCTTTATTTCTACATCAATTCCATACGTTAATGCCAGTCCACACATCGGACATGCTCTTGAGTTTGTGCAGGCTGATACTCTTGCCCGCTTTTATCGTCTTAGCGGTCAGGATGTCTTTTTCCTTTCCGGCACAGACGAGAATGCTCAGAAGAATGTTGCTTCAGCTGAAAAAGAAGGGATTTATCCTCAAGCTCTAGTAGATAAGTACAGCCAAGCATTTTATAAGTTTAAGCCTTCATTAAATATCTCCTTTGATGATTTTCTCCGCACTACTGAAAAGAGGCATAAACTTGGGGCACAGCGTTTTTGGGAGCTATGCCGTAGCGATATTTACAAGAAAAAGTATAAGGGTTGGTACTGTGCCGGCTGCGAAGCGTTTGTAACTGAAAAAGACCTGGTAGATGGTTTATGCCCTGAACACCACAAAAAACCTGTTCTTATTGAAGAAGAAAATTACTTTTTCAATTTAAGTAAATACCAAAAACAAATTGAGGAACTTATCGAAAATGATACGATTAAAATCTTTCCTGAAGAAAGAAAAAATGAGGTGCTAAGCTTTATTAGAAGAGGCTTAGAAGACTTTTCTGTATCCAGAAGCGCCCAGCGAGTTAAAAACTGGGGAATTCCTGTACCTGGAGATCCCTCACAGATTATCTATGTCTGGTTTGATGCCCTCTTAAACTACATTACTGCTTTAAACTTTGGTACAGACCAAAAACTGTATAAAAAATACTGGGAAAATGGAAGCAAGATTCATGTTATTGGCAAGGGGATTTCCCGCTTCCATGCTATTTACTGGCCCGCTATGCTGCTTTCTGCTAAACTTCCTCTACCCACAGAGGAGTTTATTCATGGATACGTCACAGTTAATGGAGAAAAAATTAGTAAAAGCTTGGGAAATGTTATTGATCCGTTTGAGGTTGTAAAAAAATATGGTACTGATCCGGTACGTTACTATCTCCTTAAAGAGATCAATCCATTTAAAGACGGAGATTTCTCTTTTTCAAGATTTGAAGAGCTCTATAACTCTGATCTGGCAAACGGTTTAGGCAACTTAATTCAGCGAGTAGCCCGTTTATGTGAGAAGAATAGTGTAATAATTGAAGAGAAAGAGTTCCCAATTGATATAAGAATTAGTCAAACACTTACAAAGTTTGAGTTTCATTTGGCTCTTGAAGCTATCTGGAACAAGATTACTGAGGCTGATCGCTTGGTTGATTCGAGGAAACCCTGGGAATTAACTGGAGACGAAGCTATAGAGATTTTAACTTCGCTTGGTCAAAAAATTAGAGAAGTTGCGTATAATCTTAGACCCTTCTTGCCGGAAACCAGTGAAAAAATCTTACAGGTGTTTTCTGGTGCGGTTAAAACACCGGCAAAACCATTCTTTCCCAGAATAAAATAACTACAACAATAGCTATGCATTTTGTTGACACTCATTGCCACTTTGATTTACTTGAAAACCTGGAAGAAACTATTGATGGGGCTTTAAAAGCAGGTGTAAAGCGGTTTGTCGTTCCTTCCATAAACCCTGATTCAGCCAGAAAAGTCCTGGCTCTCACCAGCAGCTCACCTCAATCCTATGCAGCTGTTGGTATCCACCCTACTGATGAGTTGGTACATATTAATCCTTTAGAGGCATTTGAAGAAATTGAGACAATAGTGAGTGATTACCACGAGGATATTATCGGAATCGGTGAGTGTGGGTTGGATTTTTGTCAAATTACTCCCAAACTCAGAGAACAGCAGATCGATCTCTTTAAGCTGCAATTGACCCTATCTCAAAAATATAACTTGCCGCTACTTATTCACAACCGCAAAGCCAGAACAGAGCTTCTCTCACTCCTTGCAAAAGGAAGCTATACAGGAGTTTTTCACTGTTTTTCAGGAAGTAAAAAACTGGTTAAAGAAGTGTATAAACTCGGGTTTTATTTTGGTATAAGCGGACTACTGACACTGGACACAGGCCTTCAGGAAGTAGTTAAAACTATTCCCTTGGAAAGAATAGTTCTTGAAACAGACGCCCCTTACTTAACACCTAAACCAATAAAAGACACTCAACCCTGGCCAAACAAACCTGAGAATCTCGTGTATACTGCACAAAAACTAGCTGAGCTTAAAGAAACTGATATTGAAGAAGTCGCTAAGATTACAACACAAAATGCCCAGACGCTTTTCCCAAATCTCAGTGTTACTTAAAATTTATAAAACTCTTACACAAGTAACGTACAATGCAAAAGATGGAAAACCAAAACAAATCCTCTAAATGTAATTTGCGGCGAATCCTGGAAATTGTCCCAGGAGTTTTTTCTTGGTCTCTCATTCTGTTTCCAGTCTGGGGATCATTGGTTATTCCAGTGGCTGTAGCGTACTACATCATTGCTTTTGACGTTTATTGGCTTTACCGATCTTTAAGTATTGGCTTTTTAGCAATACTTTCGTACTTCAGGATTAAAGCCTACCAACGCTATGACTGGATGCAGGATGTTCAGGATTTTGGAGATTGGCAAAAAGTACAGCACATTGTAATCCTCCCTACGTACACTGAGCCACTACACATCCTTGAAAGAACCTTGACAGCCCTCAAAAATCAGACTTTCCCCACAAAAAACCTCCATATTGTTCTGGCTTTTGAAGAAAGGGAAGGAGAGGAAGCTAGAAAAAAAGCTGAAACCTTAGAGAAAAAGTTTAAACAATTCTTTGGCAGCTTTCTTACGACCTATCATCCTCACCTTCCAAACGAAGTAGTCGGAAAATCATCAAACATGGCTTGGGCCGCCAAAATTGCTAAAAGGGAAATCGTTGACAAAAAAAAGCAAAACATTAAGTACTTTACCATAACCAGCGAAGATGTGGATGCCCGCTTTCACGAACAGTACTTTGCCGCTCTAACCTTTAAGTTCTTAGATGAACCCCAGAGATACCACCGCTTCTGGCAACCGGCAATTCTTTACTACAACAATATTTGGGATATCCCCGCTCCAATTAGAGTATTCTCAACTATTTCCAGTATCGCCCAAATTGCCTTCCTAAACCGTAAAGACCGGCTCATCAACTTTTCCACCTACTCAACCTCCCTTAAGCTTATCGACCAGGTCGGTTACTGGGATACAGATGTCATTCCCGAGGACTACCGCATTTTCTTCAAGACTTACTTTAAGAATGAAGGGAAAATCTCTGTAGAACCGATTTTCCTGCCGGTGTTTGCCGATGCCGCCCAATCAAAAACTTTTACCAAAACCATGGTAAACCAGTATGAACAGGTAAAGCGCTGGGCCTGGGGGACTTCAGATGATCCCTGGATTATTATGCAGTGGCTTAAAGCTAAAAAAGTACCTTTCTGGGATAAAACCATCAGAGTATCTAAGGTGCTTGAAGATCATTTCTTATGGCCGGTTAACTGGTTTGCCATTACTGTCGGCGCTACTCTCCCACCTCTTCTTAATGAAACCTTTGCCCGAACTGTAATCGGTAAACGGCTGCCTCAAACTTCATCAGCCATTCTGACTGTTGCTCTTATTTCTTTGCTTATTACCATCTTCATTGACTGGCAGCAGCGCCCTGATAAGCATAAAGTTTCTTTTTGGAAAAAATGTATTTTGCCATTTGAGTTCCTGCTCCTGCCTGTGGTTGGATTCTTTTTCTCAGCCCTACCAGGACTAGATGCCCATACCCGTTTAATGCTGGGTAAGTACATTGAGTATCGAACTACAGAAAAAATTTAAATTTTACTTTTGGTACTTAGCTAGTACTACTCCATCCCCTAAGCTTACAGACTCAACCTTTTTATAAGCCAACTTTAAAAGCGCTTCCTGACCTTTTTCAGATAAACCATCTCTTCCCAGTACGAAAATATTATCGTGTTTTACTTTCTCCCATGAACTTATGTGGGGTAAAGTTACCAGTTGGGCCGGACCAATATGACGTGGAGTTTCAGAAATTTCACCAACAAAGTAACACTGGGAACTATAATAAACACACGGAGTTACATCAAGAACTTCATCAGTATAAATTGGTCCCTGGGCCAACTCCTTTATGAAAGCATAATTAGTTTTTGACGGCCTTAGGATGTATTCTTTTATGATTAAGGAATTTAGAATTAAGTAGGTAGCTAAAATAATATAAAAACCTTTTATTGAGAACTGTTTAAGGGTCATTAGCCCTAAAAATGCCCCAAGCACTGTCAGAGGAATTAAAAAAGAGAGATATCTTGAGTACAGGATTGGGGTTACATACATTGAGGCAAAATAGATGCCCACAGCAACACCTACAAAAGTTAACAACCCCAATTTTAACTTTTTGTAGCGCTCTACTATAGCTAATCCCCCTAAAAACGTTAGTAAGCGGGAAATTCTGAAAAACCATTCATACAATAAGATATTTTTGATTACTCCTTCGTTAACTGCATACATACCCCAGTACTCTTCAAGTGACCTAACTTTGCCAAACTCTATCCACCCAGAACCTTTAAATAAACTTACTTGAGAAAACAAGATTGAAAACCAGGGGGAAAACGCTAGAAGAGATATTCCCAAAGATAGCATCATCTTTGGTAGATTTTTGAAACTGCGTAACAGAATACCTAATGCTATGACTGCTATAGCCTGACTCCCCAACCAAATTAAACCAAGATTATGGGTGTATAGAATCGCTATATTAACTAAAGTTAATAGTACCCACCACAGTTTTCGTGTATTTAACCAGTTAAGATACAAAAGAGATAAGGAACCCAAGACCAAAAACATTAGAAGGGAGTATGATCTAAGTTCAGCAGAAAAATATATAAGTCCGGCGTTGAGTGTGATTACTGCCAGGTACGTAAAATCTTCAATTTTTCCTATTTTTGACTTACTTACTTTTTCGATTACTCTAAAAATAAATGGCTTAATGGCATAGAGAAGGGTAAGAGTAGCTAAAGAAAACAGTAGAGGTAATCCTCTAAGCACAAGTGTTTTTGTTCCGCCAATCTTTTGCCAAAAGTTAAGGAGAAAGTAAAACAGTGGCGGGCTAACATCAGCAGCGCTACTTTGTATAATCTCAAAAGGAGATTTTCGAGAGATGAGAATTGAAAAAGCTTCATCCCGCCAGATAGATTTATTAATAGAAATTGTTAGGGAAATAATTACAAAAATTCCTAATAACCCCAGATGAAGAAATACTTTTTTGAGTTTCATAGTCTGATACAATCGTAGTACAGGTTATTATAAACAATTTAGGCAACTGTTTTATGAAACAACTTCAGTTTATAGAGAAAAATTCTTCTTTCCAAACCACTAAACAGGAGTTTGATTCTCTTTTAAAAAATTCTAAAGCAGTTATTTTTGTTAGAATATCTTTTTTTATCCTACTCGTAAGTTGGCTGCTGCTTGCAGTCTTTTATATGTTTCTTCCGCCTCAGGTACCCCTGTTTTTTAGTAAGCCTTGGGGAGAAGAACAGCTGGTTACAAAGCAGCATCTTGCTATTGTACCAGGCATAGCCAGCTTCCTTTTTATAGTTAATGCTCGGCTGGCAAGTATGGCGGTTACTAAAGAGAAACTGTTGGCGTTTATATTTCTGACTACCCAAACAGTTGTTAGTCTTATTGGTTGCATCACATTAATAAGGCTCATTTTGTTGCTTGCTTAGCTACTATGTCTTTTGAGACTATCTTACCTTTCTTAGTAAGTTTTGTTGTAAGTCTTGGAGTTACTCCTTTAACTATCTGGTTATATCGAAAGAAAAAATGGCTGGACGATCCCTCTGCTAAAAAACACCCTAAACATATTCATTCCACCCCCCTTCCTCGAGGCGGTGGTATTCCTGTTTTTGCCGGTATTTTCCTGGCAGCTCTACTATTTCTTCCTGTTGATAAACACCTAGTGGGTATCCTGGCCGGAGCCTTAGTCTTACTGATCACAGGTATTTTAGATGACGTTTACGATCTTACCCCCAAGCTAAGATTAGGCATTGGTCTTGTTGCTGCAAGTATGGTTGTAGCAGCCGGTATTGGCATCCCTTTTTTATCTAACCCATTTTCCAGTTCTCTTATTTATCTGAATGAACCCCAAATACCTCTCTATTTGTTCGGGAAAATTCGAACTATCTGGATTCTGGCAGATATGTTTGCGATTTTTTGGATTGTAGGGATTATGAACTTTGTCAACTGGTCAAAAGGGCTGGATGGTCAACTACCGGGAATGGTCGGAGTTGCAGCCCTTATTATTGCCATACTCTCTCAAAGATTCTCAGCTGATATCACTCAGTGGGCAACAGAAATTCTAGCTTTAATTGTTGCCGGAGCCTATTTTGGATTTCTTCCTTGGAATTTTTTTCCTCAAAAAATTATGCCCGGCTATGGAGGTGGCTCTCTAGCAGGTTACTTTTTGGCAGTTTTGGCCATTCTTTCAACAACAAAAGTGGGCACTCTTACTATTGTCCTAGGAGTACCACTGATTGATGCTGTGTTTGTAATATTTAGGCGTATTTTTTCCGGACAATCTCCACTTTGGGGAGACACTCGGCACCTACATCATTCACTGCTACGCCTTGGTTGGAGCAAAAGAAGAATTGCCTTTTTTTACTGGGGAATAACCACTGTCTTAGGAGTTATTGCTCTTAAATTGAATAGTCAGCAAAAATTATATACAATCGTTTTACTTACTGTTGCTTTGGGGGCTTTATGGCTATGGATCAAACAATTCGGGAAATTATCATCTCCTCCAGACCCAGACAGTGGCTCAAAAACATAAGCTTGTTTACAGGCTTAGTATTTACTGGTTGGTTGTTCATTCCGGAAAAATTCTGGACAGTAGTAGAAGCTTTTTTCATTTTCAGTTTTATTACTTCGGCAGTTTATATCTTAAACGACGTTATTGACGCTCCCAACGACCGAATGCATCCCCTTAAAAAAAACCGCCCAATTGCAGCCGGTAGGCTCCCTATTCCTATCGCGTTGTTTGCAGTTGTTGTATTTACTGCCACTGCTCTCTGGTTTGCATATGGTTTATCATTTTTCTTTTTCATGTTAAGTTTCATCTATATCTTACTTCACTTTGCTTATTCTCTCTGGCTTAAGCACATAACCATCCTTGATGTTATGGCTATTGCCAGCGGATTTATCTTAAGAGTTTATGCTGGAGCTGTAGTTATTGACGCTCACATTAATGTCTGGCTTTTGCTGTGCATAGTCTCTTTTTCCCTCTTTCTGGCTGTTGGCAAACGCCGTTCAGAAAGAACTTTACTTAAAGCCAAAGAGCACCAAAATTACCGCCAAGTACTGACTCATTATCCAGAAAGCCTTTTAACCATTTACACAGCCATGTTTGCTACTACCACGTGGTTGACATACGCGTTATTCAGTTTTCAACATCCGGCTTTTATTAAAACCGGACCTGTTTTAAGTCTTATGTCAGACTTGCCCAGAGCCTTTGTAAACCAGAAGCTTTTAATGCTTACGGTGCCTTTAGTTATCTATGGAGTAATGCGCTATCTTCAACTCATCTATGACCAGGATAAGGGAGAGTCACCTGAGGAAGTACTCTTATCAGATAAACCTTTGCTTGGAGCAGTATTTTTATGGGGAACCTTACTCGTCTTCATCCTCTACGGTATTAACTGAAGATTCTTTGGTAAGCTTAACGTATTTTGAGGATACCCATCCCTCTTGTTTTTCATCCAATTTAATCTTATACCAACCGGCATCATTCATCTCCAGGTAAGCAAAGGCATCTCCAGGATTAGCTTTTATAAGAATCTCAGAGGCAGTAGAGGGTTTTTCTCTTACGTTTAGCCAACCTGTGGGGGTATCAAGAACAGTCACGTATGGAGGTTTGAGGTCTGCACCTACTCTCGGCCCTTCAGATTCCGAAGAATTTTCTTCAAGATTGGCATCAAGAGCCTGAGTATCACTTTCTTCTTCTTGAGTTTCTTCTTCAGGTTTCTCATCTTCTTTTTGAATCTCTGTTTGCTGGCTGGGCAATGTTTCATTTGCTTTGGCTAGCTGGATACTGGCTGTCAATTTATACCCTTTAATAAGTTGGGCCTTCAGGCTTTTTTCAATATACCCTGGAGAAGACACCGACAAAGTATGATCTCCCTCAGAAACGTTATCAATAGCTTTCGGGGCAAAGCCACGAGGTTCACCATCAACACTCACAATACAACCTTCTGGCACCGTAACGACTAATAAGCTGATTTCATCTTGTGAGAGCGCCGGTTCAAGGGAAAGCACATGACCGCTTGATTTATTCAGCGTATCTCCCAAGTCCCGGGATACTACTGTTAGGATTCCCGCAGTCAGCTTTACCCTCGCTTCCCAAGGCATACCGGAACTGCTTTCAGGAACTAATCTGACCGTATATTCACCAGGCTTTAAGGTGTCACTAAAATATGGGGTACTACCAATGTGTTCTCCATCGAGAAAAACACTAGCTTTGGGACTGGCAGTAACATTTAAGGCAGCCTTTTTCTTGCTGCCAAGAAATGGGAGTGTACAACCGCTTAACAACAAACCAAACAGGGAAAAAAATATCAGGCGTTTGGTTAAGTTTTTCATACGTAAAGAGTAACAAAAAGGCGCCTAAAACTCAAATCTTCATGGTAAAATATGATAGTTGTTGGCCTGATGGCGGAGTGGTTACGCAGCGGTCTGCAAAACCGCGTACTCGAGTTCGATTCTCGATCAGGCCTCACAAAAACATCACGTTTGCTATTTTTCGCCGCTATACTTGACTTTTTCTCTTTTTTCACCTATAATATTGCAATTCCTTCCACAATTGGAAGGAATTTTGTTTATAAGGCAACGTCGGTCCCTACCGACAGAAGAAGTTGCAGATACTTGCCTCTTCTTCTCGCAAAAAGCGATACCTTATGACAAAACTTTCTGCAGCTTTTTGGCTGTAATCATGCAGAAACAATCTGATATAAATGTGGTTACTAAAAAAGTAGCTCAGTTCTTATACCAGCTGTTACGTTTCATAACTATCCAACTCACAGCTCTACTTCTAAGCCTTCCGTATCTGGGGTGTAACTTGGTTATGGGTAAGAGGAAAATCAGAAAGGGTAATATACTCTCAAGGATTTTCCGCAAAATCCTTGAGTTTAAAAAGGCAAAACAAGTTATTGGTATTAATCTAGCCAGTCTTTTAGTAGTTTTCTCAGTTGTCCAAGTTCCTAATGTGTCACTGGAGACCTCAGGAGTAGAAGATTCTCATCTAAAAACTGAGACCATTATTACTACTGAGTCTTCATTTGGAGTTCCGGTTGCAGGGTATGTTTCTCAAGGATATAGCTGGTATCATCCAGGGATTGATATCGCCGGAAACGAAAACGCGGTTATCAGCCCTATTGCTCCAGGAAGAGTAGTACAAATTGAGTACAGTCGCTTTGGGTATGGTATTAACGTAATGGTTGATCATGGAGACAGTATGCTATCGCGCTATGCTCATATGAAAAAAGTGGCAGTAAGTTTAAATCAGGAAGTGGGAAAAGATACAGTTTTGGGATACGTTGGCTCTACCGGCTGGAGCACAGGTCCTCACTTACACCTGGAAGTATACCAGTCAGACAGAACAATCAATCCTTTAACTGTTTTTAATAAAGATTATGCAAAAGTCACCTACACAATCCCAGCTCCTATCAACACTAATGTAGTATTGGCAAGTGCTCAAATGGGCAAGGGTCTAGAAGATGTCCCGATAGCTACCACCACTGCTCAAATTTCCTTCAAAGAGGTGGCTGAGGGCTTTGAAGAGCCTTTTGCCTACCAAAACATCGCTACTCCTTCCTCGCAAGTAGCCACGGTTTCTGCCGCAGTTCAGTCCCAGTAAGTTACTGTTACTAACTTTACTTTATATTGAAATAAAAAGCCCCGGAAAACCGGGGCTTTTAGCATACGTAACTTTAAACTACATTCCCATGCCGCCCATACCTGGCATGCCTCCACCCATATTGGCCGAAGATGGTTTCTCTTCTTCAGGCTCATCAGTAACTAGTACTTCAGTTGTTAAGACAATGCCTGCTACAGAGCCGGCATTCTGGAGAGCGGTGCGGACTACCTTAGCAGGATCCAGCACACCCATCTTTACCAGATCTCCAAACTCCATAGTGCTAACGTTAAAGCCGAAGTTGGTGTTTTCGTTCTTTTCAATTTCTCCAACCACCCACTCAGCATTAGCTTTGGCGTTAGAGACAATTTTCATAACAGGCTTAGCCAGAGCATTATATACAACACCGGCACCAGCGCTCTCAAAGTCTCTCCAGGTAACTGACTCTTGAGCTTTATTAGCACCCTTTTCACTCTTACCGCTTACCAGAACTTTTCTGGCTCGAAGAAGAGCGACACCGCCACCAACAACCACACCTTCTTCAACAGCAGCTTTCGTAGCTTCGACTGCATCTTTCACTCTTTCTTTGCGCTCGTTAAGTTCTATCTCAGTTGCAGCTCCGACACTGATTACAGCAACACCTCCTGAAAGTTTAGCTAGCCTTTCCTGGAGTTTCTCCTTATCAAAGTCAGAGTCAGATTCCTCAATTTCGCGCCTTATAGCGGTAATCCGAGCATTAATGGCAGTTTTATCACCTTTACCACCGATAATTCGGCAGTTATCTTTGTCGGCCCAGACTTTGTCAGCCTGACCGCAATCTTCTAAAGTTACAGAGTCAAGTTTTCTACCAGTTTCTTCAGAAATCACGGTACCGCCGGTAAGAATAGCAATATCCTCGAGCATTGCCTTTCTGCGATCCCCAAACCCTGGAGCTTTAACTGCCAAAACATTGAAAGATCCCCGAAGCTTGTTGACCACTAATGTCGCCAAGGCTTCGCCTTCAATATCATCAGCAATGATAACCAGATTTTTACTGGCTTTTACAACGTTTTCAAGGAAAGGCAAAATATCCTGAATAGAAGAAATCTTTTTATCAGTAATCAGGATATAGGGAGTTTCAATCTCTGCTTCCATCTTGTCCGTGTTGGTTACAAAATATGGTGAGGCATAGCCTTTATCAAACTCCATACCCTCGGTGTAGTTAACTTCCATTTCTAAGCTCTTTCCCTCTTCTACAGTAATAACTCCATCATGTCCAACCTTATCCATAGCCTCAGCGATCATCTTGCCGATACTGGCATCAGCTGCCGAGATTGTAGCTACCTGAGCA
The DNA here is from genome assembly GCA_050942955.1 of Patescibacteria group bacterium. GTDB lineage: Bacteria > Patescibacteriota > Microgenomatia > UBA1400 > UBA1449 > JBMNOG01. The sequence goes on along the minus strand of JBMNOG010000011.1, from coordinate 18,042 downwards.
ATTTCTTCCGAGGTTTTAATAGGTTTAGCCATCTTCCTAACTTCAGCTACTACCTTCTCAACTGCATCGGTAATCTCTTTCTGCATAGACATGGGATCAACACCAGCAGCAACTGCTTTAAGTCCTTCAGAAATCATTGAGGCTGAAAGAAGGGTAGCAGTCGTGGTTCCATCTCCTGAAACATCGTTCGTTTTTGAAGCTGCTTCCTTAACCATTTGAGCACCCATATTCTCAAAAGCATCTTTGAGCTCAATTTCTTTGGCAACACTCACGCCATCGTGAATAACATTGGGAGCACCCCACTTTTTATCAATGGCCACATTGCGACCCTTAGGGCCCATAGTGGTTGTAACGGCATCAGCCATCTGGGAAATTCCCCTGGCTAGTTTTTGTCTGGCTTCTGATCCGTAAATTATTTGTTTAGGCATAGATTTTTTCTAGTTACTTGTTTCTGATACTACTATCAGTTAACAGTAACTGAGAATTTTTAAGGCTTTAATTACAGGTTTTTAAAGTTTACTACTGGACAATTGCCAGTACATCTTCAAATTTCACAAAAATCATTTCTTTTCCAGTAATACTGAGTTTAACTTCATCTCCACCCCATTTCTTGTAGATAACTGTGTCTCCAACTTTCGCTGGAGCTTTTCTTTTGGGTTCATCAGCACCAACTGCTAAGACCTTAGCCTGCTGGGGTTTTTCTTCATGAGTTTCAGGAAGATAAATACCTGAGGTAGTTTTCTGGGTAACCTCTAAGGGTTCTAGTAATAAATATCCCTGTGTAGGCTGAAGCTTTGGCATTGCCATAATATTCCTCCTTTAATGTAACTATTAATAACTAACAAGTGCGAATTGAGAATGCTTTCTCAATCTTTCTTAACCAGGCTCACCTAGCGCTAATTCATGCTATCACTCTTACCTATCGAGTGCTATTTTACAAAGTTGAAAATGGTTGTCAAGTGGAATAGCTTGTTCTACTTACAAAGAGTTCGTCTTTTTTCTCCTTGACCGAGAAGTTTTGTTGTTGATACAGATGTATCTTGCTCCATTACCACTTCCATCTTGCCGCCAAATTTTTCAACTAATCTCTTCTTACTACTCTTAAAAGGTGTATGCGAAGAAACAGCCAGAACATTCGGAGCTATCATAGCCATTAATTTCTCATGCTCACTAGGGTTATTAAAACGCACCGGCAGAGCAAAAACATAGTCTGTTTCTTCACGTTTTGCTAGTTTCGCCAATCTAATTGGCAAAGGTTCGCAAGGTCTATCAGGGCCTTTAAGCTGTTTAACTCTTTCATCAGATTCAACTCCGACAAACAAGAAATCCCCTTGCGCCTTTGCTCTCCTAAGAAATTCGATATGAGCTTTATGAAGAAGATCAAAGACCCCAGTTACTAAAACTATTGATTTATTTTTGTAGCGAATTGTGTCTACAACCTTATGAAGATCACTAAAAACAACAATTTTTGACATTTTCAAAAATAGATTGGTAACTAAAGGGAAGGGCTAACCCAGAATTGAAACAATCTTCTCTCCAAATTCAATTGCTTCATCCGGACCTTGGGCGGTAACTACTAACCCATCAACAACAACTGGTTGGGATACCCATACAATTCCTCTTTCTTCAATTGCTTCACGGTCTTTTATAAAACTTGTTACCTTTGTACTGTTTAAGATCCCAGCATTTGCTAGGACTCTAGGGCCACTACAAATCGCTCCGATAACCTTGTTTTTATTCATGAATTCCCGAACAGTCTGATGAACTTGTTTATCATCAAAGTAGTCTTTTACACCTGGACCACCTACAATCACTATACCATCGTAATTCTCAGGTTTTACATCTTCAAACGCAGCATCTGTATGGGCTTTCCCTCCTTGACTACCTGTAACCTCTTCAGGATTGCCTTTAGCTACAGTATCTACTTCAATACCCCTTGATTGGAGGATAACTTTGGGCTGAAAGTACTCTTCATCACGGAAATCATGCGGGGCAATAAGGAAAGCGATTTTAGTATTCTTAATTTTTTCCATATAGGTGTTACTCAATAACGAATTATACTATTTGAAGTCTACTTATTATATCAATCTAAAGCTTTTTTTTCTAGCGGAAAAAACGTTTAATACTTTCTCAGAGAGGTTACTTTCATGCAAAAAGGCTTGATTACGTAAGATGTCCTGGGAGCTAAGTTTCCGTCTTTTATACCAGAACTGGAGGTAGTAACTAGCTATGTTGCAAATATCTCCAAAAAAAGTAAAAATAGAAGACAAAACTCTTGGTAGACTAACTTTAGAAACCACATCAATGGTGGTAATTTCCTGTTTTTGTATTCGAAGCATACTCCTTTTTTCCATATCTTTTGAGTTAAACGCCTGAGGAAGAAAATTTAGTACCCATTTGTTTTTTTCCTTGAAGCGCTTTTCACAATTATTTCTAGCAAAAACAGCTTGCGCATGAAGAATTTCATGAGCTGTATAGAGATTCCTCTTACTTTTAGGTAATCTTAGAGCATCTTCTTCCAAAAATACATTGAGACAGAGCTTGTCTTTTTGACAAGTAGTGGTTTTATGAATGCGCAATCCCATAAACTCAGTCTGAAGAATAAGCCAAAGCCTAGCTAGCCACAAACGGTTTCTACTTGTTATGATCAGTAGATCAATATCGTCTTCGTCCGAACTATTTGCTGCAGCTAGAGAACCAGTCAGGAAAATACCTACCACCCAAGGGCAGGACGTAAGAAAAACAAGAAGATTTTTAAGTTTCTGAAATTTCTTTTTATAGATTTCCATACGCTTTTTTCTTAAAACAACTGTTTCTGATCTTCCCGGAAGAAAATAATATCCACCCTTTTGAAAAATTATTTTTGCCTTAACTAAGTTATTGAGTGCTTTTAATACCTGACTTAAGGTAGTATTGGAAGAGGTTTGGAGTTTTCTGTGTACTTCAGGAAGCAGTAAAGGAAAGTTGAAGAGATCAGCGTACAGTAATGTGGCAACTACAGCCCTTTCAGTAATGGTCATGATTTTATTGTAAAAGAAATATTAAAAGACGCAATCAAGGAGAGATAATTTTCTAATTAGCAATTCCAGAAGAAGGAGAAGTGCTCACACTATACTTTGTCAATACTTGTTTTACTCCTTTAGTTAATGTGGTCAATATCTGTCCTGGTTGAGAACCATTAAGGATAGAATTAACCGCGTCTTCATAGTACTTAATGGTTTGATCGTTCAGACCATTGTCAAATGTACGTGAAGCCAAAAACCAACTCTTCGCATACTCTCCCTGAGATACAAAAGCCCCAATTAAAGGATCGTCCTTCACAGACAAAGCTAGGCTTTGTTTGGGATACAGTTCCCCAAACAAACGCGAGTTCGATTGAGTCGTATACAGTTTTGTTAGATTCTCATCCTGAGACATATAACCTAGAAGCTTCCAAGCTTCTGTGGCATTTTTTGATCGTCTTGATACTCCTTCGACCCAGTATGTGGCCCACGCTATTTTTTCTCCCGGAAGTTGCGGGACTGACGTAGTTGCAAATTCAAGAGTAGGGTTCATTTCTTTTATCTCAAAAATTCTCCAGGAAGGAGCAAAAATCATGGCTACTTTTTCTGTGGCAAAGGCATAGGTTGAAGGGGGTAAAGTTTCATCCCAAACCTTTTCTCTAGTAGTAAATAGAGTGTAGAATCTTAGTGTATCTTCAGCCATCTTATCAGAAGGGTTTCCAGGATCAGCCCCATTTTGGAGAAGCATTAATCCTAAAATATCAGAAAAGTGATCGATGTTGTTGGTTGTCCCTAAAGCTGCACCAGCAATCTGAATTCTATTCTGATCATCATAGACTGTTAATTTCTTAGCAGTACTTAGTAATTCATCCCAGGTAGTCGGTGCAGATTCTCCAGCCTTTAAAAGCATGTTGCGATTATAGAAAAGAGCCAAAGAATCAAAGCCTATAGGTACACCGAATGTTTCTCCCCCTAAGCTAACATCTTTTTTTACAACCGGAAAATACTGTGAAAGATTGATGCTATTTGATGTATCCGGCTGAAGCTCGTTTTTTAACATAGGGAGCCAAGTGTTATGGTACCTAAAAATATCTGGCCCTTGTCCTGAAGCCAGAGTTGATTGCAACCTTTCACGATAGTCTTTTATCGACTGCTGAACATAATTTATTTTTATATGAGGGTTGTCTTGTTGATAACTGTTAAATATTTCCTCCATAACGTTACTAGGCTCCCACAAACCCCAGTACGTCAATGTCACTTCAGTTTTTGACTCTCCTATTCCCGTCTGACCTTTTGGAGTGCTTGGAGTACTATCATCACTCTGAAGTCTAGGTAAGACTACTTGGGTTACCATTAAAACTATTCCAACTACAACCCCTATACCCAAAACTCCAAAGAGAGCTTTTTTGCCAGCACCACCTTTTGAACGTAGGTTTATAGCCATATCGCCTTCTGGTGAAGGTTTGTTATTTTTTGCACTAGAACTACTCGAAAACGCCGGGGGGGGCGGCGGAGGTGGAGGTGGAGTTTGACCTGTTTTCGAACTAGAGGGACTCGAGGGTGCTTCAGATGAAGTTGGAGTGTTAGTCCCGGCTTGCCCTACTTCAGTAGGGGCACTAAAGGGATTGCCACGGTTACTGAGAAACGCCGAGTTATCCAAAGACATAGAAGCTGATTGCGGACTGGATCCAGAAAAACTACTCGTACTGTCCACATTACTACTTTTCTGGACTTGGCTTTGAGGAACACTAGGAGCTGTGCTGTTATTCGCAGCAGTATGGTCAAGACCACTTTTAGAACTCTGAGTTGCTGGAGTAGGTTGATTTCCTTGTGCAATAGAGGGTTGGTTAATTATTGGAGGAGATTCATTGACCCAAGCAGGTGGTGGAGGAGTTGAACCAGATTGACTTGCCGTCTTTGATGATGATAGGTTTGATCCTGAGAACGAAGGCGACTTAGTTTGATCAGCCATAGAGCAGTTTCTTTAAAAGAAAAACTAACAGTATAATGTTACCATTATCCAAGCAATAGTAGAATAATGGTATCACAGTTTATGTTCTTATGAAAAAGCATCAGATCGAGCAGTTACTACTTAAAATCATTCTCATTGTTTTTATTCTTCTGCTACCCTTAAATCTTATATTCTTTTACAGTTTCCTGTTTTACGGAAGAATTTATCCCAACATTTATGTTAATAGTCTTCACCTGGGAGGAAAAAATGAGGAACAAGCGGCTACCAAACTACTAAAGCAACTGGAAAAGCGCACCCGGACTTTAACTCTGTCTTCTTCAATTAAAGATTACTATATTCATGAAGCTGATCTTAAAATTCAGTATGATATCAATCAAACTGTGAGGACAGCCTACAACCTTGGTAGAAATAGCGGGTTTATGGCTAATCTTCTAAAACGGGTTCAGCTCGTTCAAAAACCTCATCGTCTTCCCCTTTCAGTAACTATTGATGAGAGTAATTTTAATAGCTTTGTTGCTTCAGTTTCTGCTGAAGTGAATGAGCCAGCTATTCCAGCTAGTGTTTCGATTATCCTGCAGAATGGGGAAAAGACAGCTTCCGTATCTGCAGGTAAAAACGGAAGGTACGTAGACGAACCCCTAGTAAAAAAACAAGTGTATGAGGCTTTTGCTACACAGAATTTTTCTACCATTCCTCTTCCTATTAAAGTTGTTTCAAATAATGTAACCAAAGAACAACTTCAGGAAGCCCAAGATACTGCCAGTAAACTTCTTAATAAGAAACTTATTCTAGAACAAGATGGTTACGTATGGGAACTTACAGATGAAGAGTTGATTAACTTTCTTTCAGTAAGCAGTATGTATAATAACGATAAATTAGCCGTATGGGTCGGACAACTGGCAAAAAGTGTTAATAGGAAACCTGAGAATGCGCTTTTTGAATTTGATGGTCAAAGAGTAGTCGAATTTAAACCAGCAAAACCTGGAATCACTCTTTTGGAGAATGAAACTGTTGAAGCTATAAAAACCGGCATTGAAGCGCTCACACAAGAAGAAACAGAATACACTGTCACTTTAGTGACTACTTCTTCAGAACCAGAGATCACTACCGGTAAAGTAAATAACCTCGGCATTAAAGAACTTATTGGTAAGGGAGAATCATGGTTCAGCCATTCTATTGCCAGCCGTATTCATAATGTTAGCTTAGCTGCTTCAAAATTCCATGGAGTTCTTATTCCTCCGGGAGAAACGTTTTCCTTTGTTAAAACCGTTGGAGAAATTGATGCTCAGCACGGATATCAACCAGCTTATATCATTCAAAATGGACGCACTATTCTAGGTGATGGCGGTGGTGTTTGTCAGGTTTCAACTACCCTTTTCAGAGCTGCACTTGATGCGGGTCTTGAGATAGTAGAGCGCAGTGCTCATGCATACCGCGTTTCTTACTACGAGCAAAACTCATCACCCGGAATTGACGCAACTGTTTTTTCTCCCAGTGTAGACCTGAAGTTTAAAAATGACACCCCTTCTCATATCCTCATTCAGGCCTATGTTGATCAAAAAAATACGTACATGAAATTCGAACTCTACGGCACTTCCGACGGAAGAAAAGTAACTATGACAAAACCACAGATATGGGATCAAGTACCTCCTCCGCCCGATGTTTACCAGGATGATCCTACATTACCTAAAGATGTCGTAAAACAGGTTGACTGGAAAGCATGGGGTGCAAAAACTTCGTTTAATTGGATTGTGGAAAGAGACGGATACATAATTCACGAAAAAACGTTTTATTCCAACTACCGCCCTTGGGCAGCAGTTTTTTTGAGAGGAACAAAAGAAAACTAAAAGTATGCTAGTCTTTTCTCGTCTTTAATAGTCGTTTCCTGCCCATGACCACAGTAAATGGTTACTTCTTCAGGAAGTTTAAAAAGAGCATCAATAGATTTTTGAAGATCATTATCAGAACAGTAGGAAAAGTCAGTCCGACCCCTACCTCCACTTGCAAATATAACATCACCTACAAACAAGGCTTTCTTTTCTTTGTTGTATAAACTAACAGAGCCCGGGGTATGACCGGGAGTGAAGATAATTTCAAAATGCAGCTTGCCCACTGTTAGCATCTTATACTTGCTAAGATCAGATACCTCTTTAGGTGGCAGTGCCGGTATCGGTTCACCTAAAAAGTACTCTGCCGTTTTGCTTAATCTTTTAAGCAAAAACATATCTTTGTTATGAATAAAGAAAGGCACTCCAAACGCAGCTTGTAGTTCAAAAGCGGCCATAACATGGTCAAAATGTCCGTGAGTAGCAGTAATTTTATCAAGTGTTAAATTTTCTTTTTGTATAGTCTGGATAATAAGGTCAGCATCATCTCCCGGATCTATTACCATGGCTTTATTAGTCTTGGAGCAAACTGTGATATAACAGTTTGCTCCAAGACGACCAACTGGAAGTTTTATAATTTTCATGGGTCTATATGAAATCTAATAGATAAAATGGTATCATATTACTCTATAATTGAAAGTTAACAAAACAATTACCATGCTTTCAAAACAATATAATCATCGGGAAACAGAAACTAGTACATATGAACTCTGGGAAAAGAAAGGTTACTTTACTCCCAAAATTGTACCTGAAAAGAAGCCTTTTACGATTGTCATGCCTCCCCCCAATGCTAATGGGGCCCTTCACATAGGTCATGTTCTGTTTATCACCGTTGAAGACATTATGGCACGCTTTGCCCGCATGCAAGGACTACCTACTCTTCTTCTACCAGGAGCTGACCACGCTGGCATTTTGACTCAAGTAGTTTTTGAGAAAAAGTTGAAAAATAAGAAAATTTCCCGCTACGATTTGGGCAGAGAAGAGTTTTTCAGACAATGTATGGAGTTTAGTCTCAACAATAAAGAACTTATGTATGCTCAAATCAAGCGAGTTGGAGCATCGGCTGATTGGTCAAGAGAGAAATTTACCCTTGACCCTGATGTTTCCAAACAAGTTGTAGAGACTTTTGTAAAACTGTTTGAAGACAACTTGATCTACCGCGATTACCGGATGATTAACTGGTGTCCCCGCTGTTCTACTGCCCTATCAGACCTTGAAGTAGAACACCATGAAGAAAAAAGCGGACTCTACTTTATTACGTACCCTCTAGCCGGTAATCCAGAGCAAAGCCTGACAGTGGCAACTACCAGACCCGAAACTATGCTCGGCGATACAGCTGTTGCTGTTCACCCTGAAGACAAACGTTATAAAAAGTTTATTGGCTCTATGTTGGAACTGCCTCTTACCAGTAGAACTATTCCAGTAATAGCTGATACGGTTGTTGATCCCGAGTTTGGCACAGGAGCGGTGAAGGTAACTCCAGCCCACGATCCGGTTGATTTTGAGATAGGCAAACGGCACTCTCTGCCAATCATCAGAGTTATCAATTTCCGTAATCGTATGACAGAAGAAGCTGGCAAGGAATTTGCCGATCTTAAAGCTCAAGATGCAAGAGTAAAAGTCTTAGAGAAACTTAAAGAAAAAGAGTTGTTATTAAAAACTAAAGAGTATATTCACCAAGTTGGCCACTGCGAGCGCTGCAACTCAGTTTTAGAGCCTCAAGTTTCCCAACAATGGTTTATTAAGATTGAGCCTTTAGCTAAACCTGCTCTTGATGTGGTTGAGAAAAATGCAATTAAAATTGTGCCCACCCGGTTTAAGAAGATTTACCGCAACTGGATGGTAAATCTGCGTGATTGGTGTATTTCCAGACAACTTTGGTGGGGTCACCGTATTCCCGTTTACTACTGTGGTCTTTCTGGGCTCTCTGAACTGCAAAAACAGATGAATCCAGGTTTAGTGGAAAAGTACCACAAGGTTAAAGGCTGTGGCAAGTTAGTCGTGGCTTCAGAAAAACCGCAAAAGTGTCCTTACTGCGGTAACACCGAACTTATTCAGGATCCTGACACCTTAGATACCTGGTTTTCTTCAGGGCAGTGGCCCTACACTACTCTAGGTTACCCAGAGAGTGAGGATTTTAAGTACTTCTATCCAACATCCATCATGGAGACAGGCTATGATATTCTCTGGATCTGGGTTTCGCGTATGATTATGTTTGGACTTTACAGAACTGGAACGGTTCCGTTTAAGACAGTGTACCTTCATGGCCTGGTAAGAGACGAGCAAGGACAGAAGATGAGTAAATCTAAAGGCAATGTCATTGATCCTTTACTAATCATTGAGAAGTACGGAGCAGATGCCTTACGGATGGGATTGGTAGTTGGAGCAACTCCTGGTAACGATATTTCAGTGGGTGAATCCAAGATTAAAGGGTACCGCAACTTTTCAAACAAACTCTGGAATATTGCCCGGTTTATAAGTCTCAGTACTGAGGGGAAAAAACCGGAAACCTTCTCTCCTTATCTTTCTGGTCTAAACAGTGATGATAAAAAGTTTATTGAAAAGCTGAATGAGTTAACCCTTGTAGTAACCACAAACTTAAGAAGCTACAAGTACTCTTTTGCCGGAGAAAGTTTGTACAGCTTTATCTGGCATGAACTAGCAGATAGGTACATTGAGGACAGTAAGGATCGAATTAAGAATGGAGATACAGCTGTTTTGTCAGTTTTAACCCATACATTAAAAACATGTTTAAAGCTTCTTCATCCTTTTATGCCCTTTGTCACTGAAGCTATCTGGCAGCAGTTCAAGGAAAAAACAGAGCCTGATTTAATAGTTTCCTCATGGCCCAGTCCAGTTAATTAAATATCTTCAACTAAAACTTTTTTTCTTCTTGAACTGCTCCCGGAGATTAGTGTTACCATACTTTTTCTTACTTTAAAGTAGTTAGAAATCATTTCTATAACAGCTTTGTTAGCTTTCTCTTTTTCTGGTGGTCGAGGTGTTTTAATTTTGAACTCAGTGGGAGAAACCTTCTCTATGGATGAAGTTTTAGCTTTTGGAATGACAGTAACAGTAAATTTCACAGAAAGACTGATTAGTGAAGTTGGTTCTTAACATTATTGGAAAGATCTTGTTTAATCCGGCCAAAACTACTGAACATTTCAATAAACTCACTCTTAATTGAGTTATCAATTATTTTGTGAGACTCTCCAATTTTCCAAGCTTCTGCAAGCAAACTGGAAGCAGAGTTGATAGCATAAAGAGTATCAAAAATTATCCGCTGCTGAGATTGCTCTTCATTTACTTGAAGAATTTCCTTAGCTTGCTTAAGCATGAGTGTAATCTTCTTAATCGCTTCTGCTTGTTGCTTATCCATAGTTCTGTAATAGAAGAGTTAACAATCATATAGTAACACTACTGTCAAGTCTACTGACTAACCTTCCCTAAAAGAAAACCCCCAGCTTACTGGGGGTTCAAAAGACAAAGTTAGCTCAAATTTACTTAATAGCCTTTTTGAGCGATTTAGAAACCAGGAATCTTACTGCCCGATGACCTTTAATAACCAAATCAGCTCCTGTCTGAGGATTACGACCTTTCTTATCTTTTACCTTGGTTACTTTAAAAGTGCCAAACCCAGAAACAACAACTTTCTCGCCTTTCTGGAGTTTGCGGATTATTTCATCCAGAAATGAATCAATAGCTTCTCTGGCGGCTTTTTTAGTCAGGTTGGCTTGTTTAGCAACCACTTCTACAAGTTCAGATTTGGTCATATGTTCCCTTTTGCATTTTAAATCAAAGAATATAATAACAACTTCTTTGAATTAAAATGCAAGTATTTTTATAATTGTTTCTAAAAAACTTTGATTCTGCCGTATTAATTATGAGGAGAATATACAATCTCAACTCAAATAATGCAAGAGCAAATTCTAGTGGGCAATTTCACTTCCTCTAATCTCCCGTATCACCGTTACTTTTACAGAACCAGGATAGGTAAGCTCCTTTTTGATTTTGTCCCGAACATCTTCTGCCAATTTATACGTTGCGGCATCATCTCTTACCTTAGGATCGACAATTACACGTACTTCACGACCCGCCTGGATAGCAAAAGCTTCTTTAACACCATCAAAACTCTTAGCCACATCTTCAAGTTCAGTCATTCTCTTCACATAGCCTTCGTAGTCTTCATAGCGGGCACCCGGCCGTGCTCCTGAAATTGCATCAGCGATATATACCAACACTGACTCAACCGATGTAAATTCCTCGTCTTCATGGTGCTGAGCTACGGCATCAATTACTGCTTGTGGGATACCTTGTTTTTTTAGAAAGTCTACACCCACCTGTACATGGGTACCTTCTTCGTCGGTAATTACTTTCCCTATATCGTGCAGAAGACATCCAAGTCTCACCACATTAACGTTGGCTCCAATTTCATGGGCCAGTGCGATCCCAATCTTCGTCTCTTCTAAGGTATGGGTAATCATGTTTTGTCCAAACGAGTAACGATACTTAAACCGACCCAAAACATCAATGATAGGTTTAGGTAGGTTATAGACTTTCACTCTGTGGCACAAATCTTCTCCGGCTTTGTACATGATTCTTTCGATATCCCGGGTAGTGCGGTTAACTACTTCTTCAATCCTAGTCGGCTGGATACGGCCATCACGGATCAAGGTTTCCAGTGAAACTCGGGCAATTTCTCTACGTACTGGATCAAAGCAGGAGAGACGAATAATTCCCTCCTCATCAAGATCTACATCAACACCCGTCATCTGTTCAAAACTACGAATGTTGCGGCCTTCGCGACCGATAACTCTACCTTTGACTTCATCATCGTCGATTTTTACTACTGAGACAGTATACTCTGCAACATAGTCTGTTGCCCCATGTTTCATAGCATCAACTAAGATTTCCCTGGCTTTATTCTCTGCCTGCTCCCGAGCCTCATCTTCAGTTTCTTTTATCATCCGCCCAATTTCGTTTTTAAGCTTCTTTTCCGTAGCTTCAAGAATCAAACTCCTAGCTTCTTCCCGAGTCAAAGAGGCAATTCTTTCCAGTTTTTCCAATTGTTCAGCCTTAATCGACTCTACTTTTTGAAACTTCTCATCCAGCTGCTGCTGGTTTTTTTCAAGAATCCTCTCTCTTTCTTCAAGTCTTCCTAATTTGCGATCAACTTCAGCCTGCGTTTGATAAAGATTTTGTTGAAGCGTGTCTACCTCTTTACGCTTAGACACTAACTCTTTCTCGGCTTCCTGCTTGATCTTAAAAGCTTCATCTTTTGCCTCTATAATAATTTCCCTTGCTTTAGCTTTGGCTTCAGCCACATATTGTTTGGCTAGTTGAAGCTCTTTAGCAGAAACCTTCTCTTGTCGTCCACGAGGCTTTTGTGTTTTCTTAACTGGTCTTTGAGGCGGCAAAGTTCTTGGTGCTGTCGCCGGACTTCCAAAGATTGAACTTATTTTTTGTAAAAATGACATAGTCTCTCTTCTAGTAAAGCACGATCATATGGGTACTTCCCATTACACCACTGACATCACCAGAAGGTACGATTCTCTTCATAACAACACACGTTTCTTCCAAAAAAGGAAGAAGGCGTATAAGGTGTTTAGCCTATAACTAGATTCTTGGAGAAAACAACTTAAACCACTAATTTTGCGTGGCCTATAGAGGAATAGTGCGCCTCAAAGGCGCCCTGGGTGTATGTACTAACTCTTATTTTTGTTTCTAATGACATACAGTCTAACAAATTACCTCTTATAAACGTTGTTTCATCCAGTCATTTATTGTACTGCCTGGAAAGAAATTCGTCAATTTCAGGTTTCATCTCATCCCATGTAAAACCTTTTGCATATAGTCTTCGCAGAAGAACTGTTTTTAATTTTCGTTTATCATACCCCCTATGCTTAACAGCTCTCCAAGCTTTATCAAGAATCTTTTGCATCATAGCTTTTTTTGTTTCATTATTGAGTAACAAACCATTTTTTAAGACGTTTGTTATGGCCGATTTACCCACACCCTTGCGCTGCAGTTCGGCTGATAAGGCTATGCTGCCTCTTGGTTTAGAAACTATCCTTTGAGAAACCCACCATTTAGCAAATTCTTGGTCATCAATATAGTGGTTTTTTTTTAGTTTAGTGATAATTTGATTAATTAAAGTGGCTGAATCTCCAGTTATTTGTTGTTCAATTTTTTTAACATAAGCATCACTTTTGCACCCAAGCTTCTTTACCTTGTTTGCAAGATATTCTCTAATCTCTTTTTCTGAACGAGGACGAATAGCAATAAGTTCCATAACCTTACCAATAAGGTCAGTAGTTAAAGAACTACAAATAAGAGCGTGAATACGTTCAGGAGAAAGTACCTGACCAATTTTCAAACCCTCCTTAAGTACTACTGACATCTGAAGGCTAAAACTATATGTACCATCCAAAAAAACAGATACTTTTTTTGAAGTTCTCTGGTACTGGAGTTTGCTGATTTTACTCATCTCTCTCACTGTTTTCACCCACCTCTACAGGGACTTCTTTACCTTTCTTTACCACCTCCCAAATCCTTGTTTCTATCTCTTTCATGAGTTCCGGTTTTTCCAAGAAAGCTTGTTTGACTGCTTCTCGCCCCTGACCAATTACCTCATCCTTATACTTAAAAAAGGAGCCAGATTTCTGGATCACATCAAACTCCACACCTACATCTAGAATACCAGCAGCTTTGGAAACACCACCTTCGTTCATAATGTCGAACTCGGCAATCTTGAATGGCGGAGCAACTTTATTTTTGACAACTTTAATTCTGTGACGCGAGCCAATAATAGTATCTCCTTCAGAGATATTACCGGTTTTGCGGCAGTCCATACGAATAGATGAGTAAAACTTGAGAGCCTGCCCACCAGTAGTTGTCTCAGGATTTCCGAACATCACCCCAATCTTCATACGAATTTGGTTGGTAAATACCACTAAAGTGTTGCTTTTTTGAATAGCTCCGGTGAGCTTTCTCATTGCTTGAGACATAAGCCGAGCCTGCATACCCATAACTGCATCACCCATCTCACCTTCAATTTCAGCTCTTGGGACTAACGCTGCTACCGAATCTATTACTACAACATCCACACCCCCAGACCTTATTAATGTCTCTACAATCTCCAGAGCCTGCTCACCCGTGTCAGGCTGGGAAATAATCAACTCATCCAGGTTAACTCCAATACTGGCAGCTCTTAGTGGATCAAGTGCATGTTCTGCGTCAATAAATGCTGCAGTTAAACCCTTTTTCTGAGCCTCAGCTATAACATGTAAACATACTGTTGTTTTCCCAGAGGCCTCTGGACCATATATTTCAACAATTCTACCTTTAGGCAAGCCTCCCACCCCCAAAGCTAAGTCAACAGCTATAGCTCCTGTAGAAATAACATCCAGGTTGGCCATCCTGCCAGTTTGGCCCAAGCGCATAATTGCCCCTTTACCATACTGCTTTTCAATCTGCTGCATAGCAATTTTAACTGCCTCTAGACGTTGCTTACTTTGAATCTCTTCTGCAACCTTCCCATCCTGTTCCGCTACTGTTGTTGATTTTGTTCTTGGCATACTCGCTCCCTTAATCCATTAATTAATAACTTCCTAATTCAAGCATAAAAAAAACGAATTATCAAGCAACCATAATCCAAATTATTAGTTGGGAGAAACAGGTATTTGCGGTATAATAATTTTTTATTGTTTAGAGGTTACAAAAACTTCAAACATGGCTATTCGGGGTATGGTCCAGTGGTAGGATGCGCGCATGGGGTGCGTGCGGCGTCAGTTCGATTCTGACTACCCCGACTTCATCTACTTTCTTCCAGAAACTTTTGATAGTTTGGAATAACTGAGAGTTGAGATACCTTGTTTTCTTCATTTAAAGTAAATCCAATTCCATACCCATCACTTGTAATTCCAATCACTGCATTACCATATCGCTCAGGATACTGACTACGCAGCGCCAAATCAATCTCGTTATCAGAAAAATCCCACATCCCTTGAGAGTCATCAAGCAATTTTATATTTTCAATAACTACTTGCTTTTTAAGAAAGCCACAACAGTCTGCTTGTTCAATATTAACCTCCACAACCTCAGCCAAGTACTGCTCAACCAGTGAATAGTTTTTTGTAATTATTCCCAAAATTACATCGTTAATAGTAATATCCCTATCAACAGTTAGACTAGCTGTTGGCATTTGAGATAAAGTTGTGTCTGGGCTTGGTATTGGCTCTGGACTTGGTTTTTGCTGTAGGTTGGGCATTACTGGAGCTGTCGTTGGCAGAGATGTTGGTGAGGCTTGAAACCCTAGAGTTAAGACTTCTCTTTCTTCGTTTTCTGCTAAAGGGAGAGGCTGAAGCAGTGATAATATCTGCTTGTTACTATTGTGCTTTCCTAGTAAATAAAAACTCCCTGCTACAATAACTAGAATCACACAGTATATTGAAGTAAATAAGCTTGATTTCATAAACTTCACCTACTTTATCAGCTTTGCCTGGAGGTCTCAAGTCTAAGAAACACAACCTAATTTGTTACAATACCATTGTATGAATAAACATAAGCTCGCTGCCATGGGGGGTACTTTTGATCACTTTCATAAGGGGCATCAAACCCTAATTCGCCATGCATTTGAAGTAGCAGAGGCAGTAATTATTGGTATTACCAACAAAAGTTTAACTACAAACAAACAGTGCACCTACAGTATTGAACCCTTTGAGACAAGATGGAAAGCTGTACAGAGTTTTGTAGACTCACTCGGGAAAAATAATGAAGCCACCTTAGTAGAATTAACTGACATATTTGGACCCACTCTTAAAAACCCACATATAGACTGTCTAGTAGTTAGTCCCCTCACAAAACCTGGAGCTGAATATATTAACATGTCGCGTTTACATATAAACCTTCCTACTTTGCCAATTGAGGTCTGTACTCTTGAAAAAGATGTTACCGGAGTTCATATTTCTTCAACCAGGATAAGGAAAGGTGCAATCAACCGTGAGGGCTTCGTGTATCAAGAGCTTCTTAACAAGACTGTATCAGTCCCAAAAGAAATCAGGTCACAGCTTAAAAAACCTTTTGGGACACTTGTGGGCAATCCTCAAAAAAAGGATGTCCAACAGCTACTTAATCCTCAGTCGTTAACAGTAGCTGTTGGAGACACAGTTAGTCAATTTTGTCTTGAGAATAACTTACCAGTAGAGACGTTAGTATTTGATAATCAAGTAAAACGCCAAACAAGTAAAATAAAGGTCCAAGACTTGGTTCTTAGTTCTGATTTACTTTCGTGTAAAAGTCCAGCTGGGATTATAAGTCAGGAACTTGGAAAAACTCTAAAACAAGCATTTAAAGAAAGGAAAAACGTTTTAGTTTATGGAGAAGAAGACCTAGCAGTTATTCCTGCTGTACTCCTTTTACCTTTGGAGAGTAGAGTGCTTTACGGTCAGCCTGACGAAGGAATTGTAGTGGTTACTGTTACAGAAGCTAAAAAAGAGTGGTGCAGGAAATTAGTTCTCAGACTGCACTAACTAAAAAAATTCTTTTGCTTTGGAGGAGTTAGTTCAACTTGTTGATGTTTAACGTCTTGGAGATTGCTTTTTGCGTCTAGCTTTTCCGCCAGTACCTACTTTACGTCGTTCTTTAGCGCGTGGATCACGTGTTAGGAAACCACGTTTTTTCAAAATCGGGTGAAACTTCTCTTCATCTAATTGAACTAAAGCTTTAGAAATTCCATGCACAACTGCATCTAGTTGTCCCTGCTTACCTGAACCATTTACTTTAATTGTGATTCTATGTTTGCCAATAACATTACAAGTGCGCAGAGGTTCAAGATAACGGTTTTGATTAACAAGTCCAGGGAAGTATTCTTCAATCCGCATGTTGTTAACCTCTACTTCACCTTTTTCATTTGGATACAACCTAACTCGAGCAGTAGCCTCTTTGCGTCTGCCCAATGCACTAAAATATGCCTTTTTAGCTTTTTGGGTAGCTTTGGTTTTTGTTTCTTCATGAGTTGCCATAGTTATTTATTTAATTTTTCTAAATAGGGATGATTTTCTCCAGCAAATACTTTTAGACGGCTCATCCGTTCACTTTGCAACCTATTCTTTGGTAACATGTTTTTAACAGCGCGGGTAATAATTTTGGTTGGATCTTTATCAAGTTGTTGCTTAAAGGTTACTTGCTTCAAGCCTCCTGGATAGTTGCTGTGTCTGGAATAAATCTTTTGCTTTGCTTTTCTCCCTGTAACCTTAATTTTCTCGGCATTGGTGATCACAACATAATCACCGCAGTCAAGATTAGGGGTAAAATAGGGCTTGTGTTTACCGATAAGCAACTGAGCAATTTCACTAGAAATTCTGCCTAAAACTTTTCCTTTAACATCTATATGATGCCAACTTCTTTTAATTTCAGTCTTCTTAACAGGTTTTGTGTTCATACATTATTTTATTTTGTTTTTGGACTCTTTTCTTTTTTGCTTATTTTAACACTCTTTTCTGTCTTTTCACTCTCTTTGGTTAGTAAAAGCTCCAGTCTCACCATCATTGTATTATCTCCAAGTCTTCTTCCTTGTCTGATAACTTTTATGTATCCGCTTGGTCGATCCAGTCTCCTGACAGTCTCAGTGGCTTTGGTAGCAGCTTTTCGACTGCGAAGAGTAGCTGATATTTGCCTAGCCGTATCCACTGTCTGATTTTTAGCTTTGTTCAAAACTTTTTCAGCTGCCCTAACTAAAACCTTAGATTTAGCCTCTGTTGTTACCAAGTAGCCAACATCAATAAGTTGCTTCACCTGATTTTTGATAAGAGCGGCTCGGTGTTTTGTGTCTCGGTTTAGTTTTTTACCACTGACTCGGTGTCGCATAATTCTCCTTATGACTTTAGGCTAACGCCTTTCTCTTCGAGTTTTTCAACCACAATATCTACAGACTTCCCACCAAGATTCTTGACTTTTGCAATGTCTTCTCTTGTAGCTCCAGCTAAGTCTTTAACTGTCTTAAATCCACCTTTTCTAAGAGCATTAGCTATCCTTGTAGGTAGGTCCAATTCCTCTACTGTTAAACGCATAACTTCGGACTCTTGCTGACTCTCCTCATCCTCTTTAGGTTCTTCGGTTACTACTGGGTTTACGATCTGGTCAAAATAACCCATAAGCGTACCCGCAGCTGCAGTAATAGCTT
>JBMNOG010000033.1:0-7372 GCA_050942955.1 Patescibacteria group bacterium | reverse complement strand
GTCGCTTTGCTCCTGGACGATTCCCCAATTTATTTTATTGTCAGACTAACTACAAAATCTTAATTTTAACTCTAGTCCTTTTACAGCCCTTTGGGCTATTACCATTACCTTGAATCAACTAAAGTTGCTTCAAGACTACTTCGTTTGTCCTTCACTTCACTCAGGGATTTCGCTGCGCTCAAGACAATTTCCAATAAAACTTTCAAAGAAAAAGGTGATTGCCTCGCCCCCGGAAAATCAGTTACAGTATATTATAACCGTTTAACCTCATACAGCCAAGTTTTTATGAATAAGCGTCACAAGGCCTACGCAGCCCTTATTGCTAATGCTCTTATTTGGGGCGCTGCGTTTCCATTGGTAAAAAAGGGGTTTGAAGAGATTGAGCCAATGGCGTTTTTGTTCTACCGCTATCTTATAGCTAGTCTTATTAGCATACCTATTCTCATTCTTTTTTGGAGAAAGCTAAAATGCAAAGTTAAAGATATCCCGGAACTGTTGTTTATCGGCTTTCTTTCAAACTGTCTGGCACATTGGGTTTTATATGTCGGTCTTGATAAAACCAGTTCAATAGAAGCTTCACTTCTAACCAGTCTTGTCCCCATTTTTATTGTCATTGGTGCAAGTATTTTTCTTAAAGAAAAAGTAACCAAAACCGAGAGGGTAGGGGTAGGGGTAGCATTTACCGGTTCTATGATAGTAGTTTTGGAGCCACTTATATTTCAAACCCAAAAACTTGAACTTGAACACTTTACAGGCAATGCCTTGGTGTTTTCCTACAACATCATCTGGACTTTATCTATTTTGTGGATGAAGAAAGTAGCCAAAAAGTACCATCCGTTTACTGTGGCTGCAGCTTCATTTTTTGCAAGCACTGTCGGCTTTGCAATTCTGGCTTTTTTTGAAAACCCTTCTTTCCTAGCTATCAATTATTTAGATAAACCCCTAGCTTTGTCTGCATTTATTTATATGGGCACAATCGGCTCAGTTGCAGCTTTATTTTTGTACCAATACGGCCAGAAACAGATTGAGGCTTCGGAGGCTACGCTTTTTACCTATTTAACTACTTTGTTCGCCGTACCACTCGCTATACTTTGGCTCAAAGAAACTCCAACTGTTCCATTTATTCTCGGGGCACTAGTTATCGTTTCCGGCATTGTTATTGCCGAAAAACGGTGGAGGAGAAGCTAGTTAAAACTCTACAGTAAATTCCCCTGCAAATGGTAGTATGGAGGCCGGTTCTTGTAGCGGTTAATCGCCATCTTGATGATCTCTTCCAGAAAATCGCCATATTCCATACCAACAAGCTTAGCTACGCTTGGTAAACAATCCGGAATGTTTATTGATGGGTTTGGATTTAATTCCAAAACATACGGATTATTGTTTTTATCAACCTTTATCTCCACCCGGCCGTAGTCATGACAATCGAGGATATTGTACGTATCCAGAGCAATTTCGGAAATTAAAGCTTCCAGTTTTTTACTGATTCCTTTTGCCGGACGCTGAACCTCAATACCTTGTTCTTTTGGGGTTGTACCACCAAACTTCGTATCAAATGTATAGATGTGCCATTTTCCTTCAGGCATTCTATCGAAAACTGACCGTGAAAGAGGCAGGACACGCAAATCGTTCTCATCGTCGCCAATAATGGAAACATCGTACTCATCTCCCTCAATGTACTCTTCGATAAGTGCCGGTCGTTTGTAATGTTTAATTACTTTCTCCATCTGCTTCTTCAGTTCCCGTTTATTTGTGACTACAGACTCATTGGTAATACCAATAGAGTTGTCCGTGTTCGCTGGTTTAACAATAAGGGGATACTGCAGATCATCCCGTATTTCATCATCCATGGTGTAAGCATAATCCCACTTAGCAGTGGGAATGTTGTGGTAGGTTAAGAGTTTTTTAACTCTAATCTTGTCAATACATAGCCCCAATGTAAAAGGGTTTGAGCCGGTATAGGGGATCTGAAGAGTGTCCAAAATCGAAGCTGCGTGTGGCTCAAGCAAGCTCGAGTTATTTATCCGCTCGCAGACATTGAAGACTAAGTCGACATCACTTTTTCTCAAATCATTGAAAGCTTTTGGCAGGTTGTTGAAATCATAGTAGCTTACCCTGTACCCCCGTACAGCAAGAGTTTTTTCAATATTCTTCCCAACAGACATAAGCTCCTGTTCAACTGAACCGTCTTTCCCATCAAAAATGTTACAAGCAATACCAATATGAAGTTTACGCAGATCTTTGAGAGACATGCGTTTGATGTTTTCGATTTTTGCCGCCCCAACTAATAACTGCTTATTAAGAGAAGCAGTCGAAAAGCGGTTGCGTCTCTGAGTCTTACCAATCGATGAGGCCGGATCAAACCGGACTACATTGAAACGAACCTCTTTGAGCAGTTCATTTAAGTTGTCTTCTGCATCAATGGGGTTTTCCCCTGAAGCTGTTACCCAACCCAAAAATTCGTATCCCTCAGGCGGAACCAGCACAGGATCACCGACTTTTTTAGCAATGTTTACTTCCTCAATGAATTTGCATTTTTTCTTTAAATTTTCATCTACATCCAGTTGGACAAGAATGCCTGAGTTGTCTGCCTGAAGAGACATACCACGAATGTACGTTTTGGGCTCCTCCGGTTTCTGGATCTTGATAAATTCTCCTAAAGCAATCCTGGCCGCATACTCAATAAGATCAACTCCCCAAACTGCTTTAACAGAGGGATAGATCTCATCCCCACCCATCCTCAAATTCACCTCAATCGGTACTGGCCCATGAGAGGTTGATTTAGCCTCAAAATGAATACAGCCATGCATAACTCCCAATTTCTCCAAGGTTTCCTCAGCCATATCTATAAGCGCTTTCTGATCATCTTCAGGTAAGTCAGAAGGAAGAGCGTATCCTGTTTCCAGGAAAAACGGCTCACGAGTCTGGTAGTTGTCAGCAATTGAATAAAATTTCACTTTGCCGTTCTGGACTAAAATATCAAGGTCAACTTCATCCCCATCCACATACTCCTCAATAATCACGCTAAAACCGTCAGACAAGGCTGACTCAATGGTAGTTGAGAGATTGGTCTTAACATACTCATAAGTCTCTTGAAGTTCCTGCTTATTTTCCGCTTTTACAACAAAGGCACTGCTTGACCCATACGTCGGCTTAACGACAAGAGGAAAGGTAAAATTTTTCTTCACATACTCGAGATCATCTTCCTGTTTAATCAGTTTATGCCTGGGAACCGAAATACTGTTTTTTTCACAGAACTCCCTGAACAGGTGTTTGTTGCGAATCTGTCTTGATACAGAGTAAGGGATTCCGGGAAAACCAAACTTATCAACAATTTTTGAAGTAAGCAAAACATCGTCTTCCCAAAAGGTAACTACTCCTTCAAGCTTGGGGTTTGTGGTATTTGCTCGAAACACTTCCACCGCTTTAATAGCCTCGCTGTGATTGGCAGTATCAGCCAAAATCCAGTGATCTACATATGGCTGAGCCCAGTTTTTTTCTTTATTAAGAGCAACAATAGTGAGCCCAAGCTTTTTAAGCCGTTGCACTATAAATTTCTTTTTCAGGGAACCGGTATTAACTAACAGTAAAGTTCTGCCTCGAAGGTCAGATTGTTTAGATGTCCTCATAGGATAGATACTTGAGTACAGCTTGGCGCTATACTGGCAATGAAATAGTTAGTATTTGTATAAAAATTAAGACAACTTGAAAATAGAAAAGTGCGGGGATTTGGTTGCCCCTTAGTATTGGGAGGTTCTTCTTCCTGGTAGTGTTCGTTTCTATCTTCCATATATTCGCTTCAATAGTGAAGTATCGCTCATTTCTATCAAATAGCAATAGGTAAATTCGATTAATGTTACAGTAATTTTATACAAAGTAAACCCGAGTTATCAACTGTTTTCAACAGGGGGAAACTGGGAAGTTTTGTTACAAGAATGGAGTAGAATAGATTCAGAGAATTTGACTGCAGTAACCCCTCTCTTTATAATGAGTCACTGTGAAAGCCACTATCTACCAAATCACCTGGAAACAGTATGTTAAAAATACCAATCTTCTTGGGGATGTGCTGGACCAATTCAAAGAAGAATTGAAAGAGGAAACTGCAGTTAAAACCCATTTTGGTGAGCCTGGAAATAACAATGCCTTAAGAGGCGAAATCATTAAACCCGCTATCGACTGGATGGCTGCAAACAAAATTAAAGGATTTTTAACAGATACAAACACCCTTTATATTGGCAAGCGCAGTGTAACTCGAGATCACCTAGAAACTGCCAAAAAACATGGCTTTACCGAAATGGGACTTCCCGTAGTAATTTCAGAAGATGACGATCATGAATTTACGCTCACGGATTTACCTAACCACTATAAAGAGTTACCTATACGACTCGGCAGGGAGCTGCGAGAAGCGAGCTCCATTCTTTGCCTTAGTCACGTTAAAGGTCATGTAAGTTTCGGCTACGGCGGAGCATTGAAAAACCTCGGGATGGGTGGGGCTTCTCCCAAAGGAAAAAGAGTTTTGCACGCCAAAATTATACCCGAAGTCATTTTAGAAAAGTGTATACAATGCCAGACTTGTGTCCGCAATTGTCCCGGTAAAGCCATTTCTCTTGTAAATGACAAAATCACCATTAACCATGAAAGGTGCATCGGTTGTGGGGAATGCGCTACTGTTTGTCCGCAATCTGCCATTGAAATCAGCGAAAAAGATTCCACTATGTGTCAGGAAAAAACAGCAGTATATGCCTATGGGTTGGTCAAAGACAAACCGCTTGTGTGCGTTAACTACCTTATAAACATCAATAAAGTCTGTGACTGTGCCGCTTATACTGAGGAAAGGCTCATGGATAATTTAGGTATTTTAGTGTCAACTGACCCCGTAGCTATTGATCAGGCTAGTTTAGATTGGATAAATACTGAAGCTGGTAGAAATTTGTTTAAGGAAGTTAACGGAGATGATGGAGTTGCCATTTTGAAAATGGGAGAGGAAATTGGTTTAGGAAGCAGAAAGTACACGCTGAAAAAAGTTTAAAACTAGCTTTTCAACTTCCCTTCATATACAGCCCACTTATAATCAAAATGTTAATAATTAAAGCAAGTAAAATTTGTAAGCTTTTTAGCAAAAGTATTAACAAGTTTTCCACCCATTAATCCTGATAAGACTTACGCTGTTATTTTTGATATACTCTTACGAACAGCGCCCTAATACGGCATAAATATTTCCTCCTTTAGGCTGTTTAAGATACTTTGTTTACTGCTCTCCGAATTTAGTACCTTAGATTCTAATCTTGGATATATTGGATTAGTAATTATTACCAGGAGAAATTCTATGGATACAAAGAGTACAAAGCTATTCGTTGCAAGTCTTACCCCAAACATTACCGACGCTCAACTCAAGGCGCACTTCTCTCAATGCGGAGCAGTATTATCTGCTCGAGTCGCTACTGATCGCTTTTCAGGAAAAGGGAGGGGATTTGGTTTTGTTGAAATGAAGACCTCTAAAGACGCAGATACTGCCATCAAGAGCCTGCACAATAGCACTTTAGGAGGAAAACCAATTTCTGTCCGACCTGAAAGGAAAGTGAAAAATCAAAGGAGTAATTCAGCTGAACTAGGCCGTCCTACTCATCGTAGGAAATGGGGTATTGTCCTGTAGAACTACACCTAAACAATCCGCATCCGCTTCAAGCACCTAGGCATTTCAGGAATAAGGATTAGTTTTCTTTTCTGGAACTAGCTTACAAATGTAAGAGCTTTCCCTGTTTTATGTGCCCGGCCAGTTCTGCCAATACGATGAATGTAATCATCATAGTTTTCAGGTAAATCATAGTTAATGACATGGGTCACACCGCTAATATCCAGTCCTCGTGCAGCAACGTCAGTAGCAACTAAAATTTTGATTCTGTTTTGACGAAAGTTTAGTAAAGTACGCTGTCTTTGGGGTTGTGACTTGTTACCATGAATGGAATCAGACCTAAAACCACGGTCATTAAGTTTTTGGGATAGCTTCTGCACTCCCCATTTTGTTCTTCCGAAAATTAAAACTTTATCAAAATCGTCTTGAACGAGAAGGTGGTGCAAAACTTCAATTTTGTTTTCCTGATTTCTGTATCGTACAACATCTTGTTCGATATTAGCTGCTGTCTCTGTTGATTTTACAGACACTGATTTGAGATCCCGAGAAAACTCACGGATTAACGTTGAGACTTGAGAGGAAACAGTAGCTGAGAAAAACAAAGATTGTCGTGATGTGGGAGTTTGATGCAAAATTGCTCGCATATCCGGGATAAAACCCATATCAAGCATTCTATCTACCTCATCGAGAACAACAACACTTATCTTGGAAATGTTAAGTGCTTTTTGGGTTATCAAGTCTTTTATTCTACCAGGTGTACCAATAATAAAATTATACTTTCTTTGTAAACGATTCCGTTGCTGATACATACTTAAGCCACCAATACATAGTACTGACCAAATACCTAAAGTGGCAGTAAGACTCTGGAATTCATGGTCAATTTGCAATACCAGTTCTCTTGTGGGAGCTACAATAAGCACTGTTTCAGTTTGGTTTTTTATAACCCTATCTATAAGAGGGATTAAAAAAGCACCGGTTTTCCCTGTACCCGTATTAGCGATTCCAAGAAAATCCTGTTTCTGGATAATTACGGGAATAGCTTTATCCTGGATAGGGGTAGGAATTACATATCCTTTCTTTGAAACACTACGTGCCAATCTCCCATCAAGATTAAAATCTGAAAAGGAGTGATCTATCTTTTCTACTTTTTCGGTATAGGGAGTAGTTCCTTTATTAATAAATTTCGAAATATTAATAGAGCTACCATTAGTATTCCGCCTTTGGTTCCGTCTATAAAAACGGGAGTTAAAACGTTGTTCATACATACAAATAACAACCATACTCAACTTGTTTAAGTTTGGTATTAAGTCTAATAGGAGAGTAACGAACCAATTTAGAGGAAAATAAAAGAGAGGTTTAGACCTTCTTAACCGTCTGTCTATAAATTAGTTTAGTCCTTGCTAGGAGACAGCATTACTCGCTGTTTAATTAACAATCGGTATTATAGCCTATAACAGTACCACTTACAATCGTAGCTTTTAAAATTACTTTTAATTATCTCAACCACACATTTAATCTTCTTGTTTTCAGTATTTCTACTAATACCGATTTTGAAACACTAGGCAATTTTTTGTAATCCCTATTAATTGGGCAGTGCTCAATCAGTAGACTAAATTGTGACTTGTGGGAAGACTAGAAGGTTAACTGCAATATAGCTGTCAGTGCATTTTGGGAATATCTATCTTGTTTGGAGCGGGAGACGCAAATTATTCCGAACTCTTACTTGATGAATATCTTGTTCAC
>JBMNOG010000032.1:0-7508 GCA_050942955.1 Patescibacteria group bacterium | reverse complement strand
AGTAATAGGTGAGGGGAGTCATTATGCAAAAATTATGTTTATTGGTGAAGCGCCAGGAAAAAATGAAGCTGAAACAGGCCGACCGTTTTGTGGGGCTGCAGGCAGGGTACTTTCTGAGATGCTTGAGTCTATTGGGCTTAAACGTGAGGATGTTTACATTACTAACATTGTTAAAGACAGGCCTTCTGATAACCGTGATCCGCAACCCAAAGAAATCGCTGTGTATGCTCCGTTTTTAGATAGGCAAATTAACATTATCCAACCCGATGTAATTGCTACTTTAGGAAGATTTTCCATGATATACATCATGGAAAAATTTGGTTTAAAAGAAAAAATAAGTGTAATTAGCCAAATACATGGCAAAAAATTCGAAGCTTGGGCAGATTACGGAGTTGTAACTATTATTCCCCAGTACCACCCAGCTGTAGCTCTATATCGAGGTTCTCAGAAAAAACTCCTAAAAAAAGATTTTCAAGTGCTTAAAGAGTTTGTTTAGCTTCACTGTATCTTCATTCTAATTCTAGTATTTTTATTATAGAAATCTTCTTGACAACAAATTAGCAGTTATGATATAAGAGTGCTAAGTAAACATTAAACTGCGAAAGGAGGTGAGAAAGAAATGGCAATAGATATTGTACCTAGCCGTTTTTGGTCATTTCCAACTCGGTGGTTTGATTTAGATGAGGACGAAACGGCTCTAAGCACAACTTCTCCAAGCGGTTTATCAATTTCAGAAGATGACAAAAACATTTACGTTGAAGCTGCAATGCCGGGGGTAGATCCTAAAGAAGCTGAAATCACTTTTGATAAAGGTGTTCTCTGGATTAAGGGTGAGAGCAAACAGGAAGAAAAAGAAAAGAAGTATTATAGAAAAGCTGCCAGATCATTCTCTTATAGGGTGGCAGTTCCGGGAGAAATTGATTCTAACAAAGAACCTGAGGCTATGATGGAAAACGGCATTATGACTGTTACTTTTCCGAAGAGCCCTCAGTCACAACCTAAAAAGATTTCAGTAAAATCTAAGTCTAAGTAAGTTTGGAAAGAGATTAAGCGCATGAGCCCCGCTTACGTAAGCGGGGCTCATGCTTTTCATTTATTTCATCCACTGCTCATACCAGAGTTCGAACATAAACAGATTCCAGAGCACCATGCGATGGTTTTTAATACCTTTCTCGTGTTCTGCTATAAGAACTTGAATGTGTTCATGGTTAAATAAACCTTCTTTTTTAAGTTTGCTTTTTGCAAGCAGACTTTTCATTTGGAGATTTAGGTCAGCTTTTAGCCACTCTCCTGTAGGTATCCCAAAACCTTTTTTGGGTCTGTTAACAATTTCTTCTGGGAGATAATTACTAGACACCTTTTTAAGGAGACGCTTTAAGGTTAAACCATTGAAATGGTACGAAGATGGCAGAGAAAAAACGAACTCTGCAATCTCCAGGCTCAAAAATGGTGGTCGCACTTCTAGGCTATTAAAAGAACTGGCTCGATCTGTCTTGACTAGGCAATCCTCTGCAAGGAAAAGTCTAAAATCCAAATATTGAAGTTTTTTCTGAGTCTCCCAGTGTTTTATTTTTGCCAAAAGATCATGAACGTAGTTTAAGGCTACATCTTCATTTTTTAGTTGTTTGAGAATAAAGTTTTTTTGGACTAGGTGGGTGGGTCCCATGTAATTTAGGTATTGTTTGGCTAAATCCTTATCTATTCCATCAAAAAACCTTTCTAGTTTGTATCTGGTTGAAAGATTGACAGCATGTTTAGCAGCTGGCAGTAAAGAAGCAAAGTTCTCAAAGTGTAAAGCAGTATTTTTAAGAGCCTTAAGCATGCCGCTTGAAAGAATTGAGAATGGCTGAGCAAACTTATGGGCAATGTACGTTGGGTAACCTGCAAAAAGTTCATCACCGCCATCACCGGAAAGAGAAACGGTTACATTTTCTCTTGTAAACTCTGAAAGTAAGTATGTAGGTAGAATAGAGGCATCAGCTAATGGTTCATCAAGTTTTTCAATTACTTTAGGTAAGGTATTGAGGAGATTTTTAACACTGAACGTTTTGTGATAGTGTTCTGTTTTTAGGTGTTGTGAGACCTGTTTGGCATACTGACTTTCATCAAACTTTTTATCTTCAAAGCCAATTGAGAAAGTTTTCAATGTGTGTTTGGTATGTTGTTGGGCAAAGGTAGAAACAAGAGATGAATCAATTCCTCCGGATAAGAAAGTTCCTAAAGGGACATCTGATACGAGTTGGTCTTTAACTGAGTTTTCGATGAGACTTTTTGTTTTTTCAACTGCGTCGCCAAAAGCAATATTTTGTTCTTTAACGTCAGTTATGCTCCAGTACTTAACTATCTTTAATTTACCGTTTTTAATAATTGCGTAATGTGCTGGAGGGAGTTTACTAATCCCCTTAAATATGGTTTCAGGCGAAGCGATACAGCCAAACCCAAGAGAAAAATAGTGTGAAAGAGCAGTGGGATTAACTTCTTTTTTTATTTCAGGATGCAGGAGAATTGATTTTATTTCTGAACCAAATACAAATACGCTATCACTGAGAAAGTAGTGTAAGGGCTTTATGCCAAAGTGGTCTCGGGCTATTAATAGCTCATGTTTTTGAGTATCCCAAATGGCAAAAGCAAACATACCCCGCAGCTTTGTAACACACTTGCTTCCATACTCTTTGTACAAGTTAAGAATGACTTCAGTGTCTGAGTTGGAATTAAACCTATATCCTTTCTTTAGTAAGCTCTTCTTTAATGTATTGAAGTTATATATTTCCCCATTGTAGGTAATGCAAATCTTGTGCTCGTAGTCCCACATAGGCATATGGCCATGTGGAGAAAGGTCAATAATTGCTAATCTGCGGTTACCTAATGCGCACTGATTAATAACTTCAGTTCCGCCATCATCCGGACCCCGATGCGTTATAACATCGGTCATTTTTTGCAGTAGTACCTTTGAAGGTTTTATAGAATTGAAGTTAACAAAGCCGGTTACTCCGCACATAGTATGAGATTTAATAGGGGAAGATTACCCTATATTCTTAATAACGTAACTTTTTTTGCCACTGCTTTCAAACCATGTTCTTACCTGTATTTCAGCAAGAAGACCCATGAGAATACAGATTACTCCCACGTTAAACAAAATTGTCATAATAAAAAGCATTGGCGACACCCATTCACCGTCAAAAAACATTCTCCTGACTATTACCCATGCTGCTGCAATAAAACTAAAGATGATGAAAATAATCCCTGCAAATCCAAACATATAAATTGGTTTAGTTTGAAATGTGGTTAAAAATTTGACTGTCACCATATCCAGAAGTACTTTAAAAGTACGGCTAAGTCCGTACTTTGATTTGCCTTTTATCCTGGGATGATGAGCAACAGGCATTTCAACAATTTTGGCACCGCTTGAAGCTGCAAGGATCGGGATAAAACGGTGCATCTCCCCATAAAGCTGGAGATTTTTTAGTGCGGATTTTTTATATAACCGAAGAGAACAGCCCAAATCATGTATTTCGGAATTCATTGACCTGTTAATAATTTTGTTTGCAACCCTGGAAAGCAAAGATCTTAAGAAAGGGTCTTGCCTGTCTTTGCGCCAACCCGCCACAATATCTGCGTTTTGATCATTCATCACCTCAAGCATTGTGGGAATATCAGTTGGGTCGTTTTGTAAATCAGCATCTAGGGTAATCAAGATTTCTCCACGAGCTTGATCTATGCCGGCTGCAAAAGCAGCTGTCTGGCCAAAATTACGGGTAAAAGATACTGTTCTTACTTCAGAGTGCTTGGCTGCAAGTTTTCTTAATTCCTCTTCACTCTTATCGGTGCTTCCGTCATTAACAAAGATAACTTCCCAGGTTTTGTTGAGTTCTGAAAAGGTATCGTTAAGTTTGTGAAAAAGTAATTCAAGATTGCCTTCTTCGTTGTATACTGGGACAATAACAGAAAAATATGGTTGCATATTGGAAATTATAGCGTAAATAAACAAATTAAGAAACGAATACCAACTGGCAAAAGTAGTATATGCATATCTTACTAATAAGCGAATTCTTCCCTGATCTTAAAAATCCGGTTTTTTCAGGCGGTGTTGAGGCTCGGTGTTATTTCACATCTTTATATCTCAGTAAAATGAACGCTGTGACTGTCATTGCAAGGAGAAGAAAAGGAGAACTTGGGATAGAAAAAAAAGGTAGTTTAACTGTATGCAGATTAGGACCTTACATATCATCCCCTACAGCTTCTGTTGCTTCAATTTTTTCAAGAATCAGTTTTTTATGGCAGGCTATACGGTTTTCTGCAACCCTTAAACCAGATCTTGTAGAAGGGTCAAATTATGTAACCTTTCTCTCTGCCTTTGTAATTGGCATGTACAAGAAGATACCAAAAGTTGCTTGGTATCCTGATGTTTTAAAGGGCAAATGGGTTAAGGAGTTTGGGATTTTGTCCGGGATTATCGGGGAAGTCAGTGAAAGTATCTTTTTAAGACTACCTTGGAATAAAGTAATTACAATTTCAGAAACAGCAAGGAAGAGATTGGTAAAAGCAGGTATGAAGAAATCAAAAATTGAAGTAGTTCACTGTGGTGTTGATACAAAAAATACTAAAACTGCAATAAAACATAAAAAAAAGCAGTTTATTGTAGTTTCAAGACTAGTCCCATATAAACGAGTCAATTGGGTGATTAAGGCCTTTAAGGAACTGGAGAAAAATCTTGCTGGGTATACACTTTTAATTGTTGGAGAGGGTAGCGAAGAGAAAAGACTTAAAAAAATAGTAAGAGAATTAGAATTAGAAGAGAAGATTAAATTTGTGAGTCGTGTCAGTGCTGCCCAACTTTCCCAAGAAATTGCATCTTCCAAGGTACTGATTCATCCTTCAATTATTGAGGGGTTTGGCATTGTTCTTGTAGAAGCAGCTGCTTTAGGGACTCCATTTATTGCTGCTGACATTTCAACTTCTAAATTTCTTAAGAACAGTTTGGAATCAGGAGAGGTATTTAAAAAAGATAGCTTTGGTGATTTCTTAAAAACAATTAAGAAAGTCTTGACTGATGAATCAATATTGCAGCAGATGGGAAAATTGGGAATCAGGAACGCAAGGAAGTTTGATTGGAATGATTTGTCCAAAAAAACGGAGGTCGTTTATAAACAATCATTATTATCATGAGGATTGCAGTATTAATTGATGTTTATGGTAGCGATTTTATTGGGGGCGGACAGATCCATGTTAGGAACGTATCAAAAAAACTCAGGAAACTAGGGCACTCTGTACGTGTGTTTTCTCAAAAAAATCCACATATTATTGCCCGTTTTTTCTGGGCAATTTGGGTTGTTCCGTGGGTAATTTTTTCACATATATATAATAAATATGACATTGTCCATTCTCATGGATACATTTCTGGAATATCAGCAAAAATAATATCTATATTTCTCAAAATCCCTGTTGTTCATACTGTTCACGGTTCAAATCTTTTAGATATAGGAGATCAAACGTGGAAAGGTAAACTTGAAAAGTTTTTGCTGTTAGATATTCCTTATGATGCTGAGATATCTGTAAGTCAAAACTTTTTGAACTACAAACCTAGAAGTCGAAAAGTGGTAGTAGTTCCAAATGGTGTGGATGTAGCAAGATTTGAAAAAGCAAACTTAAAAAGTTTAAACAAAAACAAAACTCCAAAAGAAGGTATTATCTTTTTATATGTAGGAAGAATGGAGGCAATTAAAGGTGTGGATATTCTCCTAAAAGCTCTAAAAAGAGTAAAAAGTCGTACCTGGACATTAAGGCTAGTTGGTGAAGGGAGTGAAAAAGAAGAGCTTGTGAAATTGTCTAATAGATTAGGAATTTCAGAAAAGGTACAGTTTCTAGGAAAGAAAAATGAGAAATCATTGTTAAAGGAATACATAAATGCTGATGTATTTGTACTCCCATCTTTATCAGAGGGACAACCCCTAACTCTTCTTGAGGCATGGGCGGCAAAATTACCAGTCCTAGTAACGAGAGTTGGTCACAATCCTTACATAGTTGTTAATGGTAAGGATGGACTTCTAGTTAATCCCAGGAACATTTCTGAACTTTGTCAGAAACTTGAATGGATGATAGCTAATATTGACAAATTACGGCAAATGGGATTGGATGGTCACAAAAAAGCAAAAAAGTGGTATGACTGGAATGAGATAGGTAAGAAGACTATGAAAATATATAATGATGTGCTACTCGGGTATAACCACAGGTAGTTTATCTTCAACTAAAAAGCGTACTTGTCTTCTTAAATTTGCTGGGAGAATTTTATAGATATATAAAAATGCTGAAAAAAGATAGTGTCTTACCGCCATTTCTGAAAAGAATTTTCCTCCATTTCTTCGACTAGTATGCCTTTGTTCTTTCCAGAACTTATCTTGCAAAGAGACTGTCTTAGAATTTTGATGAAGCCTGAAGTTGGCAAGCGGAGCTTTAATATAATGAAAATTACAATATTGTGAAGCTCTGCACCAATATTCATAATCCATTGTATAATGCAAATCTTCATTAAAAATACCTACCTTTTTATATAGATGTCTGCTCCAGAAAACAGTTGGTTGGGAGATATAATTCCCTTTATTAAGAAGAACTTTACGGTTATAGGTTTGGCTGATTACCTTCTTGATTTTATTAGTGTTCGTATCTATATACCACAGATCTCCATATACCAAATTAATACTGTTATTACCGTTGAATGCTTCAGCAACCCTTTGAAAAGCTCTTTGCTCATAGGTGTCATCGGAGTTTAAGTAAGCAAAAATATCTCCTTTAGCTAACTTAAATCCCTTATTGATGGCCTCTGCTTGTCCATTGTCCTTCTCTGACTTCCAGATAAACTCAATGCCTTTGCAGTTAATGTGGTACCTTTTCTGCTTAAGGAGTCTCTCATATCTTTTTAGAATTTCCACTGTTTTGTCGGTAGATTTTCCATCTATTACTATGTGCTGAATGTAAAAATTCCCCTTTTGGGACCAAATACTTTCGATTGTTTCTTCAATAAACTTTTTCTGGTTGTATGAAGGAGTGATGATAGAAAAAGTTGGTACCTTTCTCATTTGAGTAAGTCTTTATATAAATCAATAAATGATTGTGCTTGTTTTTTAAGTGTAAAATATTTCTCAACTCTCTTTCTAGCTCTCCGACCATTTTCTTTAAGCAATTTCTCATTTCTAATAAGAAGTTTTAGTTTCCCAATCATCTTTTCTGCATCTCCGGTTTTTACTAAGTATCCGGTTTTTGTATCCTGTATAAGCTCTCCTGTCCCACCAACATCAAAAGCAATAACTGGCAGGCCAGAACCCATAGCCTCTAACACTGTAAGCGGACAGTTTTCTGCAATAGAGGTAAACAGAAAAATATCTGAACTACTATAATATTGAGCAAGGAGCGATTCATCATTTACATAAGGAATTCTTAAAAAGTTACGATTAGAAGGTTGCCACTTACTCTCCGAACCAATTTCTAAGAAAAAAATGTTATTGCACTCTTTG
>JBMNOG010000031.1:0-7926 GCA_050942955.1 Patescibacteria group bacterium | reverse complement strand
CTTAGGCTATCAAAGTTATGTGAAGAAAAGTAAGATTTGGCCGATTAAGCCTCTGCTTTATATTGATATTGCTAAAATTCATTACTGGGAGAAATTTTTTTGGAAAAAGGCTGACAAACTGGTGACAATGTCAGCTGAAGACAAACAGTATATTCAAAATGAAGTTGATAAAAAGTTGGACATTGATGTTGTAGCTAATGGGGTAGATCTCAATTTCTTTAGCCAAACAAAGAAAAAACCCTTGAAAAACCCGACGGTTTTATTTGTAGGAACATTTAAATGGTTGCCGAATGTAGATGCAGTTGAGTTTTTGGTTGAAGAAATCTGGCCAAAAATTCTTGAAAAGCTCCCTACTGCCAGACTTCATATTGTCGGTTTTTCACCAAACAAAAAAATCCTAAATTATTGCAAACAGAAATCGATAAAAGTTTCAGGAGAGGTGGAGGATATTAGGGATGCCTACGGAAGAACGCATGTACTCCTAGCCCCTGTACGTTCAGGAAAAGGGACGCGGTTTAAAGTTTTGGAAGCCATGGCTACGGGTACTCCGATTGTAGCTACTCCCCTTTGTGTTGAAGGACTTGATGTAAAACAAAACCAGCATGTTGTTGTTTCGGATACGGCTCAAGGGTTGGCTGACAAAACGGTAGAACTATTGCAGGATAAAAAGTTACAGGAAAGACTGGCTCAAAACGGTCGAAAATTGGTTACAGAACGGTATGACTGGAAAGCCATTTCTAAAGAACTTGATAGAATTTATCAGGATCTTGGCAAAAAATAGTATGACTGATCTTTCAATTATTATCTTAAACTACAACACTAAAGAATTGATATTAAAATGTCTTGATTCAATCAGGTATTCAGATTTAATGGGGTATAAAGTTGAAGTTATTGTAGTTGATAATGCTTCCACTGATGGATCACAAGAAGCAATTACTCATTACTTCAAGCAGCATGAAGATAAATTCTCAGGCCGACTCATTAAAAATCTAACAAATATTGGTTTTGCAGCCGGTAACAATAAAGGGATTCGCGCTGCAAAGGGCAGGTACATTTTGGTATTGAACTCAGATGTTATTTTAGAGTCTGATACGCTTTTCAAGCAGATAAAGTTTATGGAAAACCATAAGGAGTTTGGTGTCTCAACTTGCCGGATAGTACTAAAAAATGGCAGACTGGATCCGGCTTGCCACCGGGGGTTTCCGACACTTTGGGCAAGTCTTACCTACTTTTTAAAGCTGGAAAAGATATTTGGTAAAACCAAGCTTTTCGGCCAGTACCACCAAGGGTGGAAAGACCTTAAAAAAATTCATAGCGTTGATGCGATTTCAGGTGCCTTTTTCTTTGCCCGAAGTGAAGTTTTTAAGACAGTGGGCTTATTTGATGAAGGGTTTTTCATGTATGCCGAAGATATTGACCTTTGTTTGCGTTGCAAAAAGGCCGGATTTAAAATTGGTTTTAACCCCCAAACCCAAATTCTTCATCTTAAGGGAGCTTCAGGAAGAAAAAAGCACAAGGGAAACACGAAAGCCAACTACTATTTTTGGGATACCATGAAACTCTTCTATGATAAACACTACAACACTATGTATCCTAAGCCTTTGAGATGGCTGATATTTAAGATACTTGATTTTAAAAGGGGTGAGCTGCCTGAATCATTATGAATAAAGCTATAAAACGCATTGGCATTGATTGCCGTTTCTGGGGAGTAAAACATGCCGGACTGGGGCGGTATACGAGGGATTTAGTTCTGGCGATAATTCCCCAGCTTAGTTCCAATCTTGAGCTTACCTTATTTTTCCAAAAAGGGCAGTGGCAGGAAGACAAAAAAGCGCTAAAAACATGTAATCTTATTGAAGTTAATGTTCCCCATTACTCATTAAAAGAACAACTGTTTTTTTGGAAAGTAGTTGAAGATCAGAGATTAGATTTAGCTCATTATCCCCATTTTAATGTTCCGGTTTTTGCAAAAACTCCGTTTGTGGTGACTATCCACGATCTTATTAAGCATTTTTTCAAAGGTATGCCTGTTACTACAAGAAATGCTCTGGTTTACTGGGTTAAGTATGGTGGCTATCACTTTACTATCAATAGCGCGGTTAAAAAAGCCCGGAAAATCATTACTCCCTCACTGTTTACCAAAGACCAGGTTGCCAGCCACTATCCGGAAACCCAAAATAAGATTGAGGTAGTGTATGAAGGGGTAGATCATACGTACATTTCCAAACCTAAGAAACCAGGTAGTAGTGTGCTCAAGATAATGGGGCTGTCAAGGCCATTCTTCATTTATACCGGCTCAGCTTATCCCAGTAAAAATCTGCCTGTGCTTTTGGAAGCTCTTAAGACTCTTACTGATAATGGTAAGTCTGTTTCCCTGGTTATTGCCTGTGCGCGTGATGCGTTTTGGAAAAAATTGGAAAAGGATGTTAAGGCAAAAGCTCTGGAAGAATATGTAAAGTTACCCGGGAGACTTAGCGATACTGAACTTCGCTCTCTTTATTTGGAAGCCTCAGCTTTGATTGTGCCTTCTCTTATGGAAGGGTTTGGACTGCCTGGTCTTGAAGCTATGAGTGTCGGGTGTCCGGTTATCGCCAGCAATGCCGGCAGCCTTCCAGAGGTGTATGGCAGTGCAGCTACCTACTTTCACCCACAAGACTTTGCAGAACTCTCAAAACAGATGGAAAAAATGATACTACTTGATCCGAACGACAGGGAAAAGCTGGGACTACAGGGGAAATTACAGGCGCAAAAGTACTCTTGGGATAAAGCGGCCAAAGAAACATTGTCAGTGTATCAAAGCTGCCTGGACGGCAACTCTTAAAAAGTTTCACCTAAAAATCTTGAAAATTGCATTTACCTACGATCGAATTAATAAAATTGGAGGTGCTGAGAGAGTTTTAACGGCTCTTCACGAAATTTGGCCAGAGGCTCCGATATATACGGCAGTTTACTCACCCAAAACTGCTGCGTGGGCCAAAATTTTTGATGTACGAACCTCATTTTTACAAAGAATTCCTTTTGCAGTAAAAAATCATGAAATTTTCCCCTGGCTGACCCCTATGGCTTTCCAGCAATTTGATTTTTCAGAGTACGATGTTGTTTTATCTGTTACCTCTGCTGAAGCGAAGAGTTGTGTTACCAGCCCCAATACTTTGCATCTTTGTTACTGTCTCACTCCTACCCGGTACCTATGGTCTCACAAACAGTTTTATGAGGCTGATGGGATAAAGGGTAAGGTCCTTTCTTTGCTTGGTCCCAGTTTACGTATTCAAGACTATATAACTGCCCAAGGAGTAGATCAATTTGTTGCGATTTCGGAAACAGTAGCCCGACGCATCAAAAAGTACTATGGAAAGAGTGCAGATATCATTTACCCTCCTGTTACTAGTTTAAATAAAGCTGACGGAAAACATAAAAACCCCGTAAGTGAGCCGTACTACCTGATAGTTTCCAGACTAGTTCCGTATAAAAGAGTTGACCTTGCATTGAAAGCCTGTAAATCTCTCGGGAAAAGACTGGTAATTGTAGGGCAGGGGAGTGAAGAAAGGAATTTGAAAAAAATAGCTGACAGCAGCACTATTTTTACAGGAGAATTGACAGACGCAGAGTTAAGTAGGTACTATATGCACTGTAAAGCAGTGATCTTTCCAGCAGAAGAAGATTTTGGTATTGTCCCGGTTGAAGCCCAACTCTATGGAAAACCAGTGATTGCTTTTGGTAACGGTGGTGCGAGAGAGACAGTATCTGAGGGTAAAACCGGGCTGTTTTTTTACCCTCAAACCGAAGAAGCTTTAAAACAGACTATTGTCAAATTTGAACAAATGCAATTTAAGCAAAAAGATTGTCGCCGTAATGCAGCCAGGTTTACAAGGGAGAAGTTTAAGAAAACTATGTATGAATATGTTACCAAAGCTTGGCAAAAATTCAGAAAAAAATAATAAAATGTTGTTAGACTAAAAGCGAATAAGTTTTTTGTGTTAAAAATAGCGTTATTGATTGTATATGACAGAAAACTCGTACTTGGACCACTTATATGTTGTAATTCTTTGCGGTGGAGGCGGAACCAGAGTTTGGCCGCTTTCTGTTACCAAAAAACCCAAGCAATTCTTAAATTTTTATTCTGATAAAACTCTCTATCAAGAAACTTTGGAAAGAGCTAAAAAACTCACCTCTCTTGAAAGGATTATTGTTGTCACTAACCGCATATACACAAAAGAAATCGCTGTCCAGTCTCCGGAGATTCCCAAAGCTAATGTTATTGCTGAGCCGCAGAAAAAAAATACTGCTATGGCTATGGGCGCTGCTGCTGCGTTTATAAAGAAAATTGATCCTGATGCTGTTGTTGTTAATCTAGCCTCTGATCATGTTGTCTCTGATATGGATATTTACCTTAAAACCCTCAAAACGGCTGCAAAAGTAGCTTATGAAGAGAAAAAATTGGTGGCGATTGGTATTGAGCCTACATACCCTCATCCTGGTTTTGGGTACATTCGTATTGGAGAAAAGATTAGAGACATTGAAGGTTTGGAGCTATCTGCTGTGGCTGGTTTTAGGGAAAAGCCGGATGTTAAAACCGCTGAGCAATATCTTAAGTCAGGTAGCTATCTTTGGAATGCCAATTTCTACACCTGGAGAGTTGACGCGATTCTAGATGCGTTTGACTGCTTTTCTCCTACAATTGCTCGGCATATCCATAACCTTGAAAAAGCTTTTGGTAGTGATACGGAAGAAAAAGTTATGGAGGAAGAATACCGTTTAGTTCCTGAAGAACCGATTGATACAGCTATTTCAGAGAAAGCAGATAATCTTGTGGTTTTGCCCGGGAAATTCCGTTGGAATGATATTGGCAGTTGGGAAGTGGTGTATGACCTTGGAGAAAAGGATAATAACGGTAACGTAGTAGTTAAAAACCATGACTCTAATGGGGAAACACCGGTGGTAATGTATGATAGTAATAATAACTTAGTTTATTGTAATAATCAGCCGTTAGGAATCTTAGGGTTAAACAATTTAGTGATTGTCGATACCGGTGTTGGTATATTGGTTTGTGACCGTAAAAGAAGCAATGAAGTTAAAAAAATAGTCGATGAGCTTAAACAGAAAAAAATGGAGAAATATTTGTAAGATTCGTAGCGCTAGTTTTGAGCTGGCGCTTTCAGTTATCCTCAATGTTTACGTATGGTCAATTCTCTAGTGCGATCTGAAACTCTAAAAAGAACTATTGATATAATTTCTTCTCTAATTTTGATTGTACTTTTTTTACCGGTATGGATTATTCTTCCGGTTCTTATTAAACTCGACTCCCCGGGTCCGATATTTTATAAACATAAACGTTTAGGCAAAGATGGCAAGGAGTTTTGGTTGTATAAGTTTAGAACTATGGTGGCTGATGCTGATGAAATCCTCCATATTAGAGATAAACAATTGCTTGAAGAATTTAAGAATGGAGACTGGAAACTTAAAAATGACCCCAGAATTACTCCGCTGGGAAAACTGATCCGCAACCTTACCTTAGATGAATTTCCTCAGTTAGTTAATGTGTTGAGAGGGGAGATGAGTTTAGTGGGACCTAGGGCATACTTAAAAAGGGAGTTAGATGAACAGATTAAGAAGTATCCGAAAACGAAAAAATATATCAAAGATATCCTCTCCATTAAACCTGGGGTTACAGGGCCATGGCAAACTTCGGGCCGGAACGAAATTTCATTTGATAAACGGGCTAGTATGGATAGTGAGTATGCTCGCAATCATGACCTAGTTCGTGATATAGTTATCATGTTAAAAACTCCTAAAGCCATGATTTCAAAATGGTGATGGGAATTATTTGTGTCTATGCCCGACAATACCTCCCCAACTGATCCATCAAAAGAATCTCAACCTATTGCTACTAGTTCTGAACCTGTGGCAAAGATAACAGAAAGTAAGAGTCACGGAGACAAACAATCCCAATCTGAAACTTCAAGCGCTAGTGAGGAAGATACTGATAAATCTACTAAAAATACACTTCAATCTGAAGCAATACATGAAGAGAAATCTATAGCAGAACAAAATGATAGTTCAGAAGAGGCTGTGAAGCAGGTTGAAGAAAAGTCTTCAACAGAAAAAGAACATGGTAAAAAGGAGACCAAGCCAAAAGCTCCTAAGAAAGATAAAAAGGAAGATGAGCTGGTTAAGAAACATACCAGTGCTGACGCATTAGAGCTTGTGGACGAAATCAAGGAAGTGGCTGATGGTCTTAAAGAAATTAGCGAAGAACACGAAAGCACAGTAAAAGAGTCGGTTGTCCGGGCAGCAGATTCAGAAGCAGACCCTGCCGCGGAGTCTGTAGCAGGAACCAGCGAAACATTATCTAAAGAGAGTTCAGCCACAGTTAGCCCGATTGTTAAAAAAGAAAAAAATAATTTCCTCTCGTTTTTTTCAACTATGTTTAAAAGAAATAATACTAACACTACTTCAAACGATAGCTCAGTGAAAGGCGCGGGAAAGAAAAAACGTATTATTCTAATTGCTGTTTTGGTTTTACTGGCCGTTCCAGTATCTCTCGGATTACTCGGCTTTATTCTCGGAAAACCTGTACTTGATAGTGGTAAAAAAACTGCCGCTTTAGCTCAGGAAGCATACCAGTTTATAAAAACTCAGGATTTAATATCTGCTGCTGACAAGCTGGCAGAAACAAAAACTAGCTTACTTGATACCCAGATAAAATATCAACGCCTCGGACTTATGAAACACATCCCTATTATTTCCGGTTATTACAATGATGGTGAGGCAGTGATAACTGCAGGACTAGCAGGTATTGAAGCAGGAGAGATAGCTCTTGCGGCAGTTAACCCCTATGCGGATGTGCTCGGATTTAAAGGGCAGGGGAGCTTTACGGGCGGTACGGCTGAAGACAGGATCGTTATGATTGTTGAAACTTTGGATAAGATTACTCCAAGCGTTGCCCAGATCGGTGAAAAGCTAACTACAGTAAAAACAGAACTAGCAAAGATTGATCCCCAGGATTATCCCGAAGAGTATAGAGGTATGGCTCTGCGATCTAATCTAGTTCAAGCTAAGGAAATGATCGATGAGATTGCGGTTGCGGTAACGGATGCTCGGCCAATGATTGAAGTTCTGCCTCAGGTTCTGGGCCATCCGGAAAGTAAGAAGTACCTTGTTATTTTTCAAAATGATGGAGAACTAAGACCGACCGGCGGCTTTATGAGTGCTTTTGCTATTCTAAACATTGATAAAGGTCGGGTGACGCCTGAGAAAAGCGATGATATCTACTCGCTGGACAATAAATTTAGCAAAAGAGTCCAGGCTCCTGAAGTTATCAGTAAATACCTTAATGAAAAAGTGTGGCACCTGCGTAACATGAACCTCTCTCCTGATTATCGTGTCTCTATGGAAACATTCAAGCAGTACTATGATGAGCTTCCTGGAGAACCCGATATTGACGGCATTATTGCCATTGATACTACCGTTCTTCAGGAGATAGTTAAGATAACCGGACCAATTGAGGTGCCTGGTTATGGAACGTTTACAGTTGAAAATGATGCCCGCTGCAACTTACCTCAGATTGTCTGCGAACTTGAACACATTGTTGATAAACCTCTAGCGACAATAGCCTCAAACAGGAAAAGCAGTATCTTAGGGCCGATGATGCAGGAGATCATGAAAAAGTCTCTGGGTGGGGATAAGGATCAGCTGACTGAGCTACTACCGCTTTTGTTTAAACTTATGGAGGAAAAACATATTCTTGTGTACTTTACTAATGAAAAAGCCCAGGCCGGAGCTGAGGCTTTCAATATTGCAGGTAGGATGCAGGAATTTGAAGGCGATTATCTTCATATTAATAACGCAAACTTTGGTGGTGCCAAGTCAAACTTCTACATTGATGAGCTGATTGAACAGACGATTGAAATAAAAGATGATGGCACT
>JBMNOG010000030.1:0-8159 GCA_050942955.1 Patescibacteria group bacterium | reverse complement strand
AGGCACTCGAAAAAAACTACAGGCGGGCAAACCCCGCCATTTTTGAACAGCTTAGGAGCGAAGGGGTGACAGGCAACCTCTACCAGGAAGCAAAAAAACGAAACGTATGACCTTTATCGAGCCTCCCCGTAGCGAAGAACTACGGGAAGAAGCGATTGAACAACTCAGA
This sequence comes from Patescibacteria group bacterium, assembly GCA_050942955.1. Taxonomy (GTDB): domain Bacteria; phylum Patescibacteriota; class Microgenomatia; order UBA1400; family UBA1449; genus JBMNOG01. Next base: position 7,990 of record JBMNOG010000030.1, on the reverse strand, counting down.
GACCAGTTTGAAGCTACCAGTAGGTCAATAAAACGAGTAGTGTACAAAGAGTTTCCCGTTTCTTGTTTAAACCTCTTTCCGATTGGTGATGCTCACTACGGCGATCCCGCTTTTGATGAGGCCCTCTTTAAGCAGACTATTAACAATGTTAAGTATTCAGGCGGTCAGGTTATCCTTATGGGTGACTTAATTGAGAACGCTAACCGCAACTCAGTCGGTGCAGGGGTGTACCACCAGGAAATTAACCCAATGGACCAGTATAAACAAATGCTCACATACCTAAACCCAATAAGAGACAGGGTACTAGGTATATTAATCGGCAACCACGAAGATAGGGTATTTCAAGATTGCGGCTTTAATGTAACGGAGCTTATGGCAAGAGAACTAGGGGTAGATTACTTAGGTTGGGGCGGTTACTTTGTCTTAAAGGTAAAGAGTCAAGTCTATAAAATCTTTGCCACTCACGGCTCAAGTGGTTCCCGTTTGCCAGAAGGGAAGCTAAAAGCCTGCAAAGAGGTGGGGAAAAATAAAGATGTTGATTTAGTCTTAATGGGACACGTTCACGAAATTGTCGGCGACTACGATGAAATAGAATGCATAAACCCAGAAACGCTTGAAGTCTACTATAAACGAAAATACTTTGAAACCACAGGACACTTTATGGGAAAGTACAACGGAGAAGCCTACTATATGAAAAAGAGTATGCCTAAAACAAAGCTAGGTAGCCCAGTCATAAACCTGTTTGGCGAATTACATAAAATTGATGTTATAGAACCCTAAGCACATTACCCTATAATATTCGCCTTTTGCGACAGACTTAAACCCCACGTTAGGTTAAACCTAACAACCACCTATTTCCGGTGGTATACGGTTTCGTACTACAATCGGAAATGTGTTACAATGAAACATCTCGGCTACCACGTGTAGATGGAGAACTTAAAGCCCTTGAAAGAGGGCTTTTGTTTACATTGTGACTTGTAAGTGTAATTAATTTACATTACGGGTTACATTATTTCTTGAACGTGCTAAATTTAGCCTGTTTCCGAAACAGTATGTTTTATGTGCCAAAAGGGAATGAAATGGTACATTTTTGTATACTTACTGGCAACTTGTAAGGAAAACTTGTGAGTTGACAAATCCTCTTACAAAAACTTTACAATCTTCTTACGGATTTCTTACGAACCTATAACTATCTTTTGCTTGCTTAAATTTTACATTCTTACCCACTTTTAACGCTTTGAAACTAGCCGACTGTACATCTTCCTAGCTCCTTGAGAAAGTAGTTTCATGCTCTTTAAATATTGGCTCTACGTGCGTCTACCTCTATTTGCAAACGGGAGCCGTTTAGTGAGTAGGACAAAGATAACCGCCTGTCCCCGGACAAATAAGCCTGAATACTCTCAATGATTGTTTGAAACACATCTTCAATCGGTTCACTGCCTTTGTTTAGGGGGTCTTTTAACAAAGCCTTTTTAACGTCTTTGTGGGTTAGGTGGGTGTAGATGGCGGTAGTTTGCAGATCGTTGTGGCCTAGAAGTTTCTGGACTTTATAGACGGATATTTGATCTGTATCCAGTAACCTTGTGGCGATTGAGTGGCGCAAAGAGTACAAGCTGACGTTGCGCTTAATTCTCAGCCTCCGTACCCGTTTCCTAAAATTTTCTGATAAATCCTCAGTTGTAAATGGGTGGCGGTTCGGTTTTTCAAGCAAGTAAACTTGACCTTTTTCGGCATAGTGCCTTACTGACCACTTTAAATTTTCTGGTATGGGGACGTAGCGGTTTTTTCCGGTTTTGTCATTTAAGATTTCAAAGCAGCCAGTACCGAAGTTGACGTTTACGAGCTTTAAGTTGCACAGTTCAATGGGCCGAAGGCCTGTAAAAGCTAAGACTTTAAAAGCAAATGTTAAGAGCCGCCACCTGGACTTATTGCAGAACTTACACGGCATATCTAAAATTTTGTTAATTTCATCTTCTGACAAAATTGACTTACGTATAACTCCTTTTTGCTCTTTAAACTTTTTGAGTGTCTTAAACTCGCTATCTCCTACAAACTCTCCCCATATCCGAGCCGTTAAGAGTAGGCGGTTGACGTAGCCGATTGACTTTGTGTCTTTAAGAGAAACGAGGAAAGATAAGGTGTTTTTAGACGTGAAGGGGCGTACTTCCCGACGAAGCCTGGACAGGAGTTCTAGGTGTTTGTCTACAGTTGACTTCTTCAGTCCCCTGGAAATAGACAGGTATTCCCTAAATTTTAGTAAAGCTGGCATCTACCTGAGGTAGGGCAATACCAAGCTAGCATTTTGTAAGAAAAAAAACAATGAAGAGTAAATGTTGATAACAGAGGAAGTGTTGCTATTGACAATACCAAATATTGATATATAATGAAAATATAACTTTGAAAATTCATCTACTTGTATTTTTCAAGTAGCTTCTTTCTCTAAAAGTGACCTGCGATTCCCCGTGGGATCACCAGGAAAAAAAAGAACTGCTTGAAAGAGCAGTTTTTTTTAATGTCCAAACCAAATAGACATAGCATAGCACAGGCTGTCAAATCAGCCAAAATTGCCCATAATTTCGACTACGAAGGTAACCGCTTAATCTACGAACTCAAGCATGGTTTGTGCGGTAAACCCCACCTCCACACGTTTCGGGAAATCAAAGATTATCTCAAAGACAACGGCATCAAAGACCTCTCTGTCCAAGCAATTCAAACGAAGTACCACACATGGGTTAAACACATGGTTTTACGACCAGATCAGGAGGCCAAATGAACGACCACAGAAAACAATCCCTCAAGCAAAAAATTAAGCTCCTGTCTGCCACTGCCCGGAAGTGCGAAGTAACCCTACCAAAAATGACAGACAGCGAACTGCGGTTAGTTGAGCAAGCTTACCACAAACTCGAAGAACACTTGCAGGTAATTAGCAACGTAGCCAGTAAGCGAAGCCAGCTATCTAACTTAGGCAAAACAGTAATCCACAACGAAATCCAGGCAGTATTACAAAATTTAAACTTGGAGGTTTTATGAGTTTAACCAAACTTATTAACGAAAATCTGAAAAAGCAGGTTGCGTATTTAAAAACAATCAACGAGTGCTTTGATGAGTTAAAAAAACTCGAAGAACACGAGAAAGTTTTGAGAGCACTGCAAAAGGATGGGGTTTACAAGGACAATGAAGTTTCCATCCAGTAAGGAGATATATGCAACACAGTGAATCAATCAAAGAATTAGCAGCAGCCTTAGTTAAAGCCCAAGCAAAAATAACTAATGCTCCGCAAACGAAGGTAAACCCATTTTTCAAGAGCAAGTATGCCGACCTTTCAACCGTAATTGACACAATTAAAAAACCTCTGACAGATAACGGCTTATCCGTTATTCAAGGAAATGAGGTATCAGAAAATGGCGTAGTGATTACAACCATGCTTTTACACGAATCAGGAGAGTGGATTGAAAGCAAGTTAAATATGCCGATAACAAAACAAGATCCGCAAGCTATGGGAAGTGCGATTACCTACGGCAGAAGATACGCTCTCTCCGCCATTATCGGGATTGCCAGTGATGAAGATGATGACGCAAATACTCAGAAAAGTGAAAACGCCAGCCCTAAAGCCAGCGTTTCAACAAAGCAGAGTGTAGCACCAAGCACTGAAGCATGCAATTTTTGTCATGCCCCAGCCGGAAAGCCACACGCTACAGGCTGTAAGTACGCATAAGCACCTTTAAAAGATCGTTTGTACATTCGGGCACAGCTTGGGCTGGATGGTAACCAAAGCTGTTACCGACCAGGCAAGCCAGCCCAAGCGTTGCTCCCTAAAGTCAGCCGTTTGGTTAGAGCCTAGCTTTACAGCATTACAGGCTCCTACGAGACGGCTAACTCTAGGGAACAACGAAGTATAGCACATTTTTTTTTGAAAATTAGTGTAAGAAACACGTTAAAAACTCGTTAAAAACATGTAAGTCTGACCGGTGACAGACTGCCAGAAAGAAAATCACCTGCCGTAATGAAAACTCGCATTGTATACCCGCAGCTTTGGCTAGATGAAAAGTTTGCTACCTGTAGCCAAGCTACAAAACTTCTTTTTTGTTATCTCATTAACAACCTCCAACTTGGGTTATCCCGTTACACCCACATTAGCGACAGACAGATTATGTTCGATACTGGGCTTAATTCTAACCAGTTAGAAACAGGTAAGAAAGAGCTTAGTAATCTTAAGTGGTGTTTCTTTGTTCCAAATTGGGTTTACCATAATCATTCTTGTGCCTATGTTGACTACGATGGACGGGACAGAGTTTTAGAATCAAAGGAAGAAGAAATTGCTAAAGTACCAACCAAAGTTAAAGAGGTTTTTAAGGGGTTAATAACTGGTTATGAACCAGTCCTAAATCATAAATCAGAAATAATAAATAAGAAGTCTTTTGGAAAGTATGAAAACCTTTTCTTTGGTGATGTACCAGAAGACCTTATGGATTTAGCTTGTAGTCTTGAGCCAAGAGGTGATGCAAGAACTTGGCAGGAGTATGCAGCTGAAAAAATTAGAGAACTTGGATATTTAGTGGATTTTGAAGTAGGTATAGATTTGGATGGAGACAGGAATGGTCGAATAGACCTTATTGCCAATAAAAACGGGAAATCATTTGCAATTGAGCTTGATTACCGTACTCCGAGAAAGAAATCTATCGAAAAGGTAAAAAAGTTTGGTGCTGGAATGGTTTTACTTCGTGATCCAAAAATTACAAATTATCCTGAGGAAACAAAATTTAAGTCACTTAAAAGCCTTACTCCCACCGTCTTACAGGAACTCGCTACAGAAAAGCGGATCTCCCTCAAAGACTGCCAGACAACCTACACCCAGATGAAAGACTGGCTTGAGTCAAAGGGAAAAACCTACAAAGACTACAAAGCTGGACTGCGTAACTGGATTAACAAAAAGCTCGAAGAAGGCAGAATTAAGCACATTACCCCTGAAGTAAAGCGGGAACCTACCCCAATCATAACGGAAGAAGAACGAGCTAAAAACATTGAACGCTTAGCAAAGTTACGGAGTCAATACAAACTATGACAACAGAGGAAATCCTGTCCATTCTCAGAAAGCAGTATGTAGCAACCAGAGACCAAGCTGAAAAAGAACGGATTGTGTTTATGGCTAACGAACTCAAACAAGGCAAGGGCTTTGGCTCAGAGGAAAAAGGCGGTAACGGGTTGTGTTACGAGTGCTTTATTAAACCTGCCCGACCTCATCACTGGAACTGTGAGGAGTGTGCCAGACAGGGAACGAAAAAAGTTGTTGAGATTATGGCAATGCAGAAAGCGATTATGGGTATGGCTGAAGATGTAGCGATTAATCAACCGAAAACAATCGAGAGTATGAATGACAACGAAATCAATGAGATTTTTAAAGGAGGTGAGTAATCAAATGGACAACAGAACAAAGTTAGTTAAAGAAATCAAAATCATTGTTGCCTTTATTTTAGGGATGCTTGTCACCGTACTATTCTTGCAAGTGACTAAAGCCTACGCCAGTTACGAACAAAAGCAGAGGGAGATTGAAGCCGAAATGAACCTGCTAGGGAACACCGACTTTCTCTCTCCCCTCCCAAGTATACCCCTAAGACCAGAGGTAGAACAAGCCGAGCCTCACTTTTACACGATTGAGGAGATTGAGGCTATGCCAGCGTATGTTCCGGTTGAAGAAGAACCAGTAACTAAATCAGTTGAAGCAGAGATAAGAGAAGTGTTTGGTGAATATGCCGAGCAAGCCCTGAAAGTGGCTAGGTGTGAATCAGGTTTAAGACCGACTGCCCTAAATGACAAGAATAAAAACGGAACAAGTGATTCAGGCGTATTCCAGATTAACTCAGTCCACGGAGTACGGACTAAATGGCTGAATAACCAGTCGATTAATATCAGGATTGCTTACCAGCTATTTGTTGAAAGCGGGTATCAGTGGACACATTGGCGTGCAAGTAACCACTGCCATAAGTTAGTTAAGTAACCTATAACAAAAAGTAAAAAGGATATATGAACAAAGATATGTTACTCGCAATTTTATACGCACTTATTGGCTTTATTCTTGGCATGGGGTACGGGGTGAATGTGTTATGTGTCTGCAAGGGGGGACTATGATCGTACCCACTGAAAGAGCAATTCTACTTTTAGATGAAGCAGCCAGGCACATTAACAACACTGAAATAGGCAACACCAGGAGGGACCGGATTATTAACACGATTGACCTCTGGCACAACGAGGGAATTGAACTTACACAAGAGGAGGAGAAATGAAAGCCAACCATTATTCTACCTGGATTGTGTGTGAAGACTGTGGAGAGGAGTTTTGGGGTAAGTCTGCCAAGCTCTGTTTAGCATGCAAGCAGAAGCGTACCGACAAAAGGAGGAAACGTGTACGGAGCTGACGTTCTTATTATCAAGTACCAGCTAGAGCTTACCCAGGAGATTATCAAAACAGGATTACTCCTCTTTCTCCTGGCAATAGCAATCGTTGTCTTTATTAAGGAGGTAAGCGATTTATGAAGGAATTACAAGAAAGTTTTGAAATATTCTGGCATCTTCTATTTGGGGGTGAATACGATAAAACTAACCCACAAGGTAAGGTATGGGATTGGATCAAGAAAGCAATAAGAGCATATCTTAACCGCAAAGCAGAAGAATTTATTAAGAAGTACCGCACCCTGAGTATCCAGCAGGCTACGGCTATCTGGGATTTTATAAAGTTTTTAGAAGGTGATGAGAAAACCAACGACTAAAACCCTCAAGCTCAAAGCTGACCGGCTTTTCTCCCAACTGGTACGGATGAGAAATGTTTGTGAGTGGTGCGGAGCTAAAAATGACACCCTCCAATGCGCCCACGTTTTCAGTCGCAAGTACCTTAATACTCGCTGGGCTTCTTTAAATTGCCTTTGCTTATGTGCAAAGTGTCACTTCAAAGCCCACCAGGAACCGGTAGAGTTTGTGGAGTTTGTCAAAAAATACTTAGGCGAGGAAACGTATGCGGAGCTGCGAAGACTCAGGCATAAGATTTATAAACCAAACTACCCTCAGTTAATTGAGGAGTTACAAACTAAGCTGGCAACAGCGAAGGAGGTCTATGAGTGAGTAAAAACTAAGAAAAAGGTTGTTTATAAAATTATATATAGAGGTATTTATGAAAATCAGTGAAAAAGTTAGTTTAGCAAAAAAAATAGTTTCAAAAGCAAAGAGTGAACTTAATAAAGAACGTGAGGAGAGGTATATAGAAACAGCAAAACAATTACTTGAAGATATTCAGGAAGCTAAAAGGACAGTTAATTTATTGGAAAAGCAACTACGAAACTTTATGAGAGAAATTGATTTGATTAACTAATATGGATATTCTAGAAGAATACATCTATGAACGTGGTTTTCATGATTTAGGTGATTACTTCTCTAATCTAATTCGAGATAAAAGAGCAGAGGGTAAGGTGGCTGTCATGATTAATGATTACACTTATTCCCTGCTCTTTACCGAGTGCGATAAAAGGGGATATCCCAAAATGAGACATTTAGAATACCTTACATTTATGTCATACCCTACTCTTAATATGAGCGTTGAGGAGTTTTCACCATATATAAGTGAAACAACTGTGTATAGGAAAGAGATAGAGATTGAATATCCTATGTGTTTATTTAAGTCGGGTTACGACTTTATGGAGCAACCATGGGTATTTATGTGGCAAGGAAAAATTGTAAATAAACAAGAAGTGCCACCTGAAAAGTTAGATGTTAAATATCTAATGAAACTTGCGCAAGAAGCAGTTATCAAACGTGAAGGAATTATTTTAGATGATGTTAGTAAAAACATACTAATTAAATAATTTTTTACTTAAGGAGGTCTTATGAAAATTTCAGACAGAGTGCGAGTTATAGATGAATGTAGTCCTTATTACGGTTTAGTCGGAAAGATAGTAGACCTAGACTATACGGTTTTATTTAACGACGGGAAAAGAAATTTTTTC
>JBMNOG010000029.1:0-8539 GCA_050942955.1 Patescibacteria group bacterium | reverse complement strand
GATCCAAAAGCCCAACCTCCCCAGGGATCACCCCATAATGAGTACACTAAGACATTTAGGCCGATAATACTAAGAAAAAAGTTTGAAACAGCTGGTTTAACTTTGGCTAGAACAAACAAACCCATCATGCCAAACAACACTATAGGGGCATACATAATTATGCCCCTATCCGGACTAATGAAGTGAATGTAAAAACCATTTAACAAGTTCCGTGTTTGAAAAAAACCAAGAGCAGTCTTACTTACTCTTTCTTTTTCTAAAAATGCCATGAAGTTTTGAGGGTCAGTTTCTGTAGGGCTTGTAGGCAAACCATCTTCAGTAAATGCCTCCACCCTTGGCACTGTTCCTGCAAGCTGGAAATAATCGCCGTACGACTTATAGTTAAACCACAAAAGAAAAGCTAAGGGCACTGCCATACCTATTAAGGTGATTAATCCGAGGCTGTGAAATTTTATTATCAACCAATTTTGTACTTTTTTATGCTGGAAAAGTCTTAATAAAGCCATAACAACTACCGGCAACATAAGTAGACCGTTTGGATAGTCAACAGCGATATTTAACCCTATCAGAAACCAGACTCCAGCTAGCGACCACCAACTTCGGAACTTTAATAATAGAAAGATGCCAGCTAGCAAAAAAAATGTCGAAATGTGGTGTTGATAGAGAGTAACAGCGTATGTAAATGCCGGCGTAGCAAAGAGGAAAACCAAGCCGCCCAGTAAACTAGCCAGAGAGGATGCTCCAAGCTGCCTGGCAATTGCACTAACTAATACTGTGTTTAGAAAAGCAAAAACTGCAATAATTGCAAAACTTCCAACCTGACTGTTACCAAGATGTTTCCCCAATATATATCCGGGGATGACTGCAAACGATGTTCCTGGCGCAAAGAGAGAAACATAATTGCCGTCATCATAGCCTAAGTCAGGAGTTGCAAACCGAGCAATAGAAGTAGAAAAGTGAAAAGACTTATCCTCAACAAGCGAAATGGTTAAAGCAAAACGACCCCTTTCCGGCGAAAGTTCAAACGGACCGTCTTCGGTCCAGGAAAGACTACTCAACTCTTCAAGGGTTGGATTGCCCGGTTTACCTCTCAAACTCAAACCAAGCACCAATACTGTGAAAAGTAACGTTAAAATTGTTATTATTTTTACCACAGTCTTGGGCATAACATTATCCTTAACTTAATACTCCGTTTCTTTAACTCTTTCCCCGGAAACAGCTGGAGCTTTTTCCGATTGTAACTGTTTTCCGTTTTCCAAATGTACTACTTTATAGAAAAAATTTTCATACTGATTAGTTACTTCATCCCAGGTATACTTTGCCGCAAATTCTCTGGCTTTCTCACCTTTTTCCCGAGCTTTTGAAGGTTTTGCCAACTTAATCATTAACTCAGCATATTTTTCAGTATTGAAGCAAGGAGCCTTGTATGATACGTCATCATGTACCCAACCAAGAGCAGGGATATTAAACAGAACTAGAAGTAAACCTGAAGCTAACGCCTCAAGCGCAAATAGGGAAAAACCTTCAAATCTGGATGGTAAAACTACGTAAAGCGATTTGCTCAATAGATCCAATTTTTCTGATCCGAAAGCAGGACCCGTCAAAACAACCCGATCTTTTAGATCATATTCTCTTATCAAGGACTTGACTTTCTTTTCATCTGGTCCATTACCGGCTATAACCAAAGGGTAATCTATTTTATTTTTTATGCGACTGTACGCATCAAGAAGAAGATCGATACCTTTCTGGGTAATTTCCAACCTCCCTAAAAAAAGAATAAACTCCGATTTTTTCCGGGGAACCTCAAAAAAAACTTCTTCAACTCCTTGGGGCACTGTCTGGGAAGTAACCCTAGGATTCATTTTTCTCATTTTTTGGTCATAATAATCTGAGTAAGGCAGGTAGTAGCGATAAAGAGAAAGACTGACTTTTTCGACGATATAAAAAGGCAAATGGTACACCCTCGAAAAATGATTAGCATCAAATGAAGAAGGAATAACAACGACCGGAATTCGGGTCCACAGGGGTGAGAAAAGCGCAGAAAACGGTGGTGTAAAACATTCAAGAATAATATCAGCGCGTAGTTTTCTGACAATAAAAGGTAAGGCAGCAATATACATTAAGTTATTAATCCTAATGTTGCGAGTTCCTAAAGCAATGTGTTTGTACTCAATCCCTTCCTCAATTCTGTCACTACAACCCGGAAAAGCACAGGAAACAACAGTTACTCTGTGGCCTTTTTGGACCAAACGCCTTCCCACTTCAAATGTCGCTTTGGCTTGGCCGGCCCCAAGGAGCGGATTTTGCCTGTCATCAAAATCTAAAAAAATAATTTCTAAACTATTAGTCATACTCTTTTTTAAAATTTCTAACAGTACTTCTCCCGAGCAACGTAAAGCAATTGATTAAGAGCGTTTTGTTCTAGGTCTGGACTTTGTAATACTTCCGCTAACTCATCTACGCTTCTTTCCCAGTTAAATGTATGAGCCCAAGCAAAGGCGCTTTCGGAAAATGATTGGCGCATTTTTTTGTCACTTACTATCTTTTTCATAGCTAACTCTAGCTTTAAAATATTTCTTGGTTCAATTAGAATTCCAGTCTTGCCGTTGACCACAGAATCGCTTAAACCATTAACGTTTGAGGCAATAACTGGAGTGCCGCAGGCATTAGCTTCAATTACTGTTAGTCCCCAGCCTTCAAACTGCGATGGCTGAACCGCTACCCAGCTTTCTGAAAGAAGTTTGACTTTTTCTTCTTCACTGACTTTGCCCGTAAATCTAACCTTGCCATCTATTTTCAAATCTCTAGCTAGTTTCTTGAGAAATAATTCACTCTCACCCTCTCCGGCAATGCATAAACGAGCTTTTGGAAGATCAGCGCTCACCCTTGCAAAAGCCTTAATAGCTATATCAATATTTTTGTAAGGACGAAGTCTGCCAAGGTAAATAAAAGATGGGTATGGAGTTTTATTAGTTCTTTGATACTGCTTCGTATCCAGTCCAGGAGACACTATGTGAACCGAGCCAGGACTGAAGTTTCCGACTTCGAGAATCTCTTTTTTAGAGGAATCAGAAATCGTTATCACTTGTCTTCCTCTGTAAACTCGGGGCATTAGCTTCGATTCAATCATCATCGCCAGTTGAGACAATGGAAATAGCAGGTGAGTTCTAAAGACATTTTGGTGAACGTGGTAGACGACTAAAAATACAGGTAATTGCACATATAAAGGAGTAAAAAATGGGATACCATTTTCTGAATCAATGACTGCATCAAATGTGTTCTGGCAGTGCAAGAGATAGTAAAAAGCAGTAAACAAATATGTAGTGTAAAACCCTCCTAGCCTAACAATCTCTACCCCATCAACCGACTCCCGTCTTTTATGATAACCATCGTTGCCGCACAGTAGAGTTACCTGATTACCCCGGCAAACTAAGGACTTGGCAACTTCGTGAAGGTAAAGCTCTGCCCCTCCAGCCCACACATGTTTAGTGTCACGCCAGTTAAAGATGAGAATTCGAGGTTTTCTTTCACCATTGCTTTTAACAGGAGGAGTTGAAGTAGAAAAAATGTATATAAGGTCAGCCAGGTTTTTATAAATTATTTTAGAAAAATTTTCTATAGTCTGGGAAAAAGCCATGCTCCTCGTTTGCACTCTGGAAGTAATTGTTTCATGCAAATGCCACGCATAACGCGGATGCCTGAGGTAAGGGAATAAAGAAACCCTCTGTTTATTTTGAGATTTCTTTGTATCAACCAAACCATGGTGTGTTTTTTCCCAATAATGGGGTCTCGTAACTAGCTGAAAAAGGGCAACTGTCGCCCCTAAACTAATCATAAGCCAGTAAATCGGCACAAGAAAAACATACAACATAACATCCCATTGCTTTCTTTTGGCCACTCCAACCATGTAGTAGTACATAAATAAAAAGTTGCCAAACACCAGAGAAGTTACTGCCATATAAAAAACCACCGGCGGGTAAACAGCCTCAATGCTTGGACCAATCACTTCATACGCAGTGAAGTAACCAAGAGTTAATAACCACATAATTGGATTTATGAGAATAAAAGCAATCTTCCCACCAACAATAAGATGAAAAAAGAGAAAATGGGTTTTATGAGAAAGATTAAAACCTGAGGTGAAACGGTTATGAACCAAGTATGTCTGCATATACCCTTTTATCCAGCGTGACCGTTGCCTTAGCCAGTTTTTAAACTTACTATTCGCTTCTTCCAATGTAAGGGAGTCAATAATGGCTGTGCGGCAACCTCTTTTGAAAAGACGCATTCCAAGATCACAATCCTCAGTAACATTGAATGCATCCCAACCTTCTATTTGGCGAAGATCTGTGGTTCTGAAATGATTGCTGGTTCCCCCTAAAGGAATTGTCGTTTCAATTGATTGAAGACCTGTAAGCGTGATATCAAACCACAGCGAGTACTCAGCAGTAAAAAACCGGGTTAAAAGGTTCTGGTCCTGATTGTAGTAGTTTAACTTTGCCTGAAGACACTTCACCTCCTTAGGGACTTTCTTAAATGCAAGGTACGCTTTTTTAAGCTGGAGCGGATCAGGCCTATCCTCTGCATCATAGATCACCAGATAGTCACCTTTGGCTAAGTTAAGACCATAGTTACAAGCTTTTGGTTTGGTTTTTGGGTAAGATTCAGGTACAACCAAGGTGCGGACAAACGTAGGCAGTGACAGGGTTTTAACTGCTTTTTGCGTTTCTTTATCATCTTTTTCCAGAAGCAAAATAATATCTAACCTGTTTTTTGGCCAGTCTATTCTTGAGACTGACTGAATGAACCGAGACACCACTTTAGCTTCTCTATATAACGGACAGAGGATAGTGTAAATAGGCAACGTTTTATCATCCAGTTTTTGTAGGTCTTTTCCCTTGGTAACAATTTCCGGAGGAGCATAAAGACTGCGGACTAGTAAATACAAATTAAACAAAACGTCAACAAAGTAAATGATGCTTAGTAAGGCTACTACTACCTTGGCCGTTGTCATAGCCGAAACGTAGAACCCATACAAAATGAGTCCCAGCAAAACCAGTATTGCCAGTTTTTGAAAGAGAGTAGCTGTAGTTAAGGCTGAATACTTGAAGTCAAGGGTAGTGTGAGTTATAAACTTTTTACCATTATAGATAAATCCCGCTCCCTCCATATAACGTTTACCGGAGGGTTTAAGCACAATCGGCAGCTTTGTTTTCAACTTGTACTTGAGTGCCTGGCCTCCAATCTCCAGCATCGTTTTAAGAAGCTTAACCTTTGACTTCCCCTTGTGTCTTTTATCAAACTTAATATCGGTTTCTCCAATCTCATACCCCATTCTTATTGCCGTATCGAGCAAAGGTAGATCCAGAGTCCAGCCGGTAACATCCTCAGGGTTAATGTGTTCTAAAATATCCCGCCTAAAAACTTTTAGGCCGGACTGAACATCACAGGTAAGTCCATAAAGCTGCTTAGCAAAGACAAACGCAAAACCATGGCTTAATATTTTTCTAACCCCTGTTTCTGAGTTAATTCTTCTGTTAGCAACCACTACCCCATACCGGCTCGTCTTTTTTAACATTTTAGGAATAGCTTCAGGAGGATATTGCAGATCAGCGTCAATAAGTGCAACATACTCAGCTTGAGACTTTTGGTTTGCCTCAAGTACCGAAAAAGCTTTCCCCTGTCTGCCTTGTTTGTGAAATAGAACAATTGGGTATTTTCTTTTTAATGAAGTAATAACTGAGACAGTATTATCACTAGAGTAGTCATCGACAAAGAGTACTCTGTAAGAGACGTTGGCTTGTCCCATAGCTTTATCAATTCTTTCAACTAAGGGAGAAATGTTTTCAGCCTCGTTTTTAACAGGAATAATGACATCTACATAACGCATACATCTCGGTGGGAATTTAGGTAATTTAGTGGTTAAACTCTATTTGGGGAAAATAAAGGTCTGGTTAGGATCGCTTAAGAGTTGGGTAAGAGGAAAGATAAATAACCTAAATTAACTCTTAAACCTTCTCTGGAAAAAAACCGGCAAATAGATTATGGTATGTACATGCTAAAAAAGCTTTTCATTCTCTTAAAGCCTAGTACACTTTTGAAAGCTGTTATCATTATTGCGATTTTTGCCGGAGGTGGCGTTGCCGGTTTTTACTATAGCCAGAAATATGCGCTGCCGTACCAGGCAGTGGCCGAGGTTGAGCAGAACAGCTACATTGCTTTCCTTTCAGAGATTTACGACATTATCCAGCAAAACTACTGGAATAAGCTCGAAGATACGCAGCTTAATAAACTCTTCATCCTAGGAACCGAAAAACTCACTGGACAGCAGCAAAGTACCGAACCTAAAACTAAAGCAGAACTAATGATGCTCTTAACTGAAGTTATTGGAAACTATGATTCAGACGATAAGCGAAAAGAGTTTTCAGCTTCTTTATCTGATATCGTTTTAGCAAACCTGGAACCCTTCGGCCGCAGCCGGCTATACGCTCGAAAAGATGAGCAAGCCCTAAGTAACACCGTACAAAACAAGAATCCAGATATTAACCGGTATGACGCCTTAGAAGTTCCCAAAGAAGCCTCTCAAAGTATGATCGAAAATTCGTATAAACAGTTGGCAGAAAAGTGGAATCCGAAGACAAATAGTGATCCTCAAGCTCCGCAGAAATACGCTGAGATAAACGAGGCATATAAAGTTCTAAAAGATCCTGAAAGCCGCAAAGTTTATGATATTTCAGGAGTTGAACCAACGATGGACTATAAACTTATCCGGCCTACTATCTTCCATATGCATCTTTCAAAATTTTCTCCTACAACTATGGAGGAACTAGTAAGAGTTAGTGAGAAAGTTACTCAGGATAGTGTGGATACCCTTATTTTTGATCTACGGGGAAATATTGGCGGCGCTATCGACGGGCTACCCTACTTTTTAGGTCCATTTATTGGTCAAAACCAGTATGCCTACCAGTTCATGCACCAAGGAGAGATCACAGACTACAAGACTAAAACAGGCTGGCTACCCAGTCTCTACCGCTATAAAAAAGTGGTGATTTTAATAGATAACAATAGCCAATCAACCGCGGAAGTAATGGCGGCAACCTTGAAAAAGTACAATGTCGGTGTCTTAGTCGGTGTACCTACCAAGGGCTGGGGAACTGTGGAGAAGGTGTTTAAAGTAAATAATCAAATAGACCCTTCTGAAACATACTCTGCCTTTTTGGTTCACACTTTAACGTTACGCGAAGACGGTAAACCTATTGAGGGTAATGGTGTAGAACCCTTAATTAACGTTACTGACCCCACCTGGGAACAACAACTTTACTCATACTTCAACTCTCAGGAAATTGTAGATGCTGTCAAAGAAATTTTTGAGGAAAACTAGATACATACACTACCATGCAGACTTGCCTGACTCTGGGTTTTCCGGTGGTTTAGCTATCATTCCATAAATTTTACTAACGTAAAGATCAGCCAGATGAGAGCCGTTGTAGTTCCAGACACTGTTCCTCCAGCTTTCAAGGTTATCTGGATCTCCTCTCCCTTTACTACATAAAATAGTCATTCCGGCCTCAATGTTTGCCACCATATTTACGCTTATTTCATTAAAGTCAAATTCTTCACCGTGTGCGCCAATGTTAATCTGAAAAAGGCCATGATTGCCGAGATATTTGATAACTTGTCCGTTGCTATCCCATTGTCTGCAGTGCTGATCCCTACCCTGATCCCATCCTTCCTGCCAAGCCATGGCCATGGCTAGCTTTTCAGGGACTCCATAACGCCTTGCTACCAATCCAATAAGGTATAGAGTTTCCGCAATAGTCGGTTCATTCTCCGCTGTAATTGGAGGAATAAAGTACGTGGTTACCATCTCGCCATCTTCGAGCTTCTTCAGTTCATACTCTGAAAGTCTGCCTGGACTTAACCTATAAATTTCTCCTAAACGCTTCTTCCAAGTCTCTGAGCCAAGAGGAATCCAGTGCGACTCACTATAAAGAAGCTCAATCAAGTCATTATGGACTGCCATGGGGTCAATTGTTATCTCTCTAATCTGATATTTCTCATGTAGGTGTTTTATCCAGGGGACAGAACCGATTTCATAAGTTATTTCACAGCCATTGTATATTCCCAAGCCGTTTCCGTAATAATCTTCAGAAATTGAATAACAATCCTGAAGATATGCATCAGAAATAATAGAGGTCTGGCTGATAGTATTGAACTCCTCTATTACCAGTCCTTTTGGAGAGTTAGCCTTTACTAATCCTGGAAATGCAAGTGACCCTGCTACTGTAAGTGCACTCACAATGTTATTTATGTGCTTTTTCTCAAATTTTTGAGGTTCTTTTTCAGACATATTGATTATTAGAAATTTACCAAGTTATTCGAATAATAATTATACTCTTTGTGAGCAAGATTAGACCGAATTTGGTTTACACTACAGTAGATTTTGTTATCTTTCGTAATTAAAAAATAAAAGTAGTGTAATAAAATAATATTTATCCTGAAAACTCACTCAGTTAATTAAAAGTTGTTTCAATGTAAGCTT
>JBMNOG010000010.1:0-39561 GCA_050942955.1 Patescibacteria group bacterium | reverse complement strand
GAAACAACTTCAGACATTTTTTCAACCGGTTTAGCAACAGAAGTCGTAATACTATCAATGTTATCCATGATTTTATTAAAACGTCTTAATGTCTCTCGGCTTTCCCGTAAAATTTTAAAAACTTCAATACCTATGACAATAAGTAAAATAGTAAGGGTAGTAACAATTACCGTCAGAAGTATTTGGATTAAATCAATCATATAAAAGCTCCGGTAGCGGAGGGACAGATCTTTTTATGAGTAAGACAATACACCCATTGTGGCTTTTCGCTCTTTATTTGTCAACTACAGTCACTGGAATAAGCTGTTCGGATACTTTGTTTTGATTATTAACCGCTTTAACCGTGATAGTATGAGTTCCGGGCGGCAGCTGTGCAGTAGCCTGAAACACACCTGTGGGGAAAACTTCAATTATCGAGTCATTAACATACACACTACTATCTGCAGAAACATAACCCTTAACCGGAATAATTGGACCTTGCACCATTGAGTTTGGTTTTGGTCTCACAATCTCAATTTTTGGAGCTGAATGATAGGTTTTTAATTGATAAATAAGATATCCGGCAAACAGAACCACTAAAACCATAATGCCACTTATAGTCAGGATTTTTGAAGTTACCATTGTAGGTTTATCTAAAGGTTTAGCTAGACCTTTGGGCATAATTTTCCCGGATTCAGTAATAGCAAAGTCTCTTCTAAAGATAGCTAAAGCTTTTTGGGGAGAAAGACCCACTACTTCAGCGTACTTAGTAATAAAGCCTTTGGTATAAGTACTTGAGGGAAGGTTACTAAAGTCGTCTGCTTCCAGGAATTTAAGAAGGTGTGGAGCAATTTTAGTTTCGGCTGATACTTGCTCTAAACTTAAATTTTGTTTCTGGCGCAAATTCTTTAGTAGTGTTCCAATTGTTTCCACAAATTTTCCACTGACAAGTAGCTCACAGCTTTTTTAAAGCTACTCGACAGTAGGTATATAACTATCTAGCTTGTTCGGCCCTTTTTGCAAAAAACTCGTCAGCATTTTTTATAAGTACCTCCCTGGGTTTTGAGCCATCGGGTGGAGAGATAACTCCAGCCTCAAAAAGCTGATCCAAAATTCTCGCTGCTCGGTTATATCCTATGGAAAGTTTGCGCTGCAAGAGGGAAGCTGAGGCACGATCATAGTTGCAGATAACCCTTACCGCTTCTTCAAACATGTCATCAAGATCTTCGTCTCTACCATCTATACTTGCACTACCCTTACCTGAACCGCCTTTATACTTTGAAGTAACCTCTTCGGTATACTGAGTAGAAATCCCATTATTTTTTAAGTATGTTGTCAAGTTTCTAATATCACTGTCACTTAAAAATGCTCCCTGAATACGCCGCGGTTTAGCTTGATCCGGAGGGATAAACAACATATCCCCTTTACCCAGTAATTTTTCGGCTCCGGGTGTATCAAGAATAACCCTTGAATCCATCATGGATGATACACTAAAGGCAATTCTGGCTGGAATGTTAGCTTTGATAAGACCAGTAATAACATCCACTGAGGGCCTCTGGGTAGCTAGCACTAGATGAATACCTGTAGCTCTGGCCATTTGAGCCAAGCGGTTAATCGCATCTTCAACTTCAGAAGGAGCATAGAGCATGATATCAGCTAGCTCGTCAATTACAACCAGAATATACGGCATGGCGTGGAAGCCCGTCATTTCATTGTATGATTCAATATTTCTGGCCCCTACCTCAGCAAATATCTTATAGCGGTTTTCCATCTCAGCGATCGTCCACTTTAGAGCTGAAACTACTTTCTCAGGCTCGATAATAACCGGAGACAAAAGATGGGGAATGGCGTTGTAGGTGCTTAATTCTACCCTTTTCGGGTCAACTAAAATAAACTTAACCTCACTAGGAGAGCAACGGAAAAGAATTGAAGATAGAATAACATTAATACAAACTGACTTACCTGAACCTGTTTGGCCGGCAATAAGTATGTGAGGCATCTTACCAATGTCCAACGTTACATGGTTGCCAGCTACATCTAATCCCAAACCTACCAGTAGTTTTGAAGGGTTCCGTTTCATCTCAGGAGAATTGAGCATCTGTCTAAGGGTCACAGTAGACGAGGAAAGGTTAGGAACTTCAATACCCACCAACGCTTTCCCGGGAATTGGTGCCTCAATCCTAATTTGTCCGGTTTTGGCAGCCAGTCTCATAGCCAGATCATTGGCAAGCGAGGTTACCTTGTTGAGTTTAGTACCGATAGCCAACTGAATTGCGTACTGAGTTACAGTAGGCCCCGGGCTCCAATCCACTACCTTAGCTCTTACTCCAAAACTTTCCAGGGTTTCTTCAATAGTCTGGGCATTTCTTTTCACATCTCCTAAATCAGCTTTGCCAGAGCCAGCAGTAGAAAGGAGTGAAAGAGGTGGTAATTTCCAAACCTGGTCGCTGGCAGTATTTGTGGTTGGAGACATTAAACCCGACTGGTTCACCTTATCTGTTTTTGTGTTTGAAGCATCTTCTTTGGATATACTAGCAGCAACCTGACTTTCATTAGGATTAGTTGTAGCCTTAAGTAAAGGCGCTTCATCCCATTCTGGCTCTTTAGCTGCTTCAAATTCCTTAGCTTTAGCTTCAAAATCAAGAGCTGGTTCTTGATCTTTGGCAAATGACTCTTTAAAGCTCTCAAACCACGCAATAAAGTCAGCAAGAGATATCTCAAAAAAGACCATAATCCCAATTAAAACTCCGGCAAAAAATACAGCAAAGGACCCTAATCCTGATACTAGCATCGCCAAACTTACCCAAAACTCTTCTCCGATAGAGCCGGCTTTTGTAAGACTTATAAGAGAAATAAAGAGGATTATGCTTCCCAGAAGGAGTGTTGGCCGAGAAATTTTCCATGCCGGTTTGAGGAGAATATTTCCTGCAAATAAGAAAATGAGAGGGATAAAAACCACCCCCCACCCAAATAAAATAACTAAAGACTTTCTTAAAGACTGAAGCAGTAGGCCTTGGTTAAAGAAGCTAAGAATAATCAAAAAAGCACCGATATACATAAGAAGCGCGGCTACGGATCTAACGACTTTTGGACTCAGCTGCAGAGAAGTTTGGTTTTTACTTCTGCGTCTTCGTGTTTTTGAAGTTTTGCGTTTGGTAGGTTTTTTCGGTTTTCTTGCCATAATTTCTATGTAGGTAAATATAGTACTAGTATCTCAAGTTATGAGGAAGTAGTCAAAATTACGATTTGACCAAGGTAATTAGAATTAGTGGCTCTCTCTGTGTTTCCAAAAAAACGTACTTTTCCAGCTGCTGAGATACTTCTTCCCTTTTTTCCTGCCAGTTGCCAATCTTCATACCCTCAGGCAGTAGTTTAGCAGCCTCATCATTAATAGTGGTAAGCAGTTCTTTTGATTGTCTTTCAAAGATAAAACCTCGGGTAACAACCTCAGGCCTACCACCAACTTCGTTGGCTTCTTTATTAACCGGAACAGCAATGACAATCATTCCAGCCTGAGCCATCTTCTTGCGGTCAGACAAAACCAGAGGACCAACATCACCAATTCCTAAGCCATCCACAATAACTGTTTTTAGTTTAATACGGTTATCAACCCAGGCTCTGTTTGGCTGGAAAGCTACAATCTCCCCCTCTTTTAGAAGTAAAACGTTATCTTCTCGCCAACCCATATCTATTGCCAACACTTTAAATTGGTTCATATGGCGGTACATTCCGCCAATAGGAATAATAAATTTTGGTTTAAGAAGAGTTAACAAAAGCCGCAACTCGTTTGAGGAAGCGTGCCCCGAAACATGCAAAACATCTTGCACTTCACGGTAAGAAACTGTTGCGCCCAGTTTTGCCAAATTATCAATAAGGGTGTAAACATTGCGTTCATTGCCAGGAATAGGATCAGCTGAAAAAACAATGTGATCTCCTGGCTTTACTGAGACTAACTGATGTTGGTTTTCGGAGATACGGGTAAGGGTAGAACCAGTTTGACCTTGGCTTCCAGCTACAATAAGACACAACTGATGGTCTTTAAACTGTTTTATCCGACGTTTATTAACCACAACTTTTTGAGGAATTTGCAAAAAACCTAACTGCTGAGCAACATTAACATTTTCCTCAATCGATCTGCCAATAAAGGCCACTTTGCGGTTATGTTCCACAGCAGCATCAACTGCCTGCTGAATGCGGTGGATGTTTGATGACATAGTAGTTACAATCACCTTGCCTTTTACTCCATGCATCTCCTGTTCCAATCCTTCCCCTACCTTACTTTCAGAAAGAGAGTAGCCTTCATTCTCAACCCTTAAACAGTCTGTTAACAGCCCCAAAATGCCTTCTTTGCCATACCGGGCCATTTTCTGTAAATTCGGTCTTCTGCCATCTACCGGTGTCCAGTCAAACTTAAAATCACTGCCGTGATAAAAGACTCCATCAGGAGTTCTAATTGCCAGATGTCTTGAATCAGGTACAGAGTGAGTAATGTAAATAGGGTCTATGGTAAAACTGCCCAGCTGCAGTGGACCTTTAGGAAACACCTGAATTTCAGTATCTATACCAAAATCATGCAGAGTATTTTGGGCAAATCCCGCGGTTAAGGTAGAAGCTAAAATTGGAAAACTTCCCTGAAGCTGAGGTAAAACATAGGGTAAACCGGCAATGTGGTCGTCATGCCCATGGGTTAGAATAACCCCAACAATAGTGTCTTCTTTGCCTTTTAAGTACGTAACATCAGGTACGACCAAATCAGCTCCAAGCATTTCCTCTTCAGGAAAACCAATACCGCAATCAACAATTAGCCTTTCAGTCCGTTCACCTTCTGAATATTCATAGACAAACATGTTTTTGGTTACCGAACCCATACCCCCTAAGGGAAGAATACGCATCATAGTTTTTTCTAAAGAAATTTATTAAAGTTTACAAGTTTTCTTGCCTTACTTTATCACAAATAGGTAGTGGCTTCGAGAGGAACAAACTGTTAGGTTGGAAACGTATTAGTAATCCGGAAGGTAATCTTTGACATTTGATTCGTTTAAAGTGAACTGCTGTCCCTGGCCGGAAACCACCATTCTAGCCACCTTATACACAATCCCCCGGATTGTCCTTTCAAGAGTTCTAATCCCTGAGTCATACCCTAAAGGCCTGACAATTTTCGGCCAGACAGTGTCGGCAATAATAATCTGTTCTAAAGATAGCCCGGCTTCCTCTATTACTCTGGGGAAAATGTAGTTTCTGCCGATGACAATCTTTTCTTCATCTGAGTATGAGGGCATCTCAATCACTTCCATTCTGTCCAAGACTGCGGTTGAAATGTGACGGGTGTTATTGGCTGTAGCAACAAACAAAACATCGGAAAGATTAAAAGGATAGTCAATGTAGTGATCAACAAAACGTTCATTTTGTCCGGGATCAAGTAGTTCTACCAATACACCCATAATGTCGCTTCTGGCTTTTTCTGCTACCCTGTCAATTTCATCAAGCAAAATTACCGGATTCCGGCTTTGGGCATCCCTCAATGCTTTTATAACCTGACCCGGTTCATTGTCAGGATGAAGACGGGATTGCCCTCTTAAATCCAGGGCTGAACCCATACCGCCAAAAGGGATGCGGCTGTACTTGCGTCCCATTGCTTCAGCTAGCGCTACCCCAAATGTGGTTTTTCCAGTACCCACTAAGCCAACTAAGAGAATAATGGGAGCACGAGCTACTTTATTTTTATCTCTGTTAAGTTTGAGGACTGACATGTACTCAAGGATTTTTGTCTTTACGTTCACCATACCGTAGTGATACTTATTCATAATCTCCTGAGCTCTTTGAAGATCCAAGTTGTCCTCCGTCTGAAAAATCCATGGTAGAGACAGGACCCACTCTACATAGTGGGAGACATTTTCATACTCTTCCGTATATCCTCCAAACTTTGCCATACGCTTGAGACGCACCAGCATTTCATCAATTTTTTCTTTTAATCCTTGGGGTAAAGAGGCTTGTTCCACTTTCTGCTGAAGAGAGTCTACTTCTGCAAAAAGTTCAGTATAATCATCATAGCTTGAAGAAGTTTGATCCATACCTTTATTCTGCCACGTTTGAAACAACTTGAGCAAGCTATGTTTGGAACAGAATTTGAAAAATTATTAAGTAGGATTACTTGGCCGTCTTAACGCTTGTTTTTGGCAGCCACCCTTGTTTACCATCCTGCAAGCTAACTAAGTACCACCCTTCATTCTCATCTAAGACCTTAAGACTTTCTCCTTCAGAAGCTTCGTAAACAATTTCCGACGTATATGAATCTTCCTGATAGACACCATACTTGCCCTGTTTCGTATGGGTAACCTTGGTAGGGTTGGTCTGCTCCTCTTCTTCCTGCGGAACGGAAACTTTATTCACTGCTTCAGTTGAAACTCCTTGTACTGCACCGCTAGCAGTAGCTTCAGGTGTAGGAACCGTTACAGATACTTCTGTTGACATCTCTTGCTTCTGATCCACAGCTGGTGATTTCTTCTCAAGAGGTAGAAGGAAAGCTAAAGCTACAAGCGGAATACCAATCAGTAGAGTTAGCGCAATCAGGGCTATTTTCTTCCAAGCCACAATTTTCTTGTTGAGAATCTTAGCGGTTGCCACTGTTGTGACACAAAAGATTAACAGTGCTAAAAGAACTGCTATTACCCCTTCAGGTGATTTTAGATCAAAGGGAAATTGACTATCAATAGTATCTGAAGTTAACGCCACGGTCTCTACCACTTTTTCTTCTCCAACTCTTGGAGCCTTAATGCTAAAAGCTAACTGCTCTTCCCGCAAGACAGTTTTGTTTAAATATACTTTGGCAATAGCAAAATACGAACCTGGCTCAAGACTATGATCAAAGGTAACTATAGTTTCTCCAGTAGTCCCTGCAGCCACAGTTTTAATGTCATTTGACTCAAGAGTATCAATTTTTTCCTGCTTAAAGTCGAGAATGTCCAGAACCACTTTGCTTGGTGCAGCATCTACATTTCCTTCATTTCTAATTCTCATGGAAAGTTTCAGAGGATCTCCGGGAACCATGTCCAAAAATGACAACGCCTCAACAACAAGACGGGTCACAGAAATATTGGTCGTTTTAATCTTTGTCTCTAAAACGACACCTTTAACAATAGAAACCCCTGTTTGCTGTGACTCATTATTTAAGGCTTTAATGCGAATAACCCCTTCATACTCTTTAAGCGCAGCATCGTTAGGTACAGTTACTTTGACTTTTATCGGGAAGCGCTGCTGGCCTTTTGGTATAGTAAATGTTTTCCCCGGCTCAAAACTGAACCAGCTGTCCATTTCCCCTAAGTCAGGTTCTATTGAAACTGTAATATCTTCAATAGGGTCTCCTTGAGAAAGAATGAACTCTTGTTCGTAGCTCATTCCCGGTTTAAGGTGGTCGTTGATGAAATCTGATGGGGCAATACCGAAGCCGGCAAATACAGATTGAGTTAGAAGTGGCAACAAAACTAATCCTGTAATTAAAAATGTGAAAGTTTTGTTAAATAGTGTCTTCAGAGTGTGTTTCATAATTTTTATATTTTGTTACCAATCAGCAAACTCTCCTTTTCTGGCAGTTACCGTGTTGTTACCTGAATAATCTCCTGGCAAAGTTCCGTTAGGAATATAGAGTCCCCACCACGTGTCTTTTGTCGCCGGAGTGCCAGTTACTGTAGTTTTTGAGCAGTTTAGTTCTGCTTCAGTAGCAACAGCGCTCAAACTTATACCCGAAGCATAGGCTGTAGCAGCAGTCAAAGCATACTTTTGATTACTAACCGCAATCGAGTTAGCACCACTCGTCATATCTTCTCCCGATAAATCTTCATCAAGGCCTACATTACCTGTAGCAGTGACTGTGGTTGTCTTGTCCAGCGGATCATTAGCCTGGCCAACAGTCAAAAGACCATAATCAATCCCTGCCGTAATATCCATGGCAGTTAGACTGGTTACTTCAACCCCTGTACCGATTTCCAGAGTATGAGAAGCCGCATCATCATCCGTAGCTACAAACGTGTTAAGCCAGTTATCGGCTTCATAGGTAGTGTTAACATCTGTCGGATCTGCGTGATACTGCATTGCTACAGTGCAAGTATAGGCCGCCTGATCATCAGAAGCACCATCACAGGTATTGCCAGCACCAACCACACTACAAGAAATGACCGCATAACAGTCGTTGTTGTCATCTTCAAGATCATCATCACAACTGGCAAACGTTACGCTTGATCTATAGAGACTAGTAGTTACAGTAGAAACATCAGAACAGCCATTGTTGTCTGTAATCGTGGCCCCCAAAACAACGTTTGTAGTTGTACTTTCTGTAAGAGTAATATTTGAACCCCCATTAAGGGTGACGCCACTAACTACCGGAGCAACATTGCTTACTTCATACGTACTATTAGATCCCTGACTAGCATCTGTTGCAGGGAAATTATGATTATCAACTAAATAAACGTAGGCATTATAGGTGTTATCTGCTGTCGGTACAGGTGGTGTATAGGAACAACTTGGGTTACTGGCAACAAAACCGCTGTTACAAAGTTCTGTTCCATTACAAGCGTCTCCGGTTATACCTTCTGTGGCACAAACTAAGAGTTTTACTGTATCTGCAGTAGTATCGGTATCAGGGTCGTCTGTGGATATGTTGGTGCTCCAGGTAACAGCAGATCCGGGGTCTTGGGGAGCATCGTTACTATAATAGTATTAAATATTGGAGCATGATTTACCTTAAAGGGAGAGCCGCTATCACCTGATCCTTGGGAAGAAGTAGAACAGGCAGCAGCCGCACTTCCGTCACAGACAAACGCGTACCAGTCATTGCTCTCAACATCTCCTTGCAGGGCTGTATAGCTGCAAGTTGCCTCAGCATCGCTGGCAGTCGCACTACTAACACACCAGGCACCACCATCGCAGGTAGGTGCTCCTCCATTCACTGCCGTAACTGCGTCAGTTTTACAAATTGCTAAGTAGTAGTTTTCCCCGTTGGCATCGTTTGCTGTTGCTTCAAACGTCACATCACTACCAACGTTAGTCGGGGTTGTAGCACTACTTACCGGATTTTCTGCAGGCCCAGCAGTAAAAGTAGGCGCAGTGTTACCCACAGTTACATTAGTTGTCACTGTTTCCGCTTTAATTACTCTTTCGTGAACCAAAAAGAGAGCGCAGACTCCAAGACCAATCAAAAGAAGGTGCAGAGCTTTGGAAGCTTTCGTTTGAAGTAATAATGTGTTTTTTATGTTCGCCATCACAATAAACGAAGAAGCTGCTAACAGCTACCCTATTCATTATTCACATTTTTTGTTACGCTTGTCAATTACTAACTCACCTTACCTACCCTTATGAGTCAGGTGTTGCCAAAACTGCGGTTGAACCTTCATAGCTACCTGATGTCTTCCCTTCCGGAACACGTATCCCCCAATATAGTTCGCTCGTTGAGTCTGAAGGAGAAGTGGTGGGTTTAATTAAATCGATGTTGATAATAGTTGGAACATTGGTGAGGGCTGTCCCTGTACCGTAAGTAAAGTTAGAAAGGGAAAACTGCTGGCTATCTGATAGGATAAGACTGCCACTGCACTCAGGGTCAGTGCAGGTCATATCTTCACCGGTTAACTCCAGATCAATAAGAGTGTTGCCCACATTAGTGACTGTTGTAGTGACGTTGTTTGAGCCAGTATCTTCCCCTTCAAGTAGTTGCCCATAGGAAATCGAGGAAGTTATAGTGATTGCCCGAAGAGAATTAACATCAGGATTATCTATAGGACTAAACTCTGCACCAGTTACAGCTTTTGAGTCAGTAGCCTCCACCCACCCCCGCCAATATTGAGCCGCATAGGAGCTGGTTGAATCTGTAGGATCAGCATAAAAAGCAAGGTTGTAGGTGCAAGTCACCTCACAAGAGTTATCTGAACAGCTGGAAAGAGTGCAGTTAGCCGCTTCGTAGCAGTTGCTATCACTAGGGGTACAGTTCTGGGCATTGGGTACACCGGATCGATACAGCACACCTACAGCCGAAGAAATATCCCCAAACCCATCGGCATCGGTAACTGTCGCTGTAACCTCGACCGGAGTGGTTGAATTAGCAGTCAAATTAATGTTGCTACCACCATTAACCGAAACACTAGTTACTACTGGAGCGCCGTTAATTGAAAACTGGGCGGTTTCTGACCAAGTTCCCTCGGCATCACTATTATCCCAAAACTTAATCCGCCAATAGTAGGTACTACCTGCAGAAAGAGCTGTACCAGCGTAGGTAACATCAGCACAACGACTACCTTCATTACAGCTAGTCTGCACTGCCTTGCCGCTGTCCCACATTTCAGCTGTAGCCCAATCAGTGTCAGTGCCAACCTGTAACTGATAATATTCTGCGGTATCAGAAGTATCTGGATCATCAAAAATCGCTGAAAAAGCGGGCGTTAAATCTGTTAAGCCATAAACAGGCGATGGTTGTCCTGATTGAGCCGTACTGTTGTTGGCATAGAGGGTCTGGGGAGCAGAGGGAGATTGATTACTGGTAACTTCAGTAGTTGCAGTAGCTACATTTGTATATGTAGATAAGGGGGTAGTTCCATCTATAACTCTAAAACAGTATGTTGTGCCACTACTTGCATTATCTGTGAACTGGAAGTTGTACTCAACCTCAGTGTAAGTTTCATGCTCAATCCTAATGTTACTTGTTGTATTGGAAGGGTGTTCAGTCATTTTCCCTGAAATAAATGAGCCTGCTGAAGGGTTGAGTTGGGCAGTAGTTAAATCCTGATCTGTGAAATAACTAGATGTAGTCATAACAACAGCTGATGTCCCTGCTGTAGTGGGTATATCAGTAAAACTGTCTGAAAGAACTGCTTCGCATGAGGCGGCTCCTCCCTTTGGAGCAGACTGCAGCCGAAGACCAGCATCTCCACTTCCAGTTCCACTAACAGAAAAGCGTACTCTGATATTGCTGTTTTTAGGAATACTTGATACTGCTGTGTTTTCCGCTGCCTTCCAGGTAGCCATAGATGCAAGACTCAGTTCCGAACCCGCTACCGTGGTGGGGTCAGTCCCTGCATACTTGCGCACCACTATCCAATCAACATTAATATCCAGAGGATTTGTCGGAGCAATAGTGTATGTATTAAGACTAAAACGGGGAGTAATTGAAACTGAGGGAACATAACTAACGTGGGTAGCTTTAGCAATTTCTTCAAAGTTGTATTTGACAGAGGATGACTGCCACAAGATCTCCCATGTCTTAAAACTCCCTGAGTAACTCGGGTATGTTGACTGCTCCAACCGCGTATCCTGATATACCCCGGTTGATGTAGAGTTGGAAACATATATATCACCATCCTGAGTACGGTAGGTAGTAGAATCATCAAGAGCATTGATATCATACCCAACATTAGTGTTTAAGAACCCTAAGGCTTTGTGGTCATACAGCTGGCCTGCAGAAATCCGAGCCGAAAACCGCATAGCTACCTCAGGTCCATAGGCAGTTGTCGAAATAAGGTCAGCAGTTGTGTTACTGATAGCATTCGTGTGAATATTGGCATACCCATCGCTTTCATTAACATATGCTCCAGTACCTGTTGCAGAAGTGGTCCATATGTTAGTATCAAGAGTACCATCATTAAAATCATCGCCCAAGAGAAAAGTGCTGGAAATAGAAGTGGTACTGGGCGCTGTCTCATTACCGTAGTAAACATAAATAGTCTTGCTTTCCGAAGCAGAGAGAGAAGGAATTTTTGTCCAAATTTTTGTCGTAGATGTGTTACAACCAGTTTCTATCCAGTGGTTTAAAACCGTCACTTTATCAGCATCAGTAACTCTAATATCAGCACAGTTATTCTGCATTTTCCCAGCAGTAACGAGAGTCGCAGTATCTAGCGATACAGCAACCTGGTAATCTGTTAAGCTGGAGGTTACATTATTGGTAACAGTAATCGGCACACGGTACCCCCAGTTTGTGTCATACCATGATATTGAATCATAGTGAAGTTCTTCTCCATCATCATTTGACCAGCGGTAACTTGCTTGAGTTAAAGACAGAGGTTGGCATCCATCAGCATTGATAGTCCAATTAGTGTTCCCACCATTATCTTCTGTAGAGCTATTGGACGTGAGAGCAGTAACAGCATTGGAATCTTCGACATCAGCGTAATCAATATCGGCTGTACCGGTAACATTAATATCCCACTGGTCGTTATCAGTTGTTGAGTCTAAAAATATTCTCCCTGTAGTACAATCACTTCCTGTTATTGTAAACAGTCCGCTCACATTAGTTTGTTCAGTTTCATCAAAGTAAAGTTGCTTTCCTCCCGTTGTACAAGAAAAGTTAGTAAAGGTGGTTGCGGCAGAATATTCTAAAGAAGAAGGTTTAGAGTTGTCATTGAAAACTACGGTACCAGAATTGGAAGTAAATGTTCCGTTATTTGTAAAGTTTCCTCCAATAGTAAGAGGGTTAGTTGCAGAAGCTGTATACGCTGCGCCAACATCTAGAGAAAAGTTGCCGGCAATGGTAACAGTAGGATTGTAGGTAGTGGAGTCAACAATTCCAATAATATTTATATTATTTGCTGTAAGAGTTTGAGACGAACTGCTTCCCAAAGTATGAGCAGTAGCAGAATTTCCGCGGATTCCAACAGCGCTGACAGACCAGCCAAACGCTTGAGTGGTCGTCCACCCTATCGTCGTAGATGAACTCCCTGTCTTAGTTGATCCTGCCCCATGTATATTGTTGTAGGTGGTATTAGCTGACCACCGAACGTCCTGACCGATATTGGCTGTTGCTACATTGTTACCACCATTGGGATAGATTGCTAAATTTGCTAAGACTACTTCGTTTGTACTTGAACTAAGTGAAACAGTAGGAGAAGTATCAGAGCCTACTGCTCCGTTATTATTTCCCAAAGGTGTAGATTGATTTACTCCAGTAAAACTGATTGCAGCTCCAACTACATCAGCTGCATCTCCTGAAAATGTTATAGCAACAGAATTGGAGCCTGTGGGTGGGTTAAGAAGGTACCACAGATCTGTTCTTCGGTCACTGTCAGGAGAAACATCATTCCGTATTTTTGTTAGGCTGTTTCCTCCATAAGTAACTGATAAAACTGATGAAGCCCGGTATGAAGGTGCAACTATAAGGAGACGACTGGATCCTGAAACAGTATGCGAGAAGCTCATACTCGATCCGCTGTTTTGTACTGCGGTCGTTGCATTGTCGTACTGAGGAGCTCCTGATCCGGCTGCTCCAACAGTAAGGTTATTGTACGTCAGACCAGAAATATTAGAATTACTTCCCGTATATACCACTGTTGAACTTCCGGCAGAAAAACTACCCTTTGAGGTAACGTTAAAGGGGGTGCCAGTTCCTTGTAAAGTCAGAGTATAAGATAATGCTTCGAGAGTGTCTGTATCAGTTGAGGTAGCATTCCCAAGAGTTAAGACGTTTCCAACTGTGGTATTCCCTGCCAAGGTAAAGGTCACTCCTTGGGAACTATCTGCTTCTGTTCCAATCTCTAAATTCTTATACGTTGTTCCTTCAATAGTAGTGCTACCTACAGTTGTTTTATATTTAACAATTTCTGGAGCAGTGTATGTTCCTCCATCGATACATAAAGGACGCATAGTTCCAGGCCCAGAAGAACAAGTGGCACTGACTCCGGCACCGTTTAATCCGAGTGTTTCTGCGGCACCTGCATAAGTTCCTTTAACATGTAGTGTATCTACACTTACATTTCCTTGAGGAGTAAACGTAGCTCCGGTATCTATGTGCAGCTCAATCCCTGAGTCAAAGACCGCATCAGAAGTCATACTAGGTTTAATGGGGACAGCAATAATGGCCCAGTTATTAACTCCACTTCCTGTCCAGGACATTGTTGTAGTTGAAGCTCCGGACTCTCTGCTGCTTGCACCTAAACGCGCCCCTTGTAGCTGGCTCCAGTGAGAAGTTTGGTTAGCTCCAGGGGTAAGACTACTACCCAAATAGGTAGAAACAGCATCAAATACTATTTCACCGGTAGCGCTAGAAACGTTAACTGAAATTGCATCACCTGTTCCAGACGCTTCTGCATAGGTTCCTAAGGGTGTAGAGTGATCTACACCACTAAAACTAACCGCACCAGCTATAAAATCATCGTTGACAAGGGCAAATCCTGAAACCTGCACTGTGTTTGTTCCGCTGGAAGGGTTCACAAGATACCATATAGCTACAGATGAATTGGCAGAGTCTTTTCTTCTTAGCAGGGTCATTGTTTGTCCTGCATATGTAACAGTGGGGGTAGTTTGCCAGGTGCTTTCACCGAAAGCTAAAGATACCAGCAGCAAGCGCTTACTGCTACTACCCACTGCATGCGAAAAGGAAAATGAACCGGTATTAGTATTAATAATGTATGAGGTAGAGTTATCAAAACTAATAGAGTCTGAACTGGCCATAAAAGGAATATCAGCATCTTCATTTTTGTCAAACTCATCCAAGTCATTAATAGTTACCGGACCTGTGTCTTCATGACGAACAACAACCCTGTTTTGGTAAAGGTGAAGATTGCTGATATTTGAGGGCGTACTAGCAGCACGTGTCACTGCCACTGCCTTTTCAGTTTCTTCATCCAAGAAAACGGTGAGTGTATCATTAGGTCCAACTGTCACAGTTGAAAAGCTGTAGTTGCCGTTTGCCTCTGTACACGTTGTGGTATAACTTCCCAAACCATTAACTTTTAAGCTTACAGTGATGTTGTTTGTAGAACAGTCATAGGCAGACATATCTTCATCAGTATAAATAGTTCCTAAAACAGAAATGTCAGCTTCAGTAGGGGTGTAGTAAACCGTAATTCTGACATGATCGACATAGGCAGAGTATGTTTCCGGCGGACCGGATTTGTTATTAACTGCTGAAATTGCGACCCCAAAATTTGAGGCATTAATATCTGCTGCTGTCCAGGTTGTCCCCCAAAGATCAGCAGAACCACCGAAGGAAACATACGTGTCGTTGTCGCTTGTCTGCCATGAAGCGCCAGTTGATTTTTCGTTTCCAACAACACTCCCTCCTTTAATAATTTTTATTGAACTATCATTAACTACCGAATTAGTAGCGTATCTCTCAACCTCAACAACAATCCCATCAATAGTGGCAGTTGTAGGAATACTGAATCCAAAGTCTGTGGCGGTTAGGTAGTTACTGATTGCTTCCTTTGCTAGACTGACACTGGCATAGCTGTTATTTGAAGTAGTAATGTTGCTTGTACTAACCCATTCTTGCGTACCGACAGTGGCATCATTCCCTCCCGTTCCAGGACTAGTCGGAGTAGTGACTGAATCTGCAGCAATCTGCCATTGTCTTACTTCTTCAAAAACTGTCTTTTGTGATTCCTTAAAGGTTAATGGTCCTAAAAGGTAAAACTCTGGGGAAATATCAGGAGCATCAAAATAGTAACCTAATGTCGCTGTTTCACCTTTTTTTAGTGACAAATTCCACTGAATAACCCGGTTATCTCCATCTACAATAGTAGTGTCATGTTTTCGGCTTTTTATTGCTTCTGAAATTACAAAACTTAGAGGAACCCTCTCTTCTACTACCCCTGAAAAATCTTCGTTAACTGTAATATACAGGGTAACAGGGTATTCTTTAGGCGGATATATTCTGGTGGCCGTCACCCTCTCAACATCAAAAAGAATATCTTCCCTTACTTCAAACGAATCAGTAATAGTGTAACTACCGTTTTGGGTTACAGCTGTAAGTTCAAGCTGGTATGTTCCCTCATTTCCGGTCAAATAGTCGGCTTCGTAATCTGGAATAAGTGAAAAATCGTGGAGTCTACACTCAGGATTGACTTTAATTGTGCCGCTTCGGGTAGTTAGGTGATCTACTTCTCCATTAGGATCCTGAATACTTAGAGTTACATCAGCATCACAGACCATGTCCCCTGATTCATTTAGTACCGCTATTGAAAAAAAAGCTCTCTCTGCTGGTGAGTAAATGGATTTATTTGTGTTTATGGCCAGAACTCCCCAAGTAAAATCCTGTTGATACACTACTTCGCCACTGCTTTCCACAGTCAGAGTATGCTTCCCGGGTCTGAAATGTTCTGGAGGAGTTACACGCAATTTTCCATTAACTTCAGCTACACTAACAGCCACTTCTTTACCACGGGCATCTTTAACAGTTAACGTAAGCTCAGAAGAAACATAATCTCCCAACTCAACCTCTAGCGCACTACCAGCTTTAAAGTGTTTTTTTGTTGAAGCAAGTTTTGGTTTCTGTTTTAAACCTTTAATTTTTTGCTGCTGTAATACTGCAGAACCTGCTACTTCTTCCTGAGAAATTGACTCAATTAGTTCTTGAGTAGAAGAAGGCAATTCTGATAGAGAAGTAAGAAGGGCACTGGTTGTGGCATCAAAAAGAGTATTAGATTCAAGAATTGAAGAAAGGCTGGCTGTTGGAGCTATCGAAGTAAATCCAGAATCAGTAGCTATCCCTAAAATTGCCGGTCCGCTCACCTCAAGTTTCCCCATCATTTTAAGAGTTATGCAACCGCTACCCGAAACTAGAAACGTAGTTATTACCAACGCGTGCCAGAATCGAAAACAATATCCTTTGTTTTTCTTCTTAATTGTTAGTAGTAGTTTCCAATATTTTTGGGAAAATATCCTCTTTAGCTTGAAAATTTTGCGTTTATATTTTTTTAGGTTACAGTTTTTTAGTTTGCAATCCATAGCAAAAAAACCTGGCAGTTGGTAAGCAGGCAATACCATTCTAGCCGATTTTTTTGTTTGTGAGTATGGGGGTTTGTTCTTATTGAGCCACAAAAAATCCCACACCTTTAAGGTGTGGGATTACAATTGTTTAAGCATAAAACTATCTATCTTCCCAATCAGCCATGGTTTTAGGAGTTAGGGGTTTCTTATCCTGTCTGCGGCTTTGGAAATCGCCGCGGTCTTGACCTCTGTCCTGGCTTCTGCGTTTATTACTCTCGCGGCTACGGGATGAAAATCTCCTACTTCTATCCTACCCACTTCTTTGAGGCCGTTCTCTTCTATTGCCTCTATCCTGGGCTTTTTGAGCATCTTCGCCAAAGAGCATTGAAAGTCTTAGTCTTCCCATGTCGTCAATAGAGTCTACTCTGATTTTAACTTCCTGACCTTCTGAAACAACATCAGCAGGATTGGAAACATAGTCTGTAGACATCCTGGAAACATGGATGAGACCTTCTCTCCCAGGCAAGAACTCTGCAAAGGCACCAAAATCTGTGATTTTAGTGATCTTGGCATGCTCAAAAACCTCGCCGACTTGGATTTCCCGGGTTAAGCCGTCCACCCAAGCCACAGCTTTTTCTAAATTCTCTTCACTGACTGCAGAAATAACCACTCTACCTTCATCGTTAATGTCGATCTCTGCACCGGTTGATTCGATAATCTCTCTGATTACCTTACCTCCGGCACCAATGACCTCGCCAATCTGCTCTTTTCTGATATTGATAATTCTAATCTTGGGAGCGTACTTGGAAACTTGCTTCCTTGGCTCTGCAATGACCTTGGCCATCTCATCTAAAATGAAGAGCCTGGCTTTTTTAGCTTGATCCAAGGCTTGGCGCAAAATCTCAGTATTTACCCCTTTAACTTTAATATCCATCTGAAGAGCAGTGATTCCGTCTCTGGTACCAGCAACTTTGAAGTCCATATCTCCAATATGGTCTTCAAGTCCTTGGATGTCAGTTAAGATCAAGTACTCACCTTCAACAATCCCTCTTTCTTCGTTTTTTACCATAAGTCCCATAGCAATACCGGCTACAGGTTTTTTGATAGGTACTCCGGCATCCATGAGGGATAAAGTTGAACCACAGGTTGAAGCCATGGAGGTTGAACCATTTGAAGAAACACACTCTGAAACAACCCGAATAGCGTACGGAAACTCATTTTCAGAAGGCAGAACTGGAATTAGGGCTCTTTCAGCTAAAGCCCCATGTCCAACTTCTCTTCTCGAAGGGTAACCCACTCTGCCGGTTTCTCCGACTGAAAAAGGTGGCATGTTGTAGTGGTGAATGTACCGCTTCTGAATCTCCTGAGCCATTAGTTCAATAGTTTGACCAAAACTCGGAGAAGCTAGAGTAGTTAACGTAAGGGCTTGGGTTTCTCCACGTTTAAACATACCTGAACCATGAGTCCTGGGAATCATGCCAACATCAATGGTGAGAGGTCTAATTTCATCCACTTGTCTGCCGTCTAAACGGATTTTAGTGTCAATCACTTTATCTCTGGCAGCTTGTTTGAAAAGTTTATCCAGATAGTTGGTAAATAGGGATTTGCCGATTTCCGGATATTTCTCCTGAAAAGACTCATAGAGAGCATACAGAGGCTCTTTGCTAATCTTGCCGGCTTTTTCAGACTGAAGCAGTTCATCAATAACCGGAGCTGCAGCTTTTCCAACCTCTTTAGCAACTTCCTCAGGCAATGCAGCAGACGGAGTAAGTACCATCTTCTCCCTACCAACTTTGGCTACTAGCCTTTCAATTGCTTCAATAACCGGCTGACTTTGTTCTCTAGCAAAATTTAAAGCACCGACTACTTTATCTTCTGAAACCTCTTTAGCTCCAGCTTCCACCATGACAACCGCATCACGGCTTGCCCCGACAATAAGATCAAGATTAGAGTTTTCCCTCTCTTGGTATGTTGGGAAGGCAATGTACTCCTCATTCTCATCCATACCAACTCTAATACCGCAAATAGGGCCTTCCCAAGGAAGACCGGAAATTGATAGTGCAGCCGAGACAGTACAAAGACTGAGAACATCTAGATCATTAGATTCATCAGCAGACAAGGGGGTAACAACCACCTGAACTTCAGCTTTAAAACCATTGCTAAAGAGAGGCCTAATTGATCTGTCAATAACTCTGGAAGTTAAGATAGCTTCATCGCTAGGTCTGCCTTCCCGTTTTACCCAACGAGAGCCTTTAATTTTTCCACCGGCATAGAGTTTCTCTTGAAACTCAACTGAAAGCGGGAACCAGTCAATGTCGGTGCGCTCGCCTCCGGCAACAACAGTCGCTAAAACCATAGAGTCTCCCAGTCTGCCGACAACTGCTGCCGTAGCCTGGCCAGCCAAACGGCCGACTTCAAAGCTAATCTCGCGGTCTTGAATAACCGCTTTTTCAACCACAAAATCATTTGGGTTTTGCATAAACATCTACTTAAACGCTGTAAGGGGAATAGTTGAGAAGAAGTATAAGAAAATAAAACTTTATTTCCTCGTATTCCTTCTCAACAAACAGCTTCACATATTCACAACCTTAGGCGTTAAGCTTTGGATTAATTTATTAAAAATTCTTCTTTATGAAATTATAAAGAAATAACTATGTAACTGCCAAATAACGAAGTACGTCTAGCTTTTAATATCTAATTTTTTGATTAGATCTTTGTAGCGCTTCTCTTCTTTAAGAGCAAGGTAGTTCAAAAGTCTGCGTCTTTTGGAAACCATAGACAGCAAACCTTTTCTTGAGTGCACATCCTTGCGGTGGACTTTAAGGTGATCCGTTAACTTTTGGATTTGGTTAGTCAGAAGAGCAATCTGAACCTCAGGACTGCCTGTATCGCCTTCTTTTACAGCAAACTTTTCGATAATTTTTTTCTTATCCTCGGTTGGTAAAGACATAGTAACGTATTTCCTTATATTTTTTACAGAAGTGTAGTATATCAGGAAACTGGAAAATATCAATCAGTTTAGGCTTATGTTCTATTGGTAGATTTAAAAATTTTCGGTTCATACCAGTCTTTTTGCGGCGTAGGTACACCCGAAGCATCGTCCTGGACTTGTCTACTTTCTTCAGTTACTACCTTAGCTTCTTCTTGTTTTTGAGGAAACGGTTGACCCTGACTAGACTGGAACGGTTGCGGGCGCGGCGGGAAAAACCCTGGTGTAAATGGTGATTGGACCGTCTGGGCCGGTATTCTGCCTAGATGATTTCTACGCCCGCCTGCCCGCATACACCAGCTGGCAGCGGCAAATGTATCAGCCCCTGTCTGAGACATAAAGTTATTTGTAGCAGACTCAAGCCCGGCCAAAAGGTTAGTAGCAATATCTCCATCAACTTCTGCTCGCATAAATCTCAGAAGTTTTGTAACCATTTCAGATACTCCTGAAGCCGAAGGGTCATGGAAGTTGGTTGTGCCAAACGAGGTAGCAGTAGGCTGGTGCGCGATTGTCACTATTTCCCGATCTTCAAACAGTTTGGGCTCAGATACAAGAAGAGAGCCAACATCTTCCGGTGTAGTTAGTCCCACAGTAATAAGTAAATCTGCAGCTACTCCCCGGTAAAAAAAGTCCACTTGATCTTTGGTAAGGGAAGGCACACCGTTTTTAGTTTCTACAATCAGATTAAAATGGTTATTCTCATTGTCATATGAAACTTTCTCAATGTTATCGTAAGCCGTTTTAAGAGCAATAACCAAGTTCTTTGAACCTAGTTCATTCTTGATATCTCCCACAGCATAGAGCCGCTGGAAAGCAACCGTCACTTCTGTACTGGTAGCAACAATAATATTTTTATCCTGATAATTCTGTTTAAGGGTTAAATAGAGTGCCAATCCGGCGGCTACATTATCAATAGTGTGCTGTTGAGGCAAAAGAATAGCAATTGAGTTAGCAGAAGTAATTTTTTGCTTAATCTCATTTAGAGGTTGTTGCTGTTGTTGTGGCATGAGATGTCAAATTTGGGCAAGGTAACTTGACGGTAGTAAAACTATTTGTGTTTTTTGTATTATAGCACTAGTCTTTTACAACCTTATAAGATTCAACGATATCCCCAATTTTAAAACTGATATCCGGCCTGAATACCAGAGCCACTTCCTGACCTTTTTTGGCTTCTTTGACATCCTGCCTCTCAATCTGCATGGCAGCAATCTTAGCATCCCCCATAGTTTTGTCTTCACGCAGCACTTTCACCCGTTCTGAACGAACAACTGTTCCCTCAATCACTTTGCAACCGGCAATGTGACTACCTTTAATTTTAAATTCTGCAATGATTTCTGCTTTGCCTAAGATTTCTTCGTTGATTTTTGGTTCGATAAGCTTCAAAACCCGATCCTGGATATCTTCTAAGAGATGGTAAATAACATCAAAAGTCTGGATTCTCACTTCTTCCATTTCTGCTAATTTTTTGACGCTGGTAGGCACTTTTACCCTAAATCCAATAATCCTTGCACCAGTAGACCGGGCAAGAAGGATATCTGATTCAGATATGTCTCCAATTCCTTCATCAAGTAAATCCACTTCCTCAGTTAAATTAGCTTTGATAGCCTCCAATGTTCCGGCAACATCTGTCTTTAAAATAATTTTTAGCTTTTTCTGTTCTTCTTCCGGCACTTCGGTTGTTGCTGGTTTTTCAGTTTCAACTAGGAATTTTTCTGAGAGGGGGGCATTAGTTACTACCATACCAACGGGTAAAACTTCTTTAAAACCCAGTACCTGAGCCGGCTGGTTTACTCCAGCTCTTTCGATCTGTTTACCATTCTCATTTAAAAGGCTTCTGACCCGGCACTCATTCTTCTGGCAGTAAAGCGTATCTCCAACTCTAAGCTCCCCGGATCTGACTAAGACATTCACAATTACTCCTCTGTGGGGGTCAACGTATGATTCCATTACTATAGCTTCCAGTTCATCCTTTGTTTGTCTTTCATTCTGGAGTTCATACAAAAGTTCCAGCATCTCTAAAAGTTGCGGCACGCCTTTACCGGTTTTAGCCGAAATGGGCACAGAAACTACATCACCACCATAATCTTCAACAATAACTTCGTTTTCAGCCAGTTGTGACTTCACAACATCGAGATTAACTCCTTCAAGATCAACTTTATTAATAGCCACCAAAAAGGGGATATTGGCTTTTTTTATATGCTGGATCGCCTCTTTAGTCTGAGGTTTAACACCGTCATTCCCAGCCACTACAAGGATTGCTAGATCAGCCACATTTGCCCCCCGGCTTCTCATTTTGGAAAAAGCTTCGTGTCCTGGAGTATCAATAAACGTGATCTTGGAAGAAGGGTCGTTTTCTTTCGTCTGAACTTGATAAGCCCCGATATGCTGGGTAATACCACCCGTTTCACCGGCAGCTACATTGGTTTTTCGGATTGTATCAAGAAGTGTCGTTTTGCCGTGATCTACATGGCCAAGAACAACCACAACCGGAGGTTTTTTGGCTGGTTTATCCGTTTTTGGAGAGGCTGATGTTGATTTAGCCATGGAAAACTCCTTCCTACTATTTTTGATCAGGCAGGAAAAAAGCTGCAGTGCGTTTAGGCTTCTTTTTCCGTTGTTTCTGTTTCTTCCCTAACCGGTTCAGATAATTTTTCTTCAGTTTTTTCAGCAGCTTTTTTGGGTGTTTCAGACTCTTTGTCTTCTTCTTTTTCTTTTGAAGCAGCTTCCTTCTTCTTCTCAGATTCGGTCAGCATCCCTCCCGGACCTTTGATATCAATTTTGTAGCCGGTTAACTTTGCAGCTAATCGTACATTTTGTCCTTCACGACCTATTGCCAAAGACAACTGATCTTCCGGGACAGTAACAACCGCTTCTTTATTTTCCTCATCAAGATCAATGGTCAGATTTTCAGCCGGAGCCAAAGCTGAAATTAAAAAGCGAACCGGATCATCTGAATACTGAATAATATCAATCTTTTCACCATTAAGCTCATCAATTACTGTCTGAACCCTAACCCCCTTTTGGCCCACACAAGAACCGACAGGGTCAACCCCGCTCTGAGAAGAAAAAACAGCGATCTTCGTTCTTTCACCGGCTTCTCTTGCAATTTTTCTAATTTCAACTGCACCTGAAGCTACTTCCGGTACTTCCCTTTCAAATAATTTGGAAACAAGTTCCGGAGCTGAACGGGAAACAATGATCTGCTTACCTTTAATCGTATCTCTAATATCGGCAATGTAAAAGGTCATTCTCCTGTTTAGGCCGTACTTTTCATTACGTACTTGATCTTGAGGAGGCAGCAAAGCCTGACCTCTGCCGATATCAACAATAATAAACTGACCATCACGCCTCAAAACCATTCCGGAAACCAATGTCCCCACTCTATCTTCAAACTCAGAGATAATTGCTGCTTTTTCCGCTTCGCGGATCTTTTGCAAGATCACTTGCTTAGCAGTCTGGGAAGCAATCCGGCCAAAACCGGGAGGCGTAACCTCAGTTTTTTTGGTTTCATCGTAGGCAGCCTCCTGAGAGTCAATTTCTTCTCCGTCTTCTGCTGGTTTAACTTCTTCCAAAACCGGAAACCGGAAGATTTTGGCTTCTCCGTTTTCAGGATTAACTTCAGCTTTATAGACAAACCCTTCTTCAAAACCGTAATCTTTACGGTAAGCAGCCAAAATGGCGGCCCTAATAGTATCTAAAACGACTTCCGGTTCAATCCCTCTCTCACTGCAAATCTGGTTTAAAGCTGATGCGAATTCTGTTCTTGCAGTCAAAATATTTTGTGTTGCCATATAGGTTTAGTAAGAAAAGCAATAAGTTTCATTATTGCTTTCGCTAACAAATAAATAAAAAGGTGGACTTTCGCCACCTTTCCAAAACTACTTACGTAACAATCAGCTTATTATAACAATAGTATGGAAATTAGACAACCAAGGAAACGTTAGTCTTTTACAACTGCTAACCCCTGTTTTTCCGGAAAAAGAAGTTTTCCGCTATCCTTAAGGTTATTTTTTACTGTTTCTTGGGATTTTGCGTCAGAAGTAATAGCTAAA
Organism: Patescibacteria group bacterium; assembly: GCA_050942955.1. GTDB lineage: Bacteria > Patescibacteriota > Microgenomatia > UBA1400 > UBA1449 > JBMNOG01. Next base: position 15,858 of record JBMNOG010000010.1, on the reverse strand, counting down.
ACGTACTCACCTTCCGGCGCTATCCAGCCTTTTGCCCCACAAGCACCATGAAGAGTGGCAGTTACACACAGAGCATGGAGCTTATCACTGGTAAAGGCCAAGTTGTGCAGCAACCTCTGATGTCTTGCCATTAAAGTTCCTAGTCTTTCCCACTGGTTTTGCTCTAAAACTATCTTGCCTTGTTCTGCCAATCTACCCATCCGGCTTATGAGATAGGTAACAGTCTGTGGATGTTCTTTATTTTTTTCTGTTACAGCCTTATACGTGTTCCTTTTTTTGGCACTTTGCTGCAAAAAAATTCCTGGAAATTCTTTTATTTTCAACGGTTCAACTTCGGCTTTTTCTTCGGTAAAGTTGAGGAATACTGTCCCTCCCCAAATCGCAGCCGCACTTCTTTCAGGTTGAAAAGCTGCCCCCAAAAGTTCAGACAAAAGCTGGTTACTCATCTCGAATAACTTTCTCTTACTCCACTTCAAGCTAAAAGCTTCACCTGTCCCTTTTAATAGACAAGGCACTATAGTTTCTAAGGAAAGGTTAACATCAAAATCAGCCACCAAACCTTGTTGTTGAAATTGATCAAAAGCTTGTTCAGTTAGCCAACAAGCTTTTTGTAAAGAGACACTACCGCTATTTTTTAACTGCAATCCTTTTTTTGAGGAAGAAAAACTAACTGTAACTCTTGGGGAGACAGCCAAGCAAAGACTGGGTTTTTGAAAGTATGAGCTGTAATCACCCAGCAGAGAAACACTCTGAGGAGCCGAAACGATAAATGATTTCATGCACTTGAAAGGCAGCTTTTCTAATTATAACCACTACTTCTCAACCCGGGTTCCAATAACCTTTTCTCCCCTAACTGCTCTTGATAGGCTGCCGTTTTCAATGCCATCAATAATTAAACCCGGTACACCCTTTTGCGCCAGAGCTAGGGTTTCTTCAACTTTATGAATCATTCCCCCTGTTACATCAACTCCACCCGAGCCACCTAAAGCTTTTTTATACTGCTCAAAATTATCACTATTGATAAGCTCAATCGTTTCTCCGTTTTCATCATAAACTCCGTTTGTCTGACCGCAGTGAATCATTCTCTCAATGGGGTAACCTTTTTCTTTAAGGTGAAGGGCTAAGTATCCCAACACTTTTTCGGTTGAAAAAATAGTACAGCCAACTTCAGTATCAATAATCTGATCGCCATACAAAACAGGAAGGAGGTTGTGTTTTAATATCTCCTCTAAGCTTTGAGTACAAATAGAATTAAGTTCATGGTTTTTGGCTGTCATGGTACTTAAGGGGCTAACAGAAACTGCGTCTACGCCTGTATCAATGAGCTTTCTCACCACAATCCGGTTGAGTTGAGCTGCCACATCAGCAACTTCTGCAATCCCTTTGCAGCTTTCTTTACCTGCAATTCCCTTGTGAGTTTGGTATTTTTTAGCCGGAAAGTGAGCAAATGAACCGGCGCCGTGGCCGACAATGAGCTGCTTGCCTGTTTCCATCGCCAGCTTAATCTCCTCACAGATAACAGTTAAAGCGTGTTTTTTTAGTGTGTTGGCTTTAAGCTTATCAGTTATTAGCGAACCGCCGATTTTGACAAAAATAATTGGTTTCATACATTATTTCTAAAATATGTTAACAAAAATTCTCTTAAAGGTGCTAGTGAAGTTCCTTCTGGAACCAGTTCTGTTTCGTTGATAAATTCTCCTAATCCTTGACTATCTAAGTATTCTAAGAGTTCCTTCATACGAGGACGCACATTCTCTTTTTCCATAAAATCTCCGAAAGAAATAAATCCCTTAAAGTGAAAATCATCATGTTCCCCCTCAGAAGGCGTATATTCTTTAGTTTGAAAATCTTCTTCCCTACCAATAAACCAAAAAACATGTGCTAGAACATCCTGAGACCTTCCAAACCAACTTTGCCCTAAGTAGTGTGAACCAAGATCGTGAGAGTTAGCCAGTACGTTCCTGCCATTACCATTTAATTCTTCCTCTATCCCCCGAGCAAGAGTCATTATTGGATCCTCTTTTTCTTCAGATGATTCGCCGTTTAAAGAATATTGCCCCATCTCCCCACGACCATTTGCAATTTTTTGGACACCATAAACAACCCGACGCGTTTTTGGATCAATAATTAGAAACACTACACCTGTTTTTTGTACATGTTCAGCAGTCCTCTCTTCAGGTGGAATGTAGCTTAATAGCTCAGGTCTTCTCATACAAATTGATCATTCATCTTTTTAACTGCACAAATTTTCTCTACCGCCATAATCCACCAGGGGGCCATCACTTGCGGTTCCTTCTTTATCCATCCCAAAACTTTTTTCCAGGAAACCCATTTCCAATCTGAAACCTCTTCAGGATCGGGGTTAAGGTCGCCATTATACTTGGTAAGTAAAATATGATTTACTTCGTGCTCCGAAAAAAGGCTGCTCCAACGCACCTGGTAGTAGTAACTAAATAAGTCTTTAAATCCAACAACTTCAATTCCTAATTCTTCTTTAACTCTGCGCCCACAGGCTTTTTCTAAGCTTTCACCATTCCAAGGGTGAGAGGAAAAGCTGCCATCCCAAAAAGTCGGCCATAACGGTTTTTGCAGTGCCCGTTTGGTGAGAAGTATCTCCTTTTTGTCATTAACTAAAATGGCAGTAAAGGCTCGGTGGAGCATCCCCTTACCTAGATGAGCTTCAAGCTTTGGTTTGATTCCGATTTGATTATCCTGCTGGTCTACTAAAATAAGATTTTTCATAATTATTCCCCTGCTTCGTATAACACCCCTCCATGCACTAGAGACGAAGATTCTTGAACACTCTGATTTTGAGGAATAACTGGTTCCTCTTGTTTTTCTTGAACAAATTGAGGAAAGGCAGCGTAAAATTCTTCATTTACTTTCTCCATGGTTCTGTTTAAAAGATCCGGATAAGGCAGTTTTGCAAGCTCAGGTAAAGGAACGTATTGTTTCATAATGTTAAAAACTTTTTCAGGAATATCCTGTCGGCTCTTGCCTACCGCCTCAACAGCTAAGCGCTTTACTACTTCAGGGTTTCCGCTCATTAGCTGGCCAAAGGGAATTCCTTTTAGTACTGCAGGTATATCCCGCAACTCACTTGGCAATCCTGCCCCTTCAACTTGCCTTAACCCATATCTAGGACCTCTCATGCGCCAGTATTGGGGTAGTCGGGATTCATGAGACATACTTTTCCTTTTTAGTGTTTGCTTTAAATTTCTTAAGTTTCCAGATCTGGTAAAGCCAGAAGGCAAGGTACACAAAAACAATCAGAACCAAAATAAATAACACTGTCACAGATCCTTTTGTAAGCACTCCCCATTGTCCAGGAACAGCTTTAACTAGTCTTCTCCCCAGCCAAATAACCCCTAAACCTCCAAAAAGGGCATATAAAGGAAAACCTAAAACTAAAAAAATCTGGGAAAAATCCTGTTCCCGAAAAAGGGCTCGCAGAGTTTTGAACGGGTGGAGTACCATTCCCAGCCAGTTGCGGACAAACAAATACCCTTCCTTAATACTTAGGAGAATAGAATACTTAGCCACTCGTTTGTAAAAAGGGTCACACTGAAACAAACTCTTGCTGGAAGGCTAGACGCGCCCGAGAAAGTCTCGACTCTGCTGCTTTGTAGGTAATATCCAATTTCTGAGCAATAGCAGATACACTCAAACCTTCTATATACCTTAGTCGTAAGACTTCGGCATATCCTTCGCTGATTTCCGAAAATGTGGTAAAGATTTTATGTTTTAACTCTTTTTCTTCCAGCTTCAATTGAGGTCCCAAAGCTTTATCAACTACATTTTTTAGAAACGGGAAATGAGAAAACAAAAGGTGTTTTATCTTTTTTCTTCGGTAGTAATCAATAAGTTCGTGTCTTACTATACTAAAGCACCAGGTAGAAAATGCAGAGCCATGTTTAAACTGAGGTAAGGAGTCAAGAATTGAGAGAAGGGTGTCCTGAACCAGCTCGTCCCGGTCCTGAGGATCGCTAACACGGGTTTTATAGTAAGACTGCAAAAAGGGGCTGATTTTCTTGTAAAAAAACAAGAGAGCTCGCCTATCTCCCTGCAATAATTTCTGAATAGTAATGGCTGAAAGGTTTAGTGGTAACGTCATAGATTTTCCCGGGATACTACTTTTCTCTTTCAAGCATGAAACCCAGAGTATTTTCCATAGTATCCTGATATTCTTTATCCTGAGTAATCTCGGAAATAAGTGCTAGCCCTTTCTTCAAGTAGTCTTCCGCCATTGTTTTTGCTTTTTCAACTATTCCATACTTTACCATTATGCTCTTGATAAACACAATATCTTCTTCTGACCTACTGTCTTTCTCAAGAAGAGCTTTTACTTGGGTAAGTTCTGAACTTTCGGCAGTTTCAAATAGAATGTCTAAAAGCATCGTCCACTTTGCTTGCCTAATATCCCCATCATCAGCCTTACCTGTTACGGTTTTATTGCCGAAAGAGCCAATAATATCATCTTGGATCTGGAATATTCTACCCAGACACTCTCCGTACTCATCCAGTTTTGCCAGCCAGTTTTGATCGGTTTTTCCGGCTAGCAGCGCTCCTAAATGAAGAGGTAAAACTCCTGAGTACTCAACTGTTTTGTAGTCATGGATTTTCTGGCTCTGAGCCCTCTTTTTTTCCAGGGTTTGATAGGGAGAAACAATATCCAACGCCTCACCCCAACCGGTTTGGATACTCTTTTTAAAGAAGTAGCTTAAAGCTGTGAGCTTAGTTTCTGGAGAGAATTTCGTGCCTTCAAAAACCAGTGGCGCAAGGTACAGACCTACAATCGTGGTATTAAAAGCCATGTTTTGACCTTGGGTTTTCTGTGTTTCTGCTGACATTGAAGTGAAGTGTTTCTCCCACTGCTTATGAACTGCCGGTTCTCCTCTTCTCAAGTCGTCATTATCAAACACATCATCTGCAATAAGAAGAGCAGTATGGAGAACTTCAACTAGAAGTGAGGCCCTGAGAATATCCTGATCTTTTTTGTCCCCTGCCAGTTCATATCCCAGAACTGTTAAAGCTCCCCGGAAAAGTTTGCCTTTGGGGAAAAGATTGGCAAACTTTCTGATCATTTCCCGAGGAATGTTTCCTGCCCTTTTTGCCCGGTCTTCCCAGGTGGTAAAAAAGTCGGTATAAATAAGTTCGACTTCTCTGCGATATGTCTGTAATAATACTCCTGTTTGCATATGGCAATTGTAACAAGTTTAGTCTACCTGGTATACTACTCATAATTATTGCTTGCTAATTTTTTTAATTTTGTATGGTACTTCAACTGGTACCAATGTTAGCTGTTGACATTGGTCAAGTATTTAAAATCGGAAATAAAAGTATCGAAGAGGCACCTGGTTATGCAAATACAGGCGACTTTATTACTCAGATAGTTCTTCCAAACGTGCTTGTTGTTGCCAATATTATTCTTTTTTTAATGATTGTGGCAAGTGGTCTGGTAATTATTTTCAACGCCGGCAATCCGGATAAGCAAAGGCAAGGTTCTCAAACCTTAACTGCTTCAGTGATTGGTTTTATTATTATTTTCGCGGCTTACTGGATTATGCAGATTTTAGGTATCTTTACCGGCTTTAATTTACTGGGAGGGGTAACCGGCTAACCTTTTGCTTTATTTGTTAGCTCAGGTTAAAATATAACAGTATGACGTTACTTGCAGATTCTACTCAAGTTACAAGAGATTCAGTAATCGGGACAGTTAAACCTCCTCCTCAACTAAGTAATTGGGAGTCTGGCCCTTCTGCTTTTATTACATTTCTAAGCAACATCATCAAATTTGGTATTCTATTAGGTGGTATTTGGGCTTTTGTGAATATTCTCCTTGCAGGTTTTACATACATTGCTAGTGGCGATAAGCCTGATGAACTTACTAAGGCTAATCAAAGAATTTATATGTCACTTCTAGGCTTGGTTGTTTTAGTAGGTTCATTTCTGATTGCCGGTGTTATTGGTTATTTGCTCTACGGAGACGCAACCGCTCTCCTTAGCCCAAAGATATACGGACCTACCAATACAACAGACATAGAATGACCATAAAAATAACAATTTTTACAGAACATACATGAAAAGATATACTTCACACCTTTTTTATTTTTTGCTTGTAGCTTTAACATATTTGCAAAACCCTGGAAACGCTTTTGCTCAAGTCCCTCATGATTTAGGCATTTTTGATGGTATTGGTGGATATCAAGTCGGTTCTTCCGGGCCTGAAGTGGCCCCATTCGCCACAAGATTAGAAGATTTAATTTCTAATGCTGTAGGTACCTTAACCCTTGTAGCTGGTTTGTATTTTTTGGTGATGTTTATCATCGGTGGTCTTACTTGGGCTTCAGCAGGGGGGAAATCAGATAGTGTTGAGAATGCTAAAAAACGTATGACAAATGCGGCAATCGGGCTCATTGTCGTAGTAGCTGCTTACTCAATTACCTTTATTATTGGTAGTATTTTAGGAATAGAGTTTCTTAATCCTGCAAAAGTAATTGAGACACTGGGACCAGGAGTAGGAGAGTAGATCTTAACTTTAATTTATAACAAAATAAATACTTATGGCACTACATACTTTTTTACTTCCAATCTATTTTTTTATTAGTAGAATAGAATCAAAAGGTATTACAAATCCTGTACTCCCAAATACAGATGGTACGCTTGAGGGAGTTCAAAATGATCCTCTAGCTCCTCTTATTGCTAGATTATGGAGAACTATCGTTATTTTAGGCGGTCTTCTGGTAATTATTTACCTTCTCTGGGGAGCACTTGAGTGGGTTACTTCGGGAGGAGATTCCAATAAAGTCCAAAGCGCCCAGAAAAAAATCGTCAATGCAGTTATTGGCTTGGCTATTCTGTCTGCTTCATTTGCCATTGTTATGTTCTTAGGTAGTGTCTTTGGTTTTAATCTCTTATCAATTGCTTGGCCCACACCAGCAGCAGAATAACATGAAAACCATTCGATTAATCCAGTTTCTAGTTTTTATCTATGCTCTTGCATGCGCATTTTATCCAAAAGTAGCGTACGCAGAACCTAGCGAAAGCATGTTGACCACAGATATTAGTAAGTATGTAGACGGTGATTTTTTCCAACCCAACCTGGGAGTGTTTATCACTAAGTTTGTTGATATGGCTCTTATTGTTGGCGCTATCGGGGCATTGTTTTATCTTATCATCGGAGCTATTCAATGGATTACATCAGGTGGGGATTCGGGAAAAATGGAGTCCGCCGGCAAACATATTTCCAGCGCTGTCATTGGACTGGGAGTCTTGGCTTCAATCTGGATTCTCTGGCTGGTACTTTTATACTTCCTGGGCTTTAACCGGTTCAGCAATCTGCATTTACCTTCTCTTAGAGGCGGAGGCGGAGGCGGAGTAAATGAGTGGCGGCCATTCCGGGATTATGATGATTGGGCTGAGCAATTTGAGGACGAACATGGAAGATGGCCAGATAATCAAGACATAGCTGATTTTAAAGCAGGTAGAGATTATGCTGAAGATTGTGGCTTAAGTTCTGTTCCTCAAGAAGCATGGGAATACCATGATAGGCATGGAGTCTTTCCACCCTGTCCGTAGATATACGGTATTGACCTGGCAGCTTTAAAAAACATAGTATAATAAGTAGGCGATTATAAATATTATTTAATAAAGTACACACTTTATTGTGCCTTACCCGAAAGGTGGTGACAGTATGAAATCCATAATGAATAAATTCACAACAAGCTTAGCAGCAGCTGGAGCCGCTACATTCACTACTGTCAGTGCTGTTTTAGCTGCAGATGATGTCGGCGAGATCGTCATTGGTGCTCCTTCCGGAGGTATTCAAGATTTCAGCAACCTACTTACTGCAGGTATTCAGACCGCTTTAATTATTGCTGCTATCTTGACTTTTGTTTTCCTAATCTGGGGAGGTATCCAGTGGATTACCTCAGGCGGAGACAAGGCGGCGTACGAGTCAGCTCGAAACCGTATTACTGCCGCTTTAGTAGGACTGGCAATCGTTGCTGCTTCCTGGGCCCTGATGAAACTAATCGGTTTCTTCTTTAACATTAATGTTTTTGAGTTCCAGATTCCAAGTGCAGGCGGAAACTAATACTTAAGCTTTGATTTTTTAAAACCCGGTCTTTGGCCGGGTTTTTCATGCTTCATGCAAGAATTATGACGTATCCTTGAATATTAAACAACAAGGGTAGTTTATCGGGATTTATTGCATGAAAGAATAGAGTATGGGAAAATAGTAGCATTACGTTGCTCGGTTTGTCTTATGAAAAAAGTAAAAAGAAACCAACTTCTTACAATACCACTTTTTTTAGGGCTATTCTTTTTTCTAGTCACTACAAGCTTGTATGCAGCAGTTCCCCTCTGTGAGGAGCACGAGCAATTTTATAATGGAGAATGTATCCCAAAATCTGAGCTCCAGAATCCCCCTCCTGCATCATTTTCTAACTTAGAGGGTATTTTTGAAAATGCTTTAGGAATAGTTGTTTCACTAGCTGCACTGGCGGTTTTTATCATGTTTCTTAAAGGCGGTTTTAATTTCTTAACTTCAGGAGGAGATCCTCAAAAAAATGCATCTGCAAAAAATGCTGTTACCTGGGCGGTAATTGGTTTAATAGTTTTGTTAAGCATATGGTTTGTATTCCAGCTTATTGCTGAGATTACCGGGGTTGAAGGAATTACGACATTTGAAATCCCCCATTAGCTTTACTAGGGAGTTTTGCAGCTATCACTCTCTTTTGGCTTCTTATCCTGTATAATCAAGGTATGAATTGCTTACTAGGCAGTATTGTTTTTAGTGGCAAAAGAATTTCCTTAACCAGGCTTATCACCATCTTCTTGTTTCTGGTTATTTTACTTCTAGCCTATCACCGTTTTAGCAACCCTCCTAAGACGTATGCCAACTGCAATATTAATATGGCTGACTGGAGCGAAAACCAAATAAGGCAGTGTTTGGTAGAAGGAGGTAGCATTGGCTTGGTGGCAACAGATGGAGTCTATGGGGAGATTTACCGGAGAACAGCTGAAATCGTAAGAGAGTTTAACGATCAACAAACAGATTCTTCAAAAAAGATGACAGTAGAGGTGCGTATCTATAACGGCAACAATTTGGCTACAGACAATCAGATTAAAAGTGTAATCGCCATTATGCAACAGTATCCTTTAGGTGCTCCTCCGATTTTGAGAGTTAGTAATGAACCGAATAACGTACAGGAAAATGCCGGCTCTTCATTAGAAGAAATGGCACGATACATTGCCGAAACTCAGTATAAAGCTAGGCAGATGATTTATGAGTCTGGGGGAGGTATTTATTTAGCTTCTGAGATGTTAGATGTTTATAGTACAAAATTCGGTGTTGATATTTTTAGTGTCTGGGAAGCAGTTGATAAATATATACAGGAAAACCCAGGTAGATTTGGAGCGGGAGTAACAAGCTATCACGACCTCTATGATGTCTACTCCATAAACGGTTATTTTACTCCAGGGAACTTTGGCAACTTCAATGGGATAACACTGGAAAGAATTTTAGATAGTTTGCCTCCGGGAAAAGCCTGGAGATTCAGTGAATTCGGTTACCTAGATAATGGGCCTAAGTATACAGATCCCAGCAAAATGTTGCAAAACATTACTGACCTTTTTGCTTTTCTTGCAAATAATCCAAAATACTTTAATACTTTTGCCGGTTTTAATATTTTTACTAGAGATCCCCATAATCCTGCAGCCACTACCCAAATGGCTGCAGTCATGCAACTTATTGCCAACCATCCTGACTTGGTTTCAGTATTCAGGGCTCTGGATGCAGGACTGGTTAGGAATGAGGCAGTTTTTAATGCCTGGTTGGATGAATTAATAAAACAAGGATTGTTAGTTAATTGTTGTACTGATGGAGAAAACACCTGCTCTCGCTTAGATCCTCACAAATTTTTGGGTTTTGCTGCTCCTGGAGAGTGTCAATCTGACTTTGGCATGCCGGGAGCCGGACAAAATCAATGTTCTGTAAATGGTACTATTCCTCAAGAGGGTGTGCTACGACCTAACCCTTGCTATAACTGTACACCTGATGTTCCTGAAGCTATCAATGTCTGTGGTGAACCACCCACGCTGGTAAAATCAACAACAGTTAACTGCTCTCAGCTCAGTAATAGTGGCTGCGGCGATACATATGTTAAGCGGGAATCCTGGGTTACTACCATAACTATTGACACAAGTGAGACTAAGGTTCCGTTTGCTGGTTGGCATGATATTGATAAAAGGGATGGTAGGTCAACAAATCCAAATACTTACCTTAACGACTACCTTGAAGGTACAGCTCTTTACGATGACAAAGAGTACGATCTTGAGAATCTTGACCCAGATGAACGGTTTAATTTAGCGTGGGAAGCCGGAGTTTTTAGAAGACTGGCTCCTCAGGAGATTCAGGATAGCTTCCGGAAAAAGTTGATTACTAGTGGATATGATTATGAAATAAAAGCAGGAAGCCTAGTAAAAAAGATGAGTGATTGGAACCGGGAACCATTTCCTTTTGACGGAGAAAAGGGTCGCTTCCCTCCAGAAGAAGACCACCCGAATTATCCTGAACTTCACCAAAAATGGATAGAGACAGATTGGGGGAAACTATGGTACCGTATTCCTCTCTTTACTAGAGAAGATGCCCCAGGTGCAGTGATGCTAACCGCCGAACATGATCCTGGAAATCTTACTGTAGGGGAAGGAACTGGAAGACAAATTGACAGTCATACAGCCGAACTCCCCCTGGCTATTCCTCACTTGGCTAGGCTCTATGAAGCAAGTGCCGCACTTCAACAGTTGGTAGTACCCAGTATGATGGTACTATCAAATACCACTAGCGAAAACAGTATTACAAGACCAACGGCAAGTAGTAGTTGGGGAGGAACTGTTATTGCCCAAAGCAACACTAACTCTACAACCGCAGGACAAGTATTGGCAACTCAGAATAGTTGTAATAATGATGAGCTTAATTACTCATGTTCCAGAGATAGTAAAGCCCTTGAAGATCCGAATGACCGTCTTGACACCGTGTGTTGTGATAACGAGATTGAAGTAGAATTTCCTGATTATGTTGTAAGCATTTCCAATGAAGAGTATGACAATAAATGTGAAAATCCAAAATGTGTTCGGTGTATGGGTTGGGGACCTCAAGATGAAAATGGAGAGATAGAAACAATTGAGATTCAAGATGAGAACTGTATAGGATCTGACCGGTGGTGCGCCGAGCGGGAAAATCCTTTCTGGGACGTTGAAATGTCACGCCAAATAGATGTCCAACTTAAACTGCCCTACCTTGAAAAAATCTGGGAAAACTTGGCAAAAACTAACACAGGTGTATTTAATATTTTTAAACCCGCAGAGCTCGACACATTTCCTGAGTACGATGCCGGTTCAGGAATTACTTTTCAAACTTCAGATGTGCGAGTAATTCCAAATCCTGCACAACTTTACTTTCCATACCTGGGTGGCATACAACAAGCTAAAAAGTGTATTTCAGAACAACTTCTAACACCCCAAGATCTTCAAAATACATCTATTAACTGGTGTGATTGGGAAAACCCGACACAGTTTAATGATACGCTAGCCTACGAGTACAGCTGCAATGGTACAAAACTGGCTGATATGAGTATCAATCCAATTCTAGAAGATATGGTTACCGATGTGTCAAATGGGGAAAACATTGACAAAGAAATTTTGTACGCAATTTTACGCAATGAAACCGGACTAGCTTACTTTAATAACCCACAATCAAACAGTTTCTGCGCTCCTAACTACTGTGCAGCACAAGGACCGATGCAGATTCTAAACGGATGGCAAAACGCTAACTGTGATCCGGATAGAGGGAAAACTTGCGGAGGTTGGTGTGATCCGGAAACAAAACTCATCTATGAAAGCGCAAGATCAGCTTTTAGCACGTGGGATAATTATGGTTGTAGTGGTAATATTTGCGATCTCAAAGACTCTCTAACATGTGCTGCTAAAATTCTTAAAGGTAAAGCCGGGGTTAGTGAGCTGAGAATTTCAAATAAAGAAGCAGTTGCCAAAGCTATGAGACGCTACCACGGAGATTCCTGTACATTATCTAATGAACTTGATTGTTGCCGCACAGCCGGAGATACCTTCCCTCATCTTTGTGGTCAAACGTACTGCGGTTACGCACTCTGGTTTTTGGGGTTGTAAATTAATGATCAGTTTGCTCAGCAAAGCAAGCTATAGTATCATACATACGTAACAGATTTTATCTGTTTTATGAAAATTACCACTACTATTTACTGTTTTCAAACACTAAAACGAATGTTTTGGGCTTTAGCTGCAGCCTGGTTTATGCTCATGCTTACAGGTGCTTCTCCGGTCTTTGCCGCCTATGATTCCGGCGTAGGCTGGCAAATGCCTTCTGTCCCCCAGTCCCAGGAACAGGCACTTGGCAAAGAAGATAATGTCAATATTGCCGGCACCTTATTTGCTCACGTAGGCCACTTGTCTGCAGCCATAGGCACATATGCCATTGGCGGAACAGTAGGTAGGACCACATACGGAGGGGCTGCCCCTTTCTTTGGAGAAATGATTGCCGATATGACTGTTCGTCCTCCTGTTAGGACAGTTGAGTATGTTGCCGATGTTATGAACAACGCTGGCTTTACTTCTCCAGCCTATGCTCAAGGAACAGGCTGGAAAGCCTTAACTCCTATATTGGATTTGTGGAAGGCATTTAGAAATATTGCCTACATGGGGTTTGTCATCATCTTCATTGTCATTGGTTTTATGATAATGTTCAGATCTAAAATAAGCTCACAAGCTGTAGTAACGGTTCAAGCGGCAATGCCGCAGATTATTGTTACGCTACTACTTATTACTTTCTCCTATGCTATTGCTTCATTTATCATTGATCTTATTTACCTTCTTATTTACATAATTATTGGAATTTTTGCAGCTTTTGGTATTGTTACTGATCCCGGCCAGGCTCAGACACAACTTTTAGGAAGGTCAATTATTGAAAATGGGATTACTTTAATGTCTGTTACCAGTAACGGTGCAGCCGGTGCGGCAGCCGATGCAGTGGGAGATGTTGTTTCAGGCCTGGTAGGTGAAAACTTCCTTGCTGAAATAGGCCGGATCTTTTCGCAAAGTTTAGCGTATGTTATCTTTGCTATTGCCATTTTAATTGCTGTTTTCAGGGTCTTTTTCAAACTCATTATGGCTTACATTACTCTGGTATTTAATGTTATCTTTGCCCCAATTATCCTCCTTTTTAATGCTTTTCCTGGAAGTCAAGCATTTAGTAACTGGATGAAGTCACTCTTAGCCAATGCCCTCGTTTTTCCTGTTACCGCTATACTTCTGCTTATCGGTGGAGCCTTAATTGGAAGCAACCGTTATGGAATTGATACTAATATTGGCTATAACGCACCAGGAGTAGAATCAGCAGAGGTTGCTCTGCCATTAATTGTTGGCTCACTGGATTCCCGTACCTTTATGCCCCTTATTGCCATTGGGTTTTTGATGATTCTGCCAAATATTTTGGAACTCACTCAAAAGACTTTAGGGGTTGAAGGTGGTGTAGCTGGTATGATGGGAACAATAATGCAACCCATAGGTGAGGGTTGGAGAGTTGCGTCCGCACCTGGTAGGGCAATTGGTGGTGGAGCCCGTATGGTAGCTGGGCTAGGCTTAGAAGCCGGGGTTAGAGATTTAGTTACTCACGGAAAAGATTCAAGAATAGGGAAATGGTGGACAAGGAGAAGAGCACAGAATAGCAATGAAGAGGTAGAAACAAGCACGCCTTCTGGTGGAAAGACCACACCTCAAGAAGAAGCAAACCCACCTACATAGTGAGATTAACAGTTGAACAAAAGCGGTAAAGCGTGATAGCTAACACTAGACTAAGGACTACAAAATCACTTCCTTAATCTTTCAGGTACTTATAGTATTTGTCGTAAGCTTCAATCTCCTTAATTAACTCGCTTTCTGTCATAGTAATGAACAAACCTGCATCTCTTAACCCTTGGGCTATAACTTTGTGGAAATCCTCCAAGCCCTTCCTATTGGTAACACCAAAAAAGGCCAGAAACTTACGCACCATTTCAGGTTTGGGATTTTCATCAAAGATAACACCCATTAGTTCTTCAAGTTTATTGTCTTCAACAGCTACAACAGGAAATCTATCTGCAGTATTGACATAAGGCCTGTATGCTTCATAAGGTCGCGTAATGTGGTAACCGGCCTGCTTTAAAGCAGCATATGCATTTTTGTAAAAAGATCTTTGAGGTTGGAGTTCTAGATAAGCAGTAGCGCTTCCAGGAGCACCACCGTGACTGTCACGAAATTTATAATCTATTACACACCTTCCCATACCACTCATTAGCTGCCAACAAGCATGGACAACATCTTTTAAGTTTCCTCTTGTCCTCTCGGGAGACAGATAAGAAGTGTTATCTCCAGTAGAAATAAGAGCCTCCATCATCTGCCCCATATAGGCTTTTGCAACCTCATTGCTCCTGAAATACTGAGCAAAAAATTCAGTCCAAAAGGTAGCCCCCAAAGATTTTCCTATTTCATCTGCACTAAATACGCCACTTCCAATTCTTGGTGCATTCCCTACTCTTTGCTGCCAAGCATCATCCAGTGCCTGAATAACTGCACGAGTGCTTATTTTCATAAGAGTAGCAAAAGCATTACCGGCCTTGCCCTCATAATACTTCTGTTTCCAAAGCTTCATTTCCTCTCCTACTAAAGAGTGCCGTATGGTGTGAAAGTTAGATGCCCGCAACGCTCCCAGCCATCCTTGTGTTTCTTCTGCAGTAAGTTGAGTTGTCTGGTCTCCAAGGGAAAAAAGGTAATCACGCAATTCTACACTAGCGATCTCTTCTCTATAATCTTCTGGAAGCGATGTAATGTAAGAAAATTGTTGCAAACGGGAGTTTAAAACGTTAAGCCAGTCACGCTTAGGATACGAATTCACAATTTTACTCCTAGCTTTTTTGATAAGTCTTTCTCTCTTAATTTTAATGTCTCTTAATAATTGAGGTGAAGGGTTTTGAACCCCTTCAATTCTTGCCTCATTTTGAATAATTGCGTTCGCTATATAAAAATCCTGAGGCATAAGTACCCTAGGTGCTCTTCTGGAAAATTGGATACTTCTGAGAATGTTTTTTGCTTTATCATTAGCGCCTCTAATAAAACCAAGCTTTGGTGTTTCTTCAAGCTGTCCTAGGTCATTTCTAAAACGCAGCTCTCTAGGGATTCCTGATAGCGCTGACTCCCATGCAGTAAGATTAGCCTTTCTTCCACTAAAACTCCCAATATATGTCATAGAAAGCAGACGTGCCCAGTATGCACCAAGTGCATACTTTAATTGATACTCAGAACCTCGCATTGATTTTATTTGCGCCTCTACAATCCGGTCAGTAGCAAGGCGGGGATCAAGAACATAAGATTCACTAGTTATATCAAGACAGTCAGCTCCCCAGTTGAAAATATCATAGAAGCGGGTGGATAAGGATTCAAATAAAATTCCCTTACCTATTCTGTATCTGAAATAGTGTACTAGTTGTTTGTCTTCCAAAGAATAAGCTGAGGGGTCAGCTTCAGTTTTTGGGTTTCTTAGCAGTGCATCTACAAGAACAGAGTCACTCATACTCAAAATATCTCTCTCAGACATACCCATCATTTCATTCAAATCTCTTCCGAGGACTTTTGCTAGGGAGGTTCTGGCTTGATGGACCACAGCAGCAATTTCTGTCTGAGGGACTGCACGAAGTTGCTCCTGACTCAAATCAGTTTGCTTTATGCCGTTATACAACCGCTGAAGCCCAGATCTAATACCTGCGCTTTCATCTGTGTTGTCTGCAG
>JBMNOG010000028.1:0-9242 GCA_050942955.1 Patescibacteria group bacterium | reverse complement strand
AGAGTATGAACAGATAATTGAAGACGCTAAACTTGAAAAAAAAGAAATACTGGAAGATGCCCGGAAGAAAGCTCTGGAGATAGTTCAGGGAGCTGATACGGAGCTTGAAGCATACAAGGAAGAAAGGTGCAGGGAAATTGAGAAAAATATGGTTAAGCTGGTAATGAGTGTTACGGAAAAAGTGGTAGAAAGATCCTTGGATTATGATACCCACCTAAAGCTAATAAATGATGCGATTGAAGAAGTTAAGCACCAGAAGGAATGGATATGAGAAAAGGTATTGAAGAATTGGCTGACGAACTCCTATCACAAATTAACACTACAGCAGAGCTTAAGCAGGTCTCTGTAGCCCTCGAAAGTCTGACACAATCTTCAGCTTTTAAGTCCCGCGCCAGAGAAGTCGCCTCGAATATGAACCTGACAAATGCTATTAAAAAATCACAGCTCTTGTTTTTATTTAAGGATATCGATGTTCCGGTTTTGTACACTTTCTTTTCAGACATGTTCAGCGACAACGAGTTCTGGATGTTTTCCTCAAAACAGTTTGACTACTTTGATGAATTTGTCCAAACATTCCAAATGCTCACTGAGAAAGTAGTAGTGGTTAATCTGGTGACAGCTATAGAGATTAAAGCACCTGATCTCAAACTTATCGCCCAGAATTTAACTAAATCCCTTGGTTCGCATGTTATTATTCATCTCCAGGTAAATCCAGGGATTATTGGAGGATTACAGGCAAGGGTTGGGAACCTGGTTTTTGATTACACGCTTCGCTCCAAGTTTCACCAGTTCCAGAGGCAGTGGATTGCCCAGGTAGCTAAAACGACGGAGATGGTGGGGAGGGGGTAGAGGCAAAATGTAGCCATCAGAGGAACTGATTCCTAGCAATTCTTTTTAAGAAGAATTGAAAACCTAAGTATAAACATCTCAAAAGCCTGTACAAACGAGAGAAATACCACAAAAAAGCCCCTTCGGGCAAGGAGGAGGCTTTACTACGCATCCAAATGGACAAGGGTAAAATTTAAATTTGGAACATAGGAATTGAGGTATTATCGGAATATCCCAAACACAATAAAGTAGTAAAAGAAAAAATATAGTATAAATTCATCATACTACAATAAATAGCGTTTTAAATGTTAGAAAAATTGTGCAGTATAAAACTTAGTTTCGGTCTGCAGCCTTTGGGATATTTTAGCCTGAGTAGGTTGAGAAATGGCAACTATTGTCTATTGCTCCCATTCCATACATGATGTTCTGGTTTATTTTGTAGGTCTTTACGAAAATTAGTCAGTGTGTAAAAAAGCTTACTAAATGAGGCTTAAAAAGAAAACGCAAATATTTGAGCTATTTGACAACCACAAAAGCATGCTCGTCCCACCATGCCTTATCTTCTTGGTATGCTAGATCATTTTTAGCATGCGTATCATTTTTATATCGTTCTTTTCGACTTTTTGTAATGGTTCGAGGAGCCGGCTCTCCAGGAAAAGCTGATCTTAATTGAAATTTTACTTCACCAGTTTGCCCCTTAAGTGGAAATACAGGTTGAAAACTACAAGTTACCAAATTTGTTAATGGTTTTTCATTTCTTTCTACTGTGTTAACCTCAGTTTCCCATGGTTTCCCTGAATCCCTTATCATTTTTTTCACACTCTCTCCTGCCTCAATCTTAGCCACTCCATTTCTGCCGACATCATGTGGAAAAGAGATAGTGATAATATGAACTCTATCATATTGATCCTTTGGAATTATTTCGGATGCTGCGCTTTCAAGTATTTGAGCTAGTTCATCAGCATTTTCAAAATCGGGATTGTTAATAAACTCAGAGCCTAATGTAACTTCATCTGGTTTTGGCCAATGTCTCTCAATATGACTCACATCTTCAAGTGGAGTAATGGCGGTTGGAGCTTTTTGCAAGTTTCTTGCTTTGTCTCCTTCTGTTATTTGATAATTTAGATCTGGCTGACTAGGAATAGGTTGAAATTCACTCATAAAAACATTTAATATAAACACAAGTAAAAAAACAAGTATGTATTGCCCAATCTTTATTGATTGGTATAAGTTGATTAATAATAGCAAATCTTCAGGAGGTAGTATGAGTGTAGAAAGCAGAGTACCTCAGCAGTCAATCCCTCAGGAGTTATCAAAGCGTGAACTGGATATCCTTGGGATTTTTAAACACGCTTTGAACATACCTATAATTGGGAGAATAATTGCTGAAGATGTACGGGAATATTGTGCAGAACAGTCAAGTTTAGCTGAAACTTCTCCATCACTGGATTAAGGACAGTGCGGCTGTAGGTTTTCTTTTTATTTTGGTGATTCCCTTTACGTTATCCCAAACTCTGTTATGGATAAGTTTCTTGGAGAAACTAAGAGAGTTTTATGAAGTTTTGAGTTGTCAGTTTAACTTTATTTGCAACTAGAAAAGTAAACTCATTATTATCTTCCTCTGATATCCTAACAGAATTAGTTGAAGGTTGGCTGACTAAGTTTTAAAGGAAGCGTAGTATAATTTTTTAGTATCAAGACCATTTTATAAGTCTTAAATAATGTGCTTTTATACAGTTCATAAACAATAATTACCTAGCTTTTTATGGAAGACATAAACAATTATTATTTGATTATTATTTTTACCCTTTTCTCACTTTCGCCAATACTTTCGTTAAAAAAAGTTTTTGAGGGTAGTTGGGCCTGGAAAGCGGGTTTACCGAAAGAAGATGTGTGGGATCTACTTATCCTACCTCATATTGCCAATTTCTTGGTGGCAAGACTAATATCAAGTGTTAGTGCTTACTGGTTGATGATGTCTTTGCTATATGGGCTAGGAATTGATAGGCTAATTGTCTCACTTGTCTTGTTTCTGCTTGATTCTATAGCTTGGAGATTATTCATCTACCTGCGAGTTAAGGAATATAGTCACGAATTTTGGAAAATCATAACCTTTAACGTTATTGAGGCTGTTTTCTTTGCAATTTGTGCCGCTACCATCTCACTTTTAGACTAGAAACAACTAAGGTACTTACTTCCTATAAAACAATCATTGCTAATTACTGGTAAACATTTCCAGCTTTTCTTCCAGTTCTGCCATTTTCCCAGGGTATAAATGAGGAAGGTTTAACGGGTTTTGAAAAGAAAGACCAAATCCTTCACAAAAGTATCCGTACGGAGCGTCTAATATTAATGTGGGATCCTGTATTACTGTTCCCAAGCATACACAGGAACGCCCAAAATAGTGATCACCCAAAAAGAAATATTTATCTACCTTGCAGTAATATTTACTATCGTTTCGATGATATTTAAATTCGAGAGTATAACCGATTAAGAAAGTAAGAAAGAAAAGGAGAATAACTAATAAGACTGCAGCGATGACTCTTAAAATACTAAACTTACAGTTATTTTTCATAAGTGACCCTAACACTTCCGCATCCACACCAACTCATTGCCGATATCCTCGACCTTTTCAACACTTTTGCCGATGACCTACGAGGTTTGAGCTATAACTTAGCTGTGTAATCATTGCACAAATTGGCGTTGTCACATCTGGTGACAATATATTTCAGGGTTAAACATGCTTCACCTCCTCAGACCATTTGTCCCACCTCTGGTAAACACACACCATTTCTCAAGCGGTTTTTCCAGTCTTACTTCCTATACACCTTCACACTATTAGAAACGGCAGATTTTTGAACAGCCTACATCTACATAAAAAGAGTCTTACTATCTATATTGGTCAATACAGTAGGTAGTGGTGATTGGAGGATTAAGAGGTTGTAGGTGTGCAATGGTTACACGGGTGGTCGGACAGATAAAAACCTCTTGGAGTCCCGAGAGTGTCAAAGCGTGAGTAAAGCAACAAAGAGTTAAAGATGGATTGGTTTATAATTAGGTCATGACAAAAGTGATTAAAGATATAAAAGTTACTGATGAACAACTTGAAATACTACTCAAGCATAAAGATAGCCAATTTGCACTTAGAAAAGAGGTTCACGCTGATATCTTCCCAGCTTTAGTCGAAGGGTTCAGACAAATTAGGGAGCTTACTCAAAACATAGCCATTATTGCTGGCGCAATTGCTGCTTTTACTATCCCTGTTGTTAATACCAACTTTGTTCAAAACAAACCATTTGCTTATTTTGCTTTAGTTTTACAGTTTATGACTATTTCATATGCTGTTCATCACCTCACCAACGTCATTACTAAAGAAATAAATGAACTAGCCAAACAACACTCAACCTACATCGGTTTACTTGACCAAGAAATTGATAGAACAAATGAAGTCATAGAGTCAGGAGATTTTAGAAAGTTAGTACACGCAGATGACGAAGCAGATAAATTACAAACTAAATTAGATGAGTTGAAAACAGTTCCAGAGCCAGATAAAAGTTTAGACAAACTTAGATTTATACTTATCACCTCTCTTGTAATGTTGAGCTTGTCTTTTGTACCAGTGGGAGTTTACCGCACCCTTTACGAGGCTTTAGCAGAGATATTTAGATTGCTCTCAAGTTTTTGAGACATATATTTAAAACACTTTGGAGTCCCAGATGCAATAAGCGCCGAGTAAAGATATCTAGGTGTACTCGGTCGCTTACTGTTTTTTATAGTACTCGTCTACATCTGCTTTAATTTTTTTTGCAAGAGCCTCGGCAAACTTAACTGGCACAGCGTTGCCAATCATCTTGTAGCCTGTTGCAACATCGTTGTACAAAAACTCAAAGTTATCTGGGAAAGTTTGTATCCTTGCGCACTCACGAACTGACAGACGGCGGTAAAGATGCTCTTTTCCTTTGACAAAAATCCTCTTGTCATGCTCTACAAACTCCATCTTGGGAGCTTGAGGATGTATGGGGGCGTGTCTTCCTCCTGCCTGTATAGTAAATGAGGGTTCATCCCAGCTTCTTACACGATTTCTGGACATGTAAATGGTAGAAAACCCACCGTTCATATACTCATGATTAAGTATGGGAAGTGAGTCTCCATTAGTCTTGTTGAACTTTTTCGCCTCTTTAGCTGTTTCTTGCAAGTCCCAGATAGCATCCTTTAGGGTGAGCTTTTTTGTTGAAGGCTTAGGAAACTCAAAAGTTTTGCCCATTTTCTTATGATAACCAACAAATATGACACGCTTTCTGTCTTGTGGTACGTTGTAGTCCTTAGCGTTCAGCAGTTTGTAATCGAAGCTGTAACCCAACTTTTTAAACTCATCAATCAAATATGAAAGCGCTTTTTCATGCCTCTTTGACAACATACCAGAAACATTTTCAGCTAAAAAGAAAAGAGGTTGCTTATCTCTGATAACTCTAATGTGTTCGAAGAAAACCTGACCGCGCTTATCTTCTAAACCCCTGCCAGCGCCAGCCTCACTCCAACTTTGACATGGAGGTCCTCCGATGACTCCAATTGCATCTGGTATCTCTGATGATGGAACGTCGGTAATACTTCTATCATCGACAATAGTATCTGGAAAGTTTTTTCTGAGTGTTGGTGTGATTGTTTTATCAAACTCATTTGCCCAGTTGATATTGAACCCCGCATTGTGAAAGCCGAGGTCAAGACCACCAGCGCCAGAAAACAATGAGACTACGTTATATTTCATATTTGATTAACCTTGCTTTTATTAAATTTGCTGGATTATCTGGGTTGCGTATTTCCACAATTTGATTAACAAAACCATCTTTTTTGATACTCTCAATAGCTTCTCTATCAGATTTTGGGAAGGCTTGGTATTTAGCCTCACGCATTAGCAGGTAAAATTGACGGTCATCTGTCTGATTTACTAATTGGCTATACAACTTTGATGGATTAGAGATATGCCACATACCTCTGATACGCATGTTCGTTATGCCGAGTGGGTCAACTTTGTTTACCTTGCCAAGCTCGTTAGTCTTTTGAAAAACTACATCGGGAACAGAGTTGACACCCTTTCCGATAGCATTAACAAGTTTCTCATACACTTCTCGTGATGCGGCATAGCAGTCACCATAGATAAACCAAAGTCTTTGCAACTCTGAGTTGTCACTAGTACTGCCGATGGCATAAATTATGTCCTTCTCGACCCAGTTTTCAGCGGTTTTTGCGCCACTAGCTACTCTAGTGTCATCAGCATAGATTTTGTTTTTTGGGTGAGAGCTGTTTAGAGCTATATCGCTGTTTAGCGATTGGATTTTTTTAATCTCAATTGCATCACCAGCCTTGATGATACAGTCAGGTGGATTGCCACCGTTTCCCAGCCAAGAAAATGCCTGACTATACAGCTTGTCTCTCTCGCTGTCCATTGTCGAGCCTTTACCCAGCAGACCCACCACAGAGTCTTTAATGTAACCCTCTAGCGCATCTCCAACATTGTTAATCCTATTGCTGGATATTTTGGCAGGGTTAATAGTTGCATGCGGATTGTCTACAATGTTTCTAAATGCTGTAAGGATGTTGTACTGGGTTTTAGTCATATTTTTTACTTTCAGTTTATTACTTATAACTTATATTTCTTACATAAACCTTACTTTTTTGTTTTTCGCTCTTCTAAAAAGTTTTGGAGGTCGGCTTCCTTAATCCTTAGCTCTTGTTCAAGTTTGTATGCGCAAAGTTTCTTAGATTTAATGTACCTGTAAACAGTCATTTTGCTAATAGCTAGTGACTTGGCTACATCATTGACAGTAAGCAGTTTTGGTTGCATCTAATAAATAGTAACACTCATTAACACAACTTAACAATCGTAATCGTTACAAGATTTCGTGTAACCAATACACATACAGCGCATTGCTTAATTACAATAATAATATGACAATCAAAACTAAACTAGGGCGACCAACCAAATATACTACCTCTGCAAGCAAGCGTGTCACAATATACACAAATGAGTGCCTCGAAAAAGGCATTTTTCCTACTTTTGAGGGTTTAGCTACATTTCTGGGCGTGGGTACTCGTACTTTGTATGACTGGGAACTCGAGCATGTGGACTTTTCGCAGACGATGGAGAGAGTGCGAGACACTCAGCGCCAGTTACTAATAACCAATGGCTTAACTGGTCAGTACAACACGCGCTTTGCCATGTTCTTACTCAAGGCTAACCATGGCATGAGTGAAAAAGACCCGCTTATTTCAGCTACCCAAAACAGTTACATGAACATTTCTCCTGACTTGCTTGCTGATGCTCTAGAGCTAATGCACAGTCGGGAGACAGAGTGATTTTTTTCTGAAAAATAGTGGTATACTTGTTTGCAGACATAACTAGTCCAATTTCTCAGTAAAATTGCTCAGGAGTCTTAGTCACATACTGAGTCGGAAATGGGCATAGATGCAATAGGTCACTTAGAGCGGAGGACAAACCCGAGCAAAGAGTGTTAAAGGCTAAGTCAGTCATGCTGTGAAGCCACCGAAGTAATAACTTCTGGTGGTTTTTTTGTACTTCCAGAGTGGAAACAGCAACTGACATGGACACGCTTACCATAAAACAAGCTCGTAGGGTCTTGGGCAAAGACTCTCAGGGAGTATCTGATGCAGACTTAATGCGCGATATTGAGACTGCAACCTTACTCAAAGACTTGTTCTTTGACTTTCACCTAAAAAGCCGAAATCAACTAGCTAAAAAGCTCTCAAAAGTGCCATAATACGGCAGTATATGGAAGCAAGTAAGCGAGTCATCCTCTATTTACGGGTTTCAGACCCATCTCAAATTGATAACAACAGCCTTGAAACACAAGAAAAGGTCTGTCGTGATTTTGCCAAACATAAAGGCTATGAAGTTGTCAAAGTATTTATTGAGCCTGGCAAATCTGCTGGGAAACAAATCGAAAAGCGTGTAGCGCTCAGAGAAGCATTAGCGTTTTGTACTAAAAAACAGAACAACATCTCATTTTTTCTTGTTTACAATTTCAAAAGATTTAGCAGAAACGCCGATGAAGGTGTACCAATTATCAGTTTACTCGCCAAGCATGGGATAGAGGTAATATCAGCCACTGAGGTCTCAGAGATGAACCCCATTGGTCGAGCTATCAGAACAATTTTTATTGCGCTTGGGCAACTTGAGAACGAGTTAAAGGGTGAAGTGGTCAAGGATAACATGCAGTCGGCTTTTAAAAAAGGTTTATGGGTTTTCAAGTGTCCAGTAGGTTACAGGCGTAAATACCGTAGTAAGGAAGAAAACAAAGGCATACCACCAATCATTGACCCCAACCTTGCACCCATTATCACAAGATTATTTGAAAACGCTTCAACTGGTATTTATAACAAGAGCCAGCTTGCTCGTATGATGAACTTAGAGGGGTTTGCAGACCATTACAGAGTGGAAGCTGACCATAAAATTGTTGACGGCATACTCAAAAAGACTTTTTACTATGGACTCATGTTTGCAAAGAAATGGAACATATACTCTCAGGGGCTACATGAACCGCTCACAGATGAGACAACTTGGAAAAAAGCATATCATCACCTAATTTTGAAAAAGAAAAACTACCAATACCATGATGAAAACTCCTATCCACTAAAGGGCGCGCTTAAATGTGAAGCATGTGGTCATCCCATGACAACTTCACCGTCTAGAGGCAATGGGGGTGTAGTGACTTACTACGAGTGTCGTCAAAAAGGGTGCAAAAAGGTTCGTATTAACGCAAACAATGCTCATCAGCAGTTTGATGAGTTACTCAGTTCAGTACAGCCAACCAGTAGAGTAATTAAGCTCTTTCAACACATGGTATTTTCCGAGTGGGACAAGGTCATTGATGAGGCAAAAAATCAAGCTGATAACATAGATGACCGCATTTACTCTTTTAAACAGGAACTAAAGAGTATCCGCAAAGCAAAAGATGAAGGTTTATACAACATTGCACAAGCCAAGGAAGAGGCAGACAAAATAAACCAAGAAATTGCAGTATTGGAGGTCGAACGCTCGGAAATTAAGTTTGAACAATACAATACTGAAATAGTAAGGGACTTTACCGAGAGGTTTCTAAAAAACCTAAACCTACTTTGGGAGAAACTAGATTTACCAAAACAGCAGGCGCTACTTCAAAAAGTGTTTCTCAATACTTTGCTTGTATCAGAAGACAAAAAAATCCGAACCAGCAAAATATCGCCATCCTTCCAGCTAATTGAAGCACTTAGTACCTCAAAAGATGAAAATGTGATCCCACGGGGAATCGAACCCCGGTTTGCAGGATGAGAACCTGCCGTCCTAGGCCACTAGACGATGGGACCAAATTCAATTTTCAATGGTTAATGATCAACTAACAAATACAGGGCTAGTAGTT
>JBMNOG010000027.1:0-9448 GCA_050942955.1 Patescibacteria group bacterium | reverse complement strand
TTGCTTACGGAAGCCCCGGTAGTAACAACCGGAAAAAGCGAAATAGAGAGACTTTTAGGGTATTCTTTGGAAGACAACAATCCTACGAAAGGGGTCTAGATTAGGATGCTGAGAATCTTAAATAATATTAAGCGTATCTTAAGGGCGCCACTTTTGATAGACTCTTGCGAGAAATTAAAAGCAGAGCAATCTTTTATTGACACTTAAAGAAGAATTTATATAATTATGATTGCTTGTATGTCATAAATATGTATATGTATTACCTATAAGTGGATCCACTATGCCTAACCAAGAAAGGCTTTCAGAGGTGAATCTGTCCACTGCATTTTACGGGGATGTAAAGGTTGTTGATAGGTATGAAAGCAATGGAGATTGTGAACAAAAGGTATTGATATCATCTTCCTTAGGAGAGTATGTTCAGGGTTATCCTCTTAGCAAGTACGGAAAAGATCGTACAGAGAGAGTATGTCAAATTGTGCGCCTTTTGGGAGGTGACAATCTGACTACTGAACTTGCAAGAGCCCATGATTTTCATTCACTTGATATTGCCAATTATATCCTTGAGAACTTTAGCGATCCAGAGTGTGTAACTTCAGAAGATAAAACTGTTATCAACAGTGTTCTTGCTTTGTCAGCACTCAAAGAATGTCAGGCGACACAAAGGAGAAGTGGCGAAGAAGAACTAGAGCCATATTTTGAGATGGCATATGAATTTAATGGTGGATTTAGAAGAGCTCTTCTTGTAAGAGCTGCAGAATGTATAGATGAACTGCGCAGAACTGACCAAACTACCTTCCCAAAAGATGTTGAAAATGAATTAAATTTATATATTACTCTTCTTGGACTTGTTGAGGAACAGGAAGGTGTGAGGCATATAAAAGACTTGTATGTAGAAAAAAAATATCCTCGCTATTTTAACTTATATAATCAGGCGGCGAATATTGTTGCGGGTGGAGAACAAAATCGGAGGGAGTTTGTACACCAAGAAAGACAAGCAGTTGAACGTATGCATAACGAATTAATGGCAAGGTTAATTGCTGCTGGTTTGTTGCCTGTAGACCACGCAGAACTAGTCTCTCGTATGAATAGTGCTCTGGAGTTTGTTAACAAAGTATTCAAACCTAGCGATAGTCAAAAAACACTGATGGGAATTCTGAATGATCGAGAGTTTTACATTTCTCCGGTTCGAGAAAAGAGTATCGGGAGCCTAATTCTTAAAGCTATGCGCTATTTGGGTAACAAAGACTTCAGAAACATCTATGCTCAACATCATGAAGGTCAAGAACCTAGTTTAGATAAGATAGAAACCTGGAAGTATATACTTTGCAACATGACAGATTGTCATGGTTTCCGAATTGTATTACCTAGTAAAAGTCTTCAAGAAGAAGTTCAGTTTTTTTTAACTAATGTAGCCTTTGGAGGATTGAAGGACGTTGGGATTAAAGAAAGTACCTTTCTTGACCCTAGGAATGAACACTTCATTGATGATAAAGCTAAAGCGCCTGAAGGCAGAATTGACGCAGTTAATATAGTTTTAAGAGACCCTCAAAGAGTTCTACCTTTTGAAGTTCAACTTATGACTGCCTCTGCATATTTTGACTACTGTTACGGTTCAGGTAACTATCTAAGCTATAAGCAGGCAAGAGAAGCTCGTAGTTGTTGTTTTTCTCCTGAAGATGTGCGTCGAGCAGCTGCAGCAGTCAAGAAAGGTTAACTTACTCGAATATCCTTAACCACCAGCTGCAGTTTCGTGTTCCCATTCCACTCATTTAAAGTAATCTGATATGCCAGATCGACGGTATTTCCGGGTTTTAAGCTTTCCGTCCACAGTCCGGCTGAAAAAAACATAGCTTCATATATAGGACTCGAGTCTTTAGCCACTTGCAGCTTTAAGTGTCGTTTATCTTTACCAACTGTTTGAACATTTTTTACTTTCACATTTCTGGTAATAAAGACTGGATGAGGGTTACCGGCGCCAAATGGAGCAAAGGTCTCGACTGCTTTGTATAAATCCAGAGTAATGTCAGAAAGCTCTATCTCTGTTTCCGCTTCAAGTACAGGTTTGAGTAGGTGGTCTTCAATAGCCTCCTCTGCAAGCCTTTCCATTTTCTCAGTTAGTTCGTTGATTTTTTTTGTGGCAATAGTAAAGCCCGCCGCCATTGGGTGGCCTCCCAACTCCAAGAAATCTTCTTCAAATGTTCGTAACATCTCGATAATATTAACTCCCCAAACAGACCTGGCTGAGCCTTTAGCTACGTCTCCTGTTTCGGCAATAACAATTGTAGGTTTATAAAACTGCTCCACCAGCTTGCCTGCAACTAAACCAATAACCCCTGGACTATAGTCCTTTGAGGCCGTAATAATAACCTTTTTATCTTCATGTTTGTTTTTATGAGTTTTAAGCGCTTTAGTAACACTGTTAAACGTTAAGTCCTGGCGCTGTTTATTAACATCTCCCAAATCAAGTGCCAGCCTAAAAGCTCGCTGCTCATCTTGGGTGCAAAGAAGTCGCAACGAGTCAAAGCAGTTATCAAGTCTACCCATAGCGTTCAGTCTCGGAGCGACAACAAAACCGATGTGGTATGTGGAAAGGGCAGTATTTGCATTAATACCTGCCTCAGTAAGCAAAGCTCTAAGGCCTGGGCGTTGGGTGCGAGTTAGAAGCTCAAGGCCAGTTTTAACGATGCTACGGTTTATATCTAAAAGCGGAATGATATCAGCTACAGTCCCAATAGTGGTAAGCTCTAAAAATGAATCCAAAGTTTGGATAGAGTGGTCAGGTTTAAAGTGCTTTAAAACTTCCTTTGTAAAAAGGTAAGCAACTCCGGCTCCTGCGGTCTTAATGGAATGAATGATAGCGCATGCTTCAGGATATGTTTCTTTGCCATTTTTTTCTTTTTTGGCTGCGTGATGATCGGTGATAATGACATCTATGCCAAGTTCTTTGCAATAATCCAAACCTTCAAAAGCGACAATACCGTTATCAACAGTAATGATAAGTTCGGGTTTTCCGTACTTTTTAATTGCAGCATCAATCCCTTCTTTTTTAAGTCCGTACCCATGATTCTCGCGGTGAGGCAAAAAAGGCATAACTTTAAAACCCAAAGAGTAAAGTGCTTCCCAAAGCACAGCTGTAGCGGTAATGCCGTCAGCATCGTAATCACCGTAAATAACGATAAGCTCCTCTTTGTCAAAAGCCCTTTTCAGACGTTTAAGAGCCTTCTGGATTTGCCCTGTTTTAATACCAATAGAACTAAACGAAATTTTGTGGGGGTGAATTGGTTTAAAAAAGCTTTCCTGCTGTTTTTGCTTAATTAATCCCCGGTTTTTTAACAGTACATCAATGATTGCCTCTAAGCGCGTTGCAGGTTTTTTACTAAGTTTTTTCTTGACTTTCCATGTTTTCTGGACCATACCTTTCTCCAAGCATTTTGGTGTTTCCATGTTGCAAGGTATAATAAAGTCCATGAAGTTACAACTACCACTTTTGGTTGATAAAACTCTTGAAACTCTTGAAAATGCCGGCTTTGAAGCCTACGTTGTTGGTGGGTCGGTTCGCGATCTTTTGACTAAAAAGCTAGTTAAGGATTGGGATTTTACGACTAACGCCAAACCCGAAGAAGTGCAGAAACTCTTTCCTGAATCGTTTTACGATAATATTTTTGGCACTGTCGGAGTCACGGTTGAAGAGCTTTTAAACCAGTTCTCACTACCGCAAGAAACATCTGTCATTGATGATCTTGCTTTGTCTGATGTTTTTGAAATTACAACATTTAGGACTGAGTCTGCCTATTCTGATAGCCGTCGGCCGGACTCTGTTTCCTGGGGAGAGACACTTGAAGAAGATCTGAAGCGCCGCGATTTTACGATTAATGCCTTAGCTCTTAGAAAAACGGGAGAGGGTGAGTACGACCTTATTGATATGTTTGAAGGACAAAAAGATTTGGTCAACAAATTAATACGAGCAGTGGGTAACCCCGATGAGCGATTTTGTGAGGATGCTTTGCGAATGCTTCGGGCAGTGCGGTTTGCTTCCCAGTTGGGATTTCTGATTGAGTCACAAACTCTCCAGGCTATACAGAATAATGCCGGCCTTTTGCAGAAGATTTCAAAAGAGAGAATCAGAGATGAGTTTTTGAAGATTTTAGCATCACCGTTTCCGGCTGACGGCATGAAACTTCTATATTCCACTAATCTCTTAGAGTACATTCTACCCGAAGCTTTAAAAATGGTAGGAGTTGAGCAAGCTGGTCACCATACTAAAGATGTTTGGAATCATACTTTAGACAGTTTGGCTGCTTGCCCGTCGCCTGATCCGATTGTGAGATTGGCTACTTTTTTACATGATATCGGTAAACCGGTTGCCTTTAGAAATCAGGGAGGCAAGATTACATTTTACGGTCATGAAGTCATCAGTGGCAGGATAGCTAAAGATGTAGCTCAACGGCTGCATCTGTCAAATAAAGACAGTAAGCGGCTATACATTTTAGTGAGACACCACATGTTTGCCTACAATCCTGAAATGACTGATGCAGCCATCAGGAGATTTATTAGAAAAGTGGGTTTAGAAAATATTAATGACATGATGATGCTAAGGGTTGGGGATAGAGTTGGCGGCGGTTCAAAACAAACTTCCTGGAGACTTAGGGAACTCCAAAAGCGAATTGGAGAAGTACTCTATACCCCCATGCAGATTAAAGATTTAAAAGTAAATGGGAATGATGTTATGGAGATTTTAGGTGTGACGGGAGGTCCGATTGTTGGCAAAGTCCTTAAAGAACTGTTTGATGAAGTAATGGAAGATAGCAGTAAAAATGATAGGAAGTATTTGCTAAAAAGGATTAGGGAGTATAAGGACAAGGCTTAGATCTTCGATTCCTACTCACTATTATGGATTTTTCTAACCTTAAAATTGTTCTGGAGAGAAATAATGAACCGAAGTACCGCTACAATCAGATAACTTCTGATGTAGTCTCTGGAAGGGTACAGAGTTATCGGGAAATTTTTACGATTCCTAAAAAATTACGGGAACTGCTCGAACGGAAATTACCGTTCATTTCTAATAAACTGGAGACTATCAATATATCAAGCGATAAAAGGGCTTATAAAGCTCTTTTAAAACTCCACGACTGAGAAAGTGTGGAAACAGTACTTTTAAATCCCAAACCGGCACTATGGTCAGTGTGTATTAGCTGCCAAGTTGGTTGCGGGATGGGGTGTACGTTTTGTGCAACAGGGAAAATGGGTTTTATCAGAAATATGACTGCAGAAGAAATTTGCGACCAGATTCTTTTCTGGCGGCAGTATATTGCCAAAAAAAAGCTTCCGATCCGTGTTACTAACATCGTATATATGGGGATGGGAGAGCCGTTTGCCAATAAAGAAAAAGTATTTGAAAGTATCCGGTGGTTAACGGATAAAAATCTCTATGGTTTCGGGCAGCGCCATCTTTCTATTTCGACTTCGGGAATTGTACCAGGGATTAGAGAATTTGCTGATACTTTTCCCCAATTAAACCTAGCAGTTTCTTTGCATGCCCCAAATGATGCACTTCGTGAAACGCTTATGCCTGTTGCCAGAACCTATCCGCTGAGTGAACTTATGAAAGGATTAGATTACTATGTTAAGAAAACAAACCGGCAGGTGTTTATCGAGTATATTCTTCTTAAAAACATAAATGACTAAGACAGGCATGCACTTGAGTTAGGTAATTTGTTACAGGATGCCTTTCCTAACTTAAAGCATCTGTTCCATGTAAACCTAATTGTCTATAACCCTACCGGAACAGAGTTTGAAGCCTCAGAGAAAACTCAGGCGCACAAGTTTAAGCGGATTTTAGAAGAGTTTAAAATAAATGTTTCGTTGAGAAAAAATTTGGGTCAGGAAATTCATGGCGCTTGTGGTCAGCTTCGGGCATAGCATTAGTAGATGAGTTCACTTTTAAACCCTGGTTTCCAGATACTTAACTAAAAGTAAAGACAGTGCAATAAGGCACCTAACAATTAACTTCGACTGATTGGGAGTCAGGGAAATTCCTAACTTAAGAAGGAGTTTGGCATACCTACCATTTCTCATAGTTAAAACTGTTATAACAAAAATTCCCAGAAAAAAAAGAAATTTAATACAAAGGTTGAAGTTAGTTAATGAAAGCAAGGATAGTAAATACATGGCAGTATAGAGATGAAATTTTGTAACACGAACCGGACAAACAGTGACGATACTACCACATGTTTGTAAGAAGCAATTGTTGTTATAAAAGGAGTTTACACTTTCCCCAATTCTTTTCGTGTAACATAAAACTCTTCTGCCAGTTCAAAAATCCTTGTTTTGAGATCTTTTTCAATAAAATACTCAAACTCTTTGCTATGAATAATGCAGTTTGAAGGTAGTTTGCTGCAGGCCTTAAGATTATCAAGTGCAGTTTTGAAGACTTCTGTCACAGCCAGCAGCTGATCGTGGCGGATTAGAAGGGCATTGTAGTAATCTCGGTCTTTATCTCCGGAGTTTAGCTCAGAAGCTTTGCTCAGGATAAAAAATTCCAGATGCTGTTCAGAACTAACACACTCTTTAATCCAGAAATCTATTTCGTTGGTGAGGTTAAGAACCCGACGGCATGCATCTTGGTATGTGCGGTTAGTAGTAAAACTGCTAAGATTACCTACTTGATTCCAAAGATCAGACATATTCGGAGTGTGCAAGTAGTAGTCGAACTCTTTTCGGATTGTAGTAAGTTGCTGTAGAACATAGGTTCTAAGCTGTTCTTTCTGGAGTTTGTTTTCCTCAAAAAATAAACCGACAAGCTCTTTGAGGTTTGGATTTTTTTTAAGTTTAAGGTTCACAAGGGCAACACTAGAGTCTCTATTTACTTACAAGAGGTATTAATTGTAAGATGATAAAGAGTTAGCTATTTAAGTATACTGGTTTTTCTGTCTTACTTAAAGAAGTGAGGCAGTGGTCAGGTGATGGTTTTTGTTGAAAACAGCGTCTAAAAAATATTGGCGATGAAAAAAGGTTTACTACTACTTTTAATTTTAGCTTGTTCCATTTTTATTTCTTTATTGAAGCCAGAGAATGTTTCAGCCCAGTCTTTACATCACTTTGAGTTTAATAACTTCACTGGCGGTGGAGCTAAAATTGCCGGGGTGCCGTTCCAAATTACCATTACAGCAAAAGATAGTATTGGAATTACTGTGACTTCTTTCAATGAACAAGTAATCTTAAGCGATGATACTGATACTATTTATCCAACCTTAACAGGTAACTTCCAAAACGGGATTTGGACTGGGACAGTTTATGTTACCGAAGCTGTTTTGGAAGATCATATTTATGCTTCATATAACACAGTTAGCGGCACCTCAAACGTGTTTGCAGTTAATCCAGATAGAAGGATAAAGTTCATTACTATTACCGGTGGGAACAACCAGAGTGGTACGGTATATACCCAGCTTGGCAATGCTCTGTCTTTAAGAGTGGTTGACCCTTTTAGCAATCCAATTTCAGGGGAAGGAGTGAGTTTTGCAATTACGGGGTATCCGGCTGGAGCAACAGGACAGCAGCTTTCAAGCACCACTGCTACCACTAATGCCAGCGGTGTGGCGAGCACTGCCCTTACCTTAGGAAGGAAAAGCGGAACGTACATTGTTACTGCTAACCTTGTTTCCGGGATTACGAATGCGGCCCATTTTTATGAAACTGCTATTGCCGGTCCGACAATCTCGCTGTCGATTAGTCCTAGTTTGGGAGTTTTACCAACAGAGAGTTTCATGGCTTTTACAGCCAAAGGGTATGATGAATTTCTTAACGAAAAAACCTTAACAAACTTAACTTGGTCTGTTATTAACGGCGGTGGGACTATTGATCAGACAGGAGTTTTTTATGCTGGCACAGAAGTTGGGAACTACCTTAATACTGTCAAAGCCGATATTGGTACAGTGGGAGCTTTGGCATCTGTCAGTATTATAAGTGAGGGGGGTGGGTCAGGAAGCGGGGGGGAGCCTACACCTACTCCGGAACCTACCCCGACTCCAGAACCTACAACCCCTCCTACAGTTGAGCCTACTCCAACAGCAACAGCTTCACCTAGTGCAACCCCAGAACCTACACCCTTAGTGATCAGTGAAGTTATCGTTGACCCAGAGTTTATCTCAGCGCTCTCCGGTGCAACCATTCCCATCACTGCTACAGCTATTGATGCCTACGGAACCCCTGTTTCCGGTGTCACCTATAACTTTGAAATCAGTGGAGACTTAGGAACTCTTTCCGAGCAGAGTGGAGGGACAGTTTTGTTAACTGCTTCAGAGACAGGGGTAGGTACAGTAACTATCAGTGCAACTCAGGGCAACATCACTAAAGTGGCAAAAATTGTCGGAAGTGTCGGAACAGGGCTTAACAGACGTCTAATTATCGAAGAAATCCCTAGCCCGCAAAGAGTGGGAGAGCCATTTTTGATATCTATTGCCGCCAAAGACTCACTCAACCAGCAAATAACAGACTACGAGGGACCGCTTGCAATAGTTGATACAACCGGAACTATCGACCCGGCGGTTGCAAGTCCCTCAGCTAGTGGTTTGTGGTATGTTCAGGGGATTATAAGCTTAGCTCATGATGAGGTTACTGTAACAGTGGCAGGAGACGGCATGATTGGAGTCAGCAATATCTTCGCAGTTGAAGGTGATCCAAAGAAGAGTGATACATTTCCTGGTGGTTTAGGTGGGATAAAAGGGGCTTCCATTGCGGCACAGATACAGGATTTTTTGAAAGGTGGACTAGGTGGAGCTGGAGGTACAGGTGTTAAGTACATTGGGGCTGGTATTGCAGCAGGAGTAGGAATACTGGGAGCGAGTGTTGGAGGAGGGATTATGGTCAGTCGAGGACTTGAAGCTATTGGCCGTAATCCTTTTGCTAAAAAACGTCTTCAATTAAACCTATATGGGAGCATTCTGGCATTTGTTGTCGCGGCTGGATTGGCTGTGGCAGCATCGTTCCTGATCCTTGGATAAAGAAGACATTATTGTTTTTACTTAGAATTTTACCTAAAATAGGTGTTAATCTGTTTTTTGTTACCTGCCCTATGGTCTTTGACACCTGGTTAATTTACACCATCACCACCGCTTTTTACATTGGTATCCTTTTCCTCTTTTTTTGGCGTCGCCATCGTAAGCAAGACCAGGAGCTCAATCGGTTTTTGGAAGAAGCTAAAAAACAATTAAGCACTCACAAAGAACAGGCAAATTCCCATGCTTCACAAAAAGTTGCCAAAGCTTTTGAGCTGATTAAGAGACTTCAGCATATTGCTGAAGACCTTGAGACACAGGCAAAGGAAGAGTATGAACAGATAATTGAAGACGCTAAAC
The DNA here is from genome assembly GCA_050942955.1 of Patescibacteria group bacterium. Classification (GTDB taxonomy): domain Bacteria; phylum Patescibacteriota; class Microgenomatia; order UBA1400; family UBA1449; genus JBMNOG01. The sequence continues at coordinate 95 of JBMNOG010000027.1, read as the reverse complement.
TTGAAAAAAAAGAAATACTGGAAGATGCCCGGAAGAAAGCTCTGGAGATAGTTCAGGGAGCTGATACGGAGCTTGAAGCATACAAGGAAGAAAGG
>JBMNOG010000026.1:0-9498 GCA_050942955.1 Patescibacteria group bacterium | reverse complement strand
GATGGTCTTGGAATTAAAACCACAATTTCACAAATTGAAGATGTTGAAGATTGGCCTACTTTTGAATCTGAAGCTCGGCGACTAAAAATGGATACGGGCTTGGCGGTTAATCTTGAGACTCCAATAGGGGTTGTCACTGGCCTTAAAAATATTCCCAGCACAATTTTGCTAATGGCAGTTGCGGCCGGATGCTCTGGGCAAGAATTTAACAATAATGTGCTTCCCAAGATTAGTTACTTACGGAAATTTTTAGGAGAAAATGCGGAAATACTAGTAGACGGAGGAATTAATTTAAAGACTGCGAAACTCTGCAAAGAGTATGGTGCAAGTGGGGTGGTTGTCAACACTTATCTGTGGGAAAATTTTGAAGCCAACCTTAATAGTCTTCGCAGAATTGGGGTAGAATAGACGTATGTTCAATCTGTCTGAGCTTGAAAAAAAAGCTCTTTCTATACGGAGAAACATTGTTACTATGTTGGTTTCAGCCGCCTCTGGACATGCCGCCGGAGCATTGGGGATGGCTGATGTGTTTTCTGCCCTCTACTTCTATCTTCTTAAACATAATCCCAAACACCCCGACTGGGAAGGGAGGGATAGATTGATTTTGTCTTGTGGGCACATATGTCCTGTGCTTTACGCTACTCTGGCTGAAGCTGGATATTTTCCTAAAGATGAACTTTTAACCTTGCGGCAGCTAAGCTCAAGACTTCCCGGACATCCCTCTTTGAACTCTCTCCCAGGGGTGGAAAATAGTTCTGGCCCCCTGGGACAAGGGGTGTCTTTGGCGACGGGGGTGGCTATGGCTGCTAGGCTAGATAACAATTCTTGGCGAACAGTATGCATCACCAGCGATGGTGAACAACAAGAGGGGCAGGTGTGGGAAGCATACCTTTTTGCCGCTAAATACAAGCTTGACAATCTTGTATTTATTTTAGATAGAAATGACATCCAAATTAGCGGGTTTACAGAAGAGGTTTTGCCCCTTGAGCCCTTAAAATTAAAATATGAAGCTTTTGGCCTAAGTGTTTTAGAGGTTGATGGCCATAGTTTTGAAGAGATAATCGATGCCTATCTTAAGGCCAAGGTTCTTCATGGTAAACCCACAATGATTATTGCTCGCACAATTCCCGGAAAAGGAGTGGAATTTATGGAGAATAAGCCGGAGTGGCACGGCAAAGCTCTGTCTTTAGGTGAGGGAGTAAAGGCTCTGCGAAATTTGCGATTACGATACAACCAAGATACCTATGATTGAAATAAATAATGCCCCTACTAAATCAATTCGTGATGGGTATGGAGAGGGGTTGCTAAAGATGGCAAAGGCCAGTCCTCAAGTTGTGGTTCTGGTTGCAGATTTGGCTGAAAGTACACGGGTTGCAGATGTCTTTAGTTCTCGTCCTGCCCAGTTTCTTGAATGCGGGATTTCTGAACAGAATATGTTGGGTGTAGCTGCCGGGCTCGCTATGGTTGGCAAAATTCCCTTTGTAAACTCATTTGCCGTGTTTAATCCTGGGAGAAACTGGGATCAATTGCGGGTTTCGGTATGTTACCAAAATCTTAATGTAAAAGTTGTGGGTCACCATGCGGGGTTTTCTGCTGGAAAAGACGGCGCCACACACCAGGCACTTGAAGACATAGCTTTAACCAGGGTGTTACCAGGCTTAGTGGTGTTGAGTCCATGCGACTTCAATGAGGCAAGTAATTGTGTGGTGGCTGCAGCAAAACACCAAGGCCCTGTTTATATTCGTATCTCCAAGTCAAGTGCGCCTGAAATTACCTCAAAAAATGAAGAATTTATTATTGGTCGTGGCGAGATTATGTGTGAAGGAAAGCATCTGACACTGATTACTACCGGATCGCTCACTGTCCCCGCCCTTGCTGCGGTAAAAGATCTAAAAGGAGAACTGTCTGTCGAAGTGGTTAAACTATCCACTATAAAACCCTTGGATGAGGAAACTATTCTTAGTTCTGCTAAAAAAACTGGGAGGGTGCTGGTTGTGGAGGATCACCAGGTTTTGGGTGGTCTTGGTGGGGCCGTGGCTGAACTTCTCTCCGAAAAGCTTCCGGTTTATGTGTTTCGTCACGGTATTTTTGACTGCTTTGGTGAGAGTGGTAGTGAGGTTGAGTTGCTCCGGAAGTTTAAATTAGATACCATGGGCATTAAAGAGAAAATCCGGCAAGTGGTAAAAATTAACTATTCTCTCTAGGGTTAGTATGAAGTTTGATGTTGTTACTTTTGGCAGCGCTACGTATGATATCTACCTTTTCTCAAAAGAGTTTGAGCTAAAGAAAACAAATGAAGGAGTAATGCTCTGTCAAATGTACGGTGCCAAGGTTTTAGTGGATGCCTGTGTGGTAGTTACCGGTGGTGGAGCAACTAACGCTGCTGTTTGTTTTGAGCGAATGGGGCTGCAGTCCGGAATTGTTGCATGCTTAGGAAGAGACCATTGGGGAAGTCTTGTTAGAGCAAAGTTGGCGGAAGAAGGAGTAAGCCTTATTCATTTACAGTCTACCACTAAAAAACCAACCAGCAGCTCTGTTGTTTTAGTGGGTAAAGATGGTGGACGGACCCTTATGGTGTATAGGGCTGCAAGCAACCTTCTTTCTTGGCGCAAGGTAGATTGGAAACGCCTTGATGCCCGATGGTTGTATGTTTCTAGTTTGGGTGGAGATTTTAATTTACTTACCAAAATCATTCGCCTATGCCGGGAAAAAGATATTAAACTTGCTTTTAATCCCGGAAGCCAAGAACTAGAGCGGAATAAGGAGCTGAAGCAAGCACTGCATTACGTAGATGTTTTACTATTTAATAAGCAGGAGGCTTTAATGTTATTGGGTAAAACCGATGGGCAAACCCTTAAAGATGAAGAAATGTTTGGGTTGGGGGCAAAGCTGGTTGTAGTTACTGAGGGCCGTAAAGGAGCGACAGTTTATGATAGCCAGGGGAAAAAGTATAAGCAAAAAGTCATTGAGGCCGAAACTGTTGAAGAAACTGGTGCTGGGGATGCGTTTGGATCAGGATTTGTGGCTGCCCAAATTCATAATCTCTCTATTGAACAATCTCTTCTTGTAGCTGCCACTAATGCAGCTCATGTGGTTGAGCATATCGGACCCAAAGAGGGGTTAATGTTTTGGCCAGAGGTCAAGGCTATGCTCTAGTTTTTCATCTTGATTCTCATTTTGGGGGTGTTATTTTTAACTATAACTACATTGTGGTTTATGAGAGATTTACATCGCCAACAGTTCCTCATTTCCGAAAGAAGAAAACATTTTAACTACAGACCCCTGATTGTTTCGGGAGTGCTGGTTTTATTGGGGGTGGGTGGGTGGAGGCTTTGGCTACAGCATAATAAGAACCATGTTCACAATGGATTTAAAGGTCAGTATGAAGAGCTTAAAAATGACGCTGTAACCAACAAGGGTCGCACCATTGTTGCTATAACCAAAAGCGATGTAATTCAAAGAGTGCGAGATATTACCCAGGGAAAACAGGGGTTGTATGGTTGGTTTGTGCAGTCACTTAAAACCGGAGATTCGTATGGGGAGAATATTGATTTTGCTTTTACGGCTGCTTCTGTCAATAAGGTCCCAATTATGATTACCTACCTTCTTAAAGTTGAAGAGGGAAATGAGAGTCTGGAAGATATCTACACTCTAAGACAGGCCGATATAGAGAAGGGTACAGGGACGCTCCAATATCAAAAAAAGGGGACGAAATATACATTTGCTGAACTCTTGTCTCTATCCGGAAAATTGAGTGACAACACAGCGGCCAATGTTTTAGCTTCGAGAGTGGGGTTGGGCAACGTTCAGAGGTTTGTTGATGCCCAGGGTATGGTGCAGACCAATATTGTAAAAAATACAACCTCTCCTAAAAATATGGGGGAACTGTTTAGTAGTCTGTATTTAGATAAAATTTTTACCCGAGTTGAAACCAAACAGCTTCTTTTTGAGGCTCTAACTAACACCGATTTTGAAGATCGAATTTCTATAGGGGTTCCGAAAGGTGTGGTTGTGGTCCACAAAATTGGGAATCAGATACAGGTATGGAACGACTGTGGTCTAATATTGGGAGAACACCCCTATTCTTTATGTATATTAACAGATGGCATTAGAGAAAGTGAGGCGCAGGAGATTCTGCCAAAGATCTCGGAAATTGTCTGGAGGTTTGAAAATCAAAAGAGGGAGTAGGTTTAAATTTACAACTCTTCAAGTCTCATGGTTTCTGATCCAGTCTTTTCCTTAATGAACTCCAAGTACTTCTCTGTAGTTGAAAGCCGTTTGTGACCAGCTAATTTTGAGACCAGCGTTAACGGGGTTCCTGCTTTAAGCTGGTGGGCAATAAAGGTGTGACGCAGGTCATTAACGGTTGCTGATTGAATATCAGCAAGTTTGAAGTAACGATCAAGGGCGGTGCGGATATTTCTAACCTGAAAAGGTCTGCCGGTTTTTGTTACAAAAAGAGTGTCTGTGCTGGTATTAGGTCTAATACGTAACCATTCATCAACGGCTGCTTTAGCGGGTTTGTTTAGAGGAATAGTTCGACTGTTGTGGGACTCATATGCACCGATTCTAATCTTGCTATCACTAATATCGTTAACGGTTAATCTTGCTAATTCACTAATCCTGATGCCTGTTTGCAAAAACAGCTCTACAATAGCATACATCCTGGGGTCGTTACGAACTACATCGCGTAGGCTGCGGTACTCCATTCGAGTAAGAATTCTTGGGGGGGTGAGGACATACTTAGGATGAGACACCCCTTGGGTTGGGTTGGAGCTAATAATATTGTTAGATTCCAGATAACGGAAGTATGTTTTTATAGAGTTAAGTTTTCTAGCTACTGATTTAGTAGTATATTTTTTCTTTAGTAAGTCTGCCTTAAACTGCTCAATATGCTCTTTTTCTACATCCTCCAAGGAGGAAATTCCGGTGTTTGTTAAAAACTCATGAAACTGACCTACGTCGTTGCCGTATGCTAAAATGGTCGCAGAAGCACGCCCCTTTTCTTTGAGGTGATCTAAAAACTGCACTCTAACTGCGTCAAAGTTATTGGCCATGATAGTATTCGCCTATAATTAATAGCTTATAATAACTCAACATAGGATTTTTGTCAATGCAACTTAAGAATATCTTTACCTGGGTTTTTATTGTGTGCTCCCTCTTGCTAGTGGTAAATATTGCGCGCAACAGTTTTAAGATGATGGCTGCTCGTAGAAGAATTGCGGTCTCACAAGAAAAAGTTGATAGCTTAGAAAAACAGCGCCAGCAACTACTAAAAGATCAGGCACGCAGAAGTTTGCCAGAATACATTGAACAACAGATAAGAGATAAGTTACGTTTGGTAAAACCAGGTGAAGCCTTGGTGCTACTGCCGTCATTACTACAAGAAAAGTCTGAAGAAAATGTGTATAAGTACACCACTGCTGAAGAAACAAAAGAGGTTTCGGTGGCAACTTGGCAGGAGTGGATTAATTTGTTTAGGTAATACAAACCCGATACTATAGTTCAATATTACTGGATCAAGAGAATCGTAATTCCTAGTAATCTTTGATTTTAATTTATATCCTATATTAATTATGTTTTACACTATTTCTTGCTAGCGCTATATTATGCCGATTTCCTAAGTTTGCCCTAAACCATAAATTTTGTTATCATATGAAGATTGCTATAGCGGGTGGGGGGTAAGTATCCCGTGAGGCTCATAACCTCACCTAACCTTGGAGCGTTACCGAGGACCCGCTACACTACAGAATCAGGGATAAGAAGCAAGAATTAAGGGTAGCTTCACTGGCCTTAATCAGAGTAAAGGGTATGTTTTTCCCTGATTCTAAAATCTTGTTTCTTACTCAATTTTTGCCAGGGTAGCTCAATGGTGGAGCAGAGTCTTCATAAGGCTAAGGTTGTGGGTTCGAGCCCCACCCCTGGCACATGAGCTACCAAAGAAAAAATATGAGAAATCGAGTTTTATCAGGAATAAGGGCTACAGGAAGGCTTCATTTGGGTAACTACATGGGAGCTGTGAAGGGCATGCTTGAGTTGCAAAATAGGGTTGAATATGAAACTCTCTATATGGTTGCTGATGCCCACACCCTAACTACTCCTTATAATGTCGAGGAACTAGCCAGAAACCGTAGAGAAGTTGTTTTAGATTACCTTGCAGCAGGTATTGACCCTAGTAAATCAACCCTCTTTTTACAATCTATGGTGCCACAGCATTTTGAACTTTTATTTTACTTTTCGGCAGTAACTACCATTGCCCGGATGCAGCATTTGCCAACATTTAAAGACAAAGTAAGGCAATATCCTCAAAATACGACCATGGCTCTTCTTAACTATCCTATTCTTATGGCAGCTGACATTTTGGTGTATAAAGCTAATTTAGTCCCAGTAGGGTTGGATCAGGAACCTCACTTAGAAGTTGCCAGAGAAACAGCGAGAAAAATGAACGCTACATATGGAACAAATCTACCGGAGCCTCAAAGATTTGCTACTGAGGGTGGGTATGTACCCAGTTTGACGGGTGAGGGTAAGATGAGCAAGTCTGTTTCCGGAAGCTATATTAATCTGACCGATGATCTTGACACCATAAAGTCACGCCTAGCTACCACTCCAACAGATAGCGGCAAGGGTGAGGTTGTTCCGGTAGAAGGTGGAGTGGCTAACCTACTAACCCTTATTGAGTTGTTTGAGGGGAAGGAGAGGCGAAAAGAGTATGAGGCGGAGTATCTTAGTTCTGGGATTAGGTATCAGGGCTTAAAGACAGAACTAGCTGAGGCTATTTTTAATGAGATTAAACCCATCCAGGAAAAGCGCCAAGAGCTTGAAAACAACCCTTCGTATGTCGATAAAGTAATTATCAGCGGAGCCCAAAAAGCCCAATCCTTAGCGCAAGAAACACTTAATGAAGTTAAACAGAAAATCGGATTGGGTGAAATTTGACTGCTGAGATTGTTTAATTCTTCCTCTGGTGTTATACTCTGCCCATGATAAAAGATACAATTACTTTTCCTGATTTTGCTAAACTCGATATTAGAGTTGGGACAATTGAAGTAGCCGAAAGAGTGGAGAACTCAGAAAGACTTGTAAGGTTTGAGGTGGATTTGGGTAAAGAAATTGGTAAGCGCCAAATAATTGCCGGAATTGCCCTACAGTATGAAGCCGAGAATCTTTTAGGTAAGCAAGTAACCGTTTTGGTTAATCTTGAGTCCAAGAAAATGATGGGCTTGGAATCTAGGGGGATGCTTTTGGCTGCAGGAGAGGATAAAATTGCTCTTCTTAAGCCTGATAAAACTATTGCAAACGGAGGGATTGTTCGCTAGAAATGGTAGTATATGAAAAAGGATAAGCCACTCCCAAAAAACTCAAAAAAGTTGCCAGAAATGCGAAAGTTTGAAGTTAAAATGCAACTTAACTTTCAAAAGATTGTTAAGTGGTTCTTAATTGGTATTGGGCTTATTTTTTTAATCTCGTTTTTAGCTGGACCCAGCCCCAGAAGTGAAGTCCCCCTTTCACAAGTAATTGATGATATTCGGGCTGAGAAAATTGAAAAAGTTACTGTTGAGGGTGATCTCTTAGAAGCAACATATAGAAACAAAGAAGAAGTGGTAGTTGCCAGGAAAGAACCATTTGATACATTTACCAACATCCTTCAAACTGCTGATATTCCTCTTCAAAATCTAAATTTTTCTGTTGAAGATCAATCTGTGTCTCAAGCTTGGGGAAGTATTTTAGAACTTCTGCTACCAGTTGTTTTGACCGGCTTTATCTTTCTTTTTATTTTTCGGCAGATGCGAGGAGCTCAAGACAGTGTTTTTTCTTTTGGGAAAAATAAGGCCAAGATCTTTATTAAGGGTAAACAGAATATACGCTTTGAGGATGTTGGTGGGGTGGATGAGGTGAAAGTTGAGCTAGAAGAAATTGTTGACTTTCTTAAAAATCCTAAAAAGTACCAACAAGTAGGTGCCAAAACTCCCAAGGGTGTGTTGTTAGTTGGTCCGGCAGGTACAGGAAAAACTCTGCTTGCCAGAGCCGTGGCTGGCGAAGCGGGAGTACCATACTTTTCTATGGCAGGTTCAGAGTTTATGGAAATGCTGGTAGGGGTAGGGGCCTCAAGGGTGAGGGACTTATTTGAAACAGCCAAAAAAGCTGCTCCGGCTATCATTTTTATTGATGAAATTGATGCCATTGGCCGACAACGTGGCTTGGGATTTGCCGGAGGTCACGATGAGCGCGAGCAAACCTTAAACCAGATACTGGTTGAGATGGATGGATTTACGCCCAGGGACAATGTTATTGTGTTGGCAGCTACAAACAGAGGCGATCTTCTTGATCCTGCTTTGCTTCGGCCTGGACGCTTTGATAGAAGAGTAACCTTAGACTTGCCTGATATTCAAGGCCGTGCCCACATCTTAAAAATCCACGCAAAAGGTAAGCCCTTTAAAAAAGATATTGATTGGGAAAAGGTAGCCAAGCGCACTGTTGGTTTTTCCGGAGCCGATCTTGAAAACATGCTCAACGAAGCTGCGATTAACGCTGCGAGATGTAACCGAAAAGAGATTAATTATCCTGATATTGAAGAAGCGGCTACAAAGGTCAAACTGGGACCCCAGAAACGACGCCTCCAATCTAAGGAGGAAAAACTTATGACTGCCTACCATGAAGCAGGTCACGCGGTGTGTACCTACTTTATGAAACACACTGATCCGGTTCACCGGGTTTCTATTATTTCCAGGAGTATGACCTTGGGACAAACTGAAGTGCCTCCAGATCGAGATAAATATCAGGAAACTCGGTCAGAGCTTCTGGATAAGGCTGTAATGCTTTTAGGGGGAAGAGCTGCAGAAGAGATTCAGTTTAGGGAAATGACTGGTGGAGCTGCTTCTGATATTGAACAGGTGACTATACTGGCTCGTCGGATGGTGGTTGACTACGGTATGTCTGATTTAGGTCCAATTAATCTAGGACCTCAGGCAGACCGCAGTGATTACCGCAAGGCTTTCTACCAACCCTCAGAACTATCAGAAAAAATGCAGGCAAAGGTTGATGATGAAATCAAGAAAATTGTTGATGAGGCACATAAAAAAGCTATCCAAACTCTTAAAAAACACAAAAAGAAACTTGACTTGGTTGCAAAGAAGTTAATTGAAAAAGAAACGTTAGAACGGGAAGAGTTTGAGTCTTTGCTAAAGGCTTAGTAAGATAGGGTAATGGACAAATTTGTAGCCTCAAAAAATAAACGACTAGCTCTTTTTGATGGTAATGCCATCCTTCACCGTGCATATCATGCCTATCCTACCACTCTTACTACCCAAGCTGGAGAACTAACTAATGCTGTCTACGGCTTTACCAGCACCCTTCTAACAGCTTTCAAAAGACTTCAACCATCTCATGTAGTTGTTGCCTTTGATGAAAAAGGCCCTACTTTTCGTCACCAGCAGTATGAGGAATACAAGGCCTCCCGTCCGAAAATGGATGAGGATCTGGCAAACCAGATTGGGA
>JBMNOG010000009.1:0-41765 GCA_050942955.1 Patescibacteria group bacterium | reverse complement strand
AGAAGGTTCATGTATGAAAAAAGATGAACCTTGCATTCACCAGAATGCTTATGGCAGTGATGCCAGTGTAACCCTCTTTCAATAATGAAAAAAAGTGCAAAACCAATAATTACCCAAAGACCAACATTTGAAAATCCCAAGCCCTCTGCAGCTTCAGGGATAAGATGAATGAAGGCTCCTCCTATTAGAGCTCCAGCAGAAAAACCAACAAGATAAAAAAGAATCTTATCCAGGGCTTTTTTCTTGAGAAAAAGAAAAAAAATCCCAAACAGAGAGAGTAAACTCACAATAAATGAAGCAAGTAAAGCCGATATTAACATAGTCTTGTAGTATTTAAACTTAGTGTAAGCCGATGCGGGTAGAAAATCCAGTGCTTTCTGGTGGAGCTAGTGTAATAAAGGGTTACTGGCTACAGACAGGCCAGGCACCTGTGCCGTCTCGGGAAATTTTGAAAGCTGCAGTTTTAATAGCCTCTTCTGCATTAAATCTCAAACTCAGATCGGGATCTAACCCCATTGCTTTTCTGTTAGAGGTCCAGGTTGAAGCATGAAACTGGAACATACCACAGTAAGGGCCATTGGCTGCGTGAGGATTAAACCCTGATTCACAGCGAGCAATTCTTTTGAGTGTTTCTGGATTAACACCGTACTCACTCGCATACTTTTCAAAGAGTTGATCAAACAAAGTTTGAGATTGGGGTTGAGGTTTAGGAGAAATTGGAATAGGAGATGGACTGGCAAGAGGATTTTGTTTCGGTTTATCCGGAGGTTTTGTTTGAAAAGCCGCTAATATTGCGGTGTTCTCAAGACTTATAATTTCCTGACTTGCCAAGATTTCAGCATCTTTCTGAGCTATCTTCATAGAAACATAGGCCGCTATGTTTTCTGAAGCGGATAGGGAAAAAAAGAGGAGTAGTATTAGGCTTACAACAGTATTAAAGCTGGGCTTGGCATAACTGGAAATTATTCCAGCAACAGTCTTAGCTAGAGGCAAAAGTTTCATATTTTTGCAAACAAAGACAGTAATATACCATAAAAGACATAAAAAAGACAAAAAAGAGTTAGAGTGATGTTATAGAAATGGTTTGTACTTCAAAATAATAAATTTAGGTTACGTGGGTGTACTCCTAAGTTTATTACACCATTCTTACAGTGTGCTTATATAATATGTATTTCTATCGGGAAATTTTTAAGATATACTAAATCTAGTTGTTATGCCGCTCAAAGTTATTGAAGACATATATAAATCGTCGCTAAAGTTCGTAAATAATCTAACTCCGGAAGAAGCCTTTTCTACTATTGTTAATGAAGCTATAAAGCTTGTTGGGGCCAAATATGGTGTAATTTTTTTGGTTAATGAGGAAGGTAACCTGTATAAAGCTTATTCTTCAGATAGTAGAAATGCTGTAGGGTACCCAAGGAAAAGAGGCTTTGCATTTAAGGCATACAGGACCAGACAGCTAATAGTGCTTAACAAGTCTAACTTCAGAAAATCGCATAAGAAACTGCTTGAAATAGGAATTAGGTCTCTTATTCTTGTTCCTCTTTCATATAATAGAGACTCTATCGGGGTGCTTGCTCTTCTTGCAGAAGACGAGCGGCACTTCACGAATGAAAAGATAAAGGCATTGCGCTTGTACGGCTCAATGGCTAGTTTGGTTATTCGGAAAACCCAGCTTTACAGCGAGATGGATGAAACACTCAAGGCTAAGGACTTGCTTATAGCCTTAATGGCGCACGAACTTAAAACCCCTCTAACATCCATAAACCTCCAGGTTCAGATGCTGGATTCAGGAAAGAATAAAAAACTCCACCCAGTAATAATAAAAAATTTAGTTAGAGAAGCAAAACGCTTATCTCAACTTGTAGAACAGTTTGTTGAGGTAGATGAAATTAAAACAGGGAATTTGCGTTATGAATGGGCAGAATGCAGTCTTAGAAAAATAGTTGATGAGGCTACTGAGTACTTTAAGATAAAACATCCTCACCACTCTTTAGTTGTTACTGATAATCTGCCTAATGGTGATACAGTAGTAGGTGATTTTAGTAAGCTTCTTCAGGTATTCATTAATCTTCTGAATAACTCTGCCAAATTTTCTAAACCAAAAGATAAGATTATAATCTCCCTTGATCAAATAGGTCAAGAATTTACTATTAACGTAATTGATAAAGGCAAAGGTATTCCCAAAAAAGATATTGGTAAAATCTTTGAGCGATTCTATCAAGCTAGTAACTCTAATAAAGAAGGCCTAGGTCTAGGCCTATTTCTGGTTAAGAAAATAGTTGAAAAACACGGTGGATCGGTCAGCGTTAGGTCAAAAATCAATCAAGGGTCCAATTTTGTGGTTAATCTACCTAACATACTAACCAATGACTCAACGTGAACGTTCTCCTTCGGAACCAAATAGCTTTAAGAAGGAATTTCACTTTAAAAACAGTGTAGACAATGGAGTATTTGTTCCAGAAAATGAACAAATACTAACGCAAAGAACAAGGGTTCTTTGGACAATGGTAAACTTGAGGACCGGACACCCTCTTGGCGCACTTATTTCTCAGGCAGCAACTGGCCCATTACCAATCGAGCTAACCAGGAAGGAAATTGTGCAGGCCGGATTAGAAACCGAATTTAGCGGACATGAGTTGGAGGAGTTTGTAAGGCAGTCGGGGTATGAAGACATTTACGGAGTTGACAAGTACGTGCAGAGCTATTTGTCTTTAAAAGAGCGTGAAGAGATTAACTTTGAACCAGAACCTCAAAATCATGATGTGGAATCGGTTGAGAGAAGAATTAACACAATTGTTTTTACTGGACCTCCGGCATCAAGTAAGACTGCAACTTTTGATGGTGCCCTCAGGTACGCACTATTTTTTGGAAGAGGAGTAATAACAGATATGTTTGACGAATATATTGAAAAAGCCGAGGAGTTTTGGGGATCGCGGGCAGAACTTGAAATGACTGACAGAACAAAGGCCGAGCTTTTCTGGAACCGTCTTTCATGGATTATGTACTTGGGTATTAAAGTATCCAAGATAACTCAAGAAAAAGGTGGCTCTGTAAGGCACTTTAACACATTGTTTAGAAATTACCAGAGAGCCTTAAGTGAGTCAGCTACGCCTTCAGTTGTTAATGAAGAATGGGTAGCTATTGACTGGGATACATTAGCAAAACAAATTGCAGAAGAAATAATGAGTACTCAAGAAATCGAAAAAGTTGAGGTTTGGGGCAATGCAGAGGTATTGAAAATGAAACCCTTGCATCTCATTGAGTTTCCTGCAGTTCGTGGGATTGGTCTGTATGGTGATCAAGTAACATCTGGCTACAATCGCTGTGTAAGCACTCTTAGACACATGATTAGAGAGCAACGCTTATTACCTGTTTTCGCACGCAATACTATATTTATAGGACACACCCCAAACCCAATTGTTAGAAAGCTTGCTACCAGTATCAGAAATGAAGTAATTACAGCTGAACACTCCCAAGATGCAATACAATTTTTACAAGAAAGAGGAATTATTATAGATGGCCTTCCTGACACTCCAGAGAATAATCTCAAAGTTCAGCAAGCCTTTGCTCGCATGGCTCCAAGGGAAGCAATCGAAGGTGTAAATAATGAAATTGACCGTTGGTATAAGCTAATTACAAAAATTTCAGGAAGAGACTATGCTTTCAAATATCTACCTCAAGAAATTCTCCAAGATCCTGTTCTAAGAGCTAATGTAGCCTATATTTTGCATCAAAACAGTATAACTTCACCTATTTCTGACTTGAGTTATGTTGCCTATAATCCACCAGTAGAAAAAGTCTACCTTAGCCCTAGAGCATTAGGGATACAGACCGCTTAACTTTCACACTTTTCTCTTACCTATGCCTTACCGCAGCTTCAAATGATGTAGGTACTATTTCTGTGTGCTAAAACAAATTTCAAACCCTCACGATCTCCTAGTTGAGAAACTGGCAAAATTAGAAGCGGCTGAACAAACAGTAAGCCAATTAGTTCCTAAACTTGAACAGTCAGTATCAGAACACAGTCTCAAGGATATTATTTCTCTGTTTAGAAAACAGAGCACCCAACGTATTAGTAGAATTGGTGAGGCCAAAGGACAACTAAAAGTGCAGGTTGAATCAGAAATATCTTCGGCATTTGAGGGTTTGGTAGAGGAAGTAAACAGTTTTCTAAATTACCAAACCAAAGGTGCATTAAATGATCTTGGACTCCTGCCCTATTTTCAGAAAATGCTTGGGTATTTAGTAACAGATTATAGTTATGTAACTAACCTTGCCTATGTTAACAAAATAGATAGCAAGGTCCAGCAACTCTTTAAACAGTCTTATTCGCAGCTGCAGGACCTAAGTAAACAAACCTCATCTACTGCTGAAGAGATTCTAAAAAAACTTCAATCTGAGCGAGGGAAGTCGCAGAACCAAAAAAAGGAACAAAAGAAATCTCAGGAGAAGAAGGAACAAAAAAAAAGAAGATAAGGGTTTGAAAGAAAAACTGGAAAATCTGGTTGATAAAGTTTCAGACACCCTTGAAAAAGAGGTCACATAACCAGTTTTTAGTCAGAATGGTTTCCATCTTACCTTCTTTTGTTTTTCTTATGGAGCACTTTTACTACTTCGGCCCCGATAAAGAAAAACTGAACTGAATAGTAGATGAGAATAAGTAAAGCAATAAACGAAGAAGCTGCTCCAAATAGAGTGAGGATGTTACTAAAACCCAAATAAAAACTAATAAGGGTCTTTCCGAGAGTAAACAAAAATGCAGCTACCGCAGAGCCCGCTAAGATGTCTTTTAGCCTAACTTTTGCTTCGATTAGAAAAATATAGATTATAGAAAAAATCAAAGTAATGCCAAAAGCTGTCAAAACGAAGTTAGTGCTTTCCAATAGAAATCCTGGAACGGGAAATATATCTCTAATTAACTCTGTTGCTGTATTGATAAAAGCGCTAAGGGAAAAACTGACAATAAAAAGAATACTTACAACACTTACTAGTACTACTGAGATTAGACGGTACAAAATTAACCCAATAAAACCTGGTCTTTTTTCTCCTTTAGCCTGCCACATATCTGCAAGTGCGAGCCTGACTTACTCCAAAGCTCCCGATGCACCATAAAGCAAAAGCGCTATGCTCAGGACAGCAGCTGGAACATTTTGGGAAATCTGGGCTGCATTTTCTACTATAGCTTGGACTACATCAGCTGTGTTGCTGCCTACAAGATTTTGTACTTGCCGGTACACTCTTCCTTCGGCTACTCCATTCCTAAAAAAGTTTCCAGCGATAGTAATAGTAAGAATAATTACTGGAGGCAGAGAAAAAATAGTAAAGTAGGCAACTGCAGCGCTCCAACTGGTAATATTGTCGTGTCGTACTTCCTGAATTATCTCCTTAATAAGGGGAATAAAACCTCTATTTTCTTGTGCAATCTTCATTTTCCCAAAATCACCTTCCCGACTTGATTTAAAGGTTTGGTGTTAAGTATATTTTTTGCTTCTGCCCAGCCACGCCTGGCATTCCAAACTCCGTACTTAATGAGCGGCATGTTCTCACTATTATGAGAGTCTGAATTAATGATGAGGTCAACATTATGACTTATGGCTTGGCGGATAAGAACTTCAGGTAAATCAAGGCGATACGGTGAGGAGTTAATTTCAAGGACTTTATTATTCTCCTGACAGAATGAAAAAATCTTTTCCCAGTCATAGTCGAGCCCTTCTCTTTTTAGAAGCATTCTGCCTGTTGGATGGCCGAAGATTTTTACTTTTGGATGGCTTAAGGCTTGTAAAACTCTCTTTGTAGCGGTCTTTCTATCCTGCTGAAACTGAGCATGGACTGAAGCAATAGCGTAATCTAAAAGTTCAAGTGAGTCATTTTCCAGGGCTAGGGACCCATCTGGTCTAATATCAATCTCCAAACCCTTAAAAACGTACACAGGGCGATCTCGTTTACTGTTAAAACTTTCTACAGCGTTATCAATGAATTCATTGCGGTAGCGTACGAGAGCTTGTCGCTTTTCCGGGGTTAAATCCGAAAGTTTGGGGTTATGGTCAGAAAGACCAATATACTTGTATCCAAGCTCGCTGGCTTTTTCCAGAATTTCAGTAACAGTGTTCTGACCTATGTCGTGGCTGGTTGAGATATCAATATTTGTGTGAATGTGAAGATCGCCTTTAATGTCATTTAGATCAATTAGATTTGGCAGTTTTCCATTCGCTGCAGCTTCGATCTCGCCAGCGTCTTCGCGCAGTTCAGGTGGAATAAGCTCTAGACCTAGAGCTCTATAAAACTCTTTCTCGCTTCTAAACTGTTCCAACTTACTGTTTTTTTTAATGCCGTATTCGGAAAGTGACCAGTCTTTTCTCTGGGCTAGTGTGCGCAGATGAATATTGTGTAGTTTTGAGCCAGTATAGTGCTGAAGGGTACTTCCCCACTCTTTTGGGGACTGCACTTTTACATCGACCTGTCTGCCTAAAGAATGCATAAAACGGGTAACATTTTCTCCAGTAGCTAAAACCTTTTTAAGTTGAGGAAATGATAACAGGTAGCTAATAACTTCATCCGGTTTTGTTGTTGACACAGCAATATCAACATCACCCACGGTAGGTGCGCGGCGGCGCAAACTTCCAAGAGCCTCGACTTCCACTACATCAGGTGACTTACGTAAATACTCAATGACTGTTTCGGCAATAGTTTCGCCTTCGATCAAAAGCATACGATTTTCTATTCTGGTGAATGCCTTTAGGGATTCTAAGATAACCTGTTCAGACTTTTCACCAAAGTCAGGCAAATCCCTGATATCGCCTTTTTTTGCGTGTTCAAACAAATTTTGTATAGCAGTTTCTTCACTTTCCAGTTTGAATTCTTTTGCAAGTTTGTAGGCAGTTTTTGGGCCAATATTGGGAATAGATAATAATGCAAACATTCCCTGAGGAAGATTTCTAGTTTCCTGCATGAAGTGTTTTACTTTACCAGTTTTAAACA
This sequence comes from Patescibacteria group bacterium, assembly GCA_050942955.1. Classification (GTDB taxonomy): domain Bacteria; phylum Patescibacteriota; class Microgenomatia; order UBA1400; family UBA1449; genus JBMNOG01. The sequence continues at coordinate 34,784 of JBMNOG010000009.1, read as the reverse complement.
GCTCATCGAGGTGTTGGGCAATATTAGGGCCAATGCCGGGAATGTCATCAAGCTTTCCCTTTTCCCAAAGATTTTTGAGAGGGACTGCACTTTCTTCAATGCTTGAAGCTGCATTTTGGTATGCGCGTACTCTAAAAAAATTATCGTCTTCTACTTCAAATGCAGCTGCCACTTGGCGAAGTAGATGGGCAATTTCCTGATTTGTCATATTTTTTGACATGTACATAAACTTATTGTAGCAATTCGAAGTGAGAAATCTATGAATTGCTGTGTTAGTCTGAGCAGTTTATAGTAAACTTAGAAGTAGATGAATCTATGAAACTATCAATTATTATCCCGGTTTTTAATGAAGAAAAGACAATCAGAGAAATTATCAAAAGAGTAAGGGAAACGGATACGGATATTGATAAAGAAATTCTGATAGTTGATGATGGCTCGACTGACGGTACAACAGAAATTGTTAAAAAAATTAAAAGTAAAGACACTAAAGTTTATTTCCACAAAATTAACCAGGGTAAAGGTAAGGCAATTAAGACGGCACTAAAGCATGTTTCAGGAGATTACGTCCTTATCCAAGATGCTGACTTGGAGTATGACCCTGATGATTATGAAAAACTGCTCAAGCCAATTCTAAAAGGTAAGGCGGAAGTGGTTTACGGCTCGAGGTTCACAGGTGAGCACAGAAATCTCTTATTTTGGCATTGGGTGGCTAATCGCCTTCTTTGTTTTCTTACTAATTTTCTCTATGGCACAACACTTTCAGACATGGAAACCGGGTATAAAGTTTTTAAGACATCAATTTTAAAAAGCATTGCTTTTAAGGCTGAGAGATTTGACTTTGAACCGGAAATTACTGCCAGAATATTGAAAAGCAAAAGGTATATCTACGAAGTGCCAATTTCGTATGCAGGTAGAGACTATAGTGAGGGCAAGAAAATTACCAGCTGGGATGGACTAATTGCCTTCTGGACAATTCTACGTTACCGCTTTTTTTAAGGTATATCAACTATTTTCCTACTAGATATTCTTGAAATAGCTTAGTACAATAAGTTTTATATATCTCCTGCCGATATATAACTTACATGGTTGATATTGAGTCTCAAGCCAAGAAACTTCTAAAAAAGGCAGATATTAATGAATCTACTTTCAGTACAATTTTAGGTGGTTTAGTGGTTTTTATTGTGGGTTTGCTTATCATTAACTACATCCGGACACTTAACTCCAATGAACGGATTACAGAAAAAGCAGCTGCAACAGTTAATGCAGAGCTACTTGCTGAAGTAGCAGAGAAACAATTTCCCAAAACGTATGTAGTAAAGGAAGGTGATCATCTTTGGGAAATTGCAGAAGCTGAATACGGTAACGGGGAAGTGTGGGTAAAAATTGCATCTGAAAACAATCTTGTTTTCCCGAATAGATTGTTTGTAGGACAAGAACTAGTTCTGCCGGAGATTGAGTCTTTACTACAGGGAGAAGTACTATCAGCCGAGTCAGTTGAAGCGTTTAAAGGTAACTCTTATATGATTAGTGAAGGTGATACATTATGGCAGATCTCTATGAAAGCATATGGCAGAGGCGACAAATGGGTAGAAATTGCTGAAGCTAATAATCTCGCTTACCCAGATTATTTGCTAGTGGGTAGTACTCTTAAAATTCCCCGATAAGAGATTGTTCTAAGTATCTAAAATCTTTATAATATGAAAAGCCGTGCGGGATTAGTACAATGGTAGTATGATTCCTTCCCAAGGAATAGATGCGAGTTCGATTCTCGTATCCCGCTCACACTCTTGCAAAAAAAACCTAAGCAAAGCAGCTTTGGTGGTTCGCCTCTAATTACTGCTTTTACAAATCAGTAAGCTCCTCAATTATTTTTCTTAAATAATTAGTAAAGATTCTTCTTTCCTCTCCTTCCATCTCAATCTTTGAAATGGTTTTTTCTGCAACTTCTATAAACTGCTTTCGGTGACCAAAGAGTAAAAATTGGTAATGAAAACTATCTTTACCATAAAGTGGTTCCAGTAAGTCTTTAACATATGAGGATATTAGTGGAGCTATTTCTCTTTTTGGAATTCTTTCAAGACTTCTACCCCAGGGCGCTGAAGTGAAGAAAAGACATTCATCAGGAAGATCATCGATAAATATAGTTCCTACATGAAGAAAACTTATGGTTCGAGTTTGAAGAAGTTCTTCAAGTGTTTCTGCTGGAGTAGGTTGGATTTCATTGAACGATTGAGGAATAATATTTATGTTTAAAATATAGTCTATTTGATTCTCTATGGACATACCGTATATTTTGTTAGTTGTGTACAAGTATACCACATAAGCTTTGTTTATTTATTGATATATTAGTAAAAATAACTATCCTCTGAATATAAATGTTATAGTCTCTCACATTGCCTTACTGCTCTCTATTTAATACAATACGCATGGGTAAATCATGCCGTCTTAGCTCAGCTGGTAGAGCGATGCTTTCGTAAAGCATAGGTACCGGGTTCGAGTCCCGGAGACGGCTCAGATTTAGAAAAAGTGGTACAATGGTGGGTATAATGGCCAGAACACGCACCCCTAGTCGTTTGCAAAAAATCGAAGACAAAAGAAATCGCCAGCAAGCTGTTTTATTTGGTTTCTTAAGTGTCGGTTTTCTGCTTCTGCTAATTTTTGTTGGGGTTCCTTTATTCATAAAAGCAGCTATTTTTTTGGGTGACTTAAGATCGCAGTCTCAAGGAGTAGATAAGAATGACACAATCCCCCCGGTTCCTCCCCGAATAGTCAGTAATTTTGAAGCAACAAGCAGTGCAAAAATTAATCTTTATGGATTTGCTGAGCCAGGAGCAAAAGTTTCTCTTTATCGCAATACCGATAAGCATGCTGAAATTGTTTCTGACTCAGATGGCAATTTTTCTTTTACTGATGTAAAACTTATGGGTGGTGAAAACCTTTTTTATGCTGTGGCTGCAGATGCTTCAGGCAATGAAAGCCAGCCGTCTGCAGACTTTACTATTGTATTTGATAACGAAGCTCCTGATCTAACTTTGACCTCTCCCGAAGATGGTTCAGAGTACTATGATGAGGAAAGGGAAATTCTGGTTGCAGGCGAAACAGAGCCGGACACAAACGTTCGGGTTAATGGGTATGTTGTTGCGGTTGATACCGAGGGTAATTTTGTGAAAAGGCTGCAACTCGCTGATGGTGAGAATGAGATTGAGGTGATTGCCAGAGATGAGGCAGGTAACGAAACTTCAAAAACAGTTACCGTGACATACATTCAGTAGTATTTTCTTCCCCTATTACAAAATATATCCATAGTAGTGCCCAGGCATAAAACCAGGAGTTAGTGAACATACCATGAACAATAACAGCTGATAGTGAAGCTAGAAGTAACGGAGTTTTCTTGATTTTTCCTAGTAACTCTTTCCAAAAGAGAAAAAACTGAAAAGTGCCGGCAAATCCAACTGTCGCTAAAAGAAAGAACAAACTATTGTCTAGCCCAGAACCGGAGTGTGTTACTTGCCATTTCTCATCTTCTAGCCCTACATCTCTTTTAATGTAGCGGAGAGTATTAAAACCATACCCAAACACAGGTTTTTGTTCAATTAATTCTCGGCTTTCTTGCCAATTACCAATCCTGGCTGTAACTGTACTTATTCTCTCAAGTTTTGTCCCTTCACCAAACTTCCTAGGTAATAGTGTTAGGCTCAAAAGTACCAGTAGGCACAAACCTACAGCTACATACATTTTTTTCTTCTTTGCAAAGTAAACTAAACTACCTACAAAAAGAGCCAGATAAGCACTGCGGCTGTAAGTTAAAAGAAGGCTGATAAAAGTAATTACTATGATTAGTCCGTGAAGATAAGGATTTAGCTTCAACTTTCGGAGGCGGTCAAACAACCAAAAAAGCATAAGTGTAAGGAGGAGCCCTGTATAGTTTGCATCAAGCCACGTACCGGCAAGTCTGAAAGCATGCCTATCCCAACCTGCGGCGTGAATAGCTTCAAACTTTGGAAAGAAAGTGTACTGGATCAAACCTACTGTTAAACTTAAAACAATAGTTATTGCAAGGTACGATGAGAGGCGTTTTGCAAGGAATTTATCCTTGTTTCTTAAAAGAATGATTACAAACAGAGTATAGGCTAGCCATCTCCAAAGATAGCAGCTGCTAACAGTAACTTCACTAAGCGATAAAATTGAAGTATCTAAAACCAGAGAAAACACAGCAAACACAAGAAATCCAAGCAAATAGAGGTTATTTTTAATAATGGGAGGAATGTGATCTCTCTTAATAAGTAAGATCAGAAGAATAGTTATGTCATGCCAGTAGAAGGCAATTTCGGATCTAATAAGTGAGGTGCGAGTCAATTGTCCAAAAGGGAAAAGTAAGATAGTGAGAAGAGCGATTACAGAAAAGAATGTCATAGTAGATTGGTAGGTTTAAAAATCGGGTTGCCACTGTTGAGCCACAAGAGCCTCAGTTTAACGCGGACTAAGAGCGAATGCCAGCTCATAAGAAAGGCCATAGCAAATCCTGGAAAACCATCCAGCAATCCAAGCCTTATGATGTAGTTGTAAAAAAACTTACCAAGCGGAAAGCAGAATATTTTAAGAAGTGGCTCTTTTCTATTTTGTTGATAGAGCTCCTTTGAATACAAAGTGGAATATCTGTTAATTCTTTCTAAAAAATCCGAAACTGTAAGGTTGCGATTGTGAAGCAAGGCATTTTTTAGGAGCTTTGTGGAGCCTTTTACATGCCATTCTTCATGGATATTACCCTTCCATTTGCCGCTGTCTTTCTTGGCAAGTCTTAATAGTCTGACGTTAGCTGTTTCCCCATGTCTAAGTTTCCTACCTAAAAAAACATCATCCCTTCTAAAATAGTAGCCTTGCACATGATTGTCTTTTTGCGAAATCACATCTCTAATTTCTTTAGCAAGTTTGGGACTGATGACTTCATCACTATCTATAAACAGTACCCACTCTGCCTTACATTTAGATAAACCGAAGTTTCGCTGGCTGGAAAAATTCTCAAGTTCTCTCTGGTAAGTTTTAGTTTTTACATTAGAAGAATTAACTATGTCTAAGGTTTTATCTTCTGAAAAGTTATCTATCACTACTACTTCATCTGCAAAACTCATAGATTTGAGACATGCCTCAAGCGTTTTTTCACTATTGTGGGTAAGAACAACAACAGAAAGATTCACACAGGTATTGTAATTGATTCTTACATGTTCTGCATGCAGGCTTCAAAGGTTTCTTCTGAAGTATTTGGAGAATTTGGAGAAATTAATCTTCCATTTTCAAACAAATCAAAAAAACGTTTATATACTTCTACTGCAACTTTTGTTTCTTGAGGACACCCTTCTGCTAAAGATACTACATGTCTGCAGAGTGCTATGAATTCTAGTTCGTTCCAATATTCCTCCCCAATTACTTTAAGACTTGATTCGGCAAAACCTAGCTCTTTAGTTAATTGAGAAAAATAGTCACTAATAAGACGGCAGTGAGTAACGCCATTATGTTGTTTGCCATCACACTTACCAGTTATGTAAAAAGCACAACAAAGCGCTTCAATTTTATTGTTCATATGCAAGACAATTGTTGTTAACTGGACTATTTTAACACAGGGGGTATTAGTAAAATAAAAAATGGAAGATTAAGATTTTTGGGATTCCTTTTCCATTTCGTCCAGTTCTTTAAGTGCTTTAATGGCCCAGTCTTCATCTATAGGAGGAGTAGGCTTATCGGGGATAATATCACCACTTGCTTCCTTGCGATCAAATTCTGCTTTTATTGCTTCTACGTGAGCAGAATCTTCTGCCTGAGCCATTACTCTATCTTTAAATCTCTTAAATGAAGTTTCAGTGCGTATGGGTCTGTTACCTCTTCCTCCATCTCTTGAATCTCCCCCTACTTCTAGTTGACTAACTACATGTTCGTGGAGTTTGCAGCGATCGGGAGTTGCTGCATCACCTTGACAAACTTCTCCCAATCTAAACATGCATTTTTGATTTTGGCATATAACCTTTTTTGTATCAACGCTAGTATCTGGACTGTTTACTCCCATAAATATGAAAATGACAATTTAATAACATTTTCACTGTAGCACGTGACAGTCTTTTTGATAAGTAGATATACCAGTACATACCCATGAATGCTACAATTTGCTCAATGAGCTACAAATATCTGCTTTCCCATACGATTTCCCAAAATGCCTTTGCCAATATGGTACGAACAGTACTGCAAATTGGGATAGGATTTGGCGGCAACTACTTTATTGTCCGAGCCATTTCTCCGGAAAAGCTAGGTATTTGGGCACTGGTGTTTACATTTGCCTCATTTCTTAACTTGGCTGATTTTGGTATTTCAACTGCTCTTATTAGATATATTGCCAACAACGAGAAAAACCGTTACAAATATTTCTGGACTACTATTAGTGCTTACGCAGTAATCGGCTTTTTAGGATTAATTGTACTTCTCATTGCCCAGTGGTTTTTTGCCTCATATTTTTTTAAAGACGTAACACCTGATTTTTTGTTTATTATTACTGTGCTTGTTGGAGCGTATTTGGCACTGCTGGGCTCAACTGTCACCAATACATTCAATGGTTTGCAAATGATGCGGTCTGCGAGCATTATTGAAGTATTAAAAAGCTTCCTCTTTTATCTCTTCGTTTTGCTCACTCTACCCTCGCTTGACCTCTTTGCATTTTCTGTTGGACTAATTGTCAGTAATCTAATGGCGGTGGTAGCAGGATATGGACTTTTGCTTTTCAAAATCCCTCTCCCTTTTGCCTATCCAGATCGAAAAATTTTCAGGCAGTTGTTTAGTTTTGGCAGTAAATCTTTTGGCATTCAGATAGTTAACCAGCTTAAAGGTTCTTACCTTAAAATTTTAACCTCAAGGCTTTTTGCAATTGAGTTTGTTGCATTTGTTGACCTCACTCAGAGAATAGCTGGGTACTTCAGACAGTTTCTACTTTCTGCAATCTTACCCTTACTTCCGGCTGCCTCTGCATATCATGCAAAAAAACAGACACAAAAGATATACAGACTTTACCGATTTTCACTTTTAGCACTTACTGGACTAGGTGGGATAACCACAATTGCTTTTATCATCTTTTCTCCCTTTATTATCAGTCTTTGGTTAGGGCCGGAGTATACGCCGGTTATTAGAGCTTCCCAGATAATCAGTGTAGCTGTGTTTCTAAATCTTCTTGCCGGACCCGGCTTTTCGATTCTTCAGGGTATTGGAAAACAGAAGCCATTGCTTGTTACTTCAGTTTTTGGCCTGATTGCTTTTTTGGTTTTTACCACCATTTTTGCTATTTTATATGGATTTAACGGAATTTTTGTAGGCAATATTTTTGCTGAGCTTGCACTGGCGTTTGGGTTTTTGGTGTGGATTTGGAAAACAAAACCTATGGCTTAAATTTGTGGTAGAGATGTTTTATCCGCCACTTGGTAAAAAGTGCTGGGTAAAAAAACGTATTGAAAACTAAAGCAGATATCTTAAATTTTGCAGGAACATACTCCCAAATCAATTTTAAGCTGTTTTTCCAGCTGTAGAAGATCTTGGTGAGCTCTGTAGCTGATTGACTGCCCTTATGGAATATTTTTGCTTTTGGAACGAGACATATTTTGAAGCCCCATTTTTTAGCACGAAGACATAACTCAACATCCTCGAGGTATAAAAAATAGCTTTCCTTAAAACCACCTATCGTTTCTAGGATCTTTACTGGTATAAGCATGCAACAGCCTGAAACAAAATCTCTTTCAATAACTCCTTTTTCTGCTAAATACTGTTTTTTGTTGAAGTGTCGGGGTTGTCCCCTTTTCCAGTCAATATGTCCGCCATAATCATAAAATGTGCGATCCCTAACTTTGTGCTCAATGACAGGTCCCAGAACTGCTGGTTTATCAGGAAGGTTTTCCAAAAAAGAGCTTAGCAAACTAGGTGTAACTACGGTGTCATTGTTGAGAAACAAGCAGTAATCGCATTTCCATAAAAAACACTGTTTGATCCCGAGGTTATTTCCGCTGGCAAAGCCAAAATTTTTTTCTGGAGTTATAATTTTATCTACCGCGGGATGTTCTTTTAGTTTATCCTCAACAAGTAAGTCCTGATTATTGTTAACTACAACAACTTTAAGTGGGTAACTTCCCTTCTCTAGTTTTTCTAAAGAGTCCAGGCATTCCTTAGTTACTTCCCACCTGCCAAAATGGAGAATAATGATGCCAATTAGCGGTTTACTTTGTTGTTTCATCTTTATCATATTGTGAGCTATTTTTGATTATAGTATAGTATAGTTTTAGTATGAAGCTTTGGGAACTTTGTTTAACTGCAATTGCTCTTTCTGTCTTAGTTGTTGTTTTAGTTTCTTCAAAAATATCGTTAGTAGTGAGTGCTCCCCAGAAACCTCTTGATTTCAGCAACCTCACAAGTACTTACGACAAGAGTGAAAAACTAGCTTATTTTAATAACAAACAAATCAGCGTTCCATCTTATATAACAGCTAAAAAAGATAATGCCTACGTTTTAGGTGAGCAGAAGACATTTGGAGATATGGTGTCTGAAAAACGTATTTATGTTGATCTTACTAACCAAAGACTATACGCATATGAAGGTGACAAATTGGTGTACAACTTCTTAGTTTCCACTGGTAAATGGAACCGAACCCCAACCGGGAAATTTAGAATCTGGATTAAGCTGCGCTACACAAAGATGGAAGGCGGCTCGAAAACTAACAACACCTACTACTACTTACCCAATGTTCCGTACACAATGTTTTTCTACAATAGAGACTATCCCAAATGGTTGGGATATGGGATTCACGGGACTTACTGGCATGACAACTTTGGACACCCAATGTCGCATGGATGTATCAATATGAAAACAGAAGAAGCTGAACAGCTTTACTACTGGGCCATGCCAAACCTGAATGGTAAATCAAGTATCCAGGTTTCGAAGGATAACCCGGGAACAGAAGTGATAATTTTTGGAAAAGCTCCCCAGGAATAACTTTCTTTTAAGAACTATAACTACAGTAAAGAAAGGTATATAATACATATTTTGTGTGTAAGTCTAAATAATATATGGGACTATCTATTGTTGAAGCTGCACTATTTGTTCATGATAAACTTTTTCCTCGTTCGGTTTCAGAACGTTCTATACAGCAGGAATTTAGTTTTGTGGAATCATGGCTTAGGAGCAAGCGTGAATTTATTGAAGATTCAGGAATTCATATGGCTGTTGAACAGTTGACCACAGATTATGAGAAATATCTGGAAGATGTACAAGGGGAATCGAAGGTTTTTGTTTCTAATTCAATTACATATGGATCATGTTTAGGTATTAATCTTGACAATAACTTTCAGCTTCTTAAAACAGTTGCAGAGAACTTAAACTGTCTTAAAGAAATTGCGAATGATGTAAAAAGAGAACATGCAGTTTTGAGAATTGATGTTGGTGGAGAAAACCTAGTGCGTAGAATTCATGCTTTGACGAGATTTGAGATCACAGAAAATGAGATACAAATCACTGGTTTCCAAAAACCCTCTCCCCACATTATCCCTACTTTAAGAAGACCTATTAGTATAATTAGAGAAAATGTTCAAGAGGTTGTAACAACACTGACTGAACAAGGTGAAGATCGTGGGCACTATTTTTAGGTTTTTATTAGACTGAAGGCTAGACAATCTTTATTAACAACACATTTAGTTAGTGTTCTCTTATTCTTCACTGAATTTTTTACACTATTTACTAGTACCATGTATTCTCTAAACCATCTTTAGAAGAGTTGTCTCCGGAAAACATTTATTTTAAATTATCAAAATCCTTGAGACCGCAGTCGGAAGAAGATAGTTCTCAGCTACAGCACATTTTAAAACAAAAACATGCAGGCGTAATTGTAAAAGTCTAAGGATCAGAACAGATTTCAATTTATTATTAGTGGAGATATTCTGCATATGAGACTAGCAACAAATAATTCAATAGAGGCCAAAGAAGAAATTAACACAAAAGGAAAAAAGTTTCATGAAATTAGAGGAGAAATTGAGAGAATAATGGATTTCTCATTTTGAATAAGAGAAGATGATGATTTAATACAACCTCTATTTCCATAGCATTAAACCTTTGATGTTTTATGGATAGAATTAGAGAAAAAATCATTGCCAAGTTTGCTATTCAGTGAGATTGGTGTAAAGTTTGTATAGTTTTTCAGCTTGTATGGCTGAATTGAAGTTTTCTCTTACTCTTTGAAGACCAGCTTCGCTTAACCTCTTTCTCCAGTCAGGTTTCTTTATAAGAGAAGTAAGTCCTTTGTATAATTCTTTGGAATTTGAATGAGGTATTAAGTAAGCAGCATTTCCAGCGACCTCAGGAATAGCGCCGCAATCTGTGGTTATAATGGGTAAGCCGGAAGCCATTGCTTCTAAAAGTACCATGCCAAAATACTCTTCCCAAAATCTTGTTGGTTTTGAAGGAAGAACAAAAATATCTGCTTCAGCCATTGTCTGGGGAATTTGGCTGTAGGGAATATATTCCGGGGTAAGACCGTGTTGCCTTACAATTTTTTCCAAAGGCCCTCTGCCGATTATTTTTAACGTTGCTTTATAGTGTTTCCTTATCTCATTCCAGACTTCTAAGAGCTCTTTTATACCTTTTTGTTCTTCTAGCCTGCCAACAAACAAAACTATTAGTTCTTTTTGGGTTTTTGTTATGAGGTTAGGTTTAAACATCTTCAGGTCGATACCATAGGGAATAACAGTGATTCTTTCTGGGTTTACTCCCTCCTCTATTAGAGTCTTTTTGGCTTTTTCAGTTAAGCAATGAAAGTGATCAGCATTTTTTATAACGCACTGTTTAAGTTTGTGTCGACCTGGTATTGTTTCGTGATTAAAAGGAATAGTTTCAGAGCATGTAACTAAAACTTTCTTGATGTATCCCCTTGTTTTTGCTCTTACTGCTTGTTTAGAGAAATGGAAGTAAGTTTCTCGGGTATGCGCGATATCAAAACCTTTAAGGTTTTCTTCCATGCCAAAAAGAATCATTGCATCAATAAATACCCGATTGAGCAACGGGAGCTTATATGGAAAGTTTGGGAAATCAACTGGAGAAGGAAACTGCTTTACTGGAATTTGAACTTTATGTATTGGTTTTTTGCTTGTAAATCCAGTGATTTGAAAACTCTTATTTTTTAAGAGAGGGTAGTAGCTTTGCAGCTCAAAGTTATTTAGATACTGTCCGCGAATGAAGGCGATGTTCATGACAATGGCTCTTTCTTAATTTTATGAAAAATGTCGACAACTAGGTCATCAATATAAAAAAGAGCACTTAGAATAACTCTCTCAAAATAATTACAATGTTTGCAGAAGTAATAATTGCGTGAATGTCTCCATGCTTTTACATTAATTTTGTATTTGCTTTTTCTACTACTAGAACCTGAATCATGCACGATTTTTGCTTGAGGTAAATAATAATTTTGATATCCATTTTGTCTAGATCTTACTCCAAAATCAACATCTTCAAGATACATAAAGAAATTTTCATCAAAATATCCAATATCTTTAATCAAATCCCTTCTAAACATAAGAAAACCGCCAGAAAGACCATAAACAAGTTTTGGTTTAGTAATATCATCCCCTTTGTAATAGAAATTTCTAGAATATTTGTTGTTTGGAAATATTTTCTTAAGGTTTGTGAACTCAAATACACCTGTCCAAAAATTGGGTTTGTTTACAAATGTATCATGAATATGATCTGAGCCAGGTTTAGTCAATCTTCCTCCCACTAACCCTATTTTGCCACTATCCTTTCTAAGGAAGTCAAGTAAAACTTCTATTGCTTCTTTGTTTGGAACAGTGTCTGGATTAAGTAAAAGTATAAGTTTTCCCTTAGCTAGCTTGATGCCCTGATTAACCGCCTTTGCAAACCCAATATTGCAGCTATTATTGACAAATCTAACTTTATTTGAAAAGATTTTTATTAGGTGATGATAACTCCCATCTACAGAGTTATTGTCAATAACAATTATTTCATATTTATTCTTTGGTAAAAGAGATATACAAGTACTAATTTTCTCTTTTACATTGTAGTTAACAATAATAATTGAAAGTTCTATATTTCTTTTTTTCATAAATATAAACTATTTTTATGCTGCCCAAAAAACATACTCTCTTCTATTTTATTCAGTTTATTGCTTTAGTAGCACTCTTTCTTCTCTCAGTAAAAACAGTATCTGCTTATTATTTTAACGAAGAGTTTGATGGTTTTTATTCTAATGCTAATAATTAGGCTATTAGTGACAATAATGGTAGCATAGTATTTTCATCAGATACTATTGAATTAAGTTCAACACCTTTTGCTGATGGATTTCCATACCTAAGAACAACTAACAATATTATCCCCGAGGGTAATTACTCGGTAGAGTGGAAGTTTAAGTATTTGACATCAAATCATGGAACAGGCATTGCTCTAACTGATGAGTTGCCTGAAAACAGAGTTGAACCCATTCCATATTCTGATGGTATGATTTTGAGTAGTTGGGTCGGAGGGGATAATACAATATCTCTAAACTCCTTTATTTGTTCCGAGGAAAATACTAATTGCGGTGATAACTATCCAGAAGCTTTCTATTTTTCAGATGAAAGTGATTTCAGCCAATTTAACACTGTGCGAATAAATTACATTGACAATAAATATCTACTCTATTACAACGACAATCTTCTGTTCACAAGTGCGCCTGCAACTAGGTTTGCTAAGTATGTTTGGATTGGAAGTCCGCTAAACCCGAGCACCTTAATTGATTGGTCCTCCCTTGCCGTAGACTATATTCGTGTTACTAAACTCCCTGACAACCCCCTTGATGTTCCCAAGATGTATCAAAATGATGATGAGTGGTCAGACCTGGAATACAATCATGCCAACTCATGGATTGATCAATATAATGAAGAATATAACGATACTGCTAAGCCAAGTATTGGGCGGTGGGGATGTGCTATGTCCTCTGCTGCAATGCTTCTTAAATACTTTGGCGTAACTAAAGTTCCTTCTGGGGAGGAACTTACTCCTTTAACGTTGAATAACTGGTTAAGTAGTGTTAGTGGTGGTTATCTTGGCTGGGGCCATACTAACTGGCTTAAAATATCAGCCATGACAAAAGAGGTAAACGAACTTTTTGGGGAACCTAAGCTTGAATTTAAACATATTACACAAAAAGACAGTATCACGTTTGAAGAACATATAGATTCTGAACAACCAGAAATTCTAAAAATAGAAAACTATTGGAAACCTGAAAGTTCGCATTTTGTAGTCGGCATGGGGTACAACGATGATGAGATCCTAATTAATGATCCATTAGGTAAATACTTTACTGTAAATAAAGCGCATCAGGTAAGTCAGAGATCATTTTATTACCCAACAAACTCTGATTTTTCAGGTATGTATCTTATTGCTGAAGGGGACGTTGATTTATTACTTGAGAATAGTAGTGGCGATAAGGTAGGAATAGATAAAAACTCTGTAGAGTATTTTGATATTCCGAACGCAACTTACTCAGTGCAAAATGATTTAATTACCAGGGATAACTCAGGTTCTGGTAGACCCTATCTAACGAAGCATCTTCTTTTAACTCATATAGTTCCAGATTCATATACTCTTAAGGTAGTAGCAAAAAGTGACACAACATACAATCTTCATGGTTATATCCAAAACTCTGATGCAAGTTCAAAACCATTTGATCCTATTGGTAATGAGCTAGAGGAAGGTGAAGTAGATACCTTTAACATTGTTTTTACAAACTCTGACGCCAACTCAATAGATCCTGTAGAAGAGCCTATTACTTTTGAGAGTATTAGACAGTACATCAATAATCAGTATGAAGAAGGGAATATTAGGAATAAGGGAATCAGGAACCTACTGCTTACTAAGCTAAGCTTATCAGAGAAATTCTACACTCATAACCGCCTGACATTAGCTAGGCTTATTATCAACACCGAGATAAGAGTACTGGGCTACTTACCAAAAAGAATGGTAAGTGAAAGCACGGCAAATAATCTTAAAGAAATGTTGGAAGAGCTGATGAACAGTTGGGATTAGTAAACGCTTACCAGCCCTTTATTTAAGATTGTTCTAAAACTTTGGCGTAGGAAAAGAAAAGAAGCAATTAAATATACTAGATTGAGTCCGAAGCTCCATATAAGCTTATCTATGCTAATGTTTCCTGTTTCAATAACTTCTCTAGCTCCTTCAAAAATGTAGCTTGTAGGAATGAGTCTAGCTACTGTTTGTGCCCACTGCGGTAATATGGATAACGGGTAGTAAATAGCAGAAAATGGCATAAGGATGGCAACCAGTGTCCAAGCAAATGTTTGAACGCGTGTGCCAAAGCGCAAAATGAGACCGGCTACAAAAAACCCTACTGACCACCCAATCAAAATGAGAAGAGCAATAAATGGCAACAAATAGAAGCCTAAAGTTAGAATCTGGACTTTATAAAGAATGTATGCAACCACTGAGGCGAAAGCAATGCTTAAAAGCCCCTTGATAAGACCAATGACTAGAAAAGAAGAGATCCACTCATTAAAAGATAAAGGTGAAACAAAGATGTTAATTAAGTTTTTGTTCCAGAGGTCTTCCAAGAGATTAACTGTTATCTCATACTGAGCCCGCCAAACAATAATCCAAAGTAAAATACCGGAGACAATAATGAGCACAATAGTTGAGGCATTTGGAGCAAAAGACTTAAGAAAACTACTGGTTAGTCCCCATAGAAGCAAATCGATTGTAGGCCAGTAGAAAGCATCACTAAGCCTGTCAAAACTGTGTTTGAAAAGGTACATGTAGCGAAGAATTATGGCATAAATGCGATGTAGCTTCATATACTCCCCCTGTTAGCCACGTGTAGAAAGTAATCCTTAAGAGTTGGTTTAATAATGCTGATCTCATCATAAAAAATACCTTTATTCATCACCTTCTTAAGGAACTTAGGAATCTCCCTTTCTTTAATTTCTACAGTTATGTAGCGTCTGTCAATCTGATAAGTAATGTTTTCTCTATTACAAAGTTGACAAAGCCGCTTCATACCGTCATTTATCAGAAGCTTAACCCGGCTAACCTCCATTGTTTTGGATAGATTCTCAGGAGTGTCATCGGCAATAATCTTGCCTTTTTCCAAAAAGACCACCCGGTCGCAGACTTCTTCAATTTCGGCCATATTATGTGAAGTAAATACAATGGAAACATTAAACTCCAATCTTTGTTTGAGTAAAAATTCATGAATATAAGCAGCGACATCCGGATCAAGTGAAGCAGTGGGCTCATCCAGAAGTAGTACTCGTGGGAAGTTAACAAAAGCCTTAGCTAAGTTTACTCTGGTGAGTTGACCGGCTGAAAGTTGGTTCATATTTTTATCTAGAAGCTTGTGGAGTTTGAAAGCGTTGATTATTTTCATCAGGCGTTTGTTGCGATCCTGAATATCATAAAGATAAGAAATAAACGTCAGGTTTTCTTTAACCGTTAAGCGCCAGGGGAGATTAGTGTAAGTTGAGGAGAAATTGACCCTCTCCAAAACTTCTTCTCTGTATGTTAGTATGTTTTTATTAAAGTAGGTAATACTTCCCGATGTAGGTGTAAGCACGCCCAAAAGCATCTGGATAGTCGTCGTTTTGCCTGCGCCATTTGGGCCTAAAAACCCCAGTATCTCCCCTTCTTTTAAAGAAAAAGAGATAGAATCAACAGCTTTGAACGTACCAAATTTCTTGGTAAGGTTTCTTACTTCAAGTATTGCCATAAACTACAATTTTACACAAATAAGAAACAAAATTATAGAGGTTTAATGAAGATTGTAGTTAAAGCGTATAAGGGAACAAAAGATAGTCTAAAATTTGTCAAGATTATCAATGATGTTTTCGTCGTCTCTATCTTCTTCATATGTACCAGATATAGTGTCTGGATTTGGATAGTTACTTCGGTGATCATTACAATTATCTAGCTCTGTAAAATATTTACCGGTGTCGGATATTTCTTCTGTAGGGGGTGAAAATAGCTCTAAACCTCTACCCAGCGTTAGCTTTCTGTTGTGCATGAATATCCTGAATTTTTTAATTGCATATTCTGAATCAGTGGTACTACTAGCTCGGACATAGTAGTTTGTGGTGGTTACTAACCCGAGAAGTTCTAAATGTGGAACTGTGTTGGGATTAATCTTCTCCAGCATTCGCGAGTACTCTGACATAGTAATTGCGTTTGGGAAAGAAGTGTTATCTGTATGAGAGACTACTTCAATTTCCTGGCCTCTTACAATTGTCGCTACGTCGCTTACTAATAGGTGAAATTTATTTTGCGCATACTCTAAATGATTTTTTGAATGTAACATTACGTAAAAATTTGCAGATTCAACGTCGGTATAAACTTGACATAATTCTGTGTAGTTGAGCGGTAAACCATTAATATTTTCAAACATGGTTTCGTATTCGCCGATCTTTTCGTCGAGCATTTGACAGTAGTATTCAGCAAACACGCGAAGGTTATTATTATCTATTTCGGTCATAAAATAGATTTAGTATTGCTAAGTTGTGTCTCATGTCTTTTCAGCCACCTCCTGTGCTCTCGGTACTCAGGGTCATACTTTTCCACAAACAGCCAAAAGTTCTTTGAGTGATTCAAGTGCTTAAGATGTGCTAGTTCGTGGATTACGACGTATTCAAGTACTTGCGGTGGCGTCATAATGAGTCTCCAGCTGAAGTTAAGATTTTTTTTAGATGAGCAGCTTCCCCAACGCGTACTTTGGTCCTTAATACTAATATTGTTATAAGGCAATGCCATAATGCTAGAATATCTTTTTACAGCTTCCACTATGGAATATTTTGCCTCCTTCTTTAATTGTGTTTTGAGCGATCTTTTTGCTGCAGCTTCTGAGTAAGTGTAAACAGTAACTTTAGTTTTATTAAAAACGATATTGAAATGCCCTTTTTTGAATGAATAGGTATACTTTTTTCCTAAATACCATAGGGCATTCTTCTCTTCTAGCTGGGCTTTAACTCTTCTTTTTGCTTTTTCAAGATTACTCACTACCCAAGCCTCGTTAGCCTTAAGAAACTTGTCCACCATAAACATAGGCAGAAAATGAGGTTTGGTTACTATTACTTCTGCATTCCTATTAATTGAAATACGAAGGTTACGGGCACGGCTACTTTTTCTAAGGATGTAATCAAAAGGCAATGAATACATATATCTTTGAATCTTTTATCAGTATCTTCTCGATTTATGTGATCGGCGAACCTTTCGCTTTCGTCTTCTTTCATCAGCTTTTCTTAAAGGCTTTATGTTTCTTCTTTCAGAAATTTCTATCTGAACTCTTTCACCTTCGTCTTTCTCAGAAACAGTGCCGGGAGGAATTCCAAACACATCGATTCCCTGCTCAAATGTTTCATCCTGTGCAAAATCTAGATATGTTTGTAACTGATAAGGACTATACTCTGGGCTCGTTTGAGCGATACTCCTATCTTGTCCAATTCGGAATGTAGGAGTTTTATGACTTAAAGTGTATGTTGACTGTGGGCTGGGGCGAGAACCATGTACCTTCCACATTTTTTTTAAGAATGCTCTCTCGTTTAGCTTTTCGTGTGAGCCTGCCATAATTTATCCCCAACTACCTTTTTGTAATAAACTAATTATTTATGCACAAGATAAGAATTTTTGCAATAATAAGAGTATGAAGTATAAAGGCGTTATCTGGACAAATCACATTCTGGAGAGAATGAAAGAAAGGAATCTTAGTTATGATGATGTTTACTGGGTCTTTAGAAAGCCTGATGAAATAAAAGAATCAAAAGCAAAAAACGGATACAAATTCTACAGGCACTATGACAACTCACGTTTTGCTCTTGTTGCTAGAAAAAATGAAAAGGATGAATGGGTGTTTGTAACCTGTTGGAGTAAGAATTTGGATAAGCCGTATAAACAAAGGCGAACAAAAAAACACATAAGCTTCTGGAGAAATCTGTGGCATATGCTTACTGGAAAATAGTGGGCGATGCAGGGCTCGAACCTGCGACCTCACGAATGTGAATCGTGCGCTCTAGCCAGCTGAGCTAATCACCCAAATTCATACTAGATTTTACCATTGTTGAGAAAGATTGCCCATAATAGATTTGGTTAGAAAGTCAATTTTTATAATAATAGTGTGTCACCACTTTCAATTTTTACTACTATTTTGATGAAAAAAAACTCAAATACGTACTGTTCAGAAATGACAATATTGATTGTTATTCCTAGAAGAGGAAAAGTGGTGTCCTATATTAAAATTAGTGGTGGCAAATCCTTGCAAACGTGGTGACAAGTGTTTTATAGTAGTTTAAGTAAGCATAAACGCACTGGTTTTCGCCCTTGCGTTTGTCTGTTGTTTGTGAAAAAGTAAATTATAAGGCTTTAACAGAGAGAATGTTTATATGAACCTGCCTCAAATATTTATGATCGGCTGGGAATTCCCACCCTACAACAGCGGTGGTTTGGGAATTGCTTGTCAAGGTTTAACGCGTGCTCTTGCTCATGAACATGTCTCTCAGGTTTTTGTTTTACCAAAACAGCTTCCAGTTCAGACACCCTACATTGAGATTGTCTATCCTCAAATCACACATCTTCATGTAAATATGCGTCTTTTTCCATACGGCCCAATTACTGAAGCAGATAGAAAGTATTTAACTAAAAAAGGTTGCTGCTGGTCGACTTCAATGGTTGATGAAGCCTATGAGTATGCAGAGGTCGTCGGGAGCTTGGCTCAAAGCTATAGACATGATCTTATCCATGCCCATGACTGGATGACATATCCGGCAGCTCTTTCTGCACGAAAAACGAGTAGAAAGCCTGTCATTATGCATGTGCACTCTACAGAGTACGACCGAACCCTAAATGGTTATGTCAATCCCACCATTGCTGAAATAGAAGCAGAAAGTCTTAAAGAGGCTGATAAAGTAATTACTGTTAGCAACTATACAAAAGGTGTTGTTTGCGAGAGATATGGCCTTCCGGATTATAAAGTTGAGGTTGTTCATAACGGTATTGATGTAGACGACTTTCAGTTAGCACAGATATCAGATGATGACATTAAAGCATTTGCTAGCGGTAAGAAGGTAATTATTTTTGTGGGTCGTCTTACTTGCCAAAAAGGCCCAGACTATTTTGTCAGAATTGCAGATAGAATTGCGCGTCAGATACCTAGTAGCCTGTTTGTTATAGCTGGGAGCGGAGATATGTATGAGCAAATTGTGATGCAATCGGCCGGGCACAGACTTACAGGTAGATTGCTATATGCAGGCTTTTTGAGAGATAAACAAAAGGAACTTTTGTACAAAAGAGCCGATCTTTTCATTATGCCTTCTGTATCTGAGCCATTTGGAATAGTTGCGCTTGAAGCTGCTATTGCAAAAACACCAGTCATTATTTCGAGGCAGTCAGGGGTAAGAGAGGTTCTGTCCAGATCTCTTGAGGCTGACTACTGGGATGTTGATAAAATTGCTACCCAAGCTATTTGGCTGTTACAAAATGATGATTACAGACAAAGACTAGCAGAAGATACTGCAGCAGAAGCAAGAAACGTGACATGGGGTGAAGCCGCCCATAAGTGTGTCAATATTTACAGGTCAATGCTCTAAAACATATGGCTGCGATTAATTTTTATTTTCATGCTCACCAACCCTGGCGCTTGAGAAAGTATGATGTTTTTTCTATAGGAAAAGATCATAACTATTTTCATGATGATATTGATAACGACTTAAATCGTAAGGTAATTGAGAAGGTGGCCTCAAAGTGTTACCTTCCTATGAACAATCTTCTGCTTCACCTTCTTAATAAACACCCTGATTTTGCTGTTAGTTTTTCAATTTCAGGAGTTTTTTTAGATCAGTTGGAGAGGTTTGCTCCAAATGTTCTCGAAACATTTAAAAAATTAGTTGAAACTAACCGAGTGGAATTTATTGCTGAAACTTATTATCACTCGTTAGCAGGTATCTACTCTCAAAAAGAGTTTTTTGAACAAATAGATGCGCAGATAAGTCGGATACGCAATCTTTTTAACAAGAATCCTCAGGTTTTTCGCAACACGGAGTTGGTTTATTCTAATGATATTGCCAAGCTTGTCGCTGAATATGGATTTAAGGGTATGTTGGCAGAAGGGGTTGATAGGTATCTCCACTGGCGTAAGCCGAATTTTGTATATCAGGCTAAAGACTTGCCTGGTTTCAAACTACTGCTAAAGAACTACCGCCTTTCGGATGACATTGCTTTCCGTTTTAGTCAGCGCAGCTGGTCAGAGTGGCCACTAACAGCAGAAAAATTCCATAGTTGGCTTGATCAAGATGGTATTGTCGGGGAGGTTATTAATCTGTTTATGGACTATGAAACTTTTGGAGAGCACCAGTGGAAAGATACGGGCATTTTTTCGTTTTTTGAGAAGCTGGTAGATAATATCGTATTAGATAATAAGCACTTTTTTACTACCCCAACCCGGTCGTTTGAGCTGTTTGAAACAAAAGATGTTTATGATGTTCCGGAACTTACTTCATGGGCTGATACTGAGAGGGATCTATCGGCTTGGAGAGGTAACACAATCCAATGGGATGCTCTGGAAACAATTTACAGCCTTGAAGATGCTGTTAGAAACACTCAGGACCTGCAACTCCTTCATGACTGGAGAAGTTTGCAGACAAGCGATCACTACTACTATATGTGTACTAAGTGGTGGAATGATGGTGACGTACATGCCTACTTTAGCCCTATGGATTCACCCTACGATGCTTATTGTCGTTTTAATAACGCACTGGCTGATCTTATGTGGCGAATTGACCAATGCCACAAGCATTAATAAGTCTTTATTATTAATTAAAAATAAAATAGAATAGTAGTTACTAAACGATAAAGGTTGGAAATTGGAACCATGTTCAGATTTCCGGTTTTTATCTGAAAATATATGCCCATTCGTCTGCCTAAGGAAACTGTTGAGAGCTGGCTAAGAGAATGCAGTGATTCGGAAACATTTGTCTGTATTGATGGCCAAAGAGCAAAATCAGTTAAAGAATTAGTTAAGCTATTTGAACGAATGTCTCAGGAAAGCTATGACTATCATGTAAACAAAGAGAAGAACGATTTTGCCGCTTGGGTAGAAGGTGTTTTTCATAATGGTCATTTAGCTGCAAATTTCCGCAGTGCTCGCTCATATAAAGAAGCCTATCAATATGTTAAGCGTCATTATCTCATGCTTGAGCGCAACCTCCGTGACTTCAGGCGCAAGGAAGAAAGACGAGCCAGAAGAAGATCAGAGAGAATATTATAATCTTATCCCAAACTAACAAGTCTGCCCTATGCGTGCGCTTATTCTTTCTAATGGCAATATACTGGTAAACCTAGATGAGTATGGTCAGGTTAGAGACTTTTATTTCCCCTACATTGGTTTAGAGAACCATGTCTTGGGACATATCCATAGACTTGGTATTTGGATTGACAACCAATTTAGCTGGCTTAGCTCAGATGATTGGCGCAGAACTTGCCATTTCCAGAAAGCAAGTATGGTAGGTGAAACAGTGTTTACGCACAAAAGGCTGGAATTAAGGATAAGTTTTATTGATGCGGTAGATACGAACAAAAACATTTTTTTAAGAAAAATTCTCATTAAAAATTCCTCTTTTCACACTCAGAAAATAAAACTTTTTTTCTGCCATGAATTCCTTGTGGGCGAACACAGGTTGGCAAATACTGCCTTTTATGATCCGGTACACGAGGCAGTTATCCACTATAAAGGCAGAAGAGTTTTTCTCATTAATGGTATGGATACGGAAGGGAATGTTGGTATACATGACTATACTATTGGTGTGTGGGGGTATAACGGCCAGGAAGGTAGTTTTCATGACGCTGAAGATGGTGTTCTTGGGAAGAATGCTGTTGACCATGGTCCAACAGATTCTGTTGTTGCATTACATGCCAAAGTTGACGGTAAAAAAACTGAAGAATTTCACTACTGGATTGCAGTTGGTGAGACAATTGATGAAGTAAATAAGCTTAACGAGCGAGTTATTGAGCGAAGCCCCCAGCAACTTATTGAAGTAACAAGTAACTTCTGGAATGCATGGGTCAGTAAACGTAAGTTTAATTTTTACGGCTTGTCAGAACCTCAAATTAATCTGTTCCAGCGCTCACTTCTTATTGTCCGCGCTCACTTTGATAATCGCGGCGGCGTGATTGCCTCCAGCGATTCAGCAAAACTGGCATACGGAAAAGAGGGTTACACGTTTGTCTGGCCTAGAGATGGAGCCTTTGCTACTATGGCTCTGGATAGGGCCGGGTACAGCGAGGTAACGCGTGCCTTCTTTGATTTTATGGCTGAGGTTATTACAAATGATGGGTATGTGCATCACAAGTATTTAGCAGATAGAAGTTTGGGCTCGACCTGGCATGCTTCAGTAGATCAGCGGCAATGGTTAAATCAAAAGAACTTGCAGTTGCCAATTCAGGAAGATGAAACTGCCTCAGTCGTCTTTGCTCTTTGGAGTCATTATAATTATTCAAGAGATATTGAAGTAGTTGAGCGTCTTTATGAAAAACTTATTTTTCCGGCAGCCAAGTTTATGATGACGTATCGGGATGAGAAAACAGGGTTGCCTAAAGAATCGTATGATCTCTGGGAAGAAAAACTAGGTGTGGCTACATATACCGTAGCTTCGGTATATGGTGGTTTAACTGCCTGCAGCCGTTTTGCTCAGCTTCTGGGCAAACGAAAACACGCCACAAAATACCAAGAAGCTGCCCACCAGATTAAGGAAGCTATGGTTAAGCATCTTTTCTCAAAGACCCGAAACTCTTTTATTCGTACCGTATATTACAAACCAAATGGTGGGCTTGAATATGAAGAAGTTATTGATGCTAGTTCGCTGTACGGTTTGTGGTTTTATGGGGTTTTGCATGTTGATGATCCCCTTTTTCAAGCCACTGAAAAGGCGGTTAGGGACTTTATTACTGATGTCACGCCTACTAGTGGAGTTATCCGATACGAAGGAGATGAGTACTACCGCTCGTCTGATAAAAGTAATCCATGGTTCATTACTACTCTCTGGAGTTTACAACTTGATATCCTTAAAGCAAAGAACGCAGATGAATTAAGGCAGGTGGTAAAAAAACTAAATTGGATTCTTAAGTATACAACTGACTCGGGAATATTAGCAGAACAAATACATGCGTACTCAGGGGAACCAATTTCTGTTTGTCCCTTAACCTGGAGTCATTCTACCTATATAGATACAATCATTATGTATCTTGAAAAACTCGAAGAGCTTGGTATCTGCAACAACCCCTTTATCGGCAATTAAAGTTATACTAAGTTATATCTCCCCTTCTCATCTTCAATCTTCTATAATAAGATTGTTATTTAAAATCGCTATGGATATTAAGGTAAAAATACGCACTCTCCTCACTTTCGTTAGTTTTCTAATTTACTTTCTGGTGTTCTCAGTAAAGCAGGTCCAGGCTAGTAGTGAATTCTCAACTAAATACAATATTACCTATATTGTTGATAAAGAGGGTTTAACTACTACGCAGCAGGTTATCACGCTCACTAATAAACTGGAAAATCTTTATGCTACTGAATACCTTATTGTAATTGGCTCCACTCAGCTGACAGATATTACAGCTTCAGACGATTTTGGCGTTCTTAATCCAGAAATCATTAGTGAAGATAATACTACTAATATAAACTTAAAATTTGATTCAAAGGTAATTGGCAAGGATAAAAGTCGGAAAATTACGGTTACCTACAAAACCCCAGACTTTGCCACAGTGAAAGGGAAAGTTCTTGAAGTTGGCTTTCCTATTCTGACTAACAGCCAGGAGTTAGACGAATACAGTGTTACAGTTTCGATTCCTGGTGTATTTGGGGAACCGACACAAATGATTCCCCATCCTAAGACG
This sequence comes from Patescibacteria group bacterium, assembly GCA_050942955.1. Classification (GTDB taxonomy): domain Bacteria; phylum Patescibacteriota; class Microgenomatia; order UBA1400; family UBA1449; genus JBMNOG01. Next base: position 10,841 of record JBMNOG010000009.1, on the reverse strand, counting down.
TATTTTCAGAACAATGGTTACTTAACCTACACATTTGATCAGGAAACATTAACAGACAAAAAGGGAATTACAGCTACATTTGGCACTGAACAAATTCTGGACTTTTCTCTTAACTATCACTTAAAAAATGATCAATCGCTTAAAGGTCGGGCAGTTATTGCTCTCCCCCCTGACACTAATCATCAACACATTCTTTATAAAAGTCTTGAACCTAAGCCCGAAAATGTCACTGTAGATTTTGATGGTAATTGGCTGGCAGAGTATATTCTTGCCCCTCAATCAACTTTAGATATTACAGCAGAAGGAATTGTTAAAATTACCTATTTCCCAAGAGATGATTTTACGCGGGCACTTACCGATAATGAGGTACTTAACTTAATTAAACCTGATACTTACTGGGAGTCAAACAGCCCGCAAATAAAGCATCTGGCTCAGCAGCATACTACACCTGAAGCAATCTACAATTACTTGGTTGAAAACTTTCTTTATGATTACGGGAGGCTGGAAAATAACACTGAAAGATTAGGAGCTCTTAATGCGATCCAAAACCCAGACAACGCTATTTGCATGGAGTTTACAGACACGTTTATTGCCATTGCCCGGGCTGCCGGAATTCCGGCACGCGAGCATAATGGATATGCCCATACCGAGAATGTGCGTTTACGGCCCTTAAGTCTTGAACAGGATATTCTTCATGCTTGGCCGGAATACTACGATTTTCAAGCAAAGCAGTGGGTTCCAATTGATCCTACATGGGGTAATACAACCGGTGGTTTGGATTTTTTTCACAAATTTGATCTGGATCACTTTACTTTTGTTATTCACGGTTTGGAAAGCACGTACCCGCCTACAGTAGCGTCATATAAAACAACAGAATCAACAGGTAAAGATATTAATGTAAATTTTGGAGACGAGTTTACCCCATACGAAGATGTTGAAATTAAGCTAGACGTACTTCCAGTAAAATATGTTGGCTTGCCGATTATGGGCAAGTTAGTAGTTACAAATACTGGCACAACAGCTCTTTACAACCTGCCTGTTACTATTAATGCTCAAGTCAATAAAAACAATTACTTTGAAGAAGCGTACCATATCTCTGTTTTACCTCCATATAGTAAAAGAGAATTTCGCATAAAGATGGTAACAAACTGGCAAAACCAGGATGGTCTTTATGAAATTAATATTAAAGCTCTAAACAAACATCATGCTACCGAAATACCCCTAAAAATGTTAATAAAACCTGGAACTTTAACATTAGTTGGTGGCGGTAGTTTTGGAGCTCTTCTTTGGGTGGTTGGGTATAGTTTTGCCAGAAAGAAAAAACTTTCTCTTTTCAGAAAGGCAAACTAGATTTCGTGATCCGTGCTATATAATATCCCCACACATGGTAATAAGAGCACACTTGGCCAGAAAAATAGCATCTGCTCCAGAAACTCCAGGTATATACATTTTCAAAGATAAAGCAGGAGCCGTTCTTTACGTGGGCAAAGCGATAAATCTTAAAAAAAGGCTCCATTATTACACTAAAGATCGTAGCGATCTTTATGCAAAAACAGCTCTTTTTTTGGGGAAAGCAGAGAGACTTAACTGGATTGTGGTTAGTAGCGAGCTGGAGTCTTTACTTCTTGAAATGAACCTTATTAGAACTCTAAAACCCAAATACAATTCGGCTAGCAAAGACGACAAGAGACCATTATTTATTCATATAACTAACGATGAGTATCCTAGAGTTAAAACTGCAAGACTTGAGATTCCTGGTACCGGAGAGTACTTCGGACCGTTTCCTTCCAGCCAGAAATTAAAACTTATCATGAAAAGGTTAAGACACATTTTCCCTTATTGTTCCTGCTCGCCGCAAAGAAAAACTCCTTGTATGTATGCTGATTTGGGGTTATGCGACCCAAGTCCTTCTGCAATCAAGACAAAGGAAGAAGCGAAACGCTATCATAGCAATATTATCAGACTAAAGCTTTTTTTGAGAGGCAAGATTGGAAAAGTAGTAAAAATCCTTGAGAAAGAGATGAAAATGTATGCCAAAAATCTTGAGTATGAGAAAGCACATAAAACCAAAATGCAAATAAATGCTGTTCAAGAACTTCTAAGCATGAACCACAACATAGCTGATTACTTAAAGGACAGTCTGGTAGAAAATCATCTCCGCGAATCTCAAAATAAGGAATTGGCTTTGTTTCTAGGACTTGAGAAGGTACACAGAATTGAAGGATATGATATTGCCAATACTACCGGAACAAATGCCACAGCTTCAATGGTGGTTTTTAGTAATGGTATTGCAGACAAATCAGAGTATCGGAAGTTTAAGATTACGAAGATTAAAGGAGTTAATGATCCTTTAATGATATACCATACCCTTTCAAGGCGACTGACCCACCCTGAATGGCCAAAGCCGGATGTGATTTTAGTTGATGGTGGTAAAACTCAGGTACGGGCAGCGGTCAGAGCTCTAGAGGAAGCCGGAGAAAATGTGCGTGTGGTTGGTTTAGCAAAAAGGTTTGAGCAAATTGTTTTACCTAAAAATGGTAGCTACCTAGTAGTAACTCCGCCTATGGATTCTCCCTATTTAACTTTACTTAGGGCTGTGCGTGATGAAGCGCATAGATTTACGACTACCTACCATAAAAAACTTCGTCAAAAAGAAATGTTTAGCAAGTAACTTTATAGCAATTGCTTTGTGTTAAGATGAATACATATGCTTGATTTTATGAAAAACTTTATCAAAAGCTGGTTTAAGAGTTTTATAGCTTTGTTAGCGCTTGTTCACTTTTACAAAGGGTTTTCAATAACCGGAAGTTTATCTGATACAGTTGTAGCGGCCTTGTTTCTGACAATTATTATTACCTTTATTCAGCCGCTTCTTAAGATGCTTCTTCTTCCTTTTAACATTATTACATTAGGTATGGTTCAGTGGCTCTATACTGGGATTCATCTGCTTCTAGTAGCTTATTTACTAAAGCCAGTTACTTTTTCAGCTTTTACCTATCAACCTTTTAATATTTTAGGAATTACTATTCCTGGAGGAGATGTGAACCTGCTCTTTTCAGTGATAATTGGTGGGATTTTCTTCAAATTTATTCAGGAAATAGTCACTCGTCTCACTTAGTCTCTCCCTAGTTGAAGTAAAATACCAAAAATTGGGTCAAGGATGCTGTTACGTTTAATAGTATAAGTTTCCGGGTAACTTAAGAAAATTACCGGACAGTCTTCTACAAAAAACCTTTGAAAATCACTATAAAGCTCCTTTCTTTTTTCTTGATCAAACTCTTGCCTACCATCTTCAAGGAGTTTGTCGATACGTGGGCTTTTAAAGTGAATAAAATTTTGGGATTGGGTTGAGTGCCAGAGAGAGTACTGATCAGGGTCAGAGGGAATTTCCTGGGTGGCAAGCAGAATTTGAAAATCAGGAGAAATTGTGTTAATTACCTGAATCTCCACTGAAAGGCCAAGTGTTTCTTCCCAATTTTGTTTTATACTTTCGGCTGTGGCTAGGAAGGCTTGGGTAGTTGAGAGCTTAAGAGTTGTTTCTTTAGCCCTTTCAAGGTCTCCGATGGATTTTTTGAGAAGCTCCTGTGCTCTTGATGGATCGTAATCATAGGTTTTCAAGTCTGGATTATATGCCCATGAAACTGTGCTAATCGGACCCAAAACCCTAGTTGAATCAACAGGTTTAACTGTAGCATATGCTAAAGCTTGTCTAAAACTTTTGTCTTGAAGGAGATTGTCAGAATTATTTAAAAACAAGCCTAGATACTGATTAAAGTTTCGTTCCTGTGTTACTGTAATTGATTTTTCCCATGCTGAATTATTTTCATATGGGTTTTTGTATGCATTGACAATTTCATCAACCTCACCTAAAGCGAAGGCAGTGGTTGCCATTTTAAGATTCGGATAAAACTTAACAATTATGTTTTCCTTTGGTCCCTCCAGGATGAGATGGCTTACATACCCTGATTTTTCTTCAATGTCTCGTAAAATATATTCTCCAGTACCGACAAAACCACTTTTGAGAGCAGGTTTGCTTAAGAGTGTTGGAAATGGTGTATAGGGACTTTTGAGAGTAAACTCAATAATTTTTTCGTCAACAATTTTTGTTTCTACATCCTGAAATTCATAAATAAGAGTATCGGCAGTCACTTTTGTTCCATCCTGCCAGTAAAGGTTATCTCTTAGGTAAAAGGTAAAAGTTTTACCGCCATTACTAACCTTCCAGTCACTTGCTAACGCTGGGGCTGGCTGTCCGTCTTCAAGAATACTAACCAAACCTTGGCCGATACGTGAAGTGATAAAATGAGGTAGTTCACTACTTCGGTATTGGCCGACTAAAGCAACCCGACGCGCAACATTAGGGCGCGGAATGTAAGGTAAAACCCAGATAATAAAAATAGCAAAAACAATACCTAAAGTAGTTCCCAGGAGAATTATTTTTTTATGTTTCTTGATAAAACCTGATACTAACCATCCCCAGACTTGGAGTTTTTTCATAGCTTATTGTACCATTGTACTTACCCGAGAAAGATGTTCGCAAGAGATGTTGCAACAAAAACAGCCGCAAGTAAAATAGTAGCTTGAAAAAGAATTCTTTCAAATCCTCTTCTGGTATGATGAAAAGCGCCGCTACCTCCAAATGTGCTACTAAGGCCTGACCCTTTTGCTTGTAGAAGAATGACTGCTGAAAGAATGATACTAACAATAATTTGTAAGAGAGTGAGTAAGTAGTTCATAGGAGTAATAATACACTACTTGAGTAAATGCTTCAAATCAAATTCAAAGTTTCTAAAATCAAACGTTACAATTTGGTCCTATGCTGTGAGCCGGCAGGGACTCGAACCCTGAACCTAATGCTTAAGAGGCATTTGCTCTACCATTGAGCTACCGGCCCATTACAATAATTTCTCAGTGCCTCAGGAGGGATTCGAACCCCCGACCCTCTGTTCCGAAGACAGATGCTCTAATCCACTGAGCTACTGAGGCTCACGTACTTTCCGAACTTGTATATTATACGCTAAAACCCTCTATAAATTAAGTTTTGCTAGAGGTTCTTCACCATATACGTTTCTTTAAGTTCGTAACCTAATGATCTATAGTAATCTCTTACCCCAACTCCGGAGATAACTGCTAATTTTTCAAACCCTGCATCCTTTGCTATTTTTTCAGCTTTAGCAACTAGTTGCTTTCCTAGGCTTTTGTGTTGAGTTTCAGAATTTTGGTTTTTGGATAGTGTTGCTTGTTGTCCAAAAACTTGCAGTTCCCGTATAAGAGCTGCACCTTTAAGAGCTGAGAAAAGGGGGTTCTTTAAAGCAGTTTGCCCGGGAAGCCGCAAACGTACCATTCCGTACAAATATAAGCTGTCCTCGAACGACAGAAAAACCTCTTTACCACCATTTGCTTGATACTCAATGCTCTGGAGTGAAACCTTTTCACTTATTGGTGCTTGGTCTCTAACCTCTCGGCAGCGAATACAGTTACAGGTTAAACCTTCCCGTTTCATTTTATCTTTTATCAGTTGACGCATGTTTGTCTTTTTCGTTCCTGAGACAGTCCAGTTTTTCGTAATATCTCTCACAAGTCTGTCAATACGGCAATATCCAGGTACATACTGTTTGATTTTTACTAATGTATCTATTAGAACCTCATCGCTGTAGGACTTATACTCTCCCCTTTCCCACATTTTCTGAAGAGGGGTATTGGGTAAAACAATACAAGGATAAAGCTTCAATGTATCGGGTTTAAAGCGGTCATCTGAGAACATAACCTTGGCCATCTCAATGTCTTTCTCAGGTGTTGATCCAGGCAAGTTTGGCATGAAGTGGTAGTTGATCTTAAAGCCAGCGTTTCGGAGTAGCTGAGTAGCTTTAGCTACTTCACCAAGAGAATGCCCACGGTTAATTTTTGTAAGTATCTTTTCATCTAAAGCCTGGACGCCCATCTGGACTTTTGTCACTCCATGCTTTCTTAAAAGCCGAACCTCGTTTTCGGTTATCCAGTCAGGTCTGGTTTCAATGCTCATACCAATAATACGGTACTTAGCTTTCTCATTTAAGTTTTGAGCCTCACTAATCGTTTTTGAAGTAAAACCATTGCAGGTATCAAATATGGCTTTCAAAAACTCCCTTTTATATGTATTAGGGTAGGCAGAAAAAGTACCGCCAATAACGATAATCTGAAGTTTTTCAGGTTTATGTCCCGTTTTCTCCATTTGCTCAATCCGTGCTTTAACTTGAGTTTTAGGATCAAATTTCAGGAGTTTAGCCCGGGCAGCTGCTGGCTCATCAGACATGTAGCTCTTTGGCATTCCGGGTTCCTGGACACAATAAACACAGTTGCCAGGACACTTAAACGGCTTCATCATAACAGCAAAAGGAGCTACGCCCGATAGAGTTCTGACTTTGCGGACTTTAAGGGATTTTTCGAGCTTAAAATTTTGAGTTAGTTTTCCTTCTGTAACCAACTCTTTATATGCAACAGCAATCTCAGAGTTTTTTGGTAGCCTTCCGATTTCTTTTGCCCACCTGCGCTTAGTTTTTGTCCATTCAAACAGATCTATTTTTGATATGTCTTGTAATAGCAATTTTTTTATTTGGTTCATAAAAATGATACAATAATACGTTTGCAAAGGGTATTATAGCGAATTTTTGTTAATCTACTGCTAAGAATAGAAACTATGCCACTGACTCCGTACCAACAAGTCCAACAAGTTCGTGACCATTATAACGCCATAGGCCAGCACTTCTCAGAAACGCGCAAAAAGAGGATGTGGGCTGAAATTCTTCCTTTCACCAAGTTTGTCAAACCAGGAATGAAAGTTTTGGATGTTGGTTGCGGGAATGGTAGGCTTATTCCTGAGTTTAGCGGTAAAAAAATATCATATCTGGGTATTGATTTTTCAGAAACTTTAATAGAACAAGCTAAGGAAAGATTTCCAAAGAGGCGTTTCCTTTTGCGAGATATTACTACCTTACAGGGTTGGAGTCATATTGGCGAATACGATGCCCTATTCTGTCTTGGTGTTCTGCACCATGTTCCTGACCGTAACCGCCAACATACTGTTCTCCAGCAGATGTATCAACATACGAAACCAGGTGGATTTGTGGTTATTTCGGTTTGGAATTTGTGGCAAACCCGTTTTTGGTCTAATCACGTAAAACAGCTTCATAAAAAGATTGATTACGGAAACTTAAGTTACGTTTGGGTACCCTACTCTGTTTCTAATGGTACGAAAAACACTAAAACAGTTAATAGGTTTTGCAAAGCCTACCTTCCTGGTGAACTAATAGGATTGGTTAAGCAAGTAGGCTATCAAGTAGATACATTTTACTTTGCTTCAAAGGGTGAAACTCATCTCTCCATTTTTAACGGCCAGAATTTTTGCCTCCTAGCCCGTAAAAAGGTATAATAGTTAGTGGTCAATAAAAAATGGTCAATGAAAAATGCAGAATTTGCACATTGATCTTTTTAGTTGCACATGGTGGATGTAGCTCAGCTGGTTAGAGCGCCGCTCTGTGGAAGCGGAGGTCGCGGGTTCGAATCTCGTCATCCACCCCTAGTGAACTACAACTCAGCGATAGCATCGAGTTGGATGAAAGCTTGTTTGAACTTCTCTCTGTACTTATTACCCCAGCTACCAATTGGTCTGCTCGGCAGAGAGTCGAGTAGAATTAATCCCTTTCCATTAATTACTAGATTGTTTTGTCCTGCAAGATCTGGCAAAATATCATTCCTCAGCCAGCGGGATTCTATGGCATCTCTTACCATTTGTACTTGTAATCTAATGCTAGGAGATGTCTCAAACATCTGCTCCCATTCTCTAATAGTAACCTCTCTAAAATCTCTGATGTGTTCAATATAAGGCTGTAAAATGGCAATACACGATCTTCTTCTCATTGGACTTGCGCAAACTATTAAACTCTCAGGAAGTAGTAATCCAGGCACATCAGCAAAAACTTCATCAGTATACTCATAATCTTCTCTAACCTGTTTTAGGGCAGCTTTTCTTCCCTCGACATACCTTTCTCTTATATGGTCAAACTTCAAAACAAGTGGTTTTTTGTTTTGATCTTTGGACGTAAGCAGAAAAACATCATGTTGTCCTCCTCCACCTATACGTTTCTCTATACTATAATCATCGACCACTGGAATTTCCGTAAAGTCATAGTTGAATCCTCCAATTCTACGTACAAATTCCGCTACATGAGGAAAACACCTTTTTATACTGTCCAGGTATGTACAAAACCGTTCAAATTTTGACTCCGGATAAGTGAAAGAATATTCATCCCCGTTTAATACAAGGAAGAAAGCTCTATCCAGTCGCCGAGGAATATGGTGATACTTTTCTGTCATAACTATCTTTTAGTAAAGAATATGCATATTTTACATTATGATTGAATTGTTTAATAAATAACTTTTTCTCTTAAATAATTACATCATCTAATTTGCTTAAAAGTAGCAAGAATTCCAAATAATGTAAGCAAGTTGCAACTGCTGAATATTTAGAGAAATAATAAAGACATTACTATAAGAATGAAAATCTTCAACTGAAAAACTGACTAGACAAGAAATTATATTGGAAATTAAAGGAGGCTAGGTCTATATGATTTCATTTATCCTGATTTCTACATCCACTACAACCTTTACTAAACCAAAAAACTACCTTCCATTTTTAAATTTTTTAATATTTGTGCCGATATTATTTTCGTACAAGTTTAAACATAATTATTACATTCTCTATATAATCTAACTAGATCTATAAAATTAAAAGACTAAGCTTCTTTATTGCTCAAGCATTTTCCACTACATGCATATGGATAAATTGTTTAATTCCGACAAAAACATAGCTAAAACGATCATAAATACTTTTAACAACTTAGCAAAAACTTACAAAAACAAGTTTACTTCAGATGAAATTGAGAAGCAGAAGATTATTTCGCTAGTTGAGCAGTTCGAAATAAAGCCAGGATTCCAACTTCTCGAAGTAGGTGGTGGAACAGGTGATTTATCCCCCTTTTTACTAATTAAGCTTAAAAGCCGAGGGTTACTTGTTTTTCTGGATATTGCTTTGGAAATGGTAAGAGTTGCCAGGCAAAAACTGAGTACATGGGACAATGTTGAATTTAAGGTTGATGATATTCATCATTACAAGCCAAAACAACTATTCGACCGTATTATCGTTTTTAATACGTTTCCCCATTTCTATAATAAGAAAACTGCACTAACTAATTGCTATAGAATACTAAAACCTGGCGGTAAACTTGTTATTTGTCATAATGAATCACGGATGTCTATCTGCCTTCATCATGTAAAAAACGCTATTTCTTTAAAACTATCTGATTTTCCGAAAGATAGCGAGGTATATAAATTACTAACTAGTACAGGTTTTAAAGTTGAATTGTTTGAAAATAACGAGGGCTATAACTATTACCTTGTTATTGCTGTTAAATAGAATTTAAGATAATTTCTGCTTCAGACAATCATTAAGACATACCTGCTCTTCTTGAATTTCTTCATTTAAATATTAAAATATCGCAATGAGCTGCGAAAAAGAACTCTGGAAACAATATTATGATCTTGATAGAAGTTCTCCTGATCCATCTTCACCCGCAAAAATAGACTTCTATCAAAAGTATTCTGAGCGAATTCGTTCAGTTAACAGTTCCGTAACTTCACCTGAAGCGGCAATTGTTGTATGTGCACACAATGAAGAACGGTATCTACCATTAGCTTTGGCAACCATCAATCAGGCTTTATTTGGAGTTTCAGATGGGTGTGAAATTTTGGTTGTAGATAATGCTTCCACAGATGCTACTAAAGAAATTATTCAGGAATTTGGTGCTAAAGTGATAGATGAACCGCGTAAAGGTATTGGATCAGCGAGACAAGCCGGCCTATATGCTACTTCAGAAAGTTGTGCATATGTTCTAACAACAGATGCAGATACGGCTGTGCCTGAGAAGTGGATTGGGTTGCATCTTAAAGCGCTTGGTCAAGAAGCGGCGGCAATGAGTTTTGGATATTCAAGACTCCAGACAGAAACCAAACTAACTATTCTGGAAAAAATTGCTACAGTGACTTATGAGTGTGTTGCAGAGATGAACAAAAGGATAAAACAATTAGTACCAAAACGAGGATTTGCAGCATCCTGTAATATGGCATACCACAGAGAGTATGCTTTAATGGAAGGTGGTTACAATACCGAGTTAGCAAGAGGAGAAGATATTGATCTTATGCTCAAACTTCAGAAACATGGACTTGCAATATATGTTCCACAGTCTACGGTTAGAGTCTCAAATAGGAGATTAGTTTCACAACTTCAACAAGATAAATTTATCGAGCTTGTCTTAAGTAGAATTAGCTCGAACTTGCGCTTTTATATAAACGGAAAAGGTTTATTTGGTAATGAATATTCAGATCACCGTTTATTGCACAGGGATTAGTTTCAAAATATGCGAGTTTTATTCAAAGTAAGTCGCAATAATATGTAACTACAGAAGGAATAATGAATGAAAGAGCAATTTAATCAAGAATACTTCCAAATTCAGTTTTCAGGAAAACTCGAAAAAACAACACTAGAAACTGGCGATAGTCATGTTTATGTTACCAGAATTTTTCCCGAAACCCCTTGCCCGGACTCTCTTCCAACTATTTATTTTCCTGGTTTTGCTGGAGCCTCTAATTGTGCTGACAATCTTGCTCAAGATCTTCTTGTATCAGGCCGCGAGGTAGTGACCCTCGATTTTTTACGAGTAAATAATTCTCAAAACATCCATTTAGAAGCAGAAAAAGCCAGACTCTACGCTGTTACAGCCAACAAGCTTGGATTAAATGAAGTGGAT